>NZ_CP113519.1:4219393-4822163 GCF_026723825.1 Pseudomonas sp. GOM7 | reverse complement strand
TTCGGGGAAGATGCGCGCCAGCAGTTGCTTGAGCAGCAGCGAGGTGACCGGCGTGGATTCGCTCATCTTGATCATCACCCGGTTGCCGGCGGCCAGCGCGCCGGTCAACGGGCCGATGGCGAGGAACAGCGGGTAGTTCCAGGGCACGATGATGCCGACCACTCCCAGCGGCTGGTAGACCACCTTGGCCGCTGCGGGCATGAACTGCAGGCCGACGCTGCGCCGCGAAGGCTTCATCCACTTGCGCAGGCGCTTGGTCGCATAGTGGATGCCGTGCAGACTGGGCATCAGTTCGGCCAGACGGGTTTCGTCGGCCGAGCGATTGCTGAAGTCCTCGGAGATCGCTGCCACCAGGGCCTCCTGCTGCTCGGTCAGCAGTTCGCGCAGGGAACTCAGCCACTGGATGCGCTGCTCGGCCGACGGCATCGGATTGGCGGCGAACGCCGAGCGCTGCAGGGCGAAGGTGTCGTCTAGCTGATCGATCTGCTGTTGGCTGTGCTGCAGGTAGGCGATGTTGCTGGCCATGGCGTTGCTCCGGAACGTTCCAGTCTGGGGGTACTGGATGTTTAGAGTAATTGCTCTAGTCTGTCAAATAGGATGCCGCGCCCTCGATCTGCCTGCACCCTAACCAAAGGTCAGCGCGTGGCCTTGGCGAGCTGGCGAGGTAACACTTCGCCTGTTTCTGCCTGTACCTTTGCCATTTTGCAGTCGAGAACGAGCCGAGCATGGCGCCGCCAAAGACCCGTGACCGCATCGTTGCCGCGAGCCTGAGCCTGTTCAACAGCCAGGGCGAGCGCAACGTGACGACCAACCATATCGCCGCCCACCTGGGCATTTCGCCGGGCAACCTGTACTACCACTTCCGCAACAAGCAGGTGATCATTGCCGAGCTGTTCGCCCAGTACGAGGCGCAGGTCGACAGCTTTCTGCGCCCACCCGAGGGGCGCGCGCTGACCGTGGACGACAAGACCTTCTATCTGGAGGCGCTGCTGGCTGCGATGTGGCACTACCGCTTCCTGCATCGCGATCTGGAACACCTGCTCGATTCCGATGCCGAGCTGGCCGAGCGTTATCGCGCCTTCGCCCAGCGCTGCCTGGTGGGGGCGCAGGCGATCTATCAGGGTTTCGTCGACGCCGAGATCCTGTTGATGGGCCCGGCGCAGATCGAGGCGCTGACGCTCAACGCCTGGATCATCATGACCTCCTGGGTGCGCTTTCTCTGCACTGCCGGAGCCAACCCGGACAACCTCAGCCAGGACATGCTGCGCCGTGGCATCTATCAGGTGCTGGCGCTGGAAGGCGGCTATATCGCCCCGGCCGCGCGCGAGGCGGTCGAGGCCCTGTATGAGCGCCTGCACGTCCCCCTGGGGCAGGTGTTGGGCTGATTGGTATCGTCCCGGCTTCCATCCGGGCTACAACACCGAGGTAGAGCCGTAGCCCGGATGCAATCCGGGGCATTGCGTGTATAGACCCCTGGATTTCATCCAGGCTACGCAGATCCTGTGTTCAGCGCGGCCAGCCACTGCGGAATGCGTCGCTCCAGGTAGTAGACCGGACGGCGCGGGCTGCCCTCGACGAAGCCGACATGGCCGCCCTTGGCGTGCAGCTCGAACTCGGTGCCAGGCGCCAGCTCGCTGGCTGCCGGCAGGCTGTGGCGGAAGATGAAGGGGTCGTTCTCGGCCTGGATGATCAGCGTGCGCGTGCGGATGTCGCCCAGGTAGAAGCGGCTGGAGGCGCGCCGGTAATAGTCGTGGGCATCGCTGAAACCATGCAGCGGTGCGGTGATGCGCCCATCGAAGTCCCAGAAGGTGCGCATGCCGTCCAGCGGGCCGAGGCGCTCCAGTACCGACAGGTGTTCGCCACGGCCTTGCTCGCTGAACAGGCGCTGCTTGTTGTTCACGTAGGCCACCAGCTCGCGCATGAAATGCGCCTGGTACACCCGCGAGAAGCCCAGGCCGATGCGGTCGGCGCACTGATCCAGACGGAAGGGCACCGAGACCGCCACGGCGCCTTGCAACGGGCATCGCGCGCCGCTTTCGCCCAGGTACTTGAGCAGCACGTTGCCGCCCAGGGAATAGCCCACGGCGTACAGCGGTGCCATTGGTCGCTGTGCGCGCAGGTGCACCACCACCGAGGCCAGATCCTCGCTGACACCGGAGTGGTAGCCGCGTGGCAGCAGGTTGGGCTCGCCGGAGCAGCCGCGCCAGTTCAACGCCACGCTGGCCCAGCCACCTGCGGCCAGGGCCTGCTGCAGGCCGAGCACGTAGAGCGAGCTGGAGCTGCCGGTCAGACCATGCAGCACCAGCACCAGCGGCGCGTGGGCATCGTGTGGGCCATGCCAGTCGAGGTCGAGAAAATCGCCATCGTCCAGCCACAGCCGTTCGCGCTGGCGTTCAAGCTGCGGCGGCTTGCGGCAGAAGGGGTTCCACAGCGTCTGCAGATGCGGGCCGGGGAGCCACCAGGCGGGGCGAAAGTCAGTGTTCATGGTGCGGTCGATCATCGGCGTTAGACGTAGCCCGGATGCAATCCGGGAGCGGCGGCCCTGGATTTCATCCAGGCTACGGAGCTTGCCTACCCTCCCATAAAACCAATTACGCCGTCATGGTGGATGTAAAAGGCGACATCCACCCTACGCACTTCTTTGCCACAGCGCGTAATGCACCTGGCCGGTGTGTTTCTCCCGATGCAGGCGCCAGTTGCCGGGCAGGCCCAGGGTCGAGGGCGCGGTTTCGCTTTCGGTGTAGATCCAGGCGTCATCGGCTAGCCAGCCCTGTGCCTCCAGCAGATTGCAGGCGTCTTGCAGCAGATCCTTGTGGAACGGCGGATCGAGCAGGACGATATCGAAGCGACGCGGCGCCGGGCGTGCCAGCAACTGCAAAGCATCGCCTAGCTGGATTTCACCAGCGCTGCACTGCAGAGTCGCCAGGTGTCCGCGCAAGGCTGCCACCGAGGCTGGGTTGAGGTCGCAGGCCAGGCCGCTGGCGGCGCCGCGCGACAGCGCTTCGAGCAGCAGTGCGCCGCTGCCGGCGAAGGGGTCGAGCACATGGGCGCCCTCGACATAAGGCGCCAGCCAGTTGAACAGGGTTTCGCGCACCCGATCCGGTGTCGGGCGCAGTCCCGGGCCGTCGGGGAAGGCGAAGCGCCGCGAACGCCACTGGCCGCCGATGATGCGCAACTGGCCTTGGCCACCATGGGCCTTGGCGGCCGGTTTCTGCGGAGTGCGCCCGCGCATCAGTGTGGCACCGTGCTGGGGCGCTCGGCTGGCCGCTCGGTGGGCGGCGGCAGCTCTTTCTGCGGCACAGTCGGGCCAGCGGTGACCACGACCATCGCATTCGGGTCGAGATGCTTGGCCATCGCCGCCTTGACCTGCTCGGTGGTCAGGCTTTGCACGTCGCGCATGAAGTCGTCCAGATAGCTCAGCGGCAGGTCGTAGAAGCCCATCGACGCCAGTTGCCCGACGATATCGGCATTGCTCGCGGTGGACAGCGGGAAGCTGCCGGCCAGCTCGCGCTTGGCGTTGTCCAGCTCCTGTGGGGTGGGGCCGTCACGCAGGTAGTCGGCGAGCAGTTGCTTGACCAGGGCCAGGGTGCCTTCGCTGAGGTCGGCGCGGGTTTGCAGGTTGATCATGAACGGGCCGCGCGCCTGCATGGCGCTGAAACCGGAGTAGACACCATAAGTCAGGCCGCGCTTCTCGCGCACCTCGCTCATCAGCCGGGTACCGAAGCCGCCGCCGCCGAAGATCTGGTTGCCCAGGTACAGGGCGGCGTAGTCCGGGTCGCGGCGGTCGATGCCGAGCTGGGCGAGCATCAGGTGGGTCTGGTTGGACGGGTACTCGATATGACTGGTGCCGGGTTTGGGTGTTTGTGGCTGGGGGATCTTCGCCAGTGCCGGGCCTTTCGGCAGGGCAGCAGAAACCTGATTGGCGATGGCCTCGGCCTCGCTGCGCGAGAGGTCACCAACCAGGGCGATCACCGCGTTGCCGGCGGCATAGGCGCGGGCATGGAAGGCCTGCAGTTGCTGGCGGGTAATGCCCGGGATCGACTGCGGTGTGCCATCGCTCGGGTGGGCGTAGGGGTGCTGGCCGTACAGGTGCTCGAACAGCTCCAGGCTGGCCAGTTTGCCTGGGTTCTGCTTCTGGAACTCGAAGCCGGCGAGCAACTGGTTCTTGATCCGTACCAGCGAGTCGGCGGGGAAGGTGGGCTTGCCCAGCACGTCGCTGAACAGTGCCAGGGCGGGTGTGCGTTGTTCCGGCGCGCTCAGGCTGCGCAGGCTGGCCACGGCCATGTCACGGTAGGCGCCGTTGCCGAATTCGGCCCCGAGGCCCTCGAAGCCGGCGGCGATGGCGCCGACATCCTTGCCTGGCACGCCTTCGTTGAGCATGGCGTTGGTCAGGGTGGCCAGGCCTGGCACGCCGCCGTCCTGGCTGCTGCCGGCGGCGAAGGTCAGGCGCAGGTCGAACATCGGCAGTTCGTGGGCTTCGACGAACAGCACCTTGGCGCCTTGCGCGGTGTTCCAGGTCTGGATATCCAGAGTGCGGCGCGTTGGCGCCTTGCCGTCTAGCGCAGCCAGCGACTGCAGCTTGGCGGCATCGCCAGTCACGGTGCTGTCGGACAGGTTGGCGCAGGCGCCCAGAGCCAGGGCGCTGGACAGGATCAGGCCGAGCAGGCCCAGGCGGCGTTGCTCAGTCTTCATGGGCGGGACTCCTCATTACGGGACTCTTCGGGCAGTACGTGGGCGACGCTCAGGCGGTCGCGAACGAAGAAGGTGCGGGCGGCCTGCTGGATGTCGGCTGGGGTCACGGCGCTCAGCTCGGCCAGTTCCTGGTCGATCAGTTGCCAGGACAGGCCGACGGTTTCCAGTTGGCCAATGCTGGTGGCCTGGCTGCTGATTGAGTCGCGCTCGTAAACCAGACCGGCGATGACCTGGGCGCGTACCCGCGCCAGTTCGGCAGCGGACGGCGGCGTTTTCTTCAGCGCTTCCAGCTCGCGCCACAGGCCGGCCTCGACCTGTTCCAGGGTCTTGCCCTTCTGCACGTTGGGGGTGGCCGAGAGAATGAACAGGCTGTCGCCACGGGTGAAGGCGTTGTACCAGGCGCTGGCGCCGGAAACCAGTTCTTCGCCGCGTTCCAGGCGGGTGGACAGGCGCGCGCTGTAGCCGCCATCGAGCAGGGCGGCGGCCAGGCGCAGGGCGTAGACCTGGCGTGGCGTTGCAGCGGTGGCCAGGCCCGGCACGTTGAAGCCCATCAGCAGGCTCGGCAGTTGGGTCTTGAGGTGCAGGGTGATGCGGCGTTCGCCCGGCGCAGCCAGTTCCAGCGGCAGTTTGGCAGTGGGCACTTCGCCGCGCGGGATGTCGCCGAAGTAGCGCTGTACCTGGCTCTTGACCTCATCCACGGTCACGTCACCGACCACCACCAGGGTGGCGTTGTTCGGTGCATACCACTTCTGGTGCCAGGCACGCAGTTCGTCGATGTGCATGCGCTCCAGGTCGGCCATCCAGCCGATGGTGGGAATGCTGTAGCCGCTGGCCGGGTAGGCCATGGCCTTGAAGCGCTCGAAGGCCTTGGACGAGGGGCGGTCGTCGGTGCGCAGGCGGCGCTCTTCCTTGATTACCTCGATTTCCTTGGCGAACTCGTCTGCTGGCAGCTTCAGGCTGGCCAGGCGGTCGGCTTCCAGCTCCAGGGCCACCGGTAGGCGGTCGCGGGCCAGCACCTGGTAGTAGGCGGTGTAGTCGTCGCTGGTGAAGGCGTTCTCTTCGGCGCCCAGCTTGCGCAGCACTTCGGAGGCCTCGCCCGGGCCGAGCTTGGCGCTGCCTTTGAACATCATGTGCTCCAGGGCATGGGACAGGCCGGTGGAGCCGGGCGTCTCGTAGCTGGAGCCGACCTTGTACCAGATCTGCGAGACCACCACCGGGGCGCGGTGATCCTCGCGGACGATGACCTTGAGGCCATTGTCCAGGGCGAATTCGTGGGTGGGTTGGGCGGTGGCGGCGAAGGTTGTCAGCGGAGCGCAGAGCAAGCTGAACAGCAAGCCGAGCGAGCGGCGGGCAATGGCATTCATCGAGAGTCTGACCTGTCGGATAGCCTGGGCGGTCGTACCGCCGGCGGGCGAAGAGGTGCTAGGATACCCCATCCTTTTCCGGGGCGGCGCGGCAAGGCTTTTCAGCCTGTTGGCGTCCGCTCCCCTGAGATGCAGCGACCCATGTTTGGTTCCAAAGACGACAAGAAGTCGCCGGCCGAGGCTGGCGCGCAGAATCCGCCTGTGACCGAAGAAAAGAAATCCCTGTTCAGTTGGTGGCGCAAGAAACCGGCGGACAGCACCACCGAGCCAGCACCAGCCGAGCAGCCTGAGTCCGCTCTGGCACCTGCCGAGCCGGCGACGCCGGAGCCGGTTTCCGAGAGCGTGCCGGCAGCCGAGCCGGAAGCCGCCGAAACCACGCCAGCGCCGCAGCCAGCGCCAAGCGTTGTCGAGGCCGCGCCTGTGGTCGCTGAGGTGCCGCTAGCGGCCCCCGAACCCATGGTCGAGGCCATCCCGCCTGCTCCTGTCGCCGTGCCTGCCACGCAGGAAAAGCCGAGCTTCTTCGCCCGCCTCAAGCAAGGCCTGTCCAAGACCAGCGCCAGCCTCGGCGAGGGCATGGCCAGCCTGTTCCTCGGCAAGAAGAGCATCGACGACGACCTGCTCGACGATCTGGAAACCCGTCTGCTCACCGCTGACGTCGGTGTCGAGGCGACCACCGCCATCATCGGCAACCTGACCAAGCGCGTGGCGCGCAAGGAACTGGCCGACAGCGGCGCGCTGTACAAGGCGTTGCAGGAAGAGCTGGTGACCCTGCTCAAGCCGGTGGAACAGCCACTGGTGATCGACAGCGCCAAGCAGCCCTATGTGATCCTCGTCGTCGGGGTCAACGGCGTGGGCAAGACCACCACCATCGGCAAGCTGGCCAAGAAGCTGCAGCTCGAAGGCAAGAAGGTCATGCTCGCCGCTGGCGACACCTTCCGCGCCGCTGCCGTGGAGCAATTGCAGGTCTGGGGCGAGCGCAACAACATCGCGGTGATCGCTCAGCACACCGGCGCCGACTCGGCCTCGGTGATCTTCGACGCGGTGCAGGCCGCCAAGTCCCGTGGCGTCGACGTGCTGATCGCCGACACCGCCGGGCGCCTGCACACCAAGGACAACCTGATGGAAGAGCTGAGGAAGGTGCGCCGGGTGATCGGCAAGCTGGACGAAACGGCGCCGCACGAAGTGCTGCTGGTGCTCGACGCCGGTACCGGGCAGAACGCCATCAACCAGGCCAAGCAGTTCAACCAGACGGTGAACCTCAGCGGCCTGGCGCTGACCAAGCTCGATGGCACCGCCAAGGGCGGCGTCATCTTCGCCCTGGCCAAGCAGTTCGGCTTGCCGATTCGCTACATCGGCGTGGGCGAGGGCATCGATGACCTGCGCCCGTTCCAGGCGCAGGCCTTCGTTCAGGCACTCTTCGAGGAGCGCGAGCGGGCATGATCCGATTCGAGCAGGTCGCCAAGCGTTACCCCAATGGCCATGTCGGGCTGCACGAACTGACCTTCCGCGTTCGCCCCGGCGAGTTCCTCTTCGTCACCGGCCACTCCGGCGCTGGCAAGAGCACCCTGTTGCGCCTGCTGCTGGCGATGGAGCGGCCCACCAGCGGCAAGTTGCTGCTGGCCGGGCAGGATCTGTCCACCATCACCAACGCGCAGATTCCCTTCCTGCGCCGGCAGATCGGCGTGGTGTTCCAGAATCACCAGTTGCTGTTCGATCGCACGGTCTATGACAACGTTGCCCTGCCGCTGCAGATTCTCGGCCTGTCCAAGCCTGAAATCGCCAAGCGGGTCGGCGCCGCGCTGGAGCGGGTCAGCCTCAGCGACAAGGCCGAGCAGGCACCCGGTGACCTGTCCACCGGCCAGCAACAGCGCGTCGGCATCGCCCGCGCCATCGTCCATCGTCCGGCTCTGCTGCTGGCGGACGAGCCCACCGGCAACCTCGACCCGCGCCTGGCTGCCGAGATCATGGGCGTGTTCGAGGACATCAACCAACTGGGCACCACGGTGCTGATCGCCAGCCACGACCTGGCGCTGATCGCGCGCATGCGCCAGCGCATGCTCACCCTGCAACGCGGTCGCCTGATCGGTGACGGGGAGGCGGCCTGATGAGCGCGTCGAAGATGCCCAAGCCGCAGCCGGCCGAACGGGTCGGCGCCGCGCCGCGCAACAAGGTGGTGGATGGCCCGGCAGACGAGCCGGATTTTCGTACCCTGCTCAACGCCTGGCTGGAAAGCCACCGCGCCAGCCTGGTGGACAGCCTGCGCCGCCTGGCGCGCCAGCCCATCGGCAGCTTCTTCACCTGCTGGGTGATGGCCGTGGCGCTGAGCCTGCCCATGGGCCTGTCGCTGCTGCTGGACAACGTCGAGAAACTCGGCGGCTCCTGGCAGCGCGCCGCGCAGATTTCCCTGTTCCTCGACATGTCCGCGAGCGAGCGCGAAGGCCAGGCGCTGCGCGAGCAGATCGCCGCGATGGACGATGTTGCCGATGCCGAGTGGATCAGCCGCGAGCAGGCGCTGGAAGAGTTTCAGCAGCTCTCCGGCCTGGGCCAGGCGCTCAAGGAGCTGCCGGAAAACCCGCTGCCCGGCGTGGTGCTGGTAACGCCCAAGGAAGTGGACAAGGCCAAGCTCGAAGCCCTGCGCCAGCGTCTGGCGGAACTGCCCAAGGTTGAGCAGGCACAGCTCGATCTGGTCTGGGTCGAGCGCCTGACCGCCATCCTCAAACTGGGCGATCGCTTCGTTTTCGGTCTCAGCGTGCTGCTGGTGCTGGCCCTGCTGCTGGTGATCGGCAACACCATCCGCCTGCACATCGAGAACCGCCGCGCCGAAATCGAGGTGATCAAGCTGGTGGGCGGCACCGATGGCTACGTGCGCCGACCCTTCCTCTACATGGGCGCGCTGTATGGCCTCGGTGCCGGACTGTTCGCCTGGCTGCTGCTGGCCTTCGGGCTGGATTGGCTGAACGATGCTGTAGTACGTTTGTCTGGTCTTTACGGTAGCGATTTCGCCCTGGGTGGCGTACCTTCTTCCGATGGTTTTTCCCTGCTGCTCGGCGCCGTGCTGTTGGGCTATATTGGCGCCTGGCTGGCGGTTGCTCGACACCTGAACGAGCTGGCGCCGCGTTGAGGCGCCTGCCGGCAAGGCTGAACGCAAGCTGACAAGTCATTGTTTTGGTTGATATTGACTATCTGAACAGGAACTTATCCACAGGCTCTGCATCAGATAGCGCAGTGCTACACTGCACGAGTTCGTGAATCGGAGGATTCCAATGTCCACTTCCTTGCAACCTGTTCATGCTCTGGTTCCAGGCGCCAACCTGGAGGCTTACGTGCATGCGGTCAACAGCATTCCGCTGCTGACGCCCGAGCAGGAGCGTGAGTTGGCCGAGAGTCTCTATTACAAGCAGGATCTCGAGGCCGCCCGGCAGATGGTGCTGGCCCACCTGCGTTTCGTGGTGCACATCGCCCGCAGCTACTCCGGTTATGGTCTGGCTCAGGCCGACCTGATCCAGGAGGGCAACGTCGGCCTGATGAAGGCGGTCAAGCGTTTCAACCCGGAAATGGGCGTACGCCTGGTGTCCTTTGCCGTGCACTGGATCCGCGCGGAAATCCACGAGTTCATCCTGAAGAACTGGCGCATCGTCAAGGTGGCCACCACCAAGGCCCAGCGCAAGCTGTTCTTCAACCTGCGCAGCCAGAAGAAGCGTCTGGCCTGGCTGAACAACGACGAGGTCGAGGCCGTGGCCGAGAGCCTGGGCGTCGAGCCGCATGAAGTACGCGAGATGGAAAGCCGCTTGACCGGCCAGGACATGGCCTTCGACCCGGCCAACGATGCCGATGACGACAGCGCCTTCCAGTCGCCCGCGCAGTATCTGGAAGACCACCGCTACGACCCGGCCCGTCAGCTTGAGGACGCCGACTGGAGCGACAGCTCCAGCAGCAACCTGCACGAGGCGCTGGAAAGCCTGGACGAGCGCAGCCGCGACATTCTTTACCAGCGCTGGCTGGCCGAAGAGAAGGCGACACTGCACGACCTGGCCGCCAAATACAACGTCTCGGCCGAGCGTATCCGTCAGCTAGAGAAGAACGCCATGAACAAGCTCAAGGGCTGTATCGCCGCCTGAGCCCGCTTTACCCGAAAAGCCGCACCCAGGTGCGGCTTTTTTCTGTCTGGAGAAATAGCGTGAACAAGCCGCCTCTGAAAGCGCAGCACTGGCTCCTGTTCATCGTCGTAGCCGTGGCGTTCTTCGCCTGGGGTGCCTGGTTGATGCGCAGTGGCGAGGTGCACCCGCTGGCCAGTCTGCAACAATGGCGCGATGCCCTGCTGCAACCTCTGGCGGATGACGAGCTGGCGTTACGCGACGTGCAAGCGCTGGCGCCTGGTGAGCTGTGGCTGCAGCCGCGCCTGGATGGCGCGCGCCTGCTCTATCGCGCCCAGCTTCAAGACGAGGAGGGCGACTGGTCGCTGCAGGCCGAGGTGGCCTTGAGTGGCAAGCAGCGTGACAGCCTGATGGCCGCGCAGGGGCTGCAAGCCGGCGATGCCGAGGTTGAACTGAGTGAAGCACTGCTCGGGCAGATGGCGGATTTTGCCATTGCCGAAGTCAATCTCGGCGCACCGCCCTCCCTGCCCAGCGAACGCCTGGCAGCCAGCCTGGGGCAACCGCGCCTGACCCTGGAGCTGGCCGAGGGGCAGGCCTGGGTCTATCCGCAATGGGGGCTGACCGTGCATCTGCGAGGCGATGATGTCGCGCTGTTGCATGCCGTGCCTAAACGGGTATTCGCTCCACGCCCATAGGTCGCTGTGTGGTTTTTTGGTGCGCACAGCGCACCCTACATCGGTGGCGATCCGTAGGGTGCGCCGCGCGCACCGACTAAAGCGCTTCACCGGCGGGCGCTATAGCCATTGCGGCCACCAACTCGGCCTGACCGGCTCGAGCTGATCGAGGTAGTGGCTACCGCCCAGTTGTCGCATCTGCTGGCGAATCCAGGCCGCACGACGGGCGATATAGCCATCCGGGCGACCGGCGCTCCAGCGCAGCGGGTTGGGCAGCACTGCCGCCAGTTGGCTGGCCTGCTGACGATTGAGATAGGGCGCGCCGACACCGAAGTGGTGGCGCGCGGCAGCCTCAGCGCCGAAGATGCCATCGCCCCACTCGACGCTGTTGAGGTAGACCTCGAGGATGCGCTCCTTCGACCAAAGCAGCTCGATCAGCGCGGTGAACCAGGCTTCCAGGCCCTTGCGCAGCCAACTGCGGCCAGACCAGAGGAACAGATTCTTCGCCACCTGCTGGCTGAGGGTGCTGGCGCCACGCAGCGAGCCGCCGCTCTGATTGTGCACTAATGCCGCCTGGATGGCGCCAAGGTCGAAGCCCCAGTGTTCGGCGAACTTCTGGTCTTCGCCGGCGATCACCGCCATCTTCAGATCGTCCGGCAGCTCCTTCCAGGGGCGCCACTGGCGTTTCAGCTCCAGGCTCTGGCCGTTGCCCCAGGCTTCGAGCTTGCGCTCGACCATCAGCGCCGTGCCGGGCGGCGGCACCCAGCGCAGCACGAGCACCAGTAATGCGCTGGCGAGCATCAGCCAGAGCAGCAGTTTGAGTAGGCGGCGGGTCAGGGAACGAAGCATGGCGGCTATTAAACCAGATGGTTAGCCCAGCCGTGGACGCTACACGCGAATTTCTTCATGGCCTGAGGCGCGTATCAGGGTGCGGTGTGACAACGCAGCTTACTTTTTCTGACGCGGCAAGGGGTTACACTGCACGGCATAGCCGTTCATTTCATTCATGGGAGGTTGCATGGCTCGTCTCTGGCTGCTGTTGTCCGCCTTCGCCGGCTTTACCGGCGTCGCCCTCGGGGCCTTTGCCGCCCATGGCCTGAAGAATCGGCTGAGCTCCGATTACCTGGTGGTCTTCCAGACCGGCACCCATTACCAACTGATCCACGCCCTGGCGCTGTTCGGCATCGGCCTGTTGGCATTGCATGCTCCTGGACGCCTGGTCAACCTGGCCGGCGGCGCCTTCACCTTCGGGATCTTGCTGTTTTCCGGCAGTCTCTACCTGTTGACGCTCAGCGGCATCGGCAAGCTGGGCATCATCACCCCCTTCGGTGGCGTGGCCTTTCTCGTCGGCTGGCTGTGCCTGGGGCTGGCTGCCTGGAGGCTGGTGTGAGCGGGCCTCGTGCCCGGTGACCGTTGACGTCTTTTGACCTTGGTCGTGGCCCGCTCTCGGGCTAGAATGCCGCCCCTCTCCACAGTTGTGAGCCAGCCGCCATGCATATTCGCTTGAATGGTGAAGCCTTCGAGCTGCCCGACAACCAGAGCGTCGCCGACCTGCTGGAGCGTCTCGATCTGGTCGGGCGTCGGGTGGCGGTGGAGCTCAATCTGGACATCGTTCCACGCAGCCAGCATGCCAGCACCCTGCTCGCCGAAGGCGATCAGGTGGAAGTGGTGCATGCCATCGGCGGCGGTTGACCTCACGAGGAGTTTTCCATGAGCCCAGTTCGCAACGACAAGCCCTTTACCCTGGCTGGCCGTACCTATCAGTCGCGCCTGCTGGTGGGCACCGGCAAGTACAAGGATATGGACGAAACCCGTGATGCCATCGCCGCCTCCGGCGCTGAGATCGTCACAGTGGCCGTGCGCCGTACCAATATTGGCCAGAACCCTGGCGAGCCGAACCTGCTCGACGTGATCAGCCCCGAGCAGTACACCATCCTGCCCAACACCGCCGGCTGCTACGACGCGGTCGAGGCCGTGCGCACCTGCCGCCTGGCCCGTGAGCTGCTCGACGGTCACAAGCTGGTCAAGCTGGAAGTGCTGGCCGACCAGAAGACCCTGTTCCCCAACGTCATCGAGACCATCAAGGCCGCCGAGATTCTGGTCAAGGACGGTTTCGACGTGATGGTGTACACCAGCGACGACCCGATCATCGCCCGCCAACTGGCCGAGATCGGCTGCATCGCGGTAATGCCGCTGGCCGGCCTGATCGGCTCGGGCCTGGGCATCTGCAACCCCTACAACCTGCGCATCATCCTCGAAGAGGCCAAGGTGCCGGTGCTGGTGGATGCCGGCGTGGGCACCGCCTCCGATGCCACCATCGCCATGGAGCTGGGCTGCGAAGCGGTGCTGCTCAACAGCGCCATCGCCCATGCCCAGGACCCGATCCTGATGGCCCGTGCCATGAAGCATGCAGTGGAGGCCGGTCGCCTGGCCTACCTGGCCGGGCGGATGCCGAAGAAACTTTATGCCAGTGCCTCCTCCCCCTTGGATGGCCTGATCAAGTAAGAATGACGATTTGCTACGGGCCGCTTCGCCGGCCCGTCATGTCGCAAAGCACTCTACAAGAGCCCAGCATGACCGATACCCAACAGCCCGAACTGACCGAAGACGGTCGCCAGCGCCGTACCATCAAGAGCTTCGTGATGCGTGCCGGGCGCATGACCGAGGGCCAGCAGCGCGGCCTCGACAAAGGCTGGCCGCTGTTCGGCCTGGAACTGGAAGAGGGCCTGCGTGACTTCGATCAGGTGTTCGGCCGTAGCGCGCCGCGCACCTTCGAGATCGGCTTCGGCATGGGCCATTCCACCCTGGAGATGGCCGCCGCCGCGCCGGAGCAGGACTTCATCGGCGTCGAGGTGCACAAGCCCGGCGTGGGCGCGTTGCTCAACGGTGTGATGGCGCAGAACCTGAGCAACGTGCGCGTCTATAGCTGCGATGCCCTGGAAGTGCTGCGCGACTGCGTGGCCGATGCCAGCCTCGATCGCGTGCTGCTGTTCTTCCCCGATCCCTGGCACAAGGCGCGTCACCACAAGCGCCGTATCGTCCAGCCGGCCTTCGCCGAGCTGGTGCGCAGCAAGCTGAAGATCGGTGGCGTGCTGCACATGGCCACCGACTGGGAAAACTACGCCGAGCACATGCTCGAGGTGATGAACGCCGCACCGGGCTACCGCAACCTGGCCGCCGACGGCACCTATGTGCCGCGCCCCGAGGAGCGCCCGGTGACCAAGTTCGAGCGTCGTGGCGAGCGCCTTGGTCACGGTGTCTGGGATCTCAAGTTCCAGCGCCAGGCATGACGACTGCCCGTCTCCATCAGTAGCAGAACCGGCAGGATGCACCATCAGATCGGGCCCACCCGACAGCCAGGACGGCTCCTCACCGCACACAACAATAAAGCCCACCCTCAAGGGTGGTCATACGACAGCCGCGCGATGATTTTCGGCGCAGCGAGGAGAGCATTGTGTTGAGATCGGTTTCCATTGTGTTGCTGAGCGCCTTGGCGCTACAGGCTCAGGCCAAGGTCGATGCGGCGCAGGCCGAGCGTCTGGGCCGCGACCTGACGCCGCTGGGTGGGGAAATGGCCGGCAACGCGGCCGGTAGCATCCCGGCCTGGAGCGGCGGTGTGAGCGCGCCGCCGGCCGGTTATCAGGTGGGTATGCACCACCCGGATCCCTTCGCCAGTGACAAACCTCTGTACCGGGTCGACAGCCAGAACCTGGCGCAATACGAGGCTTTGCTGCCGCCTGGCATGCACAGCCTGCTGCAGCAGAACCCCGGTTTCTACCTGCGGGTGTTCCCCACTCGGCGCAGCGCGGCCGCACCGCAGCGCATTTACGACGCCACCCGCTTCAATGCGCTGAATGCCGAGCTGATTTCCGGCGGCAATGGCGTGCAGGGCGTGGCCTCCGGGATTCCCTTCCCTCTGCCGCAGAATGGCCAGGAGGCGATCTGGAACCACATCATGCGTTACCGTGGCGAGCAGATCAGCATGATTACCAACCAGGCGGCCGTGCTGGCCAACGGCAGCTACAACCTGCTCAAACTGGAGCGCAACGTCTACTTCCTCTATGGGCGCGAGGGCGTCACCCCCAAGGATCTGGACAACACCCTGTTCTATTACAAGTACCGGGTAGCGGCGCCGGCCAAGTTGGCCGGCTCGGCCCTGGTGGTACAGGAAACCCTCGATCAGGTTCTGGCCATCCGCAAGGCCTGGCGCTTCAACCGTGGCGAACGCCGTGTCAGGCGCTTGCCGATGCTGGCCTATGACAGCCTGCAACCGGACACCAATGGCATGGCCACTGCCGACCAGGTGGATGCCTACAACGGCGCGCCGGATCGCTACGAATGGCAACTGCTGGGCAAGCGCGAAATGCTCATGCCCTACAACAGCTATGCGGTGCACCAGCAGGGCATTGCCTATGGCGACATCCTGCAGAGCAAGCACGTCAATCCCGAGCTGCTGCGTTACGAGCTGCACCGTGTCTGGGTGGTCGAGGCGACGTTGCGCAAGGGGTTCAGCCATCCTTACGGCAAGCGTCGTTTCTACCTGGACGAGGATAGCTGGCAGATCCTCGCTGTCGATCTGTACGACAGCAGCGGCGCGCTGATCGGCCTGCAGGAGGCGCATCCGATCAGCTATTACGAGGTGCCGATGTTCGGCTCGACGCTGGAAACCCTCTACGACCTCAAGGGCGGTCGCTACTTCGTCGATGGCCTGGACAACAACGAGCCGATGTACGACTTCAACGCCAAGCTGACGCCACGCGACTTCACCCCACAGGCGCTGCGTCGCGCAGGCAACTGAGTCGGCATCATGGGCCTGGCCAGCGCATCGTCAGTTGCGCCTGGCCGGTGTGCGGGTCAGGCCCTTCATCGAGCACTCGGAAGCCGCCTGCCTGGTAGAAATTCACGGCTCGGGCATTGGCCCGGTAGACGTCGAGCTCCAGGGTTGTGCGGCATTGCTTGGCGGCGTCGAGCAGGGCTCGACCCAGGCCGCGCCCCTGCGCGGCGGGGCTGATGAACAGCGCTGCCAGGCGTTGCTCGTGCAATGAGAGAAAGCCGAGAATCTGCCCCTCGACATCCAGTACCAGGGTTTCGGCATTGGGCAGGTAGTGCTCGCGCATGGCCGGCAACTGCTCCCGCCAGAAGGCTGGCGGAACGAAGTCGTGGGCCTGGATCGAGGCAGCCAGCCAGAGGTCGAGAACGGCGTCACTGTCGTTTGGCTGGAAAGTGCGAATCATGATGAAGTCCAGTTCGGGGGAGGGAAGTCCATGGCGGTCAGGTTACATATCTTCGGCGCATCCGGCGCTGGTACCACCACCCTGGCGCGCACGCTGGCCGAGCACTGCGGCTGGCTGCACCTGGACACCGACGCTTTCTACTGGCAGCCCAGCGAGCCGCCTTATCTGCACAAGCGTCCGCCCGAAGAGCGTGTTGCCTTGATCCGTGAGCAGGCTGCGCAGGCTTGCTCCTGGGTGCTCAGTGGTTCGCTGTGCAGTTGGGGCGAGGCCTTGATCCCTTCGTTCAGCCATGCACTGTTCCTGCGCCTGGATGATGCCGAACGCATGCAGCGCCTGCAGCAGCGCGAGGTACAGCGCTACGGCGAGCGCATTCAGCCAGGGGGCGATATGCATGAACAGAGCCTGGCCTTTCTCCATTGGGCGGCGGGCTACGAACAGGGCGATCTGCAGACCCGCAGCCTGCGCATGCATGAGGCCTGGATCGCCCAGCGCTTGAGCTGCCCGCTGTTGCGCCTGGACTCGACTCACGAGACGCCGGAACAACTTGCTGCTCGCGTGCTGGACTGGTTGCAGACCTGACCCATGGCAGGCTAGTTGCGGTCGGCCAGAATGCCGATCACTGCGAAGATCAGGATCAGCACCGGCGCCAGGGTGTAGTTGTTGAATTGCGCCAGGCCCTTGGCCAGCCAGGGTGTGAGAAAGATCATGGCCAGGCCATAGCCCACCGCGCAGAACACCACGAACAGCAGGGTGCGCAACACGAAGTTGAGGTTGCCGATGGTGCGTTGCACCCAGGCGTTGATGGCCGGGCCGAACAGCACCAGCAGGGTGGCCATGATGGCCAGAGAGATGTCGCCGAGGTGGCTGCGGCTCCAGCGCGAAAGCGTGACGATCAGATCCAGTAGCAGATCCATGCGGGCTCCTTGAGTGCGGTATGAGCGATGACCGTGCGAATCGAGCGCGGTAGCCTACCGGATTCCTTTCTCTCCGTGGGTGAACTAGGCCAGGAACAACTGCAGCAGGTCGTTTAGAAACAACTGCCCCTTGTCCGTCGCCACCAGCCGCGCGCTGTCGGCTTGCAGCAGCCCCAGGCGTTCGGCCTCGCGGCGTGCCATCTCGAGCTGGGCGAGCGGCAGGCCGGTGCGCTGGGTGAACAGCTCGATCGGCACGCCATCGCTCAGGCGCAGCACGTTCATCAGGAACTCGAAGGGCAGCTCGTCGGCCTCGAGCAGGCGCTCGCCAGCCTGGAAGGCCTTGGCCGGGTCGAGGTAGTCCTTGGGCAGGCGCGTCTTCCAGGTGCGCTGGATGCGTCCGTCCGCTGCACTCAGCTTGGCGTGGGCACCGGCGCCGATGCCGAGAAAGTCGCCGAAGGTCCAGTAATTGAGATTGTGACGGGCCTGCTTGCCGGGGCGGGCATAGGCCGACACTTCGTACTGCGCGTAGCCTTCGGCGGCCAGCAGGGCCTGGCCGGCTTCCTGGATGTCCCACAGCAGATCGTCTTCGGGAAGCGTGGGTGGCTGGCTCCAGAACACCGTGTTCGGCTCCATGGTCAACTGGTACCAGGACAGGTGCGTGGGCGCCTGGGCGATGGCGGTGCGCAGGTCGAACAGGGCGTCCTCGAGGCTCTGCTCGGGCAGGCCGTGCATCAGGTCGAGGTTGAAGTTGTCGAAGCCGGCGGCGCGGGCCATGTCGGCAGCGCGAATGGCTTCTTCACCGTCGTGGATGCGCCCCAGCGCCTTGAGCTTGGTCTGCTGGAAACTCTGCACGCCGATGGACAGGCGATTAATGCCCAGACTGCGATAGCCCTTGAACTTGGCCTGCTCGAAGGTGCCGGGGTTGGCTTCCAGGGTGATCTCGATATCCGCCACGAAGGCGATGCGCCGCTCGATGCTCTCCAACAGGCGCCCCAGCGCACGGTCGGAGAACAGGCTTGGCGTGCCGCCGCCGAAGAAAATCGAACTCAGCGGCCGGCCGTGGACGTGCTGCAGGTCGCTATCGAGATCGGCCAGCAGCGCGTCGACGTATTCCTCTTCCGGCAGCGTCGGCCCTGCGGCATGGGAGTTGAAGTCGCAATAGGGACACTTGCGCACGCACCAGGGGATATGGATGTAGGCCGCCAGAGGCGGCAGCTCGAAGCCGCAAGCCGCAAGCTGCAAGCCGCTTTCACTTGAAACTTGAGGCTTGTCGCTTGCAGCTTTCATAGCCCCAAGCGCTGCTTGAGCAGGGCCATGGCGCGGGCGCGGTGGCTGAGGCGGTTCTTCTGCTCGGCGGGCAGTTCGGCGCTGGAGCAGCCGGTTTCCGGCACCCAGAACAGTGGGTCGTAGCCGAAACCGTGCTCGCCACGCGCCTCGTGCAGGATGCTGCCGTGCCACAGGCCTTCGCAGAGGATCGGCAGCGGGTCGTCGGCATGCCGCACCAGGGCCAGGGCGCAGACGAACTGGGCACCGCGCTCGGCATCCGCTACGTCTTTCAGTGCGGCGAGCAGCTTGGCGTTGTTCGCCGCGTCGCCCTGGCCATCGGCATATCGCGCCGAGTAGATGCCCGGCGCACCGCCGAGGGCGTCCACCGCCAGGCCGGAGTCGTCGGCCAGCGCTGGCAGGCCGGAGATACGCGCGGCGTTGCGCGCCTTGAGGATGGCGTTCTCGACGAAGGACAGGCCGGTTTCTTCCGGTTCGACCTGGCTGAACTCGCCGATCGAGCGCACGCGCACGGCATCGCCGAGCATGGCCTGCAGTTCCTTGAGTTTGCCGGCGTTGTGGCTGGCCAGTACCAGTTCGGTGAAGGGCATCATTCGTCCGGGAACATCTCTTGATTGAAGGTGATGCGGTGTGACTCGTCACCCTGGCGTACGTTCAGGGTGAAGCTCAGCACTTCGCGGGTCTTGAATGGAAACTGCGCCAGGTAATAGATAGCGTCACCCTCGGTGACCTGGCGGAAGCTCAAGGCGGTGCTCTTGCCCAGCAGATCCTTCATCTCACCGGCGACCACGGCAGTGCTGGGTTTGCCGGCCTTGAGCACGGCCACGTTGACCACGCCCTGGGTCTTGCTGCGCACCAGGCCGGCGGCGCTGGCGATCTCTGGCTGCAGGAAGCTGGAGTTGAACACGCTGTAGTGCATGTCCAGATCGCCGAAGCTTTGCTTGCGCTCGGCGGCGGCCGGCAGGGCCAGGCACAGGGCGATGAGGAAGGGAATGATGCGACGCATGATGGGCTCCTCGTTGTCAGACCGCGACGGGGTGGCCGGCCAGGCCTGCCGCACTGATGCGGTAGATGCCGATCTCGCCCAGCAGGTTGGGCCAGATGCGGCTGGCAATGCCGTGGCGGTGGTCGCGATCCACCGCCAGGCGTTCTTCCACGCGGGCACCTTGAGCATGGCACAGGCGCTCGAAGTCCTCGAAGGTGCAGAAATGGATGTTCGGCGTGTTGTACCAGGTGTAGGGCAAAAAGTCCGACACCGGCATGCGACCTTTTGTCGTCAGGTACCAGCGGCAGCGCCAGTGGCCGAAGTTGGGGAAGGTGATGATGCAGGTCTTGCCGACGCGCAGCATCTCGGCCAGCACCTTGTCCGGGTAGTGCAGCGCCTGCAGCGACTGGGTCATGACCACCACGTCGAAGCTGTCACTGGCGAAGTTGCCCAGGCCCAGGTCGAGGTTCTGCTCGATGACGTTGACGCCGCGCTCGATGCACAGAGCGATCTTGTCCGGGTCGATCTCCAGGCCGTAGCCGGAGACCTGTTTATTGTCGCGTAGCCAGGCCAGCAGCTCGCCGTCGCCACAACCCAGGTCGAGCACACGGCTGCCCGGGGCGATCCACTCCTGAATGATGTCCAGATCCGCTCGCATGCTCATACCTCGATCCGTTTCATATAGCTGCCGAAGGCCTGCAGGTAGCGCGGGATCGGCATGAGGAAGGCATCGTGGCCTTGCGGCGCGTCGATCTCCAGGTAGCAGACGTTCTTCTTCGCCGCCGTCAGCGCATCGACGATCTCCCGCGAGCGGGCGGGGGAGAAGCGCCAGTCGGTGGTAAAGGACATCAGGCAGAAATCCGCCTTGGCCACGGCCAGGGTCTTGGCCAGGTCACCGTCGTGGGTAGCGGCCGGGTCGAAGTAGTCCAGCGCCTTGGTCATCAGCAGGTAGGTGTTGGCGTCGAAGCGCCCGGAGAACTCCTCGCCCTGGTAGCGCAGGTAGCTTTCCACCTGGAACTCGACGCTGTGGAAGTCGTAGTTGAGCTTCTCGCTCTTCAGGCCACGGCCGAATTTCTCGCCCATGGCGTCATCGGACAGGTAGGTAATGTGCCCGACCATGCGCGCCAGCATCAGGCCGCGCTTGGGGATCACGCCCTGCTCGATGAAGTGCCCGCCGTGGAATTCCGGATCGGTGAGGATGGCCTGGCGCGCCACCTCGTTGAAGGCGATGTTCTGCGCCGACAGCTTGGGTGCCGAGGCGATGGCCAGGCAGTGACGCACGCGCTCCGGGTAGCTGATGGTCCATTGCAGGGCCTGCATACCGCCGAGGCTGCCGCCGATTACTGCGGCCCACTGGGCGATGCCGAGCTGATCGGCCAGGCGCGCCTGGCTGTGCACCCAGTCCTCCACCGTCATCACCGGGAAATCCGCTCCATACGGCTTGCCGGTAGCCGGGTTAGCACTGCCGGGGCCGGTGGAACCATTGCAGCCACCCAGGTTGTTGAGGCTGACGACGAAGAATTTGTTGGTGTCGATGGGCTTGCCGGGGCCGATGCAGCTATCCCACCAGCCGGGTTTGCGATCATCCGGGCTGTGGTAGCCGGCGGCGTGGTGATGGCCAGACAGGGCGTGGCAGATCAGCACGGCATTGGAGCGCTTGGCGTTGAGCTCGCCATAAGTCTCGACGACCAGTTCGTACTCGGCCAGGCTGCGCCCGCAGGCCAGTGCCAGCGGCTCGGTGAACTTGAATACCTGGGGGCTGACCAGGCCGACGGAATCTTCGGGAAAGGCAGTGGGCATGGGAGCGTGGCTAACGAATCGGGGGAGGGCGCCAGTCTAAAGAGCACCGCCCCCAGCGGCAAGTTCGCAGACCATGCCCGCCTGAACGCTGCTGACGCCGGCTATCGCGGCACGGCACCTTTTACGTGAACGAGGTCATGCTATCGCCCCGCCAGCATTGAACCTTCATCCAGTGTCCGGCACTCTCCGATCTTGCCCGACTCATGGATGGAGAACACAGCATGCTGGATGCCAACCAGGCGCATATCACCCTGACCATTCCCGCCGTCGACAGCGACCTGCAAGTGCTGTCCTTCACTGGCCGGGAAATGCTCAACAAGCCCTACCGCTTCGAGATCGACCTGGTCAGCCCGCGCGCCGACCTCGACCTCCACGCCCTGATCAACCAGCCCGCCTACCTGGCCTTCGGCCCCAGCGGCAAGGGCGTGCACGGCATCATCTATGGCGTCGAGCAGGGCGACTCCGGCAAGCGCCTGACCCGCTACCACATCGACCTGCGCCCCACCCTGGCCTACCTCGGCCACAGCTTCGACCAGCGCATCTTCCAGCACATGACCGCGCCGCAGATCATCGCCGCCGTGCTCGAAGAACACGGCCTGCTCGAAGGCACCGACTACCGCATGCAGTTCGGCCCCTACGTCTACCCCGAACGCATCTACTGCACCCAGTACGACGAAAACGACCTGTATTTCATCCAGCGTTTGTGCGAAGAGGAAGGCATCAGCTTCCATTTCCAGCACAGCGAAGACGGCCACGTCCTGGTGTTCGGCGACGACGCCACCGTCTTCCCCCGGCTCGACCCGCTCAACTACCAGCAGGACAGCGGCCTGGCCGCCAGCCACGAAGTGGTGCGCGCCTTCGGCGTGCGCCTGGAAACTCGCACCACCCAGGTTACCTGGCGCGACTACGACTTCGAGCAGCCCAAGCTGCAGATGGAAGCCGGCTACAGCAGCGAATTCTTTCCCGTCCTGGAAATGTACGACTACCCCGGCCGCTTCACCGACCGTACTCGCGGCAAGCACCTGGCCAAGCGCAGCCTGGAACGCCTGCGCAGCGACTACGAATTGGCCGAAGGCAAGAGCGACGCCTACCTGTGCTGCGGCCACTTCCTTGCCCTGACCGGCCATCCGCGCCAGCCGTGGAACGACCTCTGGTTACTCACCGAAGTGATCCACGAAGGCAAGCAACCACAGGTGCTGGAAGAGTCGGTTACCAGCAACACCCAGCCGGGCGACGGCTTCCAGCAGGGCTACCGCAACCGTTTTACCGCCACCCCCTGGGACATCCCCTTCCGCCCCGGCTTGGAACACCCCAAACCCAAGGTACTGGGCAGCCAGACTGCCGTGGTCACTGGCCCTGCCGGCGAAGAGATTCATTGCGACCAATATGGCCGGGTGAAGGTGCAGTTCTTCTGGGATCGCGACGGCCAGGGCAACGACAAGACCAGTTGCTGGTTGCGCGTGGCCTCCAACTGGGCCGGCAAGGCCTACGGCGGCGTGGCCATCCCTCGCGTCGGCATGGAAGTGCTGGTCACCTTCCTCGAAGGCGACCCCGACCAGCCGCTGGTCACCGGTTGTCTGTATCACGCCGAGCACGTAGTGCCCTACGACCTGCCGGCGAACAAGACCCGCAGCGTGTTCAAGACCCTCAGCAGCCCAGGCGGTGGCGGTTACAACGAATTTCGCATCGAAGACCGCAAGGGCGCCGAGCAGATCTATATCCACGCCCAGCGCGACTGGGACGAAAACATCGAACACGACCAGAAGATCCGCGTCGGCAACGAGCGCCACGACACCGTCGAGGCCAACACCTACACCGAGCTGAAAGCTGAAGAACACCGCACCACCGACCTCGACCGCAAGGTGGAAGTACGCGCCAACGACCATCTCACCGTCGCTACTACCCAGCACAACAAGATCGGCAGCGGCCTGTTTATCGAGGCCGGCAACGAGCTGCACTATAACGCTGGTAGCAAGGTCGTCATCGACGCTGGTATGGAACTGACCGCAGCCGGTGGCGGCAGCTTCGTCAAGCTCGACCCCAGTGGCGTGACCATCAGCGGCGCGACCATCAAGATGAACACGGGCGGGGCGCCGGGCAGTGGTTCGGGGTTGAAGATACTGGCGCCATTGCTGCCCAACGCGGCGGACAGAGATCGGCCAGGCGCCTTACTGGTTCCCGCGCCTAAGCAGTTGTTGCCCGGTTTTACACCTTTGTGTGGCAAAAAGGCTGGTAAGCCGTGTACGCGCGGGGAGGCATGCACATGTCAGCAGGCCTGAGTCAACTGCAGGCCACAGCTTGTGGCCCTCTTGCCGTTCCGCCAGGGTGTGAGCTGTTTTTCATCATCGATCAGCGCCGTAGCCCTGACGCTCGCGCACGGCTTGCCTCCACGGGGGACTTGGTACGAATCGAATACCTCTTCGCAAGCACGGACTATCCACAGTTCTTGAAGGACGGGCCTCTTTGGTTCTCTGCCAAGGTTGATACTGAGTTGGCTTCCCAGGCTGCCACCCTGTGCCTGGAAAATCGAGCGGGTATCGCCATAGTGGCTACTGACGAGACTTCGGCGTTGGCTCATGCCCGTTGGTTACTGGTGGTCAATGATCATGCGGGTGGACAAAGCCTGGCTACATACTGGCTGCCCGAACTCTGGGCGACTCTGGCGCTGACAGAGCCAGGCACCTTGTTTGGTTCCTGGCTGGAGGTATACAGCCCAGTTCCTCGGCATCTGCTTGAGTGTCAGGAACCTTGGTACCGCTGGAGCGCGCCAGCCAACGCACCCTACCAGCAGATGCATTACAGCCTTGCCGATGGAATCGAGCCCGTCCATGACACCATGCGGCGCCTCTATTGGCTCGAAGGCAGGCATACCCACTTCCACGACCCATTACCCGGCCAGCTACTCACCTGGCTGGATAATCTGGCACTTCTAGAAACTTATGGCATCACTCAAGGGCGCCATTTAACGGCCGTCACGCCACTAGCTCAGCGTACCCATCTGCGGGAGCGCGCCGATGTCATGGATATTCTCGCCAGCCAGGACAAGGTCTATATCAAGGTCGAGCGACTCGCCGCATTGGCAGATTGATTGAAGGAACGCAGCATGCAAAGCACGGATACCGCAAACAGCACTCGCGTGGATAACACCCTCAAACTGCCTGCGCGTTGTGAAGAGCAGGCTAGTCACAGTGAGGAAGAAAACCTCCAGGAGCAGCCTCGTCAGCCCTGCACCACGCAATACGACAGCATCATCTATGCCACTGGGGAACGAGCGTTCTGGCTTCTACCGCAAACGGCGGTGGACGCCATGCAGGAGTCCAGCCATCAACTGACACAAGCCCTCTCGCCTGATCTCGACGCGGATGCCCGCAAGCTCGCACTAGACGATTACGCGTTGCTGGAATACTTCCTCGAGCCCAAGCTCAGCAACTTCCTCGAAGGCGAGCAGCGGGCTCGTATGCAGTACTTCGAGAGCGAGTATCCAAGCATTGCAGATCCGGCGCTGGAGTTGCATCAACGAGATCTGCGCGAAGACACGGTGCCTGACTACCGCACCACCACCGACCGTGACGAGGCCATGGCGCAGCATGAAGACATGCTCAGGCGCATGGAGGAGTTGCGCCAATTGCAGATCCTGCATCGCGAGTGGCTGGAATTACGGAAGGTCGCCCACGAAAAAGCCAAGATCCTGGGTTATGTGGTGGAAAACGAGCAAATCTTCATGCCCGAGGCAATCGCTGCCCGTGACGCTGTGCAGGCCTACCTGCAGGCGCGCGATGCCCTGCTGGAAGATGGGCCACTACCCAAGGTACTGACTAGCGATCTGGATAAAGCCATTAAGGAAAGCCAAGTCGAGCTCGACGAAGTGCTCGCGCAATGCAGCGTAGATTGTCGCCCACAACTCATGAGCTACAAGCGGCGTAAGGCTGAAAGACTGGAAACGGTGCAAAAGCACAAGGCCTATGTCGAAGCCATGCTCAAGGCTGCGCAGTATGGTTTGGCGCTGCCCGAGTTCGCCTTGGCTGGGAGCGAAGCTCAATTGGCGGAAGGCGTCAGCGCCTATCAGCGCTATCTCGATCTGCTTCAGGAACAGAAAGCCATCAACCAGCGCATCGCTGACCGTTATGAGCAATGGCTGAACGCAACCGGCAAGAATCTTGCCGCGCCTGCTGGCCTGTTTGATGCCGAGCGAGCCAAGTGGGATGAGCTGCAGCAAGCGCTCGATGAACTGCGTCAATTGGCGCAAAGCAACGTGGTCAACAGCGAGCCTCGCCGCACCTTGCTGTGGGAGCCGGAAAGCTTTGCGCCCGTGCCGGTCGAACGCCTGGTCAAGACCAACTTCCCACTCCGGGAATTCAGTGCGCCGAAAGGCGAGCGTATTCTCGAACAGTTCAGCCTGCAAAAGATGCTGACCCACCTTGGCAAGGATATCGACAAACTCAATACCGAAGGGCTGCAGTACGGCGATGCGGTCTCGGGAGCGGGTAGTGTGGCGAGTCAGACCAGCACAGCCCTTGAAGCCTGGCTGAAGGAGCAGGGAGGGCTGCGTCTTGAAGACCAGGAGGGCGGCTGGTTCGACAAGGAAGGCCTGTTCGACATCGACAGATTCCATGGCGAACTGCAAAAGCGTGGCTACCAGGTCACCACTCTGGAAGATGAAGCTTCGCGCAAGAGTTGGGGTGACACCCTGCGCCAGGTGTTGTTTCAAGACAAAGCAGGGCTAGGTTTGAACCTGTTCAATGCCAGCCCTCAGTCCCAGCTAATTCGCTGCCTTACCCCTCCGGTGAGTAACGTTCACAAGGTGGTTACCACCACTGCTCCCTCTTTCAGCATGGCCGAAGGCTTTACCGCCTCAGCAGGCCTGACCCTCGACTGGAGCCCGGCCCGTGGTGAAGTGCAGTTATGCGACGTTGAATTGCCGTCCATGGAAACGGCTAAATCACTGTCGGCGCATTATTACAACTATCGCAACGAAAAAGTCTTCATCGAGCTGGGCCGCTTTGCGCTCTATTTCAATTTGGTCGCCTGGGGCTTTGCCGGCGCTTCTCTGATGCTCAACGGCAGCCTGCGTCTGGGTCCCAGCAAGAATAGCCAGGCTCCCAGTATCGATACTCAGCAGGAAGCCGAGCGAGGTGTTCTAAATCGCACCTACTCCAGCGGCCCCATGTCTGAAAGTCATCCACCCGTCGATGGCGGCTTAACGGGTAAGTTCGACGTCTTCGCTGGCATCCAGGCTGGCATCAAGCTGGTGGGGGCTCTCAACTGGGCACCACCGCAAGACGTCGCTGCCCGGTTCCAGGCCCCCCTCAAGAGCGGCGCAGCCCTGGCCGAGCAAGCCAAGAAGCAGTGGATGCCACTGGCGCAACTGGACGGCAGCATCAGTGCTGCGCTTGGTATTGGTGCCAAGGGTGATTTCAGCCTGTCATTGGTCAACAGATGCCTGGTGCTCAAGATGCGTGCAGCGCTCATCGTCGGGCCGGGCGTGGAAGGCGAGTTCACCTTTGCCGTTGGCTATCAGGCCATTGCCGGCCTGCTCGATATCTACCGTCGCGAGCTCTACCGCAATCAGGGTTACCCACTGGACTGGGTCGATCAGGAAACACGCGAATTTCTCGACAAGCTCAACCTGCTGAGCCTGGTGGGCCTCGATACCGCGATGATCTTCCTCAAGGGCTACGACCTGGTCATGAGCCTGTACGAAGCTCTGACCCGTGGTGGCAAGGGCGGCCCAATCGCGCATTCGCTTATGACCTACAGCAATCCGGAAGAACTACGCCGCTGGATCGTCGAGGCCACCCCCGCTGCCCTGGGGCCGATTCTCTGGACTCTGAGCAGTCCGGCAGAGGCATTTACTGCGGTGGATTATGTCTACAACGAAGAAACCCAAAGTTATCGCGAGCTGAAAAAACCCTATACGCATTCAGGCTGCTGGCTGGTTCAACAACGGGCTATCGAGCGGGTATTAGGCTGGGTCGTGCAGCATGCGCAAAGCACCAACTCGCTGGCAGATGCTCGAATTCAGTTCTACCAGGCCTGCATCCGAATGAATGCCTTTGGTGAACCCGAGCCCAAAGCTGGCCAAGCCTACTGCAGCAATCGCCTGGCAATCGATGAGTTTATGCGGGAGGGGGTTGAACGAGTAGGCAGAGAGGGGAGTGATAATGACCTTATGCGTGCTCGCTACAAGAAGCATATGAATATTCTGGATCAGAATTTTGAAAAAATATGCAGGGTGACCTCATGGTATAGCCCTGCGCAGTCTTGGCGACAGCCTATTGCACATTATATAGGTTCTGAGGAATAAGCTGGGTTTAAGGGGGCAAAGGATGTTGAAAGCAAAAATAGCGATCTTTTTAGTATCTATTTTATTTGTTGGGGCGTTATCAGCAGGTAATCTGACGGCTGAGCAACGGGCAGCCAAGGAAAAGGGTATTGCGCTTTATAATCAATATAAAAATGGCGATAAGTATTTGCGCATTGCTGCAGAGGCTGGCGATAGAGAGGCCCAATATTATTTGGGCGAGTCGCTACGCCAGGCAGGCTTCGTAACGGAAGAGTCTTATAAATGGTTGGCAGCCGCTGCTAATCAGGGCGACTTGTATGCCATGGTGCGTTTAGCTTATCACGGAGGAAATCTCTGTAGTTTGGCTAACGAGTGCCCTGAATACGCCAAGACTTCTAGTGACTGGATTGTTATGTTTGAAAGGGAAGCCAAAGCTCGCGCCGCCAAGGGCGATGCTGAAGCCATGTATGTATTGTATCTAGGCATCAGTGACTTCGATTGGTTGGAAAAATCCGCCGAGGCTGGATATCCACAGGCCCAATATCTACTGGCTATGCGTTACAAAGAAGGTGAAGGTCCCTTTCAGTGGCCGTGGAATAAGTCTCAGCGTATTGAGGAGCTAATCAAGAAGTCGGCTGAAGGTGGCAGTATAGATGGCATGAATCAATATATGATTATTTTTCAGGAGCGAGGCGAACTTGAAAAGGCCAGGTATTGGCTTGTCAAGATGGCTGAGGCGGGGGACGCCCGCGCTATAGGCGAATATGCGGCTGACTTAGCTCACACGCCAGACAATAGGCTTGGCTTTCCGCTGGATCTTGTAAAGGGATATGGCTTGATGTCTCTGTTATTGAAGTTGGATGGTGGGGGGAGCTCAAAGGATTTTGCAGAGGATGTGCTCCCGGACATCGCAGCCAAAATGACCCCTGAGCAAATCGAAGAAGCCAAGGTGTTTGCCGAGGAGTGGAAGGCTAGTCATCCGCCTTTGTCTTATTTTCCTCCCAAACTTGGGTTTTGATGAGCAACATGAGGCTTGGTTGGTGGTAAACCAATCCAGCTCATCATATCTAGCCAAGCGTTCCGCGCGTAAGAAGTTCTTCTCTCGCCCCAAAACTCCTACAACCGCGCCGCCACCGGCAAGCTGACCACCTTGCCCTGGCGCTGCACCGGCGCCGGGCGGCGCAGGGTGCGGAGCATGTCGGCGGCCTGGGCCAGTTGTTGTTGCAGTTCTTCCTGGTATTGCGCCAGTTGCTCGCTGCGTTTGCGGCTTTGCTGGGTTTCCTGGGCCAGGGCCTTGAGGCGCAGCATGTGGCTTTCCAGCATCTGCTTGTGTTCCAGGGTGTGCTGCATCAGCGGCATCAGGGCGTCGGCGGCCCATTGTTCGGCGTCGTGGCGCAGGCGTTGGTGCAGGCCGATGGCCTCCTGCGCCAAAGTGGCGAAGAAGCGGCGGGTAAGGCTGCGCTGTTCGGTGAGCAGGGTTTTCAGGTGCAGGCGGAACTGGTCGCCCTTGGCCTGTAGCTGGCGCAGCTCGCGCCAGTAGCGCTTGATCTGCAACTGCGGGGCGTCGACGCCGTGCAGTGGGCTCGCTTCGTTGTGCCGTTGGTAGATGGCGGCGACCATCTTGTTGGCCAGGTCGGCTTCGTGCTGCAGGTTGTGCAGATCCTGCTCCACGGCCTGGAAGAACCTGACGATGGCCTGGTTGATGCCCAGGGTGGTCCAGCTGCCGCTGAGGTTGCGACGAACTTTTTCCAGGTGCTCCTGCAGGCGTTCGGCGCGTACCGCATGGCGCAGCAACTGGCCCTGGCGTTGCAGCAGGCGCTGGTTGGTCTTCAGCCCCAGCAGGCGCTTGTGGTGCAGGTTGTGATCGTCCTTGGTCTTGGCGGTCAGTTCCAGCAGTAGCTGGCCGTTGTCCTGCTGGTGGTTGCCGAGCAGGGCCAGTTGTTCGTTGACCTTTTCCAGGCGCAGGCCAAGTACGTGCTGGCTGTTGTTAAGCAGTGCCAGCACCTGACGCACCACCTGTTCTTCGATCAGGCGTTCCTTCTGCGCGACGATGCGTTCGCACAACAGGTTTTCCAGTTCACTCATCTGGCTGCGCGCCAGCAGCGCTTCATCCTGGCGCACCTTGGCCAGCAGCGCCTGCTTGGCCGACAACGGCAACACGTCGGCCTGGTCGAGGCCAAGTTGTTTGGCCGTGGCGCTCTGCATCTGGGCGATGGCGTTGTGTACGAAGGCTTCGCCGGCCAGGTCGTCCCACAGCATGTCGATCTTGTTCAGCACGGCGAACAGGCTGGTAGGCGTGTCTTCATCGAGCTGACGGATGTGCTGCTGCCAGATCTGCATGTCGCTGGCGGTGACGCCGGTGTCGGCGGCCAGCAGGAAGATGATCGCCTGGGCATTGGGCAGCATCGACAGGGTCAGTTCCGGCTCGCTGCCCAGGGCGTTGAGGCCGGGCGTATCGAGAATGCGCAGGCCCTGGCGCAGCAAGGGGTGGTCGAAGTTGACCATGGCATGGCGCCAGGCCGGCACCAGTACATGACCGCGCTTGTCCGCACTTTCCAGCATGTCGGGGTGGAAGCCGAGCTGGATCGCCTGTTCCACGGGCATGACCTTGGTCTTGGCTACCTGGCTGAAGGCCTGAGCCATGTTCTCCGGGTCGCTGCTGTCCAGCGGGATGCTCACCCAGTGGCGGGGGATGCGCTTGAACTGGGCCACGCTGGCAGAGGTGCTGCGCGTCTCGATGGGCAGCAGGTGGATGTAGGAGCGCTCCGAGCGCGGGTCGAAGAACAGCTCGGTGGGGCACATGGTGGTGCGTCCGGCCTGGGATGGCAGCATGCGCTGGCCATATTCGGAGAAGAACAGGCTGTTGATCAGTTCGGTCTTGCCGCGCGAGAACTCGCCGACGAAGGCCAGGGTGATATGGTCGGTACGCAGCAGCTTGAGGGCGCGCTCGAGTTTGCTGGTGACGGCGTCGGAGCTGAGGCGGTTGTGTTCGAGCCAGCCCCGGTAGCGGGTGATCTCGCGGATCAGTTCGCGCTTCCAACCTACGTAGGCATCCACCTGCTGACTGAGACGTTCCATGCTCATCCTGGCTCTCCTCTCGGGCGATACGTACAGCAACACGGTTCAGGGCGTTCGATAGCTGCAGTGCTCGGCCTTGGCCTGGCACGGGCGCGTCATTCAGCCGCCAGGGTGCATGGGGTCATGCGGTTAGCCTGCATTATGCGAGGTACGAGGTAAGCGTCAATCGCTGCTGCGACAGTCCCGCCTTATGGTCGGCTGGGGTGGCCGAGCGGTCGTCAGGGGCGCTGCAGACCAGGCAGGGAGGGCAGGCAGCGGGGGGCGCGGATGCGCAGGCGTTTCTGCCGGTTGAGCTCGCCGCTTTCCAGGCTCACCTGGCTCTTGGCGACGCCGAAGGCCTTGGCCAGGAAGGCCTGCAGGTGGGCGTTGGCCTTGCCCTCCACGGGCGGGGCGGTGAGGCGGATCTTCAGCCGCTCACCGTGCAGCCCGGCGAACTCGTCCTTGCTCGCCTTGGGCTGCAGGTGGCAGTCGAGGATCAGATCCTCGCCGTCCCAGCGGTAGAAACTCATCCTCAGAGGAAGGGGCTGAGCATGGGCGGCAGGCCGGTATAGGCCGCCAGGCCGCCGATGATGAAGCGATCCGCCAGGTTGATGGCGATGAAGGCGAAGATCGGCGATATATCCAGGCCGCCCAGATTAGGCAGCAGGCGGCGGAAGGGCGCCAGCAGCGGTTCGCAGATCTGGTTCACCAGTTGTGCGCCGGGGTTGTAGCTACCGGGCGCGACCCAGGAGAGGATCACGCTGATGATCAGGGCGAAGAAGAACACCTTGAGGAACAGCGAGGTCACGCCGATCATCGACCACACCAGCAGCTGCAGGATGAAGCCGCCGACGTTGTAGCCCATCAGGGTCAGGGTGACGATCATCAGCAGCAGTTGCACCACGATGGCCAGGATCAGCGAGGCCAGATCCAGCCCGGCGATGCCGGGGATGATGCGGCGCAGCGGCGTCAGCAGCGGCTGCGTGGCCTTGACGATGAACTGGCTGAGCGGGTTGTAGAAGTCGGCGCGCACCAGTTGCAAGATGAAGCGCAGCAGCACGATCAGCAGGTACAGGCTGCCGAGGGTCTGGATGATGTAGATGAGGGCTTCGATGAGTCCGGACATGCTGTCTCCTTTTAAGGGCACTTGATACTTCGGCGTGGTCGTCGTCGACAGACCCTAGCCCAGTTGCTCGGCCAGTTCGGCCGAACGGTTGGCGGCGGCATCGAGTGCCTGTTGTACCAGCGCCTCGAAGCCGCCGGCCTGGAAGGTTTTGATCGCCGCTTCGGTGGTTCCGTTCGGCGAGGTGACGCGGCGGCGCAGCTCGCCGGCGTCCACGTCGCTTTCGCTGGCCATGCGTGCGGCGCCCAGGGCGGTGTGGATGCTCAGGCGGGCGGCGGTCTCATGTGGCAGGCCGAGTCGTTCGCCGGCTGCGGTCATGGCCTCGATCAGCAGGAAGAAGTAGGCCGGGCCGCTGCCGGAAACGGCGGTGACGGCATCGAGCTGGCTTTCCTCGTCCAGCCACAGGGCCAGGCCGACCGCGCTAAGCACCTGCTCGGCCTGCGCCTTCTGCTCGGCGCTGACGCGCGGGTTGGCGAACAGGCCGGATACGCCTTGGCGCAGCAGCGCCGGTGTGTTGGGCATGCAGCGCACCACAGGGCGCTCGCCCAGCCATTTCTCCAGGCTGGCGCAACTGATGCCGGCGGCGATGGAGACTATTACCTGGTTCGGTGTGAGGTGTGCGGCCAGATCCAGGCACACTACCTTCATGACCTGCGGCTTTACCGCCAGCACGATCAGGTCGGCGCCTTTGATGGCTTCGGCGTTGTCGGCGAAGGTGGCGATGCCCTGTTCCTGCTGCAGCCGTGCGCGTTGTTCGCTGCCAGGCTCGCTGGCGCGGATGGCACTGGCCGCCACGCCCTGGGCGCGCAGGCCGCCAATCAGGCTGGCGGCCATGTTGCCGGCGCCGACGAAGGCGATGATCGGGTTGCTCATTGCGGGAATTCCTTCATTCAGTGAGTGGGCTGGCCATAGTCGCGGGCGCCGAACAGGGCGGTGCCGATGCGTACCCAGGTGGCGCCTTCGGCGATGGCGGCTTCCAGGTCATGGCTCATGCCCATGGACAGGGTATCGAGGTTCAGCGCCAGGTCGTCACGCAACTGGCGCAGACGGGCGAAGGCAGCGTGCTGCGCGGCGACATCATCGGTGGGTTCGGGTATCGCCATCAGCCCGCGCAGATGCAGGTTGGGCAGAGCGGCCACGGCTTGGGCCAGCTCCGCCAGCTCTGCAGGGCTGCAGCCGGATTTGCTCTGCTCACCGCTGACATTGACCTGCAGGCAGATATTCAGCGCGGGCAGGTGCGCAGGGCGTTGGTCGGACAGGCGTTGGGCGATTTTCAGGCGATCCACCGAATGTACCCAGTCGAAATGCTCGGCGATGGGCCGGGTCTTGTTCGACTGAATGGGGCCGATGAAGTGCCAGATCAAGGGCAGGTCACTCAAGGTGGCCTGTTTTTCCAGTGCTTCCTGCAGGTAGTTCTCGCCGAAGTCGCGGATACCGGCGGCATGCGCCTCGCGAATGGCCTCGGCGGGTTTGGTCTTGCTCACCGCGAGCAGGCCGATCCCTGCAAAATCGCGCTGCGATGCTTGCGCCGCCTCACGGATGCGCGCTCCGACCTTTGCAATATTCTCTGCTATCGTGGACATTACTTGCGGCCCGGCCGTTAAGCGTTCGCGGCATTCTACCTGCTTGCCTGCAATTGGGGAGTCCCATGGATATTACCGAGCTGCTTGCCTTCAGCGCCAAGCAAGGCGCGTCGGATTTGCACCTCTCGGCCGGTTTGCCGCCGATGATCCGCGTCGACGGCGACGTGCGCCGCATCAACCTGCCACCGCTGGATCACAAGCAGGTGCACGCGCTGATCTACGACATCATGAACGACAAGCAGCGCAAGGATTACGAGGAATTCCTCGAGACCGACTTCTCCTTCGAGGTGCCGGGTGTCGCACGCTTCCGGGTCAACGCCTTCAATCAGAACCGGGGCGCCGGTGCGGTGTTCCGTACCATTCCGTCCAAGGTGCTGACCATGGACGACCTGGGCATGGGTGAGGTATTCCGCAAGATCACCGACGTGCCGCGCGGCCTGGTGCTGGTCACCGGCCCCACCGGCTCGGGCAAGTCGACCACCCTGGCGGCGATGCTCGACTACCTCAATAGCAACAAGTACCACCATATCCTCACCATCGAAGACCCCATCGAATTCGTCCACGAGTCGAAGAAGTGCCTGGTCAACCAGCGCGAGGTGCACCGCGACACCCATGGTTTCTCCGAAGCCCTGCGCTCGGCGCTGCGGGAAGACCCGGACATCATCCTGGTGGGCGAGATGCGTGACCTGGAGACCATCCGCCTGGCGCTGACCGCGGCGGAAACCGGCCACCTGGTATTCGGCACCCTGCACACCACCTCCGCGGCCAAGACCATCGACCGCGTGGTCGACGTGTTCCCCGCCGAGGAAAAATCCATGGTGCGCTCGATGCTGTCCGAATCGCTGCAGGCGGTGATCTCGCAGACCCTGCTGAAGAAGATCGGTGGTGGTCGCGTGGCGGCCCACGAAATCATGATCGGTACGCCGGCCATCCGTAACCTGATCCGTGAGGACAAGGTGGCGCAGATGTATTCGGCGATCCAGACTGGAGGCGCGCTGGGTATGCAGACCCTCGATGCCTGCCTCAAGACCCTGGTGGCCAAGGGCCTGGTCAGCCGCGACAGCGCGCGGGAAAAGGCCAAGAGTCCGGAAAACTTATAGGAACTGGTGTAGGAGCGAACATCGCGAGCGAAGCTTTTGGCGTTAGCCTGTTCGCGAGCAGAGCTCGCTCCTACGATTCGGCAGTCACCTGCCGGCGGTATTGCACACGAAGCTACGAGAGCGACGATGGAATTCGAGAAGCTGCTGCGTCTGATGGTGGAAAAGGGTGGTTCGGATCTGTTCATCACCACCGGTGTGCCGCCTTCGATGAAGGTCAATGGCAAGATCATGCCGGTGACCAAGAACCCCATGACCCCGGAGCAGGCTCGCGAAACCGTGCTGGGGGTGATGAACGATGCCCAGCGCCGCGATTTCGCCGAGCACCACGAGTGCAACTTCGCCATCAGCGCGCGCGGCATCGGCCGCTTCCGTGTCAGTGCCTTCTACCAGCGCAACCTGGTGGGCATGGTGCTGCGCCGCATCGAAACCAACATTCCCACCCTCGACGACCTCAAGCTGCCGGAAGTCCTCAAGAAACTGTCGATGACCAAGCGCGGCCTGGTGTTGTTCGTCGGTGCCACCGGCACGGGTAAATCCACCTCGCTGGCGGCGATGATCGGCTACCGTAACCGCAACAGCAGTGGCCATATCATTTCCATCGAGGATCCGATCGAGTACATCCACCAGCACCAGAGTTGCATCGTCACCCAGCGTGAGGTGGGCATCGACACCGACTCCTTCGAGGTGGCGCTGAAGAACACCCTGCGCCAGGCGCCGGACGTCATCATGATCGGCGAGGTGCGTACCCGCGAAACCATGGATCACGCCGTGGCCTTCGCCGAGACCGGCCACCTGTGCTTGGCCACCTTGCACGCCAACAACGCCAACCAGGCGCTGGATCGCATCATCAACTTCTTCCCACCGGATCGACACAACCAGGTGTGGATGGATTTGTCGCTCAACCTCAAGGCCATCGTCGCCCAGCAACTGGTGCCGACCCCGGACGGCAAGGGCCGTCGTGCGGTGATCGAGGTGCTGATCAACACGCCGCTGGCCGCCGACCTGATCCGCAAGGGCGAGATCCACGAACTCAAGAGCCTGATGAAGCGCTCCACCGAGCAGGGCATGCAGACCTTCGATCAGGCGCTGTACAACCTCTACACCCAGGGCGAGATTACCTACGAGGACGCGCTGCTCTATGCCGACTCGGCCAACGACCTGCGCCTGATGATCAAGCTGGGCTCGGAAACCGATGGCGACCACCTGACGAGCATGGCGCAGGGCCTGTCGCTGGAGATCAGCGAGGAAGATCCGGGGCGTCGTTTCCGCTGACGCTGCCAGACGGGGGACGCGATGCGTCCCCTTCGTTCATTCGGGCAATGCGTTTGCCCTTCCTGCCGACCAGCACCAGAGCCTGGCCGTCGCGCTGCGCGCCGGCGCGTGCCTCGCTCATCAACTGCGGGATCAGCGGCCCTTCCGGCAGATGTTTCCAGAAGCGTAGCGGTAGATGCTGCTGCAGCACCGTGCGATTGAGGCGTGCCGGGTTGAAGGTGCTGCCGTAGTAGGCGCGCCATAGCGCCTGGCCGTCATCCTCGGGCTGTTGTGCCCAGGCTTGCCACTGCGCCGGGCAGCGCCGCTCGTGCTGCAGGTGCTGGCCATCCCAGAGCACGCCATCGCGTGGGGTGGCGATCAACCAACTGTGCTTGCCCAGGCGTTCGGCGAAGTGGCCGCTGGCCGAGGCGAGGATGTCGTGCGCCGGCTCGAACCAGGCGACGAAGTCCGGCGCGCCTTCGGTCTTGCACGGCTGGAAGCGGACGAAGGCGTGCAGGTGGTGCGCTTCACGGCGCACGGCCTTGAGCCGGCGCTGCAGCTCGCTGCCGTCGGGGTCGCCGGCCAGGATGGCGCTGCGCTCGCCCTGCACGAAGCGCCAGAGCACCCGGTACAGCAGGCTCCAGCGCTCGTCGCCACGGTATTGCGCGGCGCTTTCCAATAGGTCCAGCAACTCGGGAGAAACGCGCAGGCGGCCGCTGGGCTCCGGTGCGCGCTCGGCCGCTTCATCGAACAGGCCGGGCGCGCTTTCTTCGTCCAGCCATTGCACCTGATGCGGCGCCAGCCCCTGCAGCAAGGCGCGGCGTGCTGCCTGGCGCCAGGTGGCGAAGGTGCCGTCGAAGCGCAGGCTGTGCATCACCACAGCGCCATCTGTGCCGGGGTGTCGCGCAGTTGCTGGCGCAGCACCATGGATTCGTGTTCGGCGCGCGGTGGGCGGTAGTCCTGGGTGACGATGAAGGGTTTGGCCTTCTCTAGTACGCAGCGCAGGCGGGTAAGGTCTTCATAGCGGATGCGTCGCTCACGCCGCAGCGCACCCAGGCGCCGCGCACTGAGCACGCCGATGCCAGGCACGCGGGCGATCAAGGACTCATCGGCGCGGTTCAGGTCGACGGGAAATTGCTCGCGATTGGCCAGCGCCCAGGCCAGCTTGGGATCGATGTCCAGCGCCAGGTTACCGGGGCCAGCCAGCAGCTCCGTGGCGCTGAAGCCATAACCGCGCATGAGGAAGTCGGCCTGATACAGACGGTGTTCGCGTAGCAATGGCGGCGCCTCGAAGGGCACCGTCTTCGGGCTTTGCGGGATGGGGCTGAAGGCCGAGTAGTAGACGCGGCGCAGGCGATAGTCGCTGTAAAGCGTCTGCGCGTTGTGCAGGATGGTGCTGTCGTCGGTGGCGTCGGCGCCGACGATCATCTGCGTGCTCTGCCCGGCTGGGGCGAAGCGCGGCGCACGGCGCTCTTCCTTGGCCTCGCGCTCACCCAGGTGAATGTGCTGCATGGCCTGGTGAATGCTACCAACGTTCTTCTCCGGCGCCAGGCGCAGCAGGCTGGTCTCGGTGGGCAGTTCGATATTGACGCTGAGGCGGTCGGCATACAGGCCGGCCTCGGCGATCAGCTCCGGCGCGGCGTCGGGGATGGTCTTGAGGTGAATGTAGCCACGGAACTGGTGCTCCCGGCGCAGCAGCTTGGCGACACGGATCAACTGCTCCATGGTGTAGTCGGCGGAGCGGATGATGCCGGAGCTGAGGAACAGGCCGCTGACGCAGTTGCGTTTGTAGAAGTCCAGGGTCAGGGTCACCACTTCCTCGGGGGAGAAGCGCGCCCGAGGCACATCGCTGGAGCGACGGTTGATGCAGTACTGGCAGTCGTACAGGCAGAAGTTGGTCAGCAGGATCTTCAGCAGCGCCACGCAACGCCCGTCCGGTGTGTAGCTGTGGCAGATGCCCATGCCATTGGTCGAGCCGATTCCTGCCTTGCCCTTGGAGCTGCGTTTCGGTGCGCCGCTGCTGGCGCAAGAGGCGTCGTATTTGGCGGCGTCGGCGAGGATGGTGAGCTTTTCGATCAGTTGCATGCGGAGAATATCGATACTGTTTTTATATACAGTATCCGGGTGCCGCAATGCTATCAAGCCATTCGTGCGGTCATTCCGTGAGGCCGGCGGAGGAAACCTTTTCAACAACCGTGGCGTCATAATGCTATGTCGCACAAGGGGGTCGCCATGCAACGACAGGACACGCACAGCAAGCTGATCGGCTACCTGCTGTGGATATTCGGTTTTCTCGGTTCGCACCGCTTCTACTACGGCAAACCGGTGACCGGCACCATCTGGTTCTTCACCCTGGGCCTGCTGTTCATCGGCTGGATCATCGACCTGTTCCTGATTCCGGCGATGGATCGCGAGGCCGACCTGCGTTTCACCGCCGGTGAGATCGACTACAACGTGGCCTGGATACTGCTGACCTTCCTCGGCGTGTTCGGCGTGCACCGCATGTACCAGGGCAAATGGATCACCGGAATCATCTATCTGCTGACCGGCGGCCTGTTTCTGGTTGGCGTGCTCTATGACTTCTGGACACTCAATACGCAAATTTCCATCAAGAACGCTCAGCGCGGCTGATCGGCAGGGAACTGCGTTCTGGCGTCTCGCTCAAACGCTGCAGAGCGAGGCATCTGCCTCGCAGGAATTCCCTACAGGGATGTGCCACTTGCAGTAAACGAGGCACCCATGAATTCCGAAGAACGAACCCTGATCGATGGCCTGTTCTCGCGTTTGCACGACGCCGAGCGGCAGAGCGCTGCCCGCGATGCCGAGGCCGATGCGCATATCGCCGAGCATGTCGCGCGCCAGCCGGCGGCACCTTATTACATGGCGCAGACCATCCTGATTCAGGAGGCGGCACTCAAGCGCCAGGATCAGCGGGTCAAGGAGCTGGAAGCGCAACTGGCCGAGATGCAGCAACAACGCCCCAGCAGCGGCGGCTTTCTTTCCGGTTTGTTCGGTGGTGGTGCGCGTGATGCTCAGCCGCAGCCGAGCTCGCGCCCGGACGGCTGGGGGCAAACGCGCTTTTCCCAGGGCGCTGCCGCCAGCGACCCGCGACCGGCGCAACCGGCTGCACTGCCGGGGCAGGGTGGTGGTTTCATGCGCGGTGCCTTGCAGACGGCGGCCGGTGTGGCCGGTGGTGTGATGATGGCCGATATGCTCAGCGGCCTGTTCCATCACGGCAGCCCGACGGAGATCGTCGAGGTGGTCGAGCCTCCGCTGCAGCAGGATCCCGGCAATTTCGATGCGGGTTCGCCAGGCGACAGCTATGCCGATGACAGCTACTTCGACGGTGGTGATTTCTTCGACGGTGGTGACGACAGCTTTTTCAGCTAAACGACGCGGATGACGGCATCGCACAGGCTGCCGTCATCCGCCTGGAGGCTTCAGTCGTCGCTGTCGTCGTCATCCCCGCCGTCGACCTTCATGCCCAGTTCCTTGATCTTGCGCGTCAGGGTATTGCGGCCCCAGCCCAGCAACAGGGCGGCATCGCGGCGACGGCCTGCGGTGTGCTTGAGGGCGGTCTCGATCATGATGCGCTCGAAGGCCGGCACGGCGCTGTCGAGCAGGTTGGATTGGCCGCGTGCCAGGGCCTGATCGGCCCACAGGCGCAACGCCTGCTCCCAGTTGGTTACCGGGGCGGCGTCCTGCGGCTGGGTCAGCAGCTCGGGCGGCAGGTCGTCGACATGCACCTCGCGCCCCGACGCCATGACGGTGATCCAGCGGCAGGTGTTCTCCAGCTGGCGCACGTTGCCCGGCCAGGGCAGGTGCTTGAGGTAATCCTCGGTTTCGCTCTTGAGCAGCTTGGGCTCGACTGCCAGCTCCTGCGCCGCACGGGCGAGGAAGTGGTTGGCCAGGGTGGGGATGTCTTCGCGGCGGTCGGCCAGGCGTGGAATATGGATGCGGATGACGTTGAGGCGGTGGAACAGGTCTTCGCGAAACTTGCCGGCCTGCACCAGGGTTTCCAGGTTCTGGTGGGTGGCGGCGATGATGCGCACGTCCACCTTCACCGGGGTGTGGCCACCGACCCGGTAGAACTCGCCATCGGCCAGCACGCGCAGCAGGCGCGTCTGGGTATCGGCCGGCATGTCGCCGATCTCGTCGAGGAACAGGGTGCCACCGTCGGCTTGCTCGAAGCGTCCACGGCGCTGGTTGGCTGCGCCGGTAAAGGCGCCTTTTTCGTGGCCGAACAGCTCGGACTCCATCAGATCCTTGGGGATCGCCGCCATGTTCAAGGCGATGAACGGAGCCGCCGCGCGCGGGCTATGGCGATGCAGAGCATGGGCCACCAGCTCCTTGCCGGTGCCGGATTCACCGTTGATCAGCACGGTGATATTGGAGTGGGACAGGCGGCCAATGGCACGGAACACCTCCTGCATCGCCGGCGCTTCGCCGATGATTTCCGGGGTACGTGCCTGGGCGGCCGGAGCGGCCAGGCTCTGTTGCTCCTGGGCGTGCTGGAAGGCGCGCTTGACCAGGGAGACCGCCTCGTCGACGTCGAACGGCTTGGGCAGGTACTCGAAGGCACCGCCCTGATAGCTGGCCACGGCGCTGTCCAGATCCGAGTGCGCGGTCATGATGATCACCGGCAGGCGCGGATACAGCTCGCGGATGCGGGCCAGCAGGTCGAGGCCGCTGGCGCCCGGCATGCGGATGTCGGAGATGATCACGTCCGGCTGCTGGCGGGTCAGGCGGGCGAGGACGCCGTCGGCACTGTCGAAGCTCTGGATGCTCATGCCTTCCTGCTGCAGGGCCTTTTCCAGTACCCAGCGGATGGAACGATCGTCGTCGACAATCCAGACGGTTTCGTTGCGGCTCATGGCGTGGTCGCTCCTTGTTCCAGTGGCAGGAAGATCGAGAACACGGTGTGGCCTGGGTGGCTCTCGCATTCGATCAGGCCCTGATGCTGACTGATGATGTTCTGGGTGATGGCCAGGCCAAGGCCGGTGCCGTCGGCACGACCGCTGACCATGGGGTAGAAGATGGTTTCCTGCAGTTCCGGCGGGATGCCGGGGCCGTTGTCCATGATCTCCACCTTGACCACCAGGCGGTGGCGGGTATGGCCAATGGTGAACTGGCGCAGGGTTCGGGTGCGCAGGCTGATGCGGCCCAGGCCCATGTCGTGCTTCTGCCCGGCGATGGCCTGCATGCCGTTGCGCACGATATTGAGCACGGCCTGGATCATCTGCTCACGGTCGATCAACAGGTCGGGGATGCTCGGGTCGTAATCACGCACCAGAATGACGCTGCCCTGTGCCTCGGCCTCGATCAGGTTGGCCACCCGTTCCAGCACTTCGTGCACGTTGGTCATCGCCAGCGACGGCAGCTTGTTCGAGCCGAGCATGCGGTCGACAAGGTTACGCAGGCGGTCGGCCTCTTCGATGATGACGTTGGTGTAGTCCTTGAGCTCTTCGTTGGGCAGCTCGCGCGACAGCAGTTGCGCTGCGCCACGGATGCCGCCCAGCGGGTTCTTGATCTCGTGAGCCAGGCCGCGCACCAGCAGCTTGGTGGTTTCCTGCTTGGATAGCTGGGCTTCTTCCTTGGTGATGCGCAGCAGGCGGTCGCGCGGGTGCACCTCCAGCAGCAACAAGGTTTCACCCTTGCTGAACAGCGGCGTCACCGCGTAGTCCACGGTCAGCGTCTGCCCGGTCACCGAGGTCAGCACCGCTTCGCGTTTGTTGAACGGGTGCGCCTGTTCCACCGCCTGGCGCAGGGACGACAACGCCTCGGGCGATTCGGTGAATAGCTCGCTGATGAACTGGCCATGGCTGCGCTGGCCGCTGACGGCCAGGAGCATTTCCGCCGCCGGGTTCATGTACTCAAGGCATAACTGGCTGTTGAGTAGCAGGGTGGCAGTGGTCAGGTTGTCGAGTAGCAGGCGGTGCAGCGCGTCATTGATGGTCATAGGCAGTGCTTTCCGGCAATGGGCAGGAAAATGCAAGAAGCAAACCAAGGCCCCGAAAAGACGCATTTTTTCTGCGTCATCTCGGGATCAGGGCGGACTGCAAGGCGATCAGGCGGGACGTTTCGACCCAAAACAGGGAGAGAATAAAGTTTGGTGCGATTTAATGCACCAAAATGGTGCTCGTTGGGGCTGTTGCCACTTCGACGTCCTGCGCGAAACGGCAGCAGGCCCTAGAGAAATGGCAGGATACTGGGCTTTTCCGGGGGCTTGTCTTTCAGCGGGCACTCCGGGCGCACGCCATAGTCGTCCTTCTTGCACGGTCTGATCTTGCGCTTCTGCGCCAGCGACATGCGGTGCATGTGGAAGGGCTGCGCTGGGGTGCGTTCGACGATCAGGCCAGCAGAATCGATGATCTCGCCCACCAACTGGTGCGTGCCACGGTCGATGTGCTGCAGGGAAAACACCGGGCTGCGGCTGGGCTCGCCCTGGACCACGCCGTCGAGCAACAGGCGGTAGCTATGGCCGGGCAGCAGGCCGGGCTCGCTGGTCAGGGTGACGATCATGTCGCCCGCAGCATGGTGGATCGAAGCATCCGGCTCGGGCAGCAGGATGCGCAGGAGCTGGTAGTGCACCACCGGCTTGGTCACGGCTGGTGGGGCAACGCGGACGCTGGATTGGGGCGTATTCATCTGGGTGCTGTTGGAGGGCGCGATATATACACGCTCGGCACTGCTGCTGCGAGGCTTGTCGGTGAATACGCGATTACCTTCGGCATCGATATAGGTGTAGACCTGCGCTTGAGCGCCCTGGGCCAGCAATAGCAGGCCCAGCAGGAGTGTTCGCATCATCATCCGTTGCTTGCAGGTTTGGCGGGTTTGGGGGCTGGCTTAGGGGGCGGCGGAGCGGCTGGTTGCCTGGCCGGGCTGTTGAGGCTGATGCGTTGCACGGTGAAGGTCTCAGTCGCGCTTTGCTGGATCACCCGATCGCCGTCCAGCACCGCCACGGCCAGGCTGTGCTCGCCGCGGTCGATATTGGTCAATTGCAGGCTCGTCACATTGCTTGCCTGGCCGTAGGGTTGTCCGTCGAGGATCAGACGCAGGCGGTGACCTGGCTGCAGGCGCGGCTGAATGTTCACGCCGACGACGAAGGAGCCGTTGTTGGCGCGCATGGCTTCGTCGTCGGGAATGCCGGTGAGCCGCAGCACTTTGTAGGGCGCCTCTGCCTTCTCTTCGCCAGAGGATGTGGGTGGGGGAAGCTTGGGCGTCTGCATATCCACCGTATTGGTCGGCGGCAGCTCGACGCTCTCGGCAGCGGTGCCGTCCGGTGGTTGGTTGGTGTACACCGTATTGCCGTTGGCGTCGGTGTATTTGTAGATCTGCGCGCTGGCCGGCAGGGCCAGGGCAAGCAGCAGGCAGACGAGTAATGGGCGCATGGGCCTATCCTTGCTCGGATGATGGGCTAAGCCTTGCACTGCTATGGGTTCCTGGCAAGCGCGGGGCGCTTTGGCTGTGATCTTTGCCTGCAAAAGCAGGGTGCTTTTATCAGAACGGTTCTTCGCGTTCTCGGGGAGTGCTTGGTTGGTGCCGGGGCGGGACAGCTGTGTGTTGGGTTCTCGTTTGTTCGGGTGTGTGTTCCGGATTGCCGCGTTTTTGTTGATGTTCTTGGTTTCGCCCTCCCGGGCGAGTCACTTTGCGGGCAAAGTAACCAAACCCTTCCGCCCGATCATCCGGCCCTGGCTGCGCCAGGGTTCGCTCACTCCATCGCCGTTCCATAGGCCCGCCGCGGTGGGCCATCCCAGGCCCATCGCGGCTCTCGGCTTTGGCATCCTGCGTCGCTCTACCTCCTGCATCCATGCAGTCGTCGCGACATCCATGTCGCTCGACCTCTTCCACGACGATTCCGTTCGCCCTCCTGGGCGGGCTCTGCACGCGCCTGAACCCGAGGTAACCCAGAATTAGCGAAGAGTGCTTGAACATGGGTCAGCCTTAAGGCTGACCTGAATGCCGGCTGCAAGTCGGCAAGCCGTTCAATACATGAAACTGCGCGAATGAAACTATTGGTTTAATTCGACAGCCACGTCGTGCTTCCACTGCTACCAGAACACGCCGCGCATGCTCGGAACAACTGTACGTTCAGGCGCGCTAACTCCCCCTTCAGGAGGCCGAACGTAGGCATTGCGCAGGGGGCGAGCGGCATGGATGCCGCGAGAGGCTTAAAGGGCCAGGGACGGCCCTTGTAAGCCGACCCCGGAGCGGTGCCGAAGTGAGGGAAGTCGAGCGCAGCGAGACCCGGATGGCGGGGGTGCGTTTCTTTTGCTTACTTTTCTTTGCGCAGTTCAAAGAAAAGTGAGTCGCCCGAGGGGGCGAAACCCGGAATATCTGAACACACCGAAGCGGCGCCCAGGACACCAACACAGGCCAACAAGACAACACACAACCTTGCCAGTCCGGTATCAAAGACTGACCTTCCCCGAGCTTCCGCGAAAAGCCATAAAAAAGCCCCGCCAGGCTTGGCCAGGCGGGGCTTTCGAGAGCACCGCACGAGGCGGCGCAAGCTGGCTTAGACGCTGTAGTACAGGTCGTATTCCAGCGGGTGCACGAAGGTGCGCACCTTGATTTCTTCTTCGCTCTTCAGCTCGATGTAGGCATCGATGAAGTCGTCGGAGAACACGCCGCCCTTGGTCAGGAACGCGCGGCCCTTGTCCAGCTCTTCCAGGGCTTCTTTCAGGCTGCCGCACACTTGCGGAATCAGCTTGCCTTCTTCCGGCGGCAGGTCGTACAGGTTCTTGTCGGCTGCATCGCCCGGGTGGATCTTGTTCTGGATACCGTCGATACCGGCCATCAGCAGAGCAGCGAAGGCCAGGTACGGGTTGGCAGCCGGGTCCGGGAAGCGCGCTTCAATGCGGCGGGCTTTCGGGCTGGCAACGTAGGGGATACGGATCGAGGCGGAGCGGTTGCGAGCCGAGTAGGCCAGCATCACCGGTGCTTCAAAGCCCGGAACCAGACGCTTGTAGGAGTTGGTCGACGGGTTGGTGAAGCCGTTCAGGGCCTTACCGTGCTTGATGATGCCGCCGATGAAGTACAGAGCGGTCTCGGACAGACCGGCGTAGCCTTCGCCAGCGAAGGTGTTCTTGCCGTCCTTGGAGATCGACATGTGCACGTGCATGCCCGAACCGTTGTCGCCGTACAGGGGCTTGGGCATGAAGGTGGCGGTCTTGCCGTAGGCGTCGGCGACGTTGTGCACGCAATACTTCAGGGTCTGAACTTCGTCAGCCTTGGCGACCAGGGTGTTGAACTTCACGCCGATTTCGTTCTGACCGGCAGTGGCCACTTCGTGGTGGTGCACTTCGACGACCAGGCCCATCTCTTCCATGGCGTTGCACATGGCGGTACGGATTTCATGGTCGTGATCGCACGGCGGAACCGGGAAGTAACCGCCTTTGACGGCCGGACGGTGGCCCTTGTTACCGCCTTCGACGTCCTGATCGGTCATCCAGGAGCCTTGCTCGGAGTAGATCTTGAACATCGAGCCGGAGATGTCGGACTTGAACTTCACTTCGTCGAAGATGAAGAACTCGGGCTCCGGGCCGACGAATACGGTGTCACCGATGCCGGTGGTTTTCAGGAATTCTTCGGCGCGCTTGGCGATGGAGCGCGGGTCGCGGTCGTAGCCTTGCATGGTGCTCGGCTCGATGATGTCGCAGACCAGGATCAGGGTCGGCTCTTCGGTGAACGGATCCAGTACGGCGGTTTCGTCGACCGGCATCAGGATCATGTCGGAGGCTTCGATGCCTTTCCAGCCATGGATGGACGAGCCATCGAACATCTTGCCGTGCTCGAAGAAGTCTTCGTCCAGGGCGTCACGGGCCGGCATGGTCACGTGATGCTGCTTGCCCTTGGTATCGGTGAAGCGCAGGTCTACCCACTTCACGTCGTGTTCTTTGATCAGTTGAACAGCCTTAGACATGTTGTCCTCCAGATGGAAAGGCTCGTATCGATGAGCCCCGATATGTACGGTGAAGCCCGGCGGGATAGTCCTCCAGGGCGACCTGCCTCACAAGGGAGCAAATTGCATGCCAGTGCCCTTTATTGGGCAGAGGCCGCGAAACTCAGGCGCCGTGCCGCTTGCGCGGTATTTATGCCGGTGGTTTTGCACCATTTAAGGGCTGCAAATTCCTTATATGTGCAATTTTGGTGCATCGTCTGCATGGCGCAGTATTTTTGGTCAAAGCTTGAACAATTTCCGCTATAATCCGCGCCCCTGTTTTTCCGCTGCCTGTTCGGGCGCTTATTTCATGAAGCTGATCGTCAAAGTTTTCCCGGAAATCACCATCAAGAGTCGCCCGGTGCGCAAGCAGTTCATCCGCCAGTTGGGGAAGAACATCCGCGCCGTGCTGCGCGATCTTGACCCCGCCCTGCGGGTAACGGGTGTATGGGACAACCTGGAGGTGGAAACCGACCTGGACGATCCCAAGCTGCTCGCCGAGATGACCGAGCGCCTGCGTAACACCCCTGGTATCGGCCTGTTCCTCGAGGTCAACGAATACCCGCTGGGCGATCTCGATGACATCACCGAACACTGCAAGCGCCATTATGCCGAGCAGCTACCGGGCAAGATCTTCGCCGTGCGCTGCAAGCGCGGCGGCAAGCACGCCTTCAGCTCCATCGACGTCGAACGCCATGTCGGTTCGCGCCTGCGCCGCGAGTGCGAGGCGGCCGGTATCGATCTGAAGAAGCCGGAAGTCGAAGTGCGCATGGAGATTCGCGATCAGCGCCTCTTCGTGGTGCACAACCGCCACGAAGGCCTGGGCGGCTACCCGCTGGGCTCGCTGGAGCAGACGCTGGTACTGATGAGCGGTGGTTTCGATTCCACCGTGGCGGCCTACCAGATGATGCGCCGCGGCCTGGTCAGTCATTTCTGTTTCTTCAACCTGGGTGGCCGTGCACACGAATTGGGCGTGATGGAAGTGGCGCACCATATCTGGCAGAAGTTCGGCCGCTCGCAGCGCGTGCTGTTCATCAGCGTGCCGTTCGAGGAAGTGGTCGGCGAGATTCTCGGCAAGGTCGACAACAGCCAGATGGGCGTGATCCTCAAGCGCATGATGCTGCGTGCCGCGACCCGTATTGCCGAGAAGCTGCAGATCGAGGCGCTGGTCACCGGCGAGGCGATCAGTCAGGTGTCGAGTCAGACGCTGACCAACCTGGCGGTGATCGATTCGGCCACCGACATGCTGGTGATGCGCCCGCTGATCGCCAGCCACAAGCAGGACATCATCGACACCGCCACGCAGATCGGCACCGCTGAGTTCGCCAAGAACATGCCCGAGTATTGCGGCGTGATCTCGGTCAACCCGACCACCAAGGCGCGCGGTTACCGCGTGGAGAAGGAGGAGGCGCAGTTCGACATGGCCATCCTCGATCGTGCCCTGGAGCGCGCGACCCAGCTGCCCATCGATCGGGTGATCGATGAGCTGGGCAAGGACGTGCAGGTCGAGGAAGTGCGCGAGGCCCTGGCCGGGCAGATCGTCATCGACATTCGCCACCCCGATGCCGCCGAAGACGAGCCGCTGGACGTGCCGGGTGTCGAGGTGCAGGCGCTGCCGTTCTACGCGCTGAACAACAAATTCAAGGAACTGGATGAGAACCGCCAGTACCTGCTGTATTGCGACAAGGGCGTCATGAGCCGCCTGCATGCCCATCACCTGCTGAGCGAGGGGCATGCCAATGTGCGCGTTTATCGTCCGGCATAGGACGCCGGGGTTGAATGGCGGGAGTATCCGCCATCGCCCTCCCGACCTGGCGCTTCAAGCGATGCCCTGTCTGGTTCGCTGAAACAGTTTTGTTCATATTCGTCGTCCAGGCTGGGCGACACACCGAATCCTCTGATCGAGATACACACAGTGATCGAAAAACTGCGCAACATCGCCATCATCGCCCACGTTGACCATGGCAAAACCACCCTCGTCGACAAACTCCTGCGTCTGTCCGGCACCCTCGACCGCAAAGAAGCGGAAAACGAGCGCGTCATGGACTCCAACGACCAGGAAAAAGAGCGCGGCATCACCATTCTGGCCAAGAACACCGCGCTGAAGTGGAACGACTACAACATCAACATCGTCGACACCCCCGGGCACGCCGACTTCGGCGGTGAGGTGGAGCGCGTGATGAGCATGGTCGACTCCGTGCTGCTGGTGGTCGACGCCCAGGACGGCCCGATGCCGCAAACCCGTTTCGTGACCCAGAAGGCGTTCAAGGCCGGCCTGCGTCCGATCGTCGTGGTGAACAAGATCGACCGTCCGGGCGCGCGCCCTGACTGGGTCATCGACCAGATCTTCGACCTGTTCGACAACCTCGGCGCCACCGACGAGCAGCTAGACTTCCCGATTGTCTACGCCTCGGCCCTGAACGGCATCGCCGGCCTGGACCACGAGAAGATGGACGACAACATGGACGCCCTGTTCCAGGCCATCGTCGACCACGTACCGGCCCCGGTCGTCGACGTCGACGGCCCGTTCCAGATGCAGATTTCCCAGCTGGACTACAACAGCTTCCTCGGCGTGATCGGCATCGGCCGTATCGCCCGTGGCACCATCAAGGCCAACAGCCCGGTGACCGCCATCGGCGCCGACGGCAAGCGCCGTAACGGCCGTATCCTCAAGATCATGGGCCACTCCGGCCTGCAGCGCGTGGAAGTGCAGGAAGCCACTGCCGGTGACATCGTCTGCGTATCGGGCATGGACGAGCTGTACATTTCCGACACCCTGTGCGACCAGAACAACGTCGAGGCTCTGCCGCCGCTGACCGTCGACCAGCCGACCGTGAGCATGACCTTCCAGGTCAACGACTCGCCGTTCGCCGGCAAGGAAGGCAAGTTCGTCACCAGCCGCAACATCAAGGATCGCCTGGAGAAGGAACTGCTGCACAACGTCGCCCTGCGCGTCGAGCCGGGCGAGACCCCGGAGAAATTCAAGGTCTCCGGCCGTGGCGAACTGCACCTGTCGGTGCTGATCGAAACCATGCGCCGTGAAGGCTTCGAGCTGGCCGTGGGCCGTCCGGAAGTGGTGATCATCGAGAACGAAGCCGGCGAGAAGCAGGAGCCGTACGAGAACGTCACCATCGACATCGAAGAGCAGCACCAGGGTTCGGTGATGGAACAGATGGGCCTGCGCAAGGGCGATCTGACCAACATGGTGCCCGATGGCAAGGGCCGTATCCGCCTGGAATACACCATCCCGGCGCGCGGCCTGATCGGCTTCCGTAACAACTTCCTGACCCTGACCTCGGGCAGCGGCATCCTGACCTCGACCTTCAGCCACTACGGTGCGATCAAGGCCGGTGAGGTGACCAACCGTCAGAACGGCGTACTGGTCTCCATGGCCACCGGCACCGCGCTGACCTATTCGCTGGAAACCCTGCAGGCGCGCGGCAAGCTGTTCCTCGAGCCGGGCCAGGAGATCTACGAAGGCCAACTGTGCGGTATCAACAGCCGTGACAACGACCTGGTGATCAACCCCACCAAGGGCAAGAAGCTCGACAACATGCGCGCTTCCGGCAAGGACGAAGTCATCGCTCTGGTGCCGCCGATCAAGTTCACCCTCGAGCAGGCGCTGGAGTTCATCGCCGACGACGAACTGGTGGAAGTGACGCCGAAGTCGATCCGCCTGCGCAAGAAGTACCTGAACGAGAACGACCGCAAGCGCTTCGAGCGCGCCAAGGTCTAAGAGCGGCTGCAAGCTTCAAGCTGCAAGCGACAAGTGAAGAGCAAGGCCCCGCCGGAGTGATCTGGCGGGGTCTTTGCGTTTCATATCCAGCTTCGGGTTTGTGGCGTTGAAGTTGCCTGCGGGATCTTTATTCGTGATCGAGGATGGCGAATTGGTATCATCGGGGCTGGCGTCGATTGCTTCGGTTCGGTGCCTGCATTACGGCGTCCAGGGAGGTGTAAACCAATGAATGGTCTGGCAGTGCTGATTCTGGCTGCGGAGAGTGGTGTAAAACAGACGCGTTGGGCTGAGCCAGCCCCCAAACAATTGATCCAGGTGCGTGGTGAAACCCTTCTCGCACGCACGTTGCGCCTGCTCGCAGAGCGCGGCGTGAAGGCGCCCTGGTTGCTGACTGCCAGTGAGGCGTTGGCGAGTTATCCAGTGCCGAGCTGGTGCCCGCTGTGGCGAGAAACCAAGGCTCACAGCCTGCTCGCGGCTGAAGCCGTGGTGGGAGCCGGGGATCTGCTGGTGCTCTACAGCGACGTGTATTACTCCGAGGCGGCCATCGACACCATCCTGGCGTGCTCAGAAACTCGCTTCTACGGGCGCGACGGGCGTAGTGCCTACACCTTCAAGGACTATGGCGAGCTGTTCGCGGTGCGTATCGCCGAAGCTGATCGTGGCCGTGCGCGCGCTGCGCTGGAGCGTGCCATCAGGTTCTACCAGGACACGGGAAACCAGAGCTTCTGGTCGTTCTATCGCTTGATGGCGGGATTGCCATTGGCTGATCGCAAGGCCATCGAGCGTCGGCTCTTCGTGGATATTCACGATGAAACGGATGATGTCGATTTCGCCGAAGAGGTTCCGTTGTTGCTGGCCGCTATTGACAAGCCCCTGATCTGGCGAGTAAGGCACCTGATGCGCAGGTTGAGCCTGGCCAACAAGAAGCGTCGCGAGCGGGCACGCCATGTGGCGGGACGAAGCTTGGAGGCCGTTTGAGGGCAGAGATTTTCGGGGTGATCCTGTGGCGCATGGGCGCCTATGGATATCTTTCGCTAGCGCATACAACAGGCTCATCGCGGAATCATGGGGAAGTCGGGCTTGATACCGGATTGGCAAGTTTGTGTTGGCTTGTTGATTGTTCTTGTGTCTGTTCCGAATTGCCGCGTTTTTGCTGATGTTTTTGGTTTCGCCCTCCCGGGCGAGTCACTTTTGACGGGCAAAAGTAACCAAAACCCTCCGCCCGGTCATCCGGCCCTCGCTGCGCGAGGGTCCGCTCACTCCATCGCCGCTCCAGAGGCCCGCCGCGGTGGGCCGTCCCTGGCCCATCGCGGCTCTCGCGACATCCATGTCGCTCAACCTCTTCCACGACGATTCCGTTCGCCCTCCTGGGCGGGCTCTGCACGCGCCTGAACCCGAGGTAACCCAGAATTAGCGTGGAGTGCTTGAACATGGGTCAGCCTCAGGGCTGACCAGAATGCCGGCTGGAAGCCGGCAAGCTATCCAGACGAATGAAACTGCGCGAATGAAAGTTTTGGTTTAACCCGGCGGCCACGTCATGGCTCCACTGCTACCAGAGCACGCCGGGCATGCCCGAAACCGATGTACGTTCAGGCGCGCTAACTCCCCCTTCAGAAGGCCGAACGTAGGCGCTGCGCAGGGGGCGAGTGGCATGGATGCCACGAGATACCGATGGCGGCCCCGCGTAATAGGCCAGGGATGGCCCATGTACGCCGACCCCGGAGCGGTGCCGGAGTGAGGGGAGTCGAGCGCAGCGAGACCCGGATGGCGGGGGTGCGTTTCTTTTGCTTACTTTTCTTTGCGCATTTCAAAGAAAAGTGAGTCGCCCGAGGGGGCGAAACAAGAAGTTTCCGAACACACCGAAGCGGCGTCCAGAACGCCAACGCAAGCCAACAAGGGCACACAAACTTGCCAGTCCGGTGTCAATCAGGCATTCCCCTGAACATGCGATGCCCATAAAAAAGCCCCGGTGTCCGTAAGAACACCGGGGCTTTTCTACGTCAGCCTCACTGCGGTCTACAGGCCAGCAGCCCGTAGGCCGTCAACCCGATCAACAGCAGCAGGCTGAGGGTCATCACTCACCTGCCACCTGACGCAGGTTCTGCGCCGGGGTGTCGTCGAGGTTGTTGAGCATGCGCTCGCTGTACCAGTCGAGGAAGTTGATCACGCCGAACTCGTAGGTCTTGGAGTACGGGCCGGGCTGGTAGGCGGTGGAGTTGATGCCGCGCTGGTTTTCCTCGCCCAGACGACGATCCTGGTCGTTGGTGGCATCCCAGACTTCGCGCAGGCGAGCCACGTCGTAGTCGACGCCTTCCACCGCGTCCTTGTGCACCAGCCACTTGGTGATCACGATCGACTCCTGGGCGCTGACCGGCCACACGGTGAAGTTGATCATGTGGTCGCCCATGCAGTGGTTCCACGAGTGCGGCAGGTGCAGGATGCGCATGGAGCCCAGATCCGGGTCGGTGATGCGACCCATCAGCTTCTTGCAGCCTTGCTTGCCATCCAGGGTCATGGACACGGTGCCCTTGAGCAGTGGCATGCGCACGATGCGGTTACGCAGGCCGAAGCTGGCATGGGCGTAGGGGATGTTGTCCTTCTCCCAGCGGGTGGTGCACTCGGCGACCTGATCCTTGAACGCCTGGCTGGCGCGCGGATCGGTGACGTCGTCCCATTCCAGCAGGGTGTTGAGCAGTTCCGGGTGCGAACCGTTGCAGTGGTAGCACTCGCGGTTGTTCTCGATCACCAGCTTCCAGTTGGCTTGCTCGCGCATGGTGCTCTGCACCGCGACCTTGGTGTTCTCCATGTCGTACGGCTCCATGTAGTGAGCCAGGGTCGCGAGGAATTCGTCGATGGCCGGCGGGTTTGCCGCCAGGCTGATGAAGATGAAGCCACCAGCGGTCTTGCAGTGAACCGGCTTGAGGTTGTAGTCCGACATCTTGAAGTCGGCGCCCATCTCGGTGCCAGCGAACAGCAGACGGCCGTCCAGCTCGTAGGTCCACTGGTGGTAGGGGCAGACCAGCTTGGCGACCTTGCCCTTGTCCGACACGCACAGGCGCGAACCGCGATGGCGGCAGACGTTGTGGAAGGCATGGATCTGGCCTTCGGCACCGCGGATGACCAGAATCGGGTTGTCGCCGATCTGCACGGTGAGGAAGTTGCCCTTGGCCGGAATCTCGCTGACCATGCCGGCGATCAGCCACTCCTTGTGGAAGATCTCCTGCATGTCGACCTGGAACAGGCGCTCATCGTTGTAGAAAGGCTGCGGCAGCGAGAAGGTGTGATCGCGCTCGTGCAGCATCTCCGCGGTGGCCTTGCGGACGGGCTCTAGTGGGTCGCCCAGGCTCAGGTTTTGGGTGCAGTCCATGAATGGCTCCTCAATTGGTCGACGCGTCGCGCCGGCCGGTAAAAGTGGCTGTTACGGTAAATGCCGCAAGGTGTTCGTCAATCGCTGCTGCCTGCGATGGGCGTGCATGCTTGGTGAGGCGGAGTGTGGAGCCGGGCAAAGGGGAAACCTTGTCCATGGGCGACATGGCCGGATGCGTTTCCGACGCGCCAGGCCCCGTGTCATGGGGCAGGTCGCGATAAGTATGTGGATGTCGTTGGTAGATAAATGACGACTCTCTGCCTTTCGCACAATCCGCCGCATATAGGCCGATATCCGGCCACGTGGAGAGCTGTTCATGACCACTACCAACGCCTTCCTCAACCCGGTTACCACGCAGACCTGGACCAATGGCCGCCACCTGGTGCGCTGCGTCAAGGTCATCCAGGAAACCTGGGATGTCCGTACGTTCTGCTTCATGGCCGATCAACCGGTGCTGTTCTTCTTCAAGCCGGGGCAGTTCGTCACCCTGGAGCTGGAGATCGACGGCCAGCCGATCATGCGTTCGTACACCATTTCCAGCTCGCCTTCGGTGCCCTACAGCTTCTCCATCACCATCAAGCGCGTGCCGGGCGGCAAGGTATCGAACTGGCTGCACGACAACCTCAAGGAAGGTGACGAGGTGCCGGTGCATGGCCCTGTGGGGCTGTTCAACGCCATCGACTTCCCATCCGACAAGGTGCTCTACCTCTCCGGTGGTGTCGGCATCACGCCGGTCATGTCCATGGCGCGCTGGTTCTACGACACCAATGCCAACGTCGACATGGTCTTCGTGCACAGCGCGCGTTCGCCCAAGGACATCATCTACCAGCGTGAGCTGGAGCACATGGCGGCGCGCATCAGCAACTTCAGCGTGCATGTGATCTGCGAGAAGCATGGCCTGGGTGAGGCCTGGGCAGGCTATCGTGGTTACCTGAACAAGCCGATGCTGGAACTGATCGCGCCGGACTTCCTCGAGCGCGAGATCTTCTGCTGTGGCCCAACGCCCTACATGAGCGCGGTCAAGCGTCTGCTCGAGGCGTCCGGCTACGACATGAGCCGCTACCACGAGGAGGCCTTCGGCCCCACGCCGCCGGAGATCAGTGCCGAGGTCAAGGAACTGGCCGCCGAAGCTGCCGATGCCCCGGAAGTGCCGGTGGGCGAGCTCAATCAGGTGGAATTCATCAGCACCGGCAAGAGCATTCGGGTCGCGCCTGGCGAGACCGTCCATGCTGCCGCTGCCAAGCTCGGTCTGCACATTCCCAAAGCCTGCGGCATGGGCATCTGCGGTACCTGCAAGGTGATGAAGACCGCCGGCGAGGTGGACATGGAGCACAACGGCGGCATCACCGACGAAGATGTGGCCGAGGGTTACATCCTGTCTTGCTGCAGCGTGCCCAAGGGCGACGTGGCGATCGATTACTGATCGCCACGTCTGCTCTGGGGCTGGTGCGCGCAGCGCACCCTACGGGTCTGTAGCCCGGATGAAATCCGGGACGGTCGATCCGTTTCCCCGGATTGCATCCGGCTACCTGGCTGCACAATCAGAGGCTCCGCTTGCGGGGCCTCTGGCGTTTTCAGGCGCTCATCACTTCACGGATATCGGCAGCGAGCTGGCGCACGCGGGCTTCGTCGCTATCCCAGCTACACATGAAACGCGCGCCACCGGCGCCGATGAAGGTGTAGAAACGCCAGCCGCGGGCGCTGAGGGCGGCGATGGCCGGCTCCGAGAGCTGCAGGAACACGCCGTTGGCCTCCACCGGGAACATCAGGCTGACGCCGGGGATGTCTGCGACCAGCGAAGCGAGCAACTGAGCGCAGCGGTTGGCGTGCTGGGCATAACGCAGCCAGGCACCGTCCTGCAGGATGCCGACCCAGGGCGCCGATAGATAGCGCATTTTCGAGGCTAGCTGGCCGGCCTGCTTGCAGCGGTAGTCGAAGTCCTCGGCCAGCGCCTTGTCGAAGAAGACGATGGCCTCGCCTACCGCCATGCCGTTCTTGGTGCCGCCGAAGCACAGCACGTCGACTCCTGCTTTCCAGGTCAGCTCGGCCGGGCTGCAGCCGAGGAAGGCGCAGGCGTTGGAGAAGCGCGCGCCGTCCATGTGCAGGTGCAGGCCCAGTTCCTTGCAGGTCTGGCTGATGGCGCGGACTTCCTCCGGGCGGTACACGGTGCCGACTTCGGTGGCCTGGGTGAGGGTGACCACGCGCGGTTTCGGGTAGTGGATATCCTGGCGTTTGAGGGCGATCTCACGGATCGCCTGGGGTGTCAGCTTGCCGTTCTCGGTGCTGGCCAGCAGCAGCTTGGAGCCGTTAGAGAAAAACTCCGGTGCGCCGCATTCGTCGGTTTCGACGTGGGCGGTCTCCGCGCAGATCACGCTGTGGTAGCTCTGGCACAGCGAGGCTAGGGCCAGGGAGTTGGCGGCGGTGCCGTTGAAGGCGAAGAACACTTCGCAGTCGGTGTCGAGCAGGCGCCGGAAATGATCGGCGGCGCGCGCCGTCCATTCGTCGTCACCGTAGGCGCGTTGGTGGCCCTGGTTGGCCTCGGCCATGGCGGCCCAGGCTTCGGGACAGATGCCGGAATAGTTGTCGCTGGCAAATTGCTGGGCATTGTCGGGCATTGGCGCGTTCCTTCTGAAAAGCAGCCGGCAAGGGTGCCGGCAAATCCTCACTATACTGCCCGCGCAGCGCTGGCGGCGTCCGTTGCAGCGACGTGTTGTTGCGCTGATGCGATGCGCCCTGCATGGGGGGGGCGTGCACAGCCGTTCGGCTCCGGGATGGAACTAGAGGCTTTGCATGGGGTTCACACCTTACAGAGAGCGGCATTCGGTCCGCTTTCCGTCATCCAGAGAAGGAGTTTTCCATGCCTTATCGTCATCTGCTTGCCGCCGCTCTACCCCTGGTTCTGGCGCTGCCCGTCAGTGCTGCCGAGTGGTCGGACAAGGCCAAGAACGACTTCGTGCAGCAGTGCATCAACGGCGCCCCGGCTGGCTACGAAGAGCCGCAACTGCGGGCCTATTGCGACTGTGCGGCGACCAAGGTCAGCGAGGAGTTCAGCGAAGAGGAGCTGGAGGCCATGAGCCGCCAGTCGCCACCGGATCAGGCCATGCAGCAGCGCCTGGTGAAGGCCTCCAGCAGTTGCAGTGGCGAACTCAAGCCCTGATCGCCTGCTGAGCAAATGCTGTGCGTTTGCGCCGGAGCCCCGTGGGCTCCGGCCTGGCGTCAAGTGTCCACAGGCAGCGCACAGAGAAGTCCAGGGTATTTGTGCACAACAGATCTCTATCTGATTGATCTTGTTCGATTTTTGATCGTCCGGCGGCAGGCCTTGGTTTTCCTGGCCTGAAGCACTCCTCGAACAAGCTGCGCACAGCTTCATCCACAGCTTCTGTGCATATCCCCAGGCATCGTTCCTTGCTGGCATCCGCAACGGGTGGGTAAGCCGGCACGCTGCGGTGGGTGTATGGACAACGAACAGCGGCAGAAGCTCCAGTCTCCACGGGGGCTGCGATGATCTGACTACAACTTTTCCACAGGGTGATCCACGGTTTCTGTGCATTATTGGTAGTCGCTAACTGTTTGATATCGATCAGGAAACGAACGATTGGCCGGAGCCTGCGTGAAGCCTGGCGATGAGCGCTGTGTGCACGGCTTATCCACAGCTTGATCCACCTGTGGGGTGGATAAGGCCGGGGCGGCGTTTAATACCTTGGCGTCGATTCTGAGCAACAGGTCAACTTGGCTGGCCGTGACAATCGCAGCATTACGTCCTGCTGCGCGTCGCCGCCAAGGAGTCCTGTCATGGTCATCTGCGTTTTCCACCCGAGCAAATTCGCAGTCTCACCCTCGCCTCTGTCGCGAGCCGATGTACCTGCTCCCGGCCTTGTGCAAGGCGTTGCGGCATGAGCGCAGCGCAGAAGGTGGCGGATGCCGCCGTGGCGTCTATCGGTTTCCTGCTGGATGAAGGCTTCTGTCTGATGGCGTTGGCTGCTGCTCTGGAACCGCTGCGTATGGCCAACCAGTTGGCTGGGTGCACGCTCTACCGCTGGCAGACGCTCAGTCTGGATGGGCGAGCACGGCGTGCCAACAATGGCATGTGGGTCACCCCGGATCGCGCCCTGGGCGCAGTGGATAAGCTGTATGGCTTGATCCTCTGTCGTGGCGATGACGAGGCGCAGGCGCACAGGCCCGAGTTGGAGTGCCAGTTGTGTGACCTGGCACGAGCCGGCGTGTTTCTTGGTGCGCCCGGCCTGGAGCCGATGCTGCAAATGATCGGCGGCCGCCATGGCCGAATGCTGACCAGGGCGATCAGTGAGGGGCTGGCATTCGAGCCGTTGCCGACCCCGAGCCAGTTGCTGCACTGAGCGCCGTCACGGAGATGCAGGGGCGAATTCATTGGCGATAGGGCCTGGCTCCATGTCCGCAATGATCGCGAATGAATTCGCCTGCAGTGGCAAAGCGGATCCGGCCAACTTCGGGTCGCAGGCGTACAAAAAAGTTCGGGGTGCTTCTGCTGCAATCCATTGCAACGGCTCATCAGTCCGATGGGCCGCGTCACCAGCAAAGGGATTGATGCCATGCAGATGCCGCAAACGCTTCGGATTGAAAACGGCGAAAAGGTCAAATCGACCTTCTCCGCCGAGGAGTACGCCAATCGTCACGCCAGGCTGCGCGCGCACCTGGCGAGCGAGAACATCGATGCGGCGGTCTTCACCTCGTACCACAACATCAATTACTACAGTGACTTCCTCTACTGCGCCTTCGGCCGTTGCTATGCGCTGGTGGTGACCCAGGACGCCATCGTCAGCATCAGCGCCAAGATCGACGGCGGCAGGCCGTGGCGGCGCGCCGTCGCTACCGACAACATCGTCTACAGCGACTGGCAGCGTGACAACGACCTCGCCGCTATCAAGCAGGCGCTGCCGAAGGCTCGCCGTATCGGTATCGAGTTCGATCACCTGACCCTACACAACCGTGAAAGGCTGGCGGCCCGTTACCCGAATGCCGAACTGGTGGATGTGGCCGCACCCTGCATGCACCTGCGCATGATCAAGTCCGCCGAGGAGCAGGCACTGATCCGCCATGGCGCGCGCATCGCCGATATCGGCGGTGCGGCGGCGCTGGAAGCGCTGTGCGATCAGGTGCCGGAGTACGAAGTGGCCCTGCATGCCACCCAGGCCATGGTGCGCGCCATCGCCGCCACCTTCGAGGAGGTGGAACTGATGGACACCTGGGCCTGGTTCCAGTCCGGCATCAACACCGACGGTGCGCACAACCCCTTGACCACGCGCAAGGTCAACGCAGGCGACATCCTCAGCCTCAACTGTTTCCCCATGATCGCCGGCTACTACACGGCTCTGGAACGCACTCTGTTCCTCGATCACTGCAGTGACGCGCATCTGCGACTCTGGCAGGCCAACGTCGAAGTGCATGAGGCCGGGCTCGCCCTGATCAGACCAGGCGTGCGCTGTTGCGATATCGCCCATGCACTCAACGAGATCTACCTCAGTCATGATCTGCTGCAGTACCGCACCTTCGGCTACGGCCACTCCTTCGGTGTCCTCAACCATTACTACGGGCGTGAGACGGGGCTGGAGCTGCGCGAGGATGTCGAGACCCTGCTGGAGCCGGGCATGGTGCTGTCCATGGAGCCCATGATCATGCTGCCGGAGGGCCTTCCAGGCGCCGGCGGCTATCGCGAACACGACATCCTCATTGTCCACGAGAGCGGCGCCGAAAATATCACCCGCTTCCCCTATGGCCCGGAGCACAACATCATCGCTCGATAGTGAGCTGCCGTGCCGCTGCTATGGCAATGGTGCTAAGAGCGCGCCGGCACGGCCATGCCGCTGTGCTGGCGTTCGCGGCGTGGCGACAGTCCGAACTGGCGGCTGTAGCTCTTGGAAAAATGCGCCGCTGACGAGAAGCCGCAGGTCAGGGCGATCTCACCCACCGGGGCTTCACTGCATAGCAACAGCTCGCGCGCCCGCTGCAGGCGCAGCTCCAGGTAGTACTGGCTGGGCGTGCGCGCCAGGTACTTGTGGAACAGCCGCTCCAGTTGGCGCACCGACACCTCGTTGAGGCGTGCCAGCTCTGCCAGTTCCAGGGGCTCTTCCAGATTCGCTTCCATGATCGTCACGATCTGGCTCAGCTTGGGTTGGGTATTGCCGATTTTCTGGCGCAAGGGGATGCGCTGTGGGTCACGGGCGTTGCGAACCCGCTCGCACAGCAGCAGTTCGGCGGCGCGGCTGGCGATCTCGGCACCGTCGGGTTCGCGGCTGATCAGTTGCAAGGTCATGTCCAGCGCTGCGGTGCCGCCCGAACAGGTATAGCGATCGCGATCCAGCTCGTAGAGCTGGTGGGAGACGATGATGCGCGGAAACCGTGCTTTGATCTGTTCGATATTCTCCCAGTGCAGGGTGCAGCGATAGCCTTCGAGCAGGCCGGCGCTGGCCAGCAGGTGGCCGCCGGTGCAGATGCCGCCCAGGGGCACGCCCTGTTCGGCCAGGCGACGCAGCCAGGCGAGCAGGGCACGGTCGTATTTCTCCGGGATCGGGTTGGCGCCGACGACGAACAGGGCGTCCAGAGCTGGCGCCTGTTCGGGGCTGCTGTCGGTCATCACGCGTACGCCGTTGCTGGCCGCCACCGGCTGGTTGTCGCTGGAGATCAGTACGCTGCGATACAGCGGCCTTCCAGCGGCCAGGCCAGCGATGCGCAGAGGCTCGATGGCCGAGGCGAAGCCGATGGTGGTGAAGTTGGGGATGAGCAGGAAACCGAAGGTCTTCAACTTGTCGCAATCAGGTAATTGCAGGCGCTGAGGCTCAGCATGCTTCATGGGTGGCTCCTGTCCGTTGCTTGCCAGTGCGGGCGTCGGGATGGCGCTACGCACCCGCCAGGCGGGGCAGGCTCGATCTTACCCTCATTCGCCGGCTGTCCGGCGCCGTGACGGGGGTCGCAACCTGTCTCTACACGACATACCAGGCGAAGCGCCGCCAGGCAGCGCCATTACCGCTCATCGCGTGATTCGGGGCAGGTCAGTTTGAGCATTTTGAAGTCGTAATTAGGCAAATGACCCCCCAGGCTATTTCGCACAATCGCCTCCAACAGACGCCTTGTCGGTGGCTCCGTGAGCCGCTGCGACGGGAGCCTCACCAACACAGATGCGACCCTGACGGGTTGCCGGGAGACCGAGATGTTCAGCAAACAGGACAAGATCCAGGGTTATGACGATGAATTGCTCGCCGCCATCGACCAGGAAGAGCGTCGCCAGGAAGAGCACATCGAGCTGATCGCCTCGGAAAACTATTGCAGCCAGCGCGTGATGGAAGCGCAGGGCAGCGGCCTGACCAACAAGTACGCCGAAGGCTACCCGGGCAAGCGCTACTACGGTGGCTGCGAGTACGTCGACAAGGTCGAGCAACTGGCCATCGATCGCGCCAAGCAACTGTTCGGTGCCGATTACGCCAACGTCCAACCGCACTCCGGCTCCTCGGCCAACAGCGCCGTCTACCTGGCACTGCTCAACGCCGGTGACACCATCCTCGGCATGAGCCTGGCCCATGGCGGCCACCTGACTCACGGCGCCAAGGTGTCGTCCTCGGGCAAGCTGTACAACGCCGTGCAGTATGGTCTGGACACCGCCACTGGCCTGATCGATTACGACGAAGTCGAGCGTCTGGCCGTCGAGCACAAGCCGAAGATCATCGTTGCCGGCTTCTCCGCCTACTCCAAAACCCTGGACTTCCCGCGCTTCCGCGCCATCGCCGACAAGGTCGGTGCCTACCTGTTCGTCGACATGGCCCACGTCGCTGGCCTGGTTGCTGCCGGTCTGTACCCGAACCCGATTCCGTTCGCTGACGTGGTCACCACCACCACCCACAAGACCCTGCGCGGTCCGCGTGGCGGCCTGATCCTGGCCAAGGCCAACGAGGAGATCGAGAAGAAGCTCAACTCCGCCGTGTTCCCAGGCGCCCAGGGCGGCCCGCTGATGCACGTGATCGCCGCCAAGGCGGTGTGCTTCAAGGAAGCCATGGAGCCTGAGTTCAAGGCTTACCAGCAGCAGGTCATCGACAACGCTCAGGCCATGGCCAAGGTATTCGTCGAGCGCGGCTACGAAGTGGTGTCCGGCGGTACCGACAACCACCTGTTCCTGCTCAGCCTGATCAAGCAGGGCCTGACCGGCAAGGATGCGGACGCTGCCCTGGGCCGCGCCGGCATCACTGTGAACAAGAACGCCGTACCGAACGACCCGCAGTCGCCGTTCGTCACCTCGGGTATCCGCATCGGTACCCCGGCCGTGACCACCCGTGGCTTCAAGGTCGCCCAGTGCCAGAGCCTGGCCGGCTGGATCTGCGACATCCTCGACCACCTTGGCGATGCCGATGTCGAGGCGCAGGTGGCCAAGCTGGTCGCCGGGCTGTGCGCGGACTACCCGGTCTATCGCTAAGCCAACCTTCTCTCTCAGCCCCTCTCGCGCAGTCGCGAGAGGGCAGTAGAACCCTGGAGCATGCCCATGCAACGTTATTCCGGCTTCGGCCTGTTCAAGCACTCGTTCAGCCATCATGAGAACTGGCAGCGCATGTGGCGCAATCCGACGCCCAAGCCGGTTTATGACGTGGTCATCGTCGGCGGTGGCGGTCACGGCCTGGCCACGGCCTACTACCTGGCCAAGGAATTCGGCGTGAAAAACGTCGCCGTGGTGGAGAAGGGCTGGCTTGGCGGTGGCAACACCGCGCGTAACACCACCATCGTCCGTTCCAACTACCTGTGGGACGAGTCCGCGCACCTGTACGAACATGCGATGAAGCTGTGGGAAGGTCTGTCGCAAGACCTCAACTACAACGTCATGTTCTCCCAGCGTGGCGTGTTCAACCTCGGCCACACCCTGCAGGACATGCGTGACATCGAGCGCCGCGTCAGCGCCAACCGCCTCAACGGTATCGACGGTGAGGTAGTGGACGCCAAGCAGGTGGCGGAGATGATCCCCTACCTGGATTGCTCGAAGAACACCCGTTACCCGATTCTCGGTGCCTCGCTGCAGCGCCGTGGCGGCGTGGCCCGCCACGATGCCGTGGCCTGGGGCTTCGCCCGTGCCGCCGACGCCCTGGGCGTCGACCTGATCCAGCAGACCGAAGTGATCGGCTTCCGCAAGGAAAACGGTGCGGTGATCGGCGTCGAGACCACCAAGGGCTTCATCGGCGCCAAGCGCGTCGGCCTGGTCGCCGCCGGTAACTCCGGGCACCTGGCCAAGCTGGCTGGCTTCCGCCTGCCGCTGGAATCGCACCCGCTGCAAGCCCTGGTCTCCGAGCCGATCAAGCCGATCATCGACACCGTGATCATGTCCAACGCCGTACACGGCTACATCAGCCAGTCGGACAAGGGCGACCTGGTCATCGGCGCCGGTATCGACGGCTACAACGGCTACGGCCAACGTGGTTCCTACCCGACCATCGAACACACCCTGCAGGCCATCGTCGAGATGTTCCCGGTGCTGTCGCGCGTGCGCATGAACCGCCAGTGGGGCGGCATCGTCGACACCACGCCGGACGCCTGCCCGATCATCGCCAAGACGCCAGTGAAGAACCTGTTCATCAACTGCGGTTGGGGTACCGGTGGCTTCAAGGCCACGCCGGGTTCGGGCAACGTGTTCGCGGCCAGCCTGGCCAAGGGCGAGATGCATCCGCTGGCCAAGCCCTTCTCCATCGAGCGCTTCCACAACGGTGCGCTGATCGATGAGCACGGCGCGGCCGGTGTGGCGCATTAAAGGTCGCGCGTAGCGCGAAGGCTGATGCCCCTCTCCCATTTATGGGAGAGGGTGCCCGAAGGGCGGGAGAGGGGGCCAGGTTCGGCATTCCCGTTCCCGATAACAGAGTTCGGGAGTGCTGGTGCGCTGAGCACCCTCTCCCCCGGCCCCTCTCCCGCAAGCGGGAGAGGGGAGTAAAGCGGAGGCTCCACCATGTTGCATATCTTCTGCCCTCACTGCGGCGAATTGCGTTCCGAAGAAGAGTTTCACGTCAGCGGCCAGGCGCACATCGCGCGCCCGCTGGATCCGAACGCCTGCACCGACGAGGAGTGGGGCGAGTACCTGTTCTTCCGCGATAACCCGCGCGGCATCCACCACGAGTTGTGGATTCACGCGGCGGGCTGCCGTCAGTACTTCAACGTCACTCGCCACACGGTGAGTTACGAGATTCTCGAAACCTACAAGATCGGCGAGAGCCCCAGCGTGACTGAAGCCACTGTCGCTGCGAAGAAGGCCGCCGACCAAGGAGTAACGGCATGAGCCAGGTCAATCGTCTTTCCCAGGGTGGCCGTATCGACCGCAGCCAGCCCCTGACCTTCAGTTTCAACGGCCAGACCTACCAGGGTTACGCCGGCGATACCCTGGCCGCTGCGCTGCTGGCCAACGGTGTCGACGTGATCGGTCGTAGCTTCAAGTACTCGCGTCCGCGCGGCATCGTCGCCGCCGGTGCCGAAGAGCCCAATGCCGTGCTGCAGATCGGCTCCACCGAAGCGGCGCAGATTCCCAACGTGCGTGCCACCCAGCAGGCGCTGTACCAGGGCCTGACGGCTGCCAGCACCAACGGCTGGCCGAGCGTCAACACCGACCTGATGGGTATTCTCGGCAAGGTTGGCGGCGGCATGATGCCGCCCGGTTTCTACTACAAGACCTTCATGTATCCGCAGAACCTGTGGCTGACCTACGAAAAGTACATTCGTAAGGCCGCCGGTCTCGGTCGTTCGCCGAAGGAAAACGATCCGGACATCTACGACTACATGAACCGGCACTGCGACGTGCTGGTGGTCGGTGCCGGCCCTGCCGGTCTGGCCGCAGCGCTGGCTGCCGGTCGCAGTGGCGCACGGGTGATCCTCGCCGACGAACAGGAAGAATTCGGTGGCAGCCTGCTGTCCACCCGCGAGATGCTCGATGACAAGCCGGCCGCCGACTGGGCTGCCAAGGCCATCGCCGAGCTGCAAAAGATGCCGGAAGTGACCCTGCTGCCGCGCGCCACGGTCAACGGTTACCACGACCACAACTTCCTCACCATCCACCAGCGCCTCACCGACCACCTCGGTGAAGTCGCCCCGATGGGCCAGCCGCGTCAGCGCATGCACCGTGTGCGTGCCGGCCGTGTGGTGCTGGCCACCGGCGCTCATGAGCGGCCGCTGGTGTACGCCAACAACGACGTGCCCGGCAACATGCTGGCCGACGCCGTGTCGACCTACGTGCGCCGCTACGGCGTGGCGCCCGGCCAGAAGCTGGTGCTGTCGACCAACAACGATTACGCCTACCGCGTGGTGCTCGACTGGCTCGATGCCGGTCGCCAGGTGGTGGCCGTGGCCGACGCGCGCAGCAACCCGCGCGGTAGCTGGGTCGAAGAAGCGCGCCGACGTGGTGTGCGTATCCTCACCGGCAGTGCCGTGGTCGAAGCGCGTGGTAGCAAGCGTGTGAGCGGTGCGCGCATCTGCGCCATCGACACCGTCAAGCACAAGGTCACCAGCCCGGGGGAAGTGGTCGACTGCGACCTGATCGCCAGCTCCGGCGGCTACAGCCCGGTGGTGCACCTGGCCTCGCACCTGGGCGGTCGTCCGGTCTGGCGCGAAGACATCCTCGCCTTCGTGCCGGGTGAAGGCTTCCAGAAGCGTCATTGCGCCGGTGCGGTCAACGGTGTGTTCGGCCTGGGCGACGCCCTGGCCGACGGTTTCGAGGCCGGTGCCAAGGCGGCTGCCGAAGTGGGCTTCAACGCCGTGACCGGCACTCTGCCCAAGGCTGAGAAGCGCATCGAGGAAGCCACCGTTGCGCTGTTCCAGGTGCCGCATGACAAGGGCACCGCCCGTGCGCCCAAGCAGTTCGTCGACCAGCAGAACGACGTCACCGCCGCCGGTATCGAACTGGCCACGCGTGAAGGCTTCGAGTCGGTCGAGCACGTCAAGCGCTACACTGCGCTGGGCTTCGGTACCGATCAGGGTAAGCTGGGCAACATCAACGGTCTGGCCATCGCGGCTCGTTCCATCGGCATCAGCATTGCCGAGATGGGCACCACCATGTTCCGCCCGAACTACACCCCGGTGACTTTCGGCGCCATCGCCGGCCGTCACTGCGGCGAGCTGTTCGAGCCCAAGCGCTACACCGCCATGCAGAAATGGCACCTGGAGAACGGTGCCGAGTTCGAGGATGTCGGCCAGTGGAAGCGTCCCTGGTACTTCCCGAAAAACGGCGAAGACATGCACGCCGCTGTGGCCCGCGAGTGCCTGGCCGTGCGCAACGCGGTGGGCATCCTCGATGCCTCGACCCTGGGCAAGATCGACATTCAGGGCCCGGATGCGCGCGAGTTCCTCAACCGTGTGTACACCAACGCCTGGACCAAGCTGGACGTGGGCAAGGCTCGCTACGGCCTGATGTGCAAGGAAGACGGCATGGTCTTCGACGACGGTGTGACCGCCTGCCTGGCCGACAACCATTTCGTCATGACCACCACCACCGGTGGCGCCGCCCGCGTGATGGAGTGGCTGGAGATCTACCACCAGACCGAATGGCCGGAGCTGAAGGTGTACTTCACCTCGGTCACCGACCACTGGGCCACCATGACCCTGTCCGGCCCCAACAGCCGCAAGCTGCTGGCCGAAGTCACCGACATCGACCTGGACAAGGACGCCTTCCCCTTCATGAGCTGGAAGGAAGGCAACGTGGGCGGCGTACCGGCGCGGGTGTTCCGTATCTCCTTCACCGGTGAGCTGAGCTACGAAGTCAACGTGCAGGCCAACTATGCCCTGGGCGTGTGGGAGCAGATCATCGCCGCAGGCGAGAAGTATGGTCTGACGCCTTATGGCACCGAGACCATGCACGTGCTGCGCGCCGAGAAGGGCTTCATCATCGTCGGTCAGGACACCGATGGTTCGGTGACTCCGGACGACCTCGGCATGGGCTGGTGCGTTGGCCGTACCAAGCCGTTCTCCTGGATCGGCTGGCGTGGCATGAACCGCGAGGATTGCCTGAAGGAGAACCGCAAGCAACTGGTCGGCCTCAAGCCGCTGGATCCGAACAAGGTGCTGCCGGAAGGTGCGCAACTGGTGTTCGATCCCAAGCAGTCGATTCCGATGACCATGGTTGGCCACGTCACCTCCAGCTACATGAGCGCCGCGATGGGTCATTCCTTCGCCATGGCCTTGGTGCGCGGTGGTCTCAAGCGCATCGGCGAGCGCGTCTTCGCGCCGCTGGTTGATGGCAGCGTGATCGAAGCCGAAATCGTCAGCCCCGTGTTCTATGACCCGAAAGGGGATCGCCAGAATGTCTGACGTCGAGTTGCAAGCCGCAAGCGTCAAGCCGCAAGAATCCGAGGGTGCCCAGGCGCACCAGGCAGGTGAGAAATGAGCGCAGTGAACGTGTACCAACAACGCCCCGCCAACATCGAAGGGCAGTCCTCCCTGCACCATGCCGGTCTGCACGAGCTGGCCGGTAAGGGCCGCAAGGGCGCCGGCGTCACGCTGCGCGAGAAGAAGCTGCTGGGTCATCTGATCCTGCGTGGCGACGCCGATGACACCAACTTCGCCGGTGGCGTGCACAAGGCCCTGGGCCTGGAGCTGCCGGGGGCGCTGACCCTGGTGGCCAACGGCGACACCTCGCTGCAGTGGCTGGGCCCGGACGAGTGGCTGCTGATCGTGCCCGGTGGCAGCGAATTCGAGGTGGAAGGCAAGCTGCGTGAGGCCCTGGCCGGTCAGCATATTTCGGTGGTCAACGTCAGCGGCGGTCAGACCCTGCTGGAGCTATCCGGGCCCAAGGTGCGCGAACTGCTGATGAAGTCCACAAGCTATGACGTGCATCCGAAGAACTTCCCGGTGGGCAAGGCGGTTGGCACGGTGTTCGCCAAGTCGCAACTGGTGATTCGTCACACCGGCGAAGACACCTGGGAACTGCTGATCCGCCGCAGCTTCTCCGACTACTTCTGGCTCTGGCTGCAGGATGCCAGCGCCGAGTATGGGTTGGCGGTCGAGGCCTGAGGCTGACACGAACGGCTCCCTCTCCCCTTTGGGGAGAGGGTTGGGGAGAGGGGGCGGGCGGATCGCGTTGTACCGTCGGCCCTCTCCCCCGGCCCCTCTCCCATGAATGGGAGAGGGGTGAACAGCAACGGAGTTTGTCTCGGAGTTTGTCATGAGCCGCACCCCCGACACCTGGATCCTCACCGCCCACTGCCCGAGCGTGCTCGGCACCGTGGACGCGGTGACGCGCTTTCTGTTCGAGCAGCGCTGCTACGTTACCGAGCACCGCAGTTTCGATGACCGCCTGTCTTCGCGCTTCTTCATCCGCGTCGAGTTCCGCCAGCCGCAGGACTTCGACGAGGCGGCGTTCCGCGCCGGCCTGGACGAGCGCCTGGCACCCTTCGACATGCAGGTGGAGCTGACGCCGCCGGGGTATCGCGCCAAGGTGGTGCTGATGGTGTCCAAGGCCGATCACTGCCTGAACGATCTGCTCTACCGGCAGCGCATCGGCCAGTTGTCCATGGAGGTGGTGGCGGTGGTGTCCAACCACCCGGATCTGGAGCCGCTGGCGCGCTGGCATGGCATTCCCTATCACCATTTCCCGCTCGACCCGACCGACAAGCCGGCGCAGGAGCGTCGCGTGCTGCGGGTGATCGAGGACTGCGGCGCCGAGCTGGTGGTGCTCGCCCGTTACATGCAGGTGCTGTCGCCCGAGCTATGCCGCAAGCTGGATGGCTGGGCGATCAACATTCACCACTCGCTGTTGCCCGGTTTCAAGGGCGCCAAGCCTTATCACCAGGCCTACCAGAAGGGCGTCAAGCTGGTCGGCGCCACCGCTCACTACGTCAACGACCACCTCGACGAAGGGCCGATCATCGCCCAGGGCGTGGAAGCGGTGGATCACGCGCACTACCCTGAAGATCTGATCGCCAAGGGGCGCGACATTGAATGCCTGACCCTGGCGCGCGCGGTGGGTTACCACATCGACCGCCGCGTGTTCCTCAACGCCAACCGCACGGTGGTGCTCAACGCCTGAGGGCAATCGTAGGGTGCGCTGCGCGCACCGGGAGGCAACGCAAAGACATTGGTGCGCATAGCGCACCCTACGGGAACCCGCCCTGCCAGGTTTCAACGGCGGTTTCCGGCAACAGACGAAAGAAGCTCCAGTGCAAGGCCGCGCGGCTGTCAGCCGCGTCTTGTGTCCACAAAAAGAAAGGAGAGTTAGATATGTCTGGTAATCGTGGTGTGGTTTACCTCGGCGCGGGCAAGGTCGAAGTGCAGAAGATCGACTACCCGAAAATGCAGGATCCGCGCGGCAAGAAGATCGAGCACGGCGTCATCCTGAAAGTCGTTTCCACCAACATCTGCGGCTCCGACCAGCACATGGTGCGCGGTCGTACCACCGCTCAGGTCGGCCTGGTGCTGGGCCATGAGATCACCGGTGAGGTGGTCGAGAAGGGGCGTGACGTCGAGCGTCTGCAGATCGGTGATCTGGTTTCCGTTCCCTTCAACGTCGCTTGCGGCCGTTGCCGTTCCTGCAAGGAACAGCACACTGGCGTGTGCCTGACCGTCAACCCGGCGCGTGCCGGCGGTGCCTACGGCTATGTCGACATGGGCGACTGGACCGGCGGCCAGGCCGAATACGTGCTGGTGCCTTACGCCGACTTCAACCTGCTCAAACTGCCGGATCGCGACAAGGCCATGGAGAAAATCCGTGACCTGACCTGCCTGTCCGACATCCTGCCCACCGGCTACCACGGCGCCGTTACCGCTGGCGTCGGCCCGGGCAGCACCGTTTACGTTGCTGGTGCCGGCCCGGTCGGTCTGGCTGCCGCTGCCTCGGCTCGCCTGCTTGGCGCGGCCGTGGTCATCGTTGGTGACCTCAACCCGGCGCGTCTGGCTCACGCCAAGGCTCAGGGCTTCGAGATCGCCGATCTGTCGCTGGACACCCCGCTGCACGAGCAGGTCGCCGCATTGCTGGGCGAGCCGGAAGTGGACTGCGCCATTGACTGCGTGGGCTTCGAGGCCCGTGGTCATGGTCACGAAGGCGCCAAGCACGAGGCTCCGGCCACCGTGCTCAACTCGCTGATGCAGATCACCCGTGTCGCCGGCAAGATCGGTATTCCCGGCCTGTACGTCACCGAGGATCCGGGCGCGGTGGATGCCGCTGCCAAGATCGGCAGCCTGAGCATTCGCTTCGGCCTCGGCTGGGCCAAGTCGCACAGCTTCCACACCGGCCAGACTCCGGTGATGAAGTACAACCGCCAACTGATGCAAGCCATCATGTGGGATCGCCTGAATATCGCGGAAATCGTTGGTGTAGAGGTCATCAGCCTGGACGACGCACCGCGCGGTTACGGCGAGTTCGACGCTGGCGTGCCGAAGAAATTCGTCATCGACCCGCACAAGACCTTCAGCGCGGCGTGATGCCCGTGGCCCGGAAGCGTTCCGGGCCTGTTCCTGACTTGTTCACGGCCAGGCGCATTGGTCCGCGCCTTCTTTCGGGAGCCTACGGGCTCCCTTTTCTTTGGTGCGATCACTCTTGTGCAGCGCGGATCTGCGCGATGCGCGCATCCTTCTCCTGCCAGAGCTGGGTCACCCAGTCCTGCATGTACTGGCGAAATACCGGGTCGTTCTGGTAATCGCCTTGCCACAGCTCGGGGGCCAGGTTGCGGGTCTGGATGTCGACCACCACCTTGTCCACCTGGCCACTGAGCAATGCCCAGAAGCCCGGCGCCTTGCCCTCGGGGTAGACCAGGGTGACGTCGAGCACGGCGTCGATCTGCTCACCCAGGGTGGCGAGCACGAAGGCCACGCCACCCGCCTTGGGCTTGAGCAGGTAACGGTAGGGCGACTGCTGCTGGGCCTGCTTGGCCGGAGTGAAGCGGGTACCCTCCAGGTAGTTGACCACGGTGACCGGCAGGCGCTTGAACTTCTCGCAGGCGGCCCGGGTGATCTCCAGATCCTTGCCCTGCATGTGCGGGTTCTTTTCCAGAAAGGCCTTGGAATAGCGCTTCATGAAGGGGTAGTCGAGCGCCCAGAAGGCCAGGCCGAGGAAGGGCACCCAGATCAGTTCCTGCTTGAGGAAGAACTTGAAGTAGGGTGTCTTGCGGTTGAAGGCCTGCACCAGGGCGGGAATGTCGACCCACGACTGGTGGTTGCTGATCACCAGGTAGGAGCCATCGCGGCGCAGCTCGGCATTGCCGCGGATATCCCAGCGGGTGGGGGTGAGCAGGGTGAAGATGCGCTTGCAGTTCTCGGCCCAGAACTCGGCCACCCACATCACCCCACGGGAACAGGCATCGCGGGCGCTCTGCCCGGGCAGGGCGAACTTGGCGAGGGCGATCAGCAACAGCGGGCCGATCAGAACGAGGGTGTTGACGAGCAGCAGCAAGATGGTGGCAATGCCAGTCAGCAGTGGGCGCATATCGACTCCTTGGCGGGCACGAGCGGACATCATAAGCACATGCGCAGCGGGCCTCAAAAATACGGCTAATGGGCGATGGCGATGTGCCATTTGTTGCTTGATGCTGGTCAATGGAAAATACCCTGGATTGTCCGACACTGAATGAAGTGTCTTGCCAGGACAACCCCGTCAACCAGCTCTGGATGATCCCGATGTTGAAGCGCATTGCGGTGGCTGATCTACGCCTCGGTATGTATATCCAGGAGTTCTGCGGATCCTGGATGGATCACCCTTTCTGGAAATCCAAGTTCCTCCTCGACTCCGAGAAAGACCTTGCCCGTATTCGTGACAGCGCCATCAGCGAACTGTGGATCGATGTCGGCAAGGGCAGCGACGTTGCCCCTGGGGTGAAGGCTGCCAGCAGGGCCGAGGCCGAATGCGAAGCCCAGGCCCGGCTGCTGGCCGCCATCGAGCCGCCCAAGGTCAAGCCCGTGTCGCTGGATCAGGAGCTGGAGCAAGCGGTGAAGCTGTGCGCGCGCTCCAAGCAGGCGGTGATGGACATGTTCAATGACGCACGCATGGGCCAGGCGCTGCAATTCGAGCAGGCCGAAACCCTGGTGGAGGACATCTCCCAGTCGGTGATGCGCCACCCCAACGCGTTCATCAGCCTGGCCAGGCTCAAGCACGTCAACGAGTACACCTACATGCACTCGGTGGCGGTCTGCGCCTTGATGATCGCCCTGGGCCTGCAGCTCGGCCTGCCGACGGCGGCAGTGCGTGAAGCCGGCCTGGCCGGGTTGCTGCACGATATCGGCAAGATGGCCATGCCGCCCGAACTGCTGGACAAGCCCGGCAAGCTCAGTGACGAAGAGTTCGCCATTATCCGCCGTCATCCGGAAGAGGGCGGCAGCATCCTCATCAAATGCAAGCAGGTCAGTGCGTTGGTGCTGGACGTGTGCCTGCATCACCACGAGAAGGTCGACGGCAGCGGTTACCCCCACCGCCTGCAGAGCGAGCAGATCAGCCTGCTGGCGAAAATGGGCGCGGTGTGTGACGTGTACGATGCCATCACCTCCAATCGGCCGTACAAGCCCGGCTGGGATCCTGCCGAGTCGATCCGCAAGATGGCTGAATGGAAGGGGCACTTCGACGAGGTGGTCTTCCAGGCCTTCGTCAAGACCGTCGGCATCTACCCGGTTGGTGCTCTGGTGCGGCTGCAGAGCGGGCGGTTGGCCGTGGTCATGGAGCAGAATCCCAAGGCGCTGCTGGCGCCCAAGGTCAAGGTGTTCTTCTCGGCCAAGTCGCGCCTGCCGTTGGCGCAGACCGTGGTCGACCTGAGCAAGATCGGCGATCAGGATCGCATCGTCGGCCGTGAGTCGGCGGAGGAATGGGGCTTCGAGCGTCTCGACGAGCTGTGGGCGGGGATGGAGCTGAATGGGCGCGGGCGTTAGCAGGCTGTTGAAAAACTACCTCGGCTTTGGCTTCCTGCGTCGCTCTACCTCCTGCATCCATGCAGTCGTGCGTTGCCATTGCTGCGTTAAAAACAGTCTCGTGCGCGAGTCCGATCAAAATGCTCATTTACAACTCGTAAACCCGAGTGCGGGCCCAGTGCTTTTTTCGCCTGTTTTTGCGGGGCCGCCATCGGTATTGCACTGGCTGCCTCGGCTCGGGCTTCCTGCTTCGCTCTACCTCCTGCATCCATGCAGTCGTCGCCTACGTTTTTCAACGGCCTGCTAGCAGCATGTTGTAACGCTTCGTACAGGAACATTGCTCAGGCTTGCTCGGTCGGAGTTTCGGTCAATCACCACGAGAGGGCCGAACCTTGAAATACCTTGCGCTTCTGCTGGCCAGCGCCATCAGCCTGCCGGCGCTGGCCGACGAACAACCGGATCTGTACGGTCGCTACGAATTGATCAAGCTGCCTGCCCTGGGCAAGACGCTGAAAGCCAAGATGGACACTGGCGCCATGACGGCATCGCTGTCGGCCAAGGACATCGAATCCTTCAAACGTGACGGCGAGGACTGGGTGCGCTTCCGTCTGGCCGTCGATGGCGCCGATGACACCCTCTACGAACACCCCCTGATCCGCGTTGCCGAGATCAAGAACCGCGCCGAAGAGGGCGACGATGACGCTCAAGAGGCCACCTATTCGCAACGCCCGGTGATCGAAATGCCGATCTGCCTGGGCGAGGAAAAGCGCACCATCGAGGTCAACCTCACCGACCGCAGCACCTTCAGCTATCCGCTGCTGATCGGTGCCAGCGCCATGCGCGACATGGGGGCGGCGGTCAATCCCGCCGAGCGTTACACCCGCGAGCGTCCGCAATGCTGAGTTAATTGTCGCATTCAGAAACAATGCTGATGCTCATTGGCCAGTACACTCGCCGCGAGTGCACCGCCACCATCCTGCTTCCGTAGTCGATGCGTCGCGGGCCTGCTTTTTGCTAAATGCAATCGTCTGCCAGGCCTTCCGGCCCATGATTACAGGGGTGCAAAGATGTCGGGATTGCTCGGGCCGGGTGTCTGGCTGCTGCAGCGTTTCAGTTTTGCTCAGAAATTCCAACTGCTCTTCCTGCTCTTCGTGTTACCGCTTGGTTACGCCCTGTGGGCCGTTACCGGGGGCTACATGGCCGGCATCGACTCGATCGACAAGGAGCTCGAAGGCGCGCGGGCGCTCGAGCGCATGGCCGGGTTGCAGCAGGAGCTGATCGCCCAGCGCACCTTGCTGGCACGTTGGAAGGGCAACGAGAAGGGCGCTGCCGAATCGCTGAAACAACGTGAAGCGCGACTCGACGAAGCCCTGCAAGGGGCGGGCGAGCCCCTGCAGAGTGCGCTGATCAGCGCTGAGGCGCGCCAGCATTTCCAGGCCTTGCAGGGGGAGCGCGAAGGCCTGCGTGCCGACGCTTTGGGCAGGATGGCACTGCCCGATGCCCTGCAGCGTTATCAGAAGGCCCTGCAATATCTGATCGCCCTGCGCGAGCAGGTGGCCACCGACAGCACCCTGATCCTCGATCCTTACCTCGACACCTACCTGATGATGGAGCAGATCACCTACGTGATGCCGCGCCTGCTCGATCAGCTCGGCACCTTTGCCGCACAGGGGCATGGGGCGGTGGTGGCGCAGCATTTCACCCTGCAGAGCCGGGTGTTGATGCGCGATCTGCGGCGCGGCCTGGAGGAACAGCGCGTGCAACTGATCAAGGCGCAGACCACCCTGGCCCGTGAGGCGCCACAAGCCATGCGGCAATTGAGTGGGCCGTTCGAGGCGTCGCTCAAGGGCTTCGACGATTTCCTCGCGCAGATCGACCGTGACATGTTTGACAACAGCCCGATGACGCTCACGCCGGAGCAGTTCATCCAGCGCGTGGCGAGTCTGGAAAGTCTGTTGCAAGACCTGCAGCAGGCGCTCTACCAACAGTTCGCTACCAGCCTTGGGGATTACCGCGACCGTGCACTGGGCGCGATGATCGAAGTGATCAGTGCCTTCAGCGTGCTCACCTTGCTCGCCCTCTACGTGCTGTTGTGCCTGAATGCCTCGATTCGCCAGGGTACCCGCAGCATCATCGAGGCGGCGCGCGGCTTGCGTGACGGCGACTTGCGCGTGAGCATGCAGGTCGCGGGGCGCGATGAGCTGGCCGCCATCGCCCAGGCGCTGAACACGGCGGTCGAGCAACTGCGCGAGTCCTTGCAGGGTGTCAACCGTGAGAGTCATCAGCTCGATGGCACCGTGCAGCGGCTCAGCGGCCAGGCCCATGAAGCGCTGGGCGCGGTGGAGCAGCAACAGACGCAGATGAGCCAGATCGCCACCGCCGCCACGCAGATGGCGGCCACCGCGCAGAGCGTGGCGCAGAGCTGCGAGCAGGCCGCCGTGGAGGCTCGGCAGACTCGCGAAGTGGCGCTCAGTGGCAACCAGCGCAGCGAGCGCACCAGCGCCAGCATGCGTCAGCTCAGCACGCGCCTGCGCAGCAGTGCCGAGGCCTTGCAGCAACTGCGCGAGCAGACCCAGCAGATCAACCGCGTGGTGGACGTGATCCAGGGCATCGCCGACCAGACCAACCTGCTCGCGCTCAATGCCGCCATCGAGGCTGCGCGTGCCGGCGATGCGGGCCGAGGCTTCGCCGTGGTAGCCGACGAAGTACGCTCGCTGTCGCAACGCACTCAGGATTCGACCCAGGAAATCGTGCAGACCGTCGACGGCTTGCAACGCGTGGTCGCTCAGGCGGTGAGCCTGATGGAGGAGGCCAGCAGCCAGGCCGATGGCGACATCGGCAACGTGCTGGCCATGGGCGAGGAGCTGCAGCGCATCGTCGCCTCGGTGCAGGGCGTCAGCGACCGTCTGGCGCAGATCGCCACCGCCGCCGAGCAGCAAGCGGCCACCGCCGATGAGGTCAGTGGCAATATCCAGCAAGTGGATCAAGCCTCCGGGCAATTGCTCGATGGCGCCCAGACCGTCAGCCAGGCTGCCGAGCAGTTGCGCCGTGGCAGCGACGAATTGACGCGCAACACCGGGCGCTTTCGCCTCGATTGATGCCGCAGCCAGCTTGGCTGTGGCGGGGCAACTCTGCTAAAAACACAGCACACAACAAGGAGCCCCAGCATGAAAACCGTCGCCGAAGTCCTCAGAACCAAGCCCACCGGCCTTCTTTACAGCATCGACGCCGACGACTCCCTGCTCGACGGCCTGCGCATCATGGCGGAAAAGAGCATTGGCGCCCTGGTGGTAATGTCCGCTGGCCGCCTGGTGGGCATCGTCAGCGAGCGTGACTACGTGCGCAAGGTGGCCCTTGCCGAACGCTCCATGCTGAACGCCAAGGTCAGCGAGATCATGACCCGCGACGTGATCAGCGTCGGCCCGCGCGACAGCCTACAGCACTGCATGGAACTGATGACCGAACGCCGCCTGCGCCACCTGCCGGTGCTGGCTGAGGGCGAGCTCATCGGCCTGCTGTCCATCGGTGACCTGGTGAAAGAAACCATCGCCGAACAGGCCGACCTGATCCGCCAGCTCGAACAGTACATCCGCGGCGAGCACTGAGTAGCTGCCCGGGCGCACGATCGGTAGGAGCGGATTTATCCGCGGTAGGGGCTGGCGCCGAGGCGTCGATCACGGCAAACCATCGACGTAGCCCGGATGCAATCCGGGGCCTATGCGCGGGCGCCCTCACGCCCGAACCTTGACGCCCGCAACCGCCCCCGGCAGGCTCCTGCCGTCACTCCCCAGGTGCAGGACGCCCGATGCCGCAGATACTCATAGTCGAAGACGAAGCCGCGATTGCCGATACGCTGGTCTATGCCCTGCAGGCCGAAGGCTTCCTCACCCATTGGTCGAGCCTGGGCGGCGAAGCGCTGAGCCTGCTGGAAAACGGCGCCTTCGACCTGGCCATTCTCGACGTCGGTCTGCCGGATATCAGCGGCTTCGAGCTGTGCAAGCGTCTGCGCCGTTTCTCCGAAGTACCGGTGATCTTTCTCACTGCGCGCAGTGAAGAGATCGACCGTGTGGTGGGCCTGGAAATCGGCGCCGACGACTACGTGGTCAAACCCTTCAGCCCGCGCGAGGTGGCGGCACGGGTCAAGGTCATCCTCAAGCGCATCGCCCCGCGTGAGACGCCGCAAACCACTGCGCCGAGCGCCTTCCAGATCGACGACGCGGCCTTTCGTATCCACTACCACGGCCAGGCGCTGAGCCTGACCCGCCACGAATTTCGCCTGCTGCGCACCTTGCTCGGCCAGCCGCGCCGGGTCTATTCCCGCGAGCAGTTGCTCGATGCCCTCGGCGTGGCCAGCGAAGCCGGCTACGAGCGCAATATCGACAGCCATATCAAGAGCCTGCGCGCCAAGCTGCGCGCCATCGCCCCGAGCGAAGAGCCGATCCAGACCCATCGCGGCCTGGGCTACAGCTTCGAGCCAGAAACCTAGAGAGGCTCTTAGCATGCCGCTGGGCGTACGCATCTTCCTCGTCTATTTCCTCTTCGTCGGCCTGGCCGGCTGGTTCGTGCTCAGCACGGTGATGGACGAGATCCGCCCCGGCGTGCGCCAGAGCACCGAGGAAACCCTGGTCGATACCGCCAACCTGCTGGCCGAGATCCTGCGCGATCAGGTCAAGGACGGCACGCTGGGCCAGGGCCGCCTCACCGAGGCGCTGGAAGCCTACGGCCGGCGCCAACCGCAGGCGACCATCTGGGGCCTGACCAAGGCCGAGGTCAACCACCGCATCTACGTCACCGACGACAAGGGCATCGTCCTGCTCGACTCCACCGGCCTGGCGGTTGGCCAGGACTACTCGCGCTGGAATGACGTGCTGCTGACCCTGCGTGGCCAGTACGGCGCGCGCTCGACCCGGGAAGACCCGAACGACCCGGATTCCTCGGTGATGTACGTGGCGGCGCCGATCAAGGACGGCGAGCGCATCATCGGCGTGGTCTCGGTGGCCAAACCCAACCGCACCCTGCTGCCCTATATCGAACGCTCGCAGAACCGCCTGAGCTGGCTCGGCGCCGGGCTGATCGCCCTTGGCCTGCTGATCGGCGCAGCGCTGTCCTGGTGGCTGAGTGCCGCTCTGGGCAAGCTCACCCGCTACGCCCAGGCGGTCAGCGAGGGCCAACGCGCCGAGGCGCCGAAAGTGCGCGGCGGCGAACTCGCGCAACTGGCCCAGGCGGTCGAGCGCATGCGCACCGAGCTGGAGGGCAAGGCTTACGTCGAGCGCTACGTGCACACCCTGACTCATGAACTGAAAAGCCCACTGGCTGCCATTCGTGGCGCCGCCGAACTGCTCGACGGCGACATGCCGGTAGAGCAGCACCAGCGCTTCGTGGCCAATATCCAGCAGGAAAGCGCGCGTCTGCAGAACCTCATCGAACGCCTGCTGCACCTGGCCCAGGTGGAACAACGCCAGGGCCTGGAAGAGCGCGTGACGGTGCCGCTGGCGCCACTGCTGGACGAACTGCTGCAAGCCCAACAGGCACGTATCACCGCCGCCAACCTGCAGATCGAACAGGCATTACCGCCCGGCCTCAACCTGCGCGGCGAACGCTTCCTGTTGCGCCAGGCCCTGGCCAACCTGCTGGACAATGCCCTGGACTTCACTCCACGCGGCGGACGCATCCGCATCGCCGCCGAACGCCAGAGCGAGCGCATCGAGTTGCGCCTGTTCAACCAGGGCGAAGCCATCCCCGGCTACGCGCTGGGTCGGCTGACCGAACGCTTCTACTCCCTGCCGCGCCCCAACGGTGGCCGCAAGAGCACCGGCCTGGGGCTGAACTTCGTGCAGGAAGTGGCCGAGCTGCATGGCGGCGAACTGCATATCGGCAATGTCGAAGGCGGTGTGGAAGTGCAGCTAACACTCCCCACGTAGGGTGCGCTGCGCGCACCGGCTACCCTGTGGGGCTCTGGCATCCTGCATCCATGCAGTCGTAGCTGCGACGGGGGCTAGACCAGGCATGGTGGACAAGCTTCGCGTTGTCCACCCTACGGCACCATTTCCCCCGTAGAGTGAATGACGCTTTTTCATCCACCGTTGAGAGTGGTGGTCGAGTCTACTTGCTGGCGTTACGTGCGTACCGCTCATATCTCCTGCTTCTGCCAGGTGCTATCGGTGCGCATAGCGCACCCTACACCCATACCCCGGAGACCACGCCGTAGGGTGCGCTATGCGCACCACCGTCACGGCGATCTTGATTTATCTATTAATTCGATTCTTATGTTTGTTATTTTGCGATTTTAAATCAAATTTTTATGGGTAACATGGGCCCCGTAGTCACCTTCCAGCCTTGATCCGGAGCCGAACCATGAAAAAGCAAATCCTCGCCAGCCTCGTTATCGCCACCCTGTCCGCCAGCGCATTCGCCCTGCCGCAGATTGCCGTTCAATCCACTGCTGTCCCTGTGGTAGCCGAAGATGGCTCTGACCGTGTCGGCCCGAACCGAGTAGCCGAAGACGGTGCAGACCGTGTAGGTGCCAACCGTGTAGCTGCAGATGGTGCTGATCGCGTCGGAGCCAATCGCGTAGCCGCAGACGGCGCAGACCGCGTCGGTGTCAACCGCACCGCCTGACCGCCCCGCGACACCTGCTTCGACTGAAGGCGCCCGCTTGGGCGCCTTCGTCGTTTTGGTGAGGGAGGCAACACGTAGGAGGGGTAGAGCAACGCGAAACCCATCATCGGCGGGTTCCCGGGTTTCGCAGTGCTCAACCCAGTCATGGTGGACAAGCTTCGCCTTGTCCACCCTAGGGCACGATTTCCCCCGTAGGGTGGGTGACGCTTTTTCATCCACCGTTGGGAGTGGTTATCCGGGTTCGCGCGGGGCCCCGCCTTATGACCGCTGGCAGGCATTCACGGCCGGGCGGCGGGCAGCCCAGGGCTGGGCATCCTCCAGTTGCCGGGCAAGGCTCAGCAGCGTTCGCTCGTCGCCGAAGCGGCCGGCGAAGTGAGAGCCCAGCGGCAGCCCTTCACTTGTCCAGTACAGGGGCACCGACATCGCAGGCTGGCCCGTGGCGTTGAAGATGGCCGTATAGGGTGAATAACCATGGGACAGCTCGATGAAGTCCTGAAGGGAATGGCTGTCGTCTTCGAGTGTCAGCTCACCCAGGCGGGGCGGTGCCCTGTTCAGGGTCGGGGTCAGGATGAGGTCGTAATCCTGGAGGAACGCCGCCATGGTGCGACCGAGGGCGTGCATGTATTCGACCGCCGCGATATAGCGCGTTGCCGACAGTTGGCCGCGCTCGCGCAGGATCACGCGCGTGCGCGGCTCCAGCTCCTCGGGCGCCACCGGAGCACCGCGCAGCTTGCCCAGCATGTCCAGGAAGCTGCGGGTATGGGAGCCGATGATGTCGAAGGTCGCGTCGAGAAATTCGAGCAGGTGCACCGGCAGCGTCGTGCTGGTCACGCTATGCCCGAGCGACTCCAGCAGCGCAGCCGTCCGCTGTACGGCCTGCAAGGCGTCAGGCTGGGTTTGCCAGGGCGCCAGCTCGGCCACCAGGGCAATCTTCAGCGGCTTGGGTGAGTGCTCCAAGGCCTGGGAGAAGGAGGTCGACGGCATCGGCGCGGCATAGGGCGCACCGAGATCCATGCCGGCGGTGGCATCGAGCAGCGCTGCGCTGTCGCCCACCGAGAGCGTGATGGCATGGGCCGTACTCAGGCCGGCCCAGCCTTCACCCACCATCGGCCCTGATGGCAGCAGGCCGCGTGATGGCTTGAAGCCGAACACCCCGCAGCACGAGGCGGGAACGCGCAAGGAGCCACCGCCGTCGTTACCGTGGGCAAAGGGAATGGCGCGTGCCGCGACCAGAGCGGCCGCGCCGCCGCTGGAGCCGCCAGCGCTGTGTTCTACATTCCAGGGGTTGCGTGTCGCCCCGAAGCGTTGAGACTCCGTGGTGTAGGAAACGCCGAACTCGGGTGCGGTGGTGGTGCCAATCAGTTGGCAGCCTGCTGCCCTGAGCCGGGCAACGACTTCGCAGTCACTGTCTGCGCGAAACTCGCCCAGGGCTCTGGAACCGTTGGTCATCCGGGCGCCGGCCATCGGGGAGAACATGTCCTTTACCAGGGTCGGCACGCCGGCCAGCGGGCCTTGGAATGGCTGGCCATTGGTGGTGCGTTCACGGGCCTGGTCATACAGGCGCTCGGCTACCGCTGCCAGGTGTGGCTCCACCTGTTCGACACGGCTGATGGCGGCTTCGAGCAGCTCGCCGGGGTGCACTTCACCCTTTTTGACCAGTGCAGCCAGACCGCGACCATCGAGCGTATCGAACAGGTTTTGAATGTCTTTCATGAAACTTCCCTCGGTTGAAGAGCAGGCTCGTTACTTAAAAACTGATACCCGTGCGCAAGGCCAGGGTGTAACCCTCGGTGCGGTTGTGAGAATCGAATTCCTTGTAGGCGTGTAACCAGATCGGCGGTAAACCGGAGTCTGGTTTGAAGTAACTCAGGGCCGGGCCAATGGCGAAAGTCCTGGCGCGGTTGCCATTGGTCAGCCCCGGCGCGTCATCGTCGGTTAATTGCCGGTAGTGGTAGCCACCGATGCCAAGTGTCCAATTGCCAAGGTGTTGGCCGACGGCAAATTCATGGCGGTATTCGATGCCGCTGCGGTAATCCGTAGCCGAGTTGCGGGCATTGATGTCCAGTTGGAAACTGGATGAAAGTTCAAGGCCGCTCGACGTAATGTAGGTGAAGTTCAACACTGGCGAGAGCGTCCAGTGATTGGTGCCAGGGCTCACCAGGCGATCCTTGTCATAATCCCCAGTGGGCATTTGCACCACCAGTTGTGTGTTGATGCCCAGATTGGGTCTGGGCCGCCACTCCAGTATCAGCGGCGCCACTTGCAGATCCGCCGGGCGAAAGACCTCGGCACTGTCACTGAATACGCGCTGCCCACCTATATTGACGCCCAGGTCGGCGTCCATCTTGAAAAACACCGGCACGATGGCGAAGCCGTAACGGGCACCCAGCCACTCTTGCTGCGTCATGCGGATATACGCCAGGCCAATGGCCGTGACATCGATAGCGAAATCATTCGGGCTGTCATTGCCGTCGTCATCCTTCAAGGCATGCGCGCGATAATGGCTGACGCGCATGCCAAGGGTGCCGTAGGGCGTCGAGGGCGGCATGAAGCCTGCGCCGAAGTCGAGCACGCCCGCAGCCGTCGTCGGGGCGCCATTCTCGGTGGCGTATAACGCAGGGGATAACAGGGCAAGGCTCAAACCTATTATCGAAGGCGCGGCAAACCATCGTCTGTATGACATCGTATATTCCTTGTTCTTATTGTTGGGCGCGTACGAGCCTGTGCACGGGCAATGACCCATGTCGAGGCGGATAGTTATGAAGGGGGCGCGGGCGCGTTATTAACAGTGTTTGTCGATGGGGATAAGTTGGGCGATCTGTGCTTTGCGACTGATACCCAGTTTGTCGTAGACCTTGCGTAAATGATGGCGAACGGTACAAGGCGAAACACCAACGCTACGGGCAACTTCCTTGTAGGTCTGTCCGGCGGCGAAGCCTTTCGCGACCTCCAGTTCGCGCGTGCTGAGCCGCTCTATGCTGCTGCGGCGGCGCGCCCTCAGCAGCACGAGGTCACCTATCGGCTGTGGCTCGATATGGATGCAATGGCCGACGTAGGCCCGTTGCGGGACGTATGGCGCAGGCAGGCGGTTACCTTGCTGATCAGGCCATTCCGCCGCCAGCATCGACACGAAGTTCGGCTCCATCGACATCAACACGCCGTAGCGGTCGCACACGGCCAGGGCCGTTTCGTCATACGCGCCGTCGCTGTCACGCAGGGTTGCCAGCGTGCGCAGATAACTTTCCTGTTCGGCGGCGATCAGGTGGGGCATGAGCAGCTCGAGAAGATGCTGCTCGGTCGCCGTGAAAGGCGGGCGGCCGGGTGAGCGAAACAGGGTCAGATGCACGCCCAGTTGCGTCTGCGCCTCGGTGATGGCGATAGCCAGTGCATGAGCGAGATCGTATTGGCGGCCCAGTTGCGCCAGGCCGGGATGGGCGTCAGGGGCCGTGCAGTGGATGACCTGGCAAGTGCCTTGGCGCTGGTGCATCTCACCGAGGCTGGCATCGTTCTTCTTGAGCTGCTCCCAGTCACTGGCATAACGCTTGGGCAGCCCGAGCAGGAAGGAACTGTGCTCGACTGGCAGGTTCTCCCGCCAGGCCGCCCGGCCCCACCAGGCCTTGTCGAAGGCGATCAGCGAGCCCAGCAGTTGCAGTGCCTGCTGATGGAAGGTCGAGATCGAAGCGCCGCGAACCTTGGTGTGCAGCTCCAGGATGGCCAGGCTGAATGCCGTGAATACCTGGCTGGAGAGCCCGTCCACAGGCGCAGTATCGGTTGCCATGCTATCCCCCTTGTTATTTTTCTGGGTAGAAAGCGCGCAGGCTGCAAATTGCGCGGAAGTCAGGGTTCGAGTCTACGCAATTCTCGCGTGCCGGCTATCGTTCAAATGGACGATAGGTACTCAGGCTTCGTTGCCGGCAAGTGTCGCCGCCCATCATCCGTTTCGCAGTGCTCGACCCAGGCAGGGTGGACAAGCTTCGCGTTGTCCACCCTACGCCAGGATTTCCGGCGTGGGTGGATGATGCTTTCACCGTTGGCAGAGGTTGTCCGGACTATTTGCTGACCGAACGCTTCTACTCCCTGCCGCGCCCCAATGGGGCCACAAAGCACCGGCCTGGGCCTGAATTTCGTGCAGGAAAAGGCGGCGTGGAAGTGCGGCTGACACTCCCCACGTAGGGTGCGCTGTGCGCACCGGTGCCTCGTGAGAGAGGCCTCAGCTACGAGGGGCCTCGGGCTCGCGTAGGATGGGTAGAGCACAGCGAAACCCATCGTCTGTGGATTCCTGGGTTGCGCGGTGCTCTACCCAGGCTACGGCCTCTCAGGCGGCAATGATCGCGGATAAAACGGAATGCCGCCCAGCCGCTCCTACAGATCGGGTTGCGGTTCGGGGGTGGATGTTCTGTGCGGCAAACGCAGCAGCTCCACTTGCCACCAGGTTGGCAGAAGGCGGCGGACTTCCGGGCGGGCGAAGCGGTCGTCGATCAGGTAGAGCACACCCTGGTCTTCCGGGGTTCGGATGACCCGGCCAGCGGCTTGCACCACTTTCTGCAAACCGGGGTAGAGGTAGGTGTAGTCGTAGCCATTGCCGAACAGGGTGTCCATGCGTTGGCGGATTTCTTCGTTGATGGGGTTGAGCTGGGCCAGGCCGAGGGTGGCGACGAAGGCGCCGATCAGGCGTTCGCCGGGTAGATCCACTCCCTCGCCAAACACGCCGCCGAGCACGGCGAAGCCGATGCCGCGCCCGCCGATCTGGAAGCGCTCGATAAAGCCCTGGCGCGCCGCTTCGTCCATCTGCCGTGACTGCGTCCATACCGGAATCTGCGGGTGGTCGCGGCGCAGCTCCTGCAGCACCTGTTCCAGATACTGGTAGCTGCTGAAGAAGGCCAGGTAGTTGCCGGGACGTTCGGCGTATTGGCGTGCCATCAACTGGCAGATCGGCGCCAGCGAGGCTTCGCGGTGCTGGTAGCGGGTGGAGAGGTTGCGCACCACCTGCACGTGCAGTTGTTCGGCGCTGAAGGGGGAGGCAACGTCCAGACACTGGGTCTCTTCCGGCAGGCCGAGCAGGTCGAGGTAGTAGTGGCTGGGGCTGAGGGTGGCGGAGAACAGCGTGGCGCTGTGGGCCTCCTCGAAGCGCGGGCCGAGGAAGGGCGCCGGGAGGATATTGCGGATGCACAGGGTCGAGTAGCTGCGCCCGTTGCCGGCCTCGACGCGGCTGATATCGAACAGCGAGTGCGGGCCGAAGCTTTCCGCCAGGCGGCAGAACAGCATGGCGTCCAGATAGAAGCTGAGTAGCTCACCGCCATTGCCTTCGGGCTGGTCGGTAAGCAGGTCGGTGATGGCGCTAACGGCTTTGCCCAGGGCGGCCAGCAGCAAGTCCGGCGCCAGCGGGTAGACCTGATAGGGCACCTCTTGCTCGCGGTGCAGTTGATCCCAGTGGCGGTCGACCCGCTCCAGCACGCTCTTCAGGCGCTTCGGCGCTTCGCGGCACATGGCCTTGAAGCGCGCCTGATCCAGCTCGGCGCTGTACATGCCGCGTCCGCGCTCCACCAGATTGTGCGCCTCGTCCACCAGCAGGCAGACGCGCCATTGGTTGATCAGGGTGAGGCTGTGCAGCAGGGCGCCGAGGTCGAAGTAGTAGTTGTAGTCGCACACCACCACGTCGCTCCAGCGGCACAGCTCCTGGCTCAGGTAGTAGGGGCATACGCCGTGGGCGATGGCGATATTGCGCACCGCCTGCTGATCCAGCCAGCGTTCCTTGAGTGCCGCGCTACGCGCCGCCGGCAGGCGATCGTAGAAGCCCTTGGCCAACGGGCAGGAGTCGCCATGGCAGGCTTTGCTCGGGTGTTCGCAGGCCTTGTCGCGGGCGACGTGTTCCAGCACGCGCAGCGGTGTATCCGGCTCGCGCAGGCGTTGCAGGGCATCCAGTGCCAGGCGCCGGCCCGGCGTCTTGGCGCTCAAGAAGAACAGGCGGTCGAGTTGCTGGCCGGGCATGGCCTTGAGCTGTGGGAACAGGGTGCCAAGAGTCTTGCCAATGCCGGTGGTGGCCTGCGCCAGCAGGTAGTGGCCGTCGCGGGCGGCGCGGTACACGGCCTCGGCCAGTTGCCGTTGGCCATGGCGAAATTCGCCGTAGGGGAAGCTCAAGCTCTCCAGCGCCTGGTTGCGTGCCTGCTGGTGCGCCTGTTCCTGCCGCGCCCAGTCGATATAGCGGCGGCAATGCAGGGCGAAGAACTCACCCAGCGAGGCTGCGCTATGGCGTTCGCGGAATACCGTTTCCTGCTGAGTGATGACGTTGAAGTAGACCACTGCCAGATCCAGCTCATCGAAACCCAGCTCCTGGCACAGCAGCCAGCCGTACACCTTGACCTGCGCCCAGTGCAGCAGGCGGTGGTTGGCGGGGATGCGCGAGATGTCGCCGCGATGGGTCTTGATCTCTTCCAGCAGGCGAAACTCGGGGTCGAAGCCATCGGCGCGGCCGCTGACCGTAAGCTCCTCGAACTGGCCGATCAGCGGCAGTTCGGAAACGTAATCCGGGCCGCGCCGGGCCACCACCGTGGCGTGCCCGGCCATGCCCTCCTGCGCGGTGGGCGAGGGGGTGAAGCGCAGGTCGAGGTCACCTTCCTTGGCGGTGAACTCGCACAGCTCGCGCACGGCGACGCGCAGGTTCAATCGCTCCACTCCACGTAGCAGACGCTGACCGGCATGTCGTGCTCGGCGCAGAAGGCCAACCAGCGTTTCTGGTTGTCCTGCAGGCGGTCGCCGGGGCCTTTCACTTCGATCATCCGGTAGCGACCTTCGCTGGGCCAGAACTGGATCAGGTCGGGCATGCCGGCGCGGTTCTCGCGGATGTCCGCGAGCAGGCGGCGGAACCAGGCACTCAGGTGCACGGGCGGCAGGCAGATCAGGGCCTGTTCCAGGCGCTCGGCATCGAGCAGTTCCCAGAACACGAAGGGCGATTGGGTGCCGAATTTCTCGGCGTGGGTGCGGCGCATGGCGTCGATGTAGCTGCCATCCTCCAGGCGTGCCAGGCAGGCGGCGAACAGCTCGCTGCGCCGGGCGTGGAAGTCGGCGCGGTGCAGATCCACCGGGCCGATGTGGAAGGGGTGGAAGAAGGCGCCGGGCAGCGGGGCGAAGATCGCTTCCCAGCAGAGCAGGCCGAATAACCCGCAGATCAGTGTGTTTTCCACGTAATGCACCGGCGCATCGGGTTCGGCCAGGTGCATGGCCACGGCCAGCTCGACGCTGGCGGCGCGCGGCAGGCGCAGGTCGAGGCGATCCTCGATCAGCTTCGCCGCCTTGGGCGCTGCCGGCAGGCCGAGGCGTTTGCGCAAGCGGGTGCATGCGCGCTCGGCCAGTTGTGCTTCTTCGGCATTGTGCGGCGCCGCGATCACCTGTTCGGCGAGGGTCAGCGCTTCGGCATCCTGGCCCAGGCGTTCCAGCACGCGGATCTGCCGTTGTCGCGAGCCCACTGCGCGGGTGTCGCGGTACAGCGCCAGCGCCGAGTCCAGCTCGCCTGCACGTTCCAGATGCTGCGCCAGTTGCAGCAGCAGGCGCTGGTGACGCTCACCGATATGCGTGCTGTCGCTGCTGAAATCACCGAGCTGCTGCAGCACCTCGGTAACCGCCATGCCGGCCTCGAAGGCCTCGCGACAGGCGCGCAGGTGCAGGTAGTCGTCCACGTCCTGGCGGTGGCGAAAGCCGCGCGAGCCCGGGGTGATCGGCACTTGCTCGTAGCGGAATATCCCCAGGTCGGCCAGCACGAACTCCGACCAGTCCTGTGCCAGGTTGCCGAAAAACATCAGGCGCAAGCGGTCGCACAGCGGGCCTATGGCCAGGCTCAGCAGGCACTCGTGCAGATGCGGGCACCAGTCAGCCAGGCTGCGGGGTTCGCTGTGCAGCTCGCGCAGGTGGTCGAGCGCTTCGCTCTTTTTCAGGTTGCTGCGCGGCAGGTCGTTGGCGAAATGCGTGGCCAGCTCGTCCTTGAGCAGCAGGGCGCCCAGCTCGTCGAAGCTCAGCGCGGCACAGTCGATCAGCCAGCCCAGTTCCAGCAATGGCGCTGCCGCAGTGGGGATATCGCCGATCTCGGCATAGCGCAGCTTGCTCACGCGAAAGTGCACGCCCTTGCGCATCACCAGGCGCACCAGCAGCGCCTGGGCGGGCAGGGGGAGCTGGGGGAAATCCGCGAGGAAGGCGCGCTCGGCGTCGTCCATCAGGTCGCGGTGATGGGCGTCGAGCCAGGCGAGGGCCTTGCGGAAGTTGGCCAGGTAATAGAGTTCGGGGGCGTCGAGGGCGAGCATGGGGCGGAATGTTACTGGTTTTTTATACAGATTCCAGCGCCGCTGGGCGGCTGCAATGCAAGCGGGGCGTGTGCCAGAACCTCGTCATCAACGGCTATCTGCCTGAGCGAAAAGCGCTTTTTCAGTTATCGATGGCGTCGATTTTCACTATCCCGTTCTGTCCCTTTTGCCGTTTCGAGGCGTGCAGGAACATGAGTCCCGTAGCCAGTTAGCCACCCCTCTCAAGGAGAACCACCATGAAAAAGCAAATCCTCGCCAGCCTCTTCGTTGCCAGCCTGTCCGCCAGTGCTTTCGCCCTGCCACAGATCACCGTCGAGCAGTCCAGCGCTCCCGTCGTGGCCGAAGATGGTGCTGATCGCGTCGGCCCGAACCGCGTAGCCGCCGATGGCGCTGACCGTGTAGGTGTCAATCGTGTCGCCGAAGGCGGTGCCGAACGTACCCTGGAGCGCTTTCGCGTAGCCGAAGACGGTGCTGATCGCGTTGGCCCGAACCGCGTAGCCGCCGATGGCGCTGACCGTGTAGGTGTCAATCGTGTCGCCGAAGGCGGTGCCGAACGTTCCCTGGAGCGCTTTCGCGTAGCCGAAGACGGTGCCGGTCGCGTTGGCCCGAACCGTGTTGCTGCCGATGGCGCTGACCGTGTAGGCGTCAACCGTGTTGCCGCAGACGGCGCCGATCGCGTGGGTGCCAGCCGCATCAGCTGATTCGATCATCCATCACGCGGGAGCCGTCTGATGCCGCATTGCAGTTAGAAAGGGCGCTGTGAATCAGCGCCCTTTTTCGTTCACGCACTTTCCACACAATCTCCACGCTGGCCCCATACGCCGCCCACCGTCGCTGCCCAGACTCTGCCGTACCTTAAATCGCTACGGAGAGCCGTGCCATGAGCCGTACCCTGGGTTTCAAACTGGGCGCCATCGCCCTGCTGATGCTGTTGTTGCTGATCCCTTTGCTGATGATCGATGGCCTGGTGGACGAGCGCCAGGGCCTGCGCCATCAGGTGCTGCAGGACATCGCCCGCAGCTCCAGCTACCGCCAGCAGATCACCGGGCCAATCCTCGTGCTGCCTTACGTCAAGACCACCCATGTCTGGAAGACCCGCGAGCAGACCGGCGAGCGCTATACCGAGGAGCGCCAGCAGCAAGGGAAGCTCTACTTCCTGCCGGAGCGCTTCGAGCTCGACGGCCAGGTCAGTACCGAGCTGCGCGCCCGTGGTATCTACGAGGCGCGCCTGTACCACAGTGATAGCCTGATCCGTGGTCAGTTCCGCCTGCCAGCGCGTTTCGGCCTGGGCGACGACCTGGGCTTCTACAGCTTCGGGACGCCCTTCCTGGCGGTGGGTATCAGCGATATCCGTGGCATCAACAATGACCTCAAACTGCGTCTCAATGGCCAGACCCTGAGCTTCGCCCCAGGCACCCATGACAGCCGCTTTGGCGATGGCGTGCACGTACCGCTGCCGGCGCTGGACAGCCAGGGCGGGCAGGTGCTGGACTTTGCCTTCGATCTCAAGCTGCAGGGCACCGAGCAGCTCGATGTGGTGCCGGTGGGGCGCGACAGCCGCGTCAGCTTGAAGTCCGACTGGCCGCACCCGAGCTTCGTCGGCGAATACCTGCCGAGCCGTCGCGAGATCACCGCCCAGGGCTTTTCCGCCGAATGGCAGACCAGCTTCTTCGCCACCAACCTTGAGGAGACGCTGCGTGGCTGTGAAGGCCAGAGCCTGTGCCAAGGCCTGTTCCAACGCAGCTTCGGGGTGAGCTTCGTCGACCCGGTGGATCAGTACCTGAAGACCGACCGCGCGATCAAATACGCGCTGCTGTTCATCGCCCTGACCTTCGCCACCTTCTTCCTCTTCGAGGTGCTCAAGCGCCTGGCCGTGCACCCGGTGCAGTACGCCCTGGTCGGCCTGTCGCTGGCGCTGTTCTACCTGCTGCTGCTGTCACTTTCCGAGCACCTGCCGTTCGCGCTGGCCTATGGCATATCGGCGACGGCCTGCGTCGGCCTGATCGGCTTCTACGTCAGCTTCGTGCTGCAGAGCTGGCAGCGCGGCCTGGGTTTCGCCGCGCTGCTGGCGGCGCTGTACGGGATGCTCTTCGGCCTGCTCAGCGCCGAGGATTACGCCCTGCTGATGGGCTCGCTGCTGGTGTTCGGTGTGCTCGGCAGCGTGATGGTGCTGACCCGCAGGCTGGATTGGTACGGCGTTGGTCGCAGCGCTTGATGAGCAATGGCGCGGCAAGGGCCGCGCCCCATTTCCGGAGGTGATCCCATGCGACTTCTCATGCAGTTTTCCGCGTGCCTGGGCCTTGGCCTGGTGGTGGCGGTGATGATCCTGATTGGCCTGATGTTCTTCGGCTGGTTCAGCCTGATCGATGGCCTGCTGCTGACCGGCAAGCCGCTGGCCAGCCTGAGCCTGATGGTTTTGCCGGAAGGTTTCTGGAGCGGCCTGACCGGCCTGCACGACGCCGCCAACAACAGCACGTTGCATTCCTTCCTGGCGCTGTGCGCGGCGCTGGGCCAGGTCGGCCTGCTGCTGGCGCTGGGCTTCATGCGCCTGTGGTACCGGCCATGAGCGGGCATATCGGCTTGCGTGAGGAGGCGCGTGCCGGGCACCTGCTGGCGCGGCGTATCACCTGGTTGTTTCGCGATGCCCGTCATGGGCAGTGGTCGGTTGGCGGCGTAGACTCGCGGCACATTGAACGGGAGTGCTTCAAGGATGAACAAGAGACTACTCATTGCCCTTGGCGGTTTGCTGCTGGCGAGCCTGGCGCAGGCCGATGATTGCCGGCAGCAACTGCCGACCTGGATCGAAACGGCCCATCCGGGTCACGGGGCTGGTCAGGCGCTGGAGGACGAGCGCGGGCACTACCGGGTGGATGCCGAACGGAGCATCTGCAAGGTATGGCCGGCGCGCCCGCACCTCACGCTGGTGGCGATGCCGTTGATTCGCGCAGAGCATGATGGCTATGGGGAGACGGATCTGGAAGTGCTGGTGCTCGATAACCACCAGCAGCGCTTCGTGGCGCGTTTGGTCGAGCCCGATAAGTTGGATTGGGATGCGATCTTCATCGACGAGATGACCTTCGATACCGCGCCTTATCGCCTGCGTGGTGATGAATTGGCCTTTGGTGTTCGCATCAGTCGCCGCAACTGGTCGCGCATGAATCCCTTCAGTGAAACCGAGCTAACACTCTACGAGTTGAAAGAGAAAGGGTTGCGCTCGTTGATGGGGGCGCTGGTGGTGGAGAGCTTTGGCGGTGAACGAGACGACGATTGCATTGCCTCGTTTGGCGAGGCCAAGGGCGTGCTTATCGTCACGGGCAAGGTCGGCCGCGATGGTTACCGCGACCTGATTTTCAAGCGTAGTCATACCGGCAGGCGCATGGTGGCGGTCGATGGCGAATGCCGGACGCTCGAGGATGAACCCCGCTCCGATCAGTTTCGTCTTGAATACGGCGATGAACGCTATCTGCTGCCAATCGAGCTGGTCTCCGACCCGCTCTGAAGGCACGTAGCCCGGATGCAATCCGGGCACGGCGTAACAGGCCATCCCCGGATTGCATCCGGGCTACGAGGTGACAGGCCAGGTGAACAGCGTTCACCTGGCGCCTGCTTTACAGACTGACCGAAATCCCTGCCTGCAGCGTGCGCGGCTCGCCCGGGTAGGCCCAGACGTTCCAGGCGCGCTCTTCATAGTGCTTGTCGAACACGTTGTTCAGGTTGAGGTTCAGCCGCACGTTCTCGGTCAGCGGGTAGTAGGCCAGCAGGTCGACCACGCTGTAGCCGTCCATGTCGAAGGTGTTGTTGCTGGTCTGACCCTGACGCTCGCTGACGTACTTGAGGCCAACACCCAGGCCCAGGCCGGCCAGGCTGCCGCTGTCGAACTCGTAGGTGTCGAGCAGGTTGAAGCTGTGCCGCGGCACGTTGCCCAGGCGTGAGCCCACCGGCATGGTGGCGCTGGTGCTTTCGGTGACCTCGGCGTCGACGTAGGCATAGCCGCCGATCACGCGCCACTGCGGGGTGATGTTGCCGGCCAGGTTGATATCGAAACCACGGCTGCGCACTTCGCCAGCCGCGATGCTGCGGGTGCTGTCCAGCGGGTCGCTGGTCAGCACGTTCTCCTTGACGATATGGAACAGGGCAGCGGTGAGGCTGAAGTCGCGGTCGAACATGTCGTACTTGATGCCGACCTCATGAGCGATGCCTTTTTCCGGGTCGAAGGCATTGCCGGAGCGATCCGCGCCACGGTTGGGCTTGAACGAGCGCGAGGTGTTGGCGAATACCGCCAGCTCGTCGGTGAGGTCATAGATCAGGCCGAAGCGCGGGGTCACGGCGTTATGTGCCTGATCCCAGTCGCCGTTGGGGTTGAGCTTGTCCACATAGCTTTGCTCGAAACGCTCGACACGCGCACCCACCTGGGCCTTGAGGCGTTCGGTGAGGGCGATCTGATCCTGCAGGTAGAAGGCGTAGGACTCCAGCGTCTCGGCATCATGCGTGGTGGTACGTGTCAGCGCTGGCAGCGGCTGGCCATGCACCGGGGCGTAGAGATCGATGGGGTAGGCGCCACCACCCGGCGAACGGATGATCAGCGAGTTGTAGTTGAACTTGTCGTACTCCACGCCTACCAGCAGGGTATGGGCGAAGCCGGCAAGGTCGAAGTTGCCTTCGGCGTTGGCCTGGACGTTGACGTCGTTCCAGTTCAGCCAGCGCTCGTTGTAGTTGCGCCCGACGGTGCTGCTGCCAGCTACCAGGCCGGTATAGGCGTTGCTGTTGTTCTCCACGGCGCCGCCGTAGATTTCGCCATCGAGGTACTGCACACCGCCGCGCAGCGTCCAGCTATCGTTGAGCAGGTGCTCGATGCGCAGTTGCGTGGTGGCGTTCTCGTTGGTCAGCTTGCCGGCTGCTTTTTCGCCGAGGAAGCGATCACGCGGCAGCTTGCCGTCCTGATTGGAGTAGCGGGTGACGCCACGGTCGAGCGGGTGGCGGTTGTGCAGGTAGTCGCCTTCGAGGGTGATGGCGGTGTCATCGCTGAGCTGCCAGCGCAGCACCGGGGCGACGCTGTAGCGCTCGCTCTCGACGTCGTCGCGGAAGCTGTCGGCGCCTTCGGCTGCCAGGTTCAGGCGATAGGTGAAGGCGGCCTGCTCGTCCAGCGCGCCGGTGGTGTCCAGCGTGCCGCGACGCAGGCCCTGGGTGTTGACCTGGCTGCCCAGCACGGTACGGCGCTCGGCCTGCGGCTGCTTGGTGACGATATTGAAGGTACCGCCGGGGTCGCTACGACCATAGAGCATGGCCGCCGGGCCACGCAGCACTTCGATGCGCTCGATGGTATTGGCGTCGGGCATGTTCGGGTAGCCGCGGTTGACGGCGAAACCGTTGCGGTAGAACTCCTGGCTGTTGAAGCCGCGGATGAGGAATTCGGTCAGGCCCTGGCCGCCAAAGTTGTTGCCACGCTCCACTCCGCCAGCGTAGTCGAGGGCATCTTCCAGGCGTACCGCACCGATGTCTTCGGCCACCTGCGCCGGCACCACGCTGATCGACTGAGGGATATCGTGGATCGGCGTGTCGGTACGGGTCGCGCTGGCTGAACGGGTGGCGCGGTAGCCAGCCACAGGGCCATCGGCACGCTCGCCAGCGGCATTGATCTGCAGTTCTTCCAGCGCCAGTGGTGCATCGCTACCCGCTGTAGCGGCGAAACTGGAGTGACAGGTAATGGCGGGGAGAGCAAGGAGCGGAACGACCAGGCGACGCATTTGCAGATCCTTGGACAAGGTGGGTTGATTTTGGGCGGCATAGTAGTGTTATGAAGAACTATTATCAATTGTAATCAGGATAATCGACGTCAGACTGCTACCTGGCGCTGTGCGGTAATGGCGAGGGAGGCTGTGCTGGGGGAGGGAGCGGCTAATACCAATGTCTATCTATTGGCTTTTGCTCAGCTACTGCTAGCTTGAAGGTGTATCAGAATAACAATAACCGGAGGCATCCATGACTACTGATAAAGCAAATGCAGCGGCGTACTGGAAGGCGAATGTACGCTTGATCACCCTGAGCCTGATCGTCTGGGCTCTGGCCTCGTATGGATTCGCCATGATCCTGCGACCCATGCTCGCGGGCATCATGGTTGGCGGAGCCGATCTCGGCTTCTGGTTCGCTCAGCAGGGCTCCATCCTCGTCTTCATCGGGCTCATTTTTCACTACGCGTGGCGAATGAACAAACTCGATAAAGAATTCGGCGTCGAGGAGTAAGCGCTCATGAGCCAATTCGCCATCAACCTGTTGTTCGTCGGGGCGTCCTTTGCGCTCTATATCGGTATCGCCATCTGGGCCCGCGCCGGCTCCACCAAGGAATTCTACGTCGCGGGCGGTGGGGTACACCCGGTCACCAACGGCATGGCCACCGCCGCCGACTGGATGTCCGCCGCGTCCTTCATCTCCATGGCCGGCCTGATTGCCGCTGGCGGTTATGCCAACTCCACCTTCCTCATGGGCTGGACTGGTGGCTACGTGCTGCTGGCCATGCTGCTGGCGCCGTACCTGCGCAAGTTCGGCAAGTTCACCGTGCCGGATTTCATCGGCGATCGCTTCTACAGCCGGGGGGCGCGCCTGACGGCGGTGATCTGCCTGGTGATCATCTCCGTCACCTACGTGATCGGGCAGATGGCCGGTGCCGGTGTGGCCTTCTCGCGCTTCCTCGAGGTGAGCAACTCCACGGGTATCTGGATCGCTGCGGCGGTGGTGTTCGCCTACGCCGTGTTCGGCGGCATGAAGGGCATCACCTATACCCAGGTGGCGCAGTACGTGGTGCTGATCATCGCCTACACCATCCCGGCCATCTTCATCTCCCTGCAACTGACCGGCAACCCGATCCCGCCGCTGGGTCTGTTCGGTGATCATGTCGAGTCCGGCGTGCCGCTGTTGCAGAAACTCGATGAGGTGGTGCGTGAGCTGGGCTTCGCGGCCTATACCGCCGATGTCGACAACAAGCTGAATATGGTGCTGTTCACCCTGTCGCTGATGATCGGTACCGCCGGTCTGCCACACGTGATCATCCGCTTCTTCACCGTGCCGCGCGTGGCCGATGCTCGCTGGTCCGCCGGCTGGACGCTGATCTTCATCGCCCTGCTGTACCTCACCGCACCGGCCGTGGCCTCCATGGCACGTCTGAACCTGGTCACCACCATCTATCCGCAAGGCGCTTCTGCCCCGGCGCTGGCGTACGAAGAGCGTCCGGAGTGGGTCAAGACCTGGGAGCAGACCGGCCTGATCCAGTGGCAAGACAAGAACGGCGATGGCCGCATCCAGATGTACAACGATGCCGCCCCGGCCTTCACCGCGACTGCTCAGGAGCGCGGCTGGAACGGCAACGAGCTGACCGTCAACAACGACATCCTGGTGCTGGCCAACCCGGAGATCGCCAACCTGCCTGGTTGGGTGGTCGGTTTGATCGCCGCAGGTGCCATCGCGGCGGCGCTGTCCACTGCGGCGGGGCTGTTGTTGGCGATTTCCTCGGCGATCAGTCATGACCTGATCAAGACCTTGATCAATCCGAAGATCAGCGAGAAGAACGAGATGATAGCGGCGCGGTTGTCCATGGCGGCGGCGATCCTGCTGGCCACCTACCTGGGGCTCAACCCGCCTGGCTTCGCCGCGCAGGTGGTGGCGCTGGCCTTCGGGATAGCCGCGGCAACCCTGTTCCCGGTGCTGATGATGGGGATTTTCTCCAAGCGCATGAACGACAAGGGCGCCATCTGCGGCATGGTGGTTGGCCTGGTGGTGACGCTGCTGTACATCTTCACCTACCTGGGCTGGTTCTTCATCCCGGGCACCAACAGCCTGCCGAACACCCCGGATGCCTGGTTCATGGGGATTTCCCCGGCTTCCTTCGGCTCCGTCGGTGCGCTGATCAACTTCGCCGTGGCTTACGCCGTGTCTCGGGTAACCGCCGCACCGCCGCAGCACATCCAGGATCTGGTGGAAAGCGTGCGTACCCCCAAAGGTGCTGGCGTGGCTCTGAGCCACTGAGCATAATCCCGGCCTGACGCCACCAGCAGGGTGGCCAGGGCTTCAGCAGGCGGGCCTCCAGTGGAGGCCCGTCTTCTTTCAGGAACAGTCTTATGTTGTGGACTTTGCTCGCCATTCTGGTAGCGGGGCTCGGCGCTGCCGGTGTGGCTCTGTTGTTGCGCAAACTCACCGGCAACCGATTGCCGAGATGGATCGTTCCGCTGTTCGGCGGCCTGGGCATGCTGGGCTACCAGATCGTCTACGAGTATTCCTGGTTCGAGCACCAGCTCGAGCGCCAGCCGCCCGAGTCGGTGGTGGTGGCCAGCGAGGCCGGGCACGTGTTCTGGCGCCCCTGGAGCTACTTCATGCCGATCACCACGGCCTTTACCGTGCTCGACAGCAAGAGCGTCGTGCGCCGCCAGGTGGCTGAGGCGCAGGTGGCCGAATTCATGCTCTATCGCTTCGAGAAGCAGCACATCGACCATGTCTCGCACCAGGCCCATCTGCTCAACTGCCAGACGGCCGAACTGCTGCCGCTGGATGCCCAGCAGCAACCTGTACTGGCGCAGCTCAAGCGTATCGGCAAGGACGAGGTGCTCTATCGCCAGGTTTGTCGCTAGCGCGCCCTTGCGCTGAGCGTGGCGGCATCGGTGCGCACGGCGCACCCTACGGGTGCCTTTCACGGCGGATATTGCGTAGGGTGCGCTGTGCGCACCACCACGGCGTTCACTCGGGCGCTTTTCCGCGCATCGATAGACCCAGATCAATGCCGGCGTCGTGCCGCTCTCTAGAATCGCCAGCCCCCCAGATTCCCGAGCTTGCGGTCATGCCCCGTTTTCCCGAACTGCTGTCGCCGGCCGGCAGCCTCAAGAACATGCGTTATGCCTTCGCCTACGGCGCCGATGCGGTGTATGCCGGTCAGCCGCGCTACAGCCTGCGGGTGCGCAACAACGAGTTCGATCACGCCAACCTGGCCATCGGCATTGCCGAAGCGCACGCTCAGGGCAAGCAGTTCTACGTGGTGGTCAACATCGCCCCGCACAACGCCAAGCTGAAGACCTTCCTCAAGGATCTCGAGCCAGTGGTGGCGATGGCGCCGAACGCATTGATCATGTCCGATCCCGGCCTGATCATGCTGGTGCGAGAGCACTTTCCGCACATGGCCATCCACCTGTCGGTGCAGGCCAACGCGGTGAACTGGGCCAGTGTCGAGTTCTGGCGGCGCCAGGGGCTGAGCCGGGTGATCCTCTCCCGCGAGCTGGCGCTGGAAGAGATCGAGGAGATTCGCCAGGCAGTGCCGGACATGGAGCTGGAGGTGTTCGTCCATGGGGCGTTGTGCATGGCCTATTCCGGACGTTGCCTGCTGTCGGGCTACATCAACCGCCGCGACCCCAACCAGGGCACCTGCACCAACGCCTGTCGCTGGCAGTACCAGGCCAGCCCGGCTGCCGAGAACGAAAGCGGCGATATCGTCCAGCTCGTCGAGCCGACCCTGGGCCAGGGTGCGCCCACCGGCCAGGCCTTCCTGCTGGAGGAGGCGAGCCGCCCCGGCGAGCAGATGGCCGCCTTCGAGGACGAGCACGGCACCTACATCATGAACTCCAAGGATCTGCGCGCGGTGCAGCACGTGCCGCGCCTGGTGGCCATGGGCGTGCACTCGCTGAAGATCGAAGGGCGCACCAAGAGCCACTTCTACTGCGCGCGCACCGCCCAGGCCTACCGCCGCGCCATCGACGACGCCGTGGCCGGGCGCCCCTTCGACAGAAGCCTGATGCATGACCTCGAGTCCCTGGCCAACCGTGGTTACACCGAGGGCTTCCTGCGCCGCCACGTGCACGACGAATACCAGAACTACCAGCGCGGCAACTCCCTCGCCGAGCGCCAGCAGTTCGTCGGTGAGCTGACCGGTGAGCGCCGTGGCGAGCTGGCCGAAGTGCTGGTGAAGAACCGCTTCGAGGTGGGCGACGGCATCGAGCTGATGACCCCACAAGGCAATCTGCGCTTCTCGCTCGAATACCTGGAGAACCGTTCCGGCGAGCGCATCGCGGTAGCGCCCGGTGACGGGCATCGGGTGTACCTGCCGGTTGCAGCGGGTGTCGACCTCGGCCATGGGTTGCTGCTGCGCGATCTCTAACCCCCGACCTTGGTCGTAGAGCGCGGCAGGGGAGGGGCGGAAACGCTGGATGGCGCGTGTTAGAGGCGCTGATGTACTACTAAGGTCGTCTGTCGTGCGCCAGGGGCGGATCTAGAGTAGAGCCACCAGCCCCCTCTCGTGAGGATAAGAACAAGATGCACGACGATAGCTACGCGCGGATTCAGGCGAATCCGCATTTCAAGAACCTGGTGGCCAAGCGTGACCGTTTCGCCTGGACGCTGTCGGCGATCATGCTGGGCCTTTATGTGGCCTTCATCCTGTTGATCGCCTTCGATCCGCAACTGCTCGGCACGCGCATCAGCGAAGGCTCGCCCACCACCTGGGGCATCCCGCTGGGTGTGGGCCTGATCCTGTCCGCCTTCGTGCTCACCGGTGTTTACGTCTACCGTGCCAACGGCGAGTTCGACGCGCTGAACAAGGTCATCCTGGATGAGGTGCAGAAATGATCGCCCGTCTTCTCGGCATCTTCGCCCTGCTGCTTATCAGTCCTGCCCTGTGGGCCGCTGGCGCTCTGGAGGGTGAGGTTCAGCGTCAGCCCCTGAACGTCTCAGCCATCACCATGTTCGTCGCCTTCGTCGGCGCCACCCTGTACATCACCTACTGGGCCTCCAAGCGCAGCCAGTCGGCCTCGGATTTCTACACCGCCGGCGGCAGCATCACCGGCTTCCAGAACGGCCTGGCGATTGCCGGCGACTACATGTCGGCGGCGTCCTTCCTGGGCATTTCCGCGCTGGTGTTCAGCAGCGGCTATGACGGCCTGATCTACTCGATCGGCTTCCTGGTCGGCTGGCCGGTGATCCTGTTCCTGATCGCCGAGCGCTTGCGCAACCTCGGCAAGTACACCTTCGCCGACGTGGCTTCCTACCGCCTCAAGCAGAAGGAAATCCGCACCCTGTCGGCCAGTGGTTCGCTGGTGGTGGTGGCCTTCTACCTGATCGCGCAGATGGTCGGTGCCGGCAAGCTGATCGAACTGCTGTTCGGCCTCAACTACCACGTGGCCGTCGTGCTGGTGGGCATCCTGATGGTCTGCTACGTGCTGTTCGGCGGCATGCTGGCCACCACCTGGGTGCAGATCATCAAGGCCGTGCTGCTGCTGTCCGGTGCCTCGTTCATGGCGCTGATGGTGATGAAGCACGTCAACTTCGACTTCGCCACGCTGTTCAGCGAAGCGATCAAGGTGCACCCCAAGGGCGAGGCGATCATGAGCCCGGGCGGCCTGGTGAAGGATCCGATCTCGGCCATCTCCCTGGGCCTGGCGCTGATGTTTGGTACCGCTGGCCTGCCGCATATCCTGATGCGCTTCTTCACCGTTGGTGACGCCAAGGAAGCGCGCAAGTCGGTGTTCTTCGCCACCGGTTTCATCGGCTACTTCTACATCCTGACCTTCATCATCGGCTTCGGCGCGATCCTGCTGGTCAGCACCAACCCGGCTTTCAAGGATGCCAGCGGCGCACTGCTGGGCGGCAACAACATGGCCGCGGTGCACCTGGCCAACGCCGTGGGCGGCAGCATCTTCCTCGGCTTCATCTCGGCCGTGGCCTTCGCCACCATCCTCGCGGTGGTCGCCGGCCTGACCCTGGCTGGCGCCTCGGCGGTGTCCCACGACCTGTACGCCAGCGTGATCAAGAAGGGCAAGGCCAACGAGCGTGACGAGCTGCGCGTGTCGAAGATCACCACCGTGGCCCTGGGTGTGCTGGCCATCGGCCTGGGCATCCTGTTCGAGAAGCAGAACATCGCCTTCATGGTGGGCCTGGCCTTCTCCATCGCCGCCAGTTGCAACTTCCCGGTGCTGTTCCTTTCCATGTACTGGAAGAACCTGACCACCCGTGGCGCCATGATCGGCGGCTGGCTGGGCCTGGTCACCGCAGTGACGCTGATGATCCTTGGCCCGACCGTGTGGGTGCAGGTGCTGGGCTTCGAGAAGGCCATCTTCCCCTACGAGTACCCGGCGCTGTTCTCCATGGCCGTGGCCTTCATCGGGGTCTGGTTCTTCTCCATCACCGACAGCTCGGCAGCGGCTGGCGAGGAGCGCGCCCGCTTCCTGCCGCAGTTCGTCCGCTCGCAGACCGGCCTGGGTGCCAGCGGTGCCGTCTCGCACTGACGACCCGGCCAGGTGTCAGCAAAAGGGCAATCCTCGGATTGCCCTTTTTCATGTTGGCAGCGACGCACGCTCGTGCCAGATGACCAGACAGCCACGGCCTTTGCAGACTAGAATTCGGCGCTCGTCATTCGTTGCAAGGATCCGTGATGACCACCGTCAACCCGCAGCGCGGGTATCTGCTGGGCCTGACCGCCTACATCATCTGGGGCATGTTCCCCCTCTACTTCAAGGCCCTGCAGGCCGTTCCGGCATTGGAGATCATCGTTCACCGCGCACTCTGGTCGGCGTTGTTCGGTGCGCTGTTGCTGGCCGTATGGAAGCATCCAGGCTGGTGGCGCGAACTGCGTGAGCACCCCAGACGCCTGCTGGTGCTGGCCGGGTGCGGCCTGCTGATCGCCAGCAACTGGCTGATCTACGTCTGGGCGGTGAACAACGACCGCATGCTCGAAGCCAGCCTGGGCTACTACATCAACCCGCTGGTCAACGTGCTGCTTGGCTTGCTCATCCTCGGCGAGCGTCTGCGTCGTCTGCAGTGGTTGGCCGTGGGGTTGGCGGCGCTGGGCGTGCTGCAGCAGGTATGGCAGGTGGGCAGCCTGCCCTGGGTGTCGCTGGCGCTGGCGCTGACCTTCGGCTTCTACGGGCTGATTCGCAAGCAGGCGCCGGTGGCGGCCTTGCCTGGATTGGTGGTGGAAACCTGGCTGCTGCTGCCGGTGGCGCTGATCTGGCTGGCCCTGCACCCGGCGGCGATGAGTGGCCAGGCCGGCTTCTGGAGCAGCGGCGAGGTGCTGCTGCTGGCCCTGGCCGGCCCCATCACCCTGATCCCGTTGGTGTGCTTCAACGCCGCCGCGCGGCATCTGCCGTACACCACCCTGGGCTTTCTGCAGTACATCGCCCCGACCCTGGTGATGTTGCAGGCGGTGCTGCTGTTCGGCGAGCGCCTCGATCCGGCCAGGCTGATGGCGTTCGCCTGCATCTGGGCGGGGTTGGTGGTCTATAGCCTGGATATCTGGATTAATTCGCGCCGACGTGTGGTGGTGTGAATTGCTGGGGGGCTTGGTGGTTTTAGACCGGATTGGCAATACGGTTGTCGTTTTTATGGGGGGCTTGTTCCGAATTGCCGCATTTTTGCTGATGTTTTTGGTTTCGCCCTCCCGGGCGAGTCACTTTTGTAGGGCAAAAGTAACCAAAACCCTCCGCCCGGTCATCCGGCCCTGGCTGCGCCAGGGTTCGCTCACTCCATCGTCGCTCCAGAGGCCCGCCGCGGTGGGCCATCCCTGGCCCATCGCGGCTTTCGCGGCATCCATGCCGCTCAACCTCTTCCACGACGATTCCGTTCGCCCTCCTGGGCGGGCTCTGCACGCGCCTGAACCTCCGGTAACTCTTTGGGACTCTGTCTGCTTGAATATAAGGTCAGCCTAGGGGCTGACCGAAGAGCAACCGCACGAATGAAAGTTTTGGTTTAACTCGACGACCCATATGCGATTTCACAGGCACTAGAACACGCTGAGCAACCTATGGAATGCCCACTCGTTCAGGGCCCGAGGGGGCGAAACCCGGAGTCTCTGAAAACACCGAGGCGGCGTCCAAAACACTCAACGAGCCAACACACAAACTCACCAGTCCGGTGCCAACCAATAAGATGCGAAACCCCCGGCTCGCCTGCCCGGTAGGCGAGCCAGCATGATCAGAACAGGAAATACCGCTGCGCCATCGGCAGCACCTCGGCCGGTTCGCACCAGAGCAACTGGCCATCGGCCTTGACCTGATAGTTCTGCGCATCCACCTCGATATTCGGCAGGTAGCCGTTATGGATCAGGTCGGTCTTCTGTACCTCGCGGCAGCCCTTGACCACGCCGATCCTCTTCTGCAGGCCGAGCTGCTCGGGCACGCCGGCATCGAACGCCGCCTGGCTGATGAAGGTGATGCTGGTGGCATGGCGGCTGCCAGCGTAGCTGGCGAACATCGGCCGGTAGTGCACCGGCTGCGGCGTCGGGATCGAGGCGTTGGCGTCGCCCATCAGGCTGGCGGCAATCGCTCCGCCCTTGAGGATCAGCGTCGGCTTGACGCCGAAGAAAGCCGGGCGCCACAACACCAGATCGGCCCACTTGCCCACTTCGATCGAGCCCACCTCGTGGCTGATGCCATGGGTGATGGCGGGGTTGATGCTGTATTTGGCGATATAGCGTTTGACTCGGAAGTTGTCGTTGCCCGGTGCGTCCTCGGGCAGGGCGCCGCGCTGCTTCTTCATCTTGTCGGCGGTCTGCCAGGTGCGGGTGATCACCTCGCCGACACGGCCCATGGCCTGGCTGTCGGAGCTGATCATGGAGAAGGCGCCGAGGTCGTGGAGGATGTCTTCGGCGGCGATGGTTTCGCGGCGGATACGGCTCTCGGCGAAGGCCACGTCCTCGGCGATGCTCGGGTCGAGGTGGTGGCAGACCATGAGCATGTCCAGGTGCTCGTCGATGGTGTTCTTGGTGAAGGGCCGGGTCGGGTTGGTCGAGCTGGGCAGCACATTCGAGAACCCACACGCCTTGATGATGTCCGGCGCGTGGCCGCCGCCAGCACCCTCGGTGTGGTAGGTGTGGATGGTGCGGCCCTTGAAGGCGCCGAGGGTGGTTTCGACGAAGCCGGATTCGTTCAGCGTGTCGGTGTGGATCGCCACCTGCACGTCGTACTGATCCGCCACGCTCAGGCAATTGTCGATGGCGGCCGGAGTAGTGCCCCAGTCCTCGTGCAGCTTGAGGCCGATGGCGCCGGCCTTGACCTGCTCGATCAAGGGCTCGGGCAGCGAGGCATTGCCCTTGCCGGTAAAACCCAGGTTCATCGGGAAGGCGTCGGCGGCCTGGAGCATGCGCGCCATGTGCCAGGGCCCGGAGGTGCAGGTGGTGGCGTTGGTACCGGTGGCTGGCCCGGTTCCGCCACCGATCATGGTGGTCACCCCGCTCATCAGCGCCTCTTCGATCTGCTGCGGGCAGATGAAGTGGATATGGGTGTCGATGCCGCCAGCGGTGAGGATCATGCCCTCGCCGGCGATCACCTCGGTGCCGGCGCCGATGGCGATGGTCACATCGGGTTGGATATCAGGGTTGCCGGCCTTGCCGATAGCAGCGATGCGCCCGTCCTTGAGACCGACGTCGGCCTTGACGATGCCCCAGTGGTCGATGATCAGCGCATTGGTGATCAGGGTGTCGACCACGTCGGCGGCGCAGAGCTGGCCCTGGCCCATGCCGTCGCGGATCACCTTGCCGCCACCGAATTTCACTTCCTCACCATAGGTGGTGAAGTCTTTTTCCACTTCGATCCACAGGTCGGTATCGGCCAGGCGCACCTTGTCGCCGACGGTGGGGCCGAACATGTCGGCGTAGGCTTGGCGGGAAATCTTCATTCCTCGATCCTCGGAAATCGGGCTGCAAGCTACAAGCTGCAAGCCGCAAGTAAAAACGAAAGCCGAGCTGCTCTTGCTTGCAGCTTGAGGCTTGTAGCTTGTGGCTGCGCTTAAAGCGCCCCCATCACCCGGCCGGCGAAGCCGAACACGCGGCGCGCGCCGGCCAGTTCCACCAGTTCCACCTCGCGGCTCTGCCCAGGCTCGAAGCGCACGGCGGTGCCGGCCGGGATGTTCAGGCGCATGCCGCGCGCGGCGGCGCGGTCGAACAGCAGGGCGTCGTTGGTCTCGAAGAAGTGGTAGTGCGAGCCGACCTGGATCGGCCGGTCGCCGCTGTTGGCCACGGAGAGGGTCAGGGTGCGGCGACCGGCATTGAGTTCTATCTCGCCGTCGGCAATCTGGTATTCGCCAGGAATCATGGTTCAGGCCTCGCAAGCGTCTTGTAGTAGATGGCATTGGCCCGATAGATACCGTCCGGGCCGCAGGCGTAGTCGGGTAGGCCACCGATGCACTGGTAGCCAAGGTGGCGATAGAGCTGTTCCGCGTCGCTGCCAGCTTCGGTGTCGAGGTACAGCAGGCCACGCTTGCGGCTCGCCGCTTCCTGTTCGACGGCCTGCATCAACAGGCGGGCGATACCGCGTCGGCGCGCCTCGCTCAGCACCAGCAGCTTCTGGATTTCCGCGCGGTTCAGGCCATTGGGCTTCTGGCACAGGCTGAGTTGCACACTGCCCAATACCTCGCCGCGTTCGTGTGCGATCCAGAGCAGCAGTGAACCCTCCAGTAGCGCCGCCTCTACCTGAGCGAAATAGGCATGGGCGCCCTGGGCGTCGAGGTCGGCGAGAAACCCCACCGAAGCACCGTGCTCGACCGCATCGAGCAGCAGGGCGATCAGGCCCTGGCGGTAAGCGGCGAAGTCGTCGGAGGTGAGCATGTGCGGTGTCACGTCCATGGGGTCACTCACCGAGGATCAGTTGCATAAAGGTCAGATCCAGCCAACGGTCGAATTTGCGGCCGACCTGGGGCATCTGCCCGCTGGTGACGAAACCGAGGCGCTGGTGCAGGCGGATCGAGGCGGTATTTTCCGATTCGATGGCCCCCACCATGACATGCAGCTTGGCCGCTCTGGCCCGTTCGATCAGCGCCTGCATCAGCACCGGCCCCAGGCCTTTTCCGCGCTGGTCGGCACGCACGTAGACCGAGTGCTCGACGGTGTGTTTATAGCCGTCGTGCGGGCGCCAGGCGCCATAGCTGGCATAGCCGAGCACCTCGCCGGCTGCATCGCGCGCCACCAGCACGGGGAAGCCCGCTGCCGTGCGCTCGGCCAGCCAGGCGCGGCGGTTGGCCAGATCCACCAGGGTTTCGTTCCAGATCGCCGTGGTGAATTCCACCGCGTCGTTGTAGATGGCCAGGATGCCGGGCAGATCGGCTTCGCAGGCGTCGGCTATGGCGTGGTTCATGGCTTAGGCGATCGGTTGGTGGACGGTCACCAGCTTGGTGCCGTCGGGGAAGGTGGCCTCGATCTGGATTTCCGGGATCATCTCCGGTACGCCCTCCATCACCTGATCGCGGGCTAGCAGGGTGGTGCCGAAGTGCATCAGCTCGGCCACTGTCTGGCCGTCGCGGGCGCCTTCGAGCAGGGCAGCGGAGATATAGGCCATGGCCTCCGGGTAGTTCAGCTTCACGCCACGGGCCAGGCGGCGCTCGGCCACCAGGCCAGCGGTGAAGATCAGCAGCTTGTCTTTCTCGCGTGGACTCAGATCCATCGTGTTACTCCATTGGGGCGTATGCCTGGCATCGCCGGAATGCGTCGTGGGGTAGGGCGGATGTCGCTTTTTACGTTCGCCGTCATGTGCTCCAGATTCGCGGTGGTACCGCCTCGCGCCCCAGCAGCGCCGGGCGCAGCAGGCGCCACAGGGCGATCAGCCAGGCACGCGCCTTGAGCGCTTCACTGGCCAGGCAACGGGCCACCAGCAGGCCCGAGAGCTGGCTGAGATCGCCGCGCACACCGTCGATCTTCAGCTCGCGGCAGCGTTCCTGCAGGTCGCTGTCCACCTCACCGCTGACCAGCAGGGTGGCGAACACCGGCTGGCCGTCGAGGCCGATGGGCGAATCCAGCAGGCCGTCGCCGCCGCTCACGCGCTGGCGTTCGTGCCACAGCAGCTTGCCGTCGCGGCGGATATCCAGCGCGGCCTGGAAGTGGCCGCTGGTGAAGCGCTCGTCGGCAGCGGGGCGACCGAGGGCGATGATGTCCCAGTACAGCAGGCGGGCGTCGCCGCGCAGCTCGATCTGCGTGTGCAGCTCGGCCTGGGCGCCGGCGTAAATGATGGTTTCCTGCGGCAGCCATTCCAGCGTGGCGCCGGCTTCGACGTGCAGGCGCAGATCCTGCCGGGCGATACCGGCAGCGCGGTACCACTTGGCCGCGCCAGGGCTGGTGAGCTGTACCCAGGTGCCTTCGCCGGCATGGGCCGAGATGTCCAGGCGGTCACCCCCGGCGATGCCGCCAGGCGGGTGGACGATGATGTGCTGGCAGACCTGTGGCCCTTCGGCATACAGATGCTTCTGCACCCTAAGAGGGCCGAGATGACGCCTATGCACTGGAGTGGTGCGTTCGCCATGCCGCGCGTAGGCCAGCTCCAGCTCGGCGGGCCAGCTCGGCGTGAACAGGGTGGCAGGCAGATTCATGGCAGGGCAGGGATTCCACGGGTAGTTGACCGAGTGGGCAAGCAAGAGGCGTGCCCTGAACCAAATCGGTGCGTGGAAGGCACGTGCCGGGCAGGTGGTGTTGCACCTGCCCCAGTGAGCCAGTGCAAGTCATTGATACTGCTCGCTTTTTGTTCGCTCAGCGGAAAGCCCCGGCGCACTAGTCAGGGCGTCGAGGCTCCCCAGCTTATCCACAGGTTGATCCACGCAAGCCGTGGATAGCTGGGCGCTGCATCCGCCCTGGCTTCATTCCTCCTGGCGCAGGTTCAGCTCCACCATCAGATCGTCGGCCAGGGTTTCCAGGCGCGCCTGCAACTGCTCCAGTGGCAAGGTTTCGGGCACCGCCAGCAGAGCTTCGGCGGTGAACAGCAACTCGCCGCTCATCGGCGCCGGGGCGACCTCGGTGAGCAGGCTTTCCAGGTTGACCCCCTGTTCGGCCAGCACGCGGGTGATGTCGCGCACGATGCCGGGGCGGTCATTGCCCACCAGCTCCAGGCGGATCGAGCTGAAACGCCCACCCGGCTCGCTGCCGCTGGCCGCCAGTTGCACACGGATGCCCTGTGCGCTCAACGCTTCTAGATCCTTGATCAGGCCGCCATGTGCCTCGGCCGGCAGTTCCACCCGCACGATCCCGGCGAACTGCCCGGCCATGCGTGCCATGCGGCTTTCCAGCCAGTTGCCGCCGTGGGCGGCGACGCAGCCGGACAGGCGCTCGACCAGGCCCGGTTGATCTTCGGCAATCACTGTCAATACCAGATGATCCATGTACAGCCTCTCTCATTGAGTTCCAGTGGACTGATCGCCAAGCGCCAGCCAGTAGGTGAAGAACTGCTCGTCCCGAATGTAACCCAGGCGCTCGTACAGGCGCTGCCCGGCAAGGTTGGTCTTGGCCGTTTCCAGTTGCAGGCCACAGGCGCCATGCGCTTCGGCATGGGCACGAGCAGCATTCATCAGCGCTTCGCCAACACCGGCACGGCGCGCGTGCTCCTCGACGTACAGATCGCTGAGCAGCCAGGCCGGGCGCAGTGCCAGGGACGAGTGGAAGGGGTAGAGCTGGACGAAGCCTTGCGCTCGACCGCCCTCATCGCGGGCGATCAACAATTGCGCATCGCCCTGAGCCAGCCGTGCACCGAGGAAGGCATGGATGTCCTCAGCGCCGCGTGGCACCTCATAGAAGCGCAGGTAGGCCGCGAACAACGGGACGAGGTCGCTCAGGTCGGATGGGGTCGCGGCGGTAACGAGCATGGCATTCTCCAACGGGGTCGTTGCAGTATAGGCGGGCAGGCGCTCAGGGCATTGTTCTCAATAGTCAGTAATCTTGTATACAAAAAACAGGTTTGTATGCTGCAATGCCTTGGACTGCTGGCTTCAGGATTTTGCATGTGACTGAAATTAGAACTTTGGTCGCGGACTGACGCCCTTCCGGTGCATTTTCCAGAAATCTTGATGTAGTATGCCGCGCCAAGGACTACAAGACGGCCAGACCGTCTCCGATGCGGCTATCGTAAAGCTCTAGAGAGTGAGGCAAGTGATGACTGAACGCGTTCAAGTCGGTGGCCTGCAGGTCGCCAAAGCCCTGTACGACTTCGTGAACAACGAAGCCATTCCTGGCACCGGCCTCGCTGCCGACAAGTTCTGGGCCGGTGCCGCCGCGGTGATCGGCGAGCTGGCACCGAAGAACCGCGCTCTGCTGGACAAACGCGACGAGCTGCAGGCGCAGATCGACGCCTGGCACCAGGCGCGCAAGGGCCAGGCCCATGACGCCGCTGCCTACAAGGCCTTCCTGCAGGAAATCGGCTACCTGCTGCCGGAGCCGGCCGACTTCCAGGCCGCTACCACCAATGTCGACGAAGAAATCGCCCGCCTGGCCGGCCCGCAACTGGTGGTGCCGGTGATGAACGCACGCTTCGCCCTGAACGCCTCCAATGCCCGCTGGGGCTCGCTGTACGATGCCCTGTACGGCACCGACGTGATCAGCGAAGAAGGTGGCGCCGAGAAGGGCAAGGGCTACAACAAGGTACGCGGCGACAAGGTCATCGCCTTTGCCCGCGCCTTCCTCGATGAGGCCGCGCCGCTGGCTGCGGGCTCGCACGCTGACTCCACCGGCTATCGCATCGAAGGCGGCAAGCTCATCGTCGCCCTCAAGGGCGGCAGCAACAGCGGCCTGCGTGACGACGCGCAACTGGTCGGCTTCCAGGGCGAGGCCAGCGCGCCGATCGCCGTGCTGCTCAAGCACAACGGCCTGCACTTCGAGATCCAGATCGACCCGAACAGCCCCATCGGCAGCACCGACGCCGCCGGCGTGAAAGACGTGCTGATGGAAGCCGCGCTGACCACCATCATGGACTGCGAAGACTCCGTGGCCGCCGTCGATGCCGACGACAAGGTGGTGGTCTACCGCAACTGGCTGGGCCTGATGAAGGGCGACCTGGCCGAGGAAGTGTCCAAGGATGGCACCACCTTCACCCGTACCATGAACCCGGATCGCGTCTACACCCGCCCGGACGGCTCCGAGCTGACCCTGCACGGCCGCTCCCTGCTGTTCGTGCGTAACGTCGGCCACCTGATGACCAACCCGGCCATCCTCGACGCCGAGGGCAACGAGATCCCGGAAGGCATTCAGGACGCCCTGTTCACCAGTCTGATCGCCATTCACAACCTCAATGGCAACACCACGCGCAAGAACACCCGGACCGGCAGCGTCTACATCGTCAAGCCGAAGATGCACGGCCCGGAAGAAGTCGCCTTCGCCAGCGAGGTCTTCGCCCGCGTCGAAGACGTGCTGGGCCTGCCGCGCAATACCCTGAAGGTCGGCATCATGGACGAGGAGCGCCGCACCACGGTCAACCTCAAGGCCTGCATCAAGGCCGCCGCCGAGCGCGTGGTATTCATCAACACCGGCTTCCTCGACCGCACCGGTGACGAGATCCACACCTCCATGGAAGCCGGCGCCGTGGTGCGCAAGGCGGCCATGAAGAGTGAAACCTGGATCGGTGCCTACGAGAACAACAACGTCGACGTCGGCCTGGCCACCGGCCTGCAGGGCCGCGCGCAGATTGGCAAGGGCATGTGGGCCATGCCCGACCTGATGGCCGCCATGCTCGAGCAGAAGATCGCCCACCCGCTGTCCGGTGCCAACACCGCCTGGGTGCCGTCGCCGACCGCCGCCACCCTGCATGCGCTGCATTACCACAAGGTCGACGTGTTCGCCCGTCAGGCCGAACTGGCCAAGCGCACCCCGGCTTCCGTGGACGACATCCTGACCATCCCGCTGGCCAAGGACACCAACTGGAGCCAGGACGAGATCCGCAACGAGCTGGACAACAACGCTCAGGGCATCCTCGGTTACGTGGTGCGCTGGATCGACCAGGGCGTGGGCTGCTCCAAGGTGCCGGACATCAACGATGTCGGCCTGATGGAAGACCGCGCCACCCTGCGTATTTCCAGCCAGTTGCTGGCCAACTGGCTGCGCCACGGCATCGTCACCGAGGCGCAGGTGGTGGAAAGCCTCAAGCGCATGGCACCGGTGGTCGACCGGCAGAACGCAGGTGATCCGCTGTACCGCCCGATGGCGCCGGACTTCGACAACAACGTCGCCTTCCAGGCCGCGCTGGAGCTGGTGCTCGAAGGCACCAAGCAGCCCAACGGTTACACCGAGCCGGTGCTGCATCGTCGTCGTCGTGAGTTCAAGGCCAAGAACGGGCTGTAAGACGCCAACAAAAAACCGCCTCGATGAGGCGGTTTTTTTATGGGCGGTGGATCATTGCGAGTGGTGGTGCCGGCGTTGGTATGGTTCGGCGGACTGTTCGCTGGCGCTACGGGCGGGCGGCGTTCCGATCAGTCCTACGCCTGATTTTTTGATACCGAACCGGCAATACTGTGTTGGTGTTTTAGGTGTTTGTTCCGAATTGCCGCGTTTTTGTTGATGTCTTGGGTTTCGCCTTCCCAGGCGAGTCACTTTTGACGGGCAAAAGTAACCAAAACCCTCCGCCCGATCATCCGAGCTAGGCGCCCCCGCCCTGCTGCGCCAGGGTTCGCTCACTCCATCGCCGCTCCAGAGGCCCGCCGCGATGGGCCATCCATGGCCCATCGCGGCTCTCGGCTTTGGCATCCTGCGTCGCTCTACCTCCTGCATCCATGCAGTCGTCGCGGCATCCATGCCGCTCAACCTCTTCCACGACGATTCCGTTCGCCCTCCTGGGCGGGCTCTGCACGCGCCTGAACGTGTGGTAACTCAGATGTAGCTGGAGTGCTCTGGCAAGAGCTACAGCGAGCCGCTGTGGCCATCGAGTCAAACCGATAGTTTCAGGCGCGCGAAAGTCCCCCTTCAGGAGGCCGAACGTAGGCATTGCGCAGGGGGCGAGCGGCATGGATGCCGCGAGAGGCTTGAAGGGCCATGGATGGCCCTTGCAAGCCGACCCCGGAGCGGTGCCGGAGTGAGGGGAGTCGAGCGCAGCGAGACCCGGATGGCGGGGGTGCGTTTCTTTTGCTTACTTTTCTTTGCGCATTTCAAAGAAAAGTCAGTCGCCGAGGGGCGAAACCCGTAATACCTGAAAACACCGGAGCGGCGGCAAGTACACCAAGGCAAGCCAAAACACAAACTCGCCAATCTAGTATCAGAGAGACTCCGCAGAACCTCCCTGATACCCAAAACCAGCCCTCACCGGTTGCCCGGCACCTGCTTCGGGTGAGCCCCCGTGGTGTTGTTGATCAGGCTGTCGGTAGCCGTCTGCTCGAACGCCGAGAGCTTGTGCTCCAGCTCACTGCGCAGTTGCGGCTCATCGACCACCTTGCCACCGGCCTCACGCCCCAGCCAGTAACGATACAGTTGCGCGTCGCGATCACGCGGCTTGACCAGGATGTGCTCGCCACTGACCAGTGCCACGGTCGGGTCACTACCTGAAGGCTTGATCACCGCCACGCCAGCATCGCCTTCAGGAAGGCTCAGCAGGTCACGTCCCCAGCATTGCTGCTGCGTCGGCTCGCCCAGGCGGCCCATGATGGTGGGCACCACGTCGATCTGGCTGCCAACGACATCACGGCTGCTACCAAAGGTTTCCTGCACGTCAGGGCCGATCATCAGCAGCGGGACGCTGAAACGTGACAGATCCATCTCGGTGATCTGCTCGTCGTTGCCAAAACCGTGATCGCCCAGGATCACGAACAGGGTGTCCTTGAAGTACGGCTCCTGGCGCGCCTTGGCGAAGAATTGGCCGAGCGCCCAGTCGGCGTAACGCATGGCGGTCAGGTGCTCGTCCAGCGAGCCATGGCCGGTGACGCGCTCGACCGGCAGGTTCTCCGGCAGGGCGTAAGGCGTGTGGTTGGACAGGGTTTGCAGCAGCGCGTAGAACGGCTTGCCCTGCTTGTCCAGGCTGGCCAGCTCGGTGGTAGCACGGTCGAACATGTCCTGATCGGATACGCCCCAGGTCGGGTCGATGAACACCGGATCGACGAAGTCCTCACGGCCGACGAAGTTGCGCATGCCCTGGTTGCCGAAGAAACCCGACTGGTTGTCCCAGGAGAAGCTGCCGTTGTAGACGTAGACGTCGTCATAGCCACGCACGCTGAGCTGCTGCGGCAGCCCGGAGAACTGGTGGCCACCTTCGGGCATGCGCATCAGGTACTCGAACCCCGGCAGGTTGGGGAAGCAGGCCATGGTGGCGAACATGCCCTGGTGGGTATGGGTGCCGTTGGAGAAAAAATGCTGGAACAGCAAGCCCTCCTTGGCCAGGGCGTCGAAGTTCGGCGTGATGCCGTCGGCATTGCCCATGGCGCCGATGTAGCGGCCGGCCATGCTCTCCATGAGGATCACCACCACGTTGCGCACCTGCGGCAGGCGCCCGGCGGCAGGTGGCGTGGTGATACGGCGGATCGCCGCCTGGTCGGCATCGATCAGGCGGTCGTTCGGCGTCAGCAGCAACTTGCGCGTCGTCTGCAGCGCCTCGGCTTCAGGCAGCGTCGCCTTCCAGCGGTTGTCGCCCTGATCGGAGAAGAAGTAGCTGGCGGCGCTCACCAGGGTCAGCGTGCCGTTGAGGCCGAGGTGGTTGGCGAACATCGATTCGGTGGTATAGGCATCGCCCCAGCGCAGCGGCGGACCGGAACGCAGGGTGCCACGCGCGGTCGCCACGCAGACCAGCAGAAGCACCAAGAACACTGCAATACGCGTCGACCAGCGCGACGCGAGCGACTCAGCCGAGGCGCGAGTTGCCTGCTCGATGCGCCGAAACAACCAGGCCAGCAGCACAGTGGCCAGTGCCCAGCCCAGCAGCAGGCGCAGCACCGGAAAGCCGTGCCAGATCATGCTCGACACCGTGCCGAGGTCTTCCTGCATGTACTGGAACACCAGGCTATTCAGGCGCTGGTGGAATTCGCGATAGAAGTTCAGCTCCGCCACCGCCAGCAGCAGGCACAGACTGGTGGCGACGGTCAGCCAGGCAACGTGCAGGCGACGCGCGGCCATGGCCCGCAGGCTGAACAGCGACAGGGTCAGCGGAATGCACAGGTAGACGATCAGGCGTAGGTCGAAGCGAGCGCCATTGAAGAAGGCCTCGCCGAAGCTGGCCAGCGGCGTCTGCCCGATCATCGCGTGGTTGTAGGCCAGCAGGCCGGCACGGGCCAGGGCGAAGAGCAGCAGCATGCACAGCGCGCTGCCGAGTATGAATGCCAGGTGACTGCCAATACTGACCTGCACCGTCGGGTGGGCGGTGGATGCGGGTGACTGCATGAAATGGCCTTGGTCTGAGATATGAGATCTGCGTCCGGCGCGCTGCGCAGGAGCGAGGCGCCAGAGTCGCAGTGTGATGCAATGCACGTCAAAATTTCGTCAAAATAATTCAACTCCATCGCTTTGATGAGCGCTGCGACTTAGGTGCAATGGGCATTTGGCCGAACAACGGGCACAATGCAGGCAAACAAGATCATGAGACCGCGCCATGAGCAAAGCGGACACGCTCGCCCAGGCGGGCAGAACGGCGGTGCTGCAGAACATCCATGGCACCATGGAGTTCCTGCAGAAATTTCCCCCCTTCAACCAGATGGACACCGCCCACCTGGCGTATCTGGTCGAGCATTGCCAGCTACGCTTCTATGCCGAGGGCGATTCGATCATCAAGCCCAGCGATGGCCCGGTCGAGCACTTCTACATCGTCAAGCAGGGGCGGGTGCATGGCGAGCGCCCGCACTCGGCGCGGCGCGGCACCGAGACCACCTTCGAGATCACCGCCGGCGAGTGCTTTCCGCTGGCCGCGCTGATCGGCGAGCGGGCCACCCGTACCGAGCACCTGGCCGCCGAAGACACCTTCTGCCTGCTGCTGGCCAAGCACGCCTTCGTCAAGCTGTTCGCCATTTCCAACCCGCTGCGCGACTTCGCCCTGCGCGGCGTCAGCAGCCTGCTCGATCAGGTCAACCAGCAGGTGCAGTTGCGCGCCGTGGAAACCCTCGGCGCGCAATACTCGCTGGACACCCGCCTGGGCGAACTGGCCATGCGCCAACCCATCGGCTGCGCCCCGGACACCTCGCTGCGCGACGCCGTACGGTTGATGCACGAGCAGCATGTCGGCAGCATCGTGGTGCTCGACCCGCAGCGTCGCCCGCAAGGCATCTTCACCCTGCGTGACCTGCGTCGGGTGGTGGCCGATGGCGTCGACCTGGCACAGCCGATCAGCGCGCTGATGACCACCGAGCCTTTCCATCTGCCGCCCGATGCCAGCGCCTTCGATGCCGCCATCGCCATGACCGAACGGCATATCGCCCACGTCTGCCTGGTGGAGAACGGGCAACTCTGCGGGGTGATCTCCGAGCGTGATCTGTTCAGTCTGCAGCGGGTCGATCTGGTACATCTGGCGCGTACCATCCGCCATGCCGGCAGGCTGGAGACCCTGGCCGGACTGCGCAGCGATATCCGCCTGCTGGTCGATCGCATGCTCGCCCACGGCGCCAGCTCGACGCAGATCACCCATATCGTCACCCTGCTCAACGACCACACCGTATGCCGGGTGATCGAGCTGACCCTCGAGGAATTGGGCGACCCCGGCGTGCCCTTCACCTGGCTGTGCTTCGGCAGCGAAGGTCGCCGCGAACAGACCCTGCATACCGACCAGGACAACGGCATTCTCTTCGAGGCCGCCGATGCTGCCGAAGCTGCCACCATCCGTGGGCGCCTGCTGCCGCTGGCTGCCGAGATCAACCAGCGTCTGGCGCAGTGCGGTTTCACCCTGTGCAAGGGCAACATCATGGCCGGCAATCCCGAGCTGTGCCTGTCGCGCCAGGAATGGTCGCGGCGCTTCGCCCGCTTCGTCAGCGAGGCCACGCCGGAAAACCTTTTGCGGTCGTCGATCTACTTCGACCTGCGCAGCGTCTGGGGGCCGGCCGAGGGCTGCGAGCAACTGCGCAGCGAGCTGCTCGAGCGGGTCGCCGGCAACAGTCTGTTCCAGCGCATGCTGGCCGAGAACGCCTTGCGCCAGCGCCCGCCGGTGGGGCGCTTCCGCGACTTCGTGGTGGCCCGCTCGGGGGCCGACAAGGACACCCTCGACCTCAAGGTGCAGGGCCTGACACCCTTCGTCGACGGTGCGCGCTTGCTGGCGCTGGCCAATGGCATCGGCGCCGTCGGTACGCTGGAGCGTCTGCGCGTGCTGGTCAGCCGCGGGGTGATCGATGCGCAAGATGGCGCGGCCTTCGAGGAGGCCTATCATTTCATCCAGCAGACGCGCATGCAGCAGCATCAGTTGCAGGCGCGCGACGAGCTGCCTTACTCCAATCGTCTCGATCCCGACAGCCTCAACCTGCTGGATCGGCGCATCCTGCGCGAGTCCTTTCGCCAGGCGCAGCGCCTGCAGAGCAGCCTGAGCATGAGGTATCAGCTATGAGCAGGTTCACCTGGTTCAGTGGCCGTGGCCCGGCCCTGACCCAGCAGCAACTGGAGCGTCGCCAGGCCCTGGCGCTACCGGTGCCGCTGGACGAGCGCCCGCTGCACCAGCAGCGCTTCGTCGTCCTCGATCTGGAAACCACCGGTCTGAACCTGCGCCGCGACCTGGTGCTGGCCATCGGCGCGGTGGTGATCGACAACGGCGCCATCGACTTCGCCGAGCAATTCGAGTGCACCCTGTGCCGGCCGAACCACCAGGCCAGCGTCAGTACCCTGATCCATGGTATCGCCCCCAGCGAGGTGGCACGTGGCGTCGATCCGGCGCAGGCGCTGCTGGAGTTCATGGAGTTCGTCGACGACAGCCCGCTGCTGGCATTTCACGCCGGGTTCGATCAGCGCATGCTGGCCCGGGCCCTCAAGCAGAGCCTGGACTATCGCCTGCAGCATCATTTCTTCGACGTGGCCGAGATCGCCCCGCTGCTGTGCCCCGACAGCGCGTCGCAGCTACGCGGCCTGGACGCCTGGGTCGATGCCTTCGGCTTGCAGGTGCAGCAGCGTCACCATGCCAGCGCCGATGCACTGGTCACCGCCGAACTGGCCCTGATGCTGTTCAGCAAGGCGCGGCGCCAGGGCATCGACAGCCTCGTCGAGCTGGAGCGTCAGCTTGTCAGCCGGCGGCGCCGACAGCACGCCATGTCGCTCTAGAACAGGCGCAGCGGCTCCTCATCCAGCGCTGCCAACTGCTCGCGCAAGGCGAGGATCTGGTCGCCCCAGTAACGTTCGCCCGCGAACCAGGGGAAGGCCAGGGGGAAGGCCGGGTCGTCCCAGCGCTTGGCGATCCAGGCGCTATGATGCATCAGGCGCAGCGCACGCAGGCCTTCGATCAGCGGCAGCTCGCGCGCGGCGAAATCGTGGAACTCCTGATAACCGTCCACCAGTTCGGCGAGCTGACCGAGGCGTTCATGGCGCTCGCCTGCCAGCATCATCCACAAGTCCTGTACCGCCGGGCCCATGCGGCAGTCGTCGAGGTCGACCATGTGAAAGGCGTCGTCGCGGTGCAGCAGGTTGCCGGGGTGGCAGTCACCGTGCAGGCGAATGGGCTGGTAACGCACGCTGGTGAAGAGCTGGTCGAGGCGCGCCAGCAGGTCGCGGGCCACCGAGGAATAGGCTGGCAGCAGGCTCTTGGGCACGAAACTGCCCTCGAGCAGCGAGGCCAGGGCGGCGTGACCGAAGTTGTCCACACCCAGGGTTTCGCGATGGACGAAGGGGCGGCTGGCGCCAATGGCATGCATGCGCCCGAGCAGTTGGCCGAGGCGATACAACTGATCCAGGTTACCCGGCTCGGGCGCGCGCCCGCCGCGGCGCGGGAACAGGGCGAAACGGAAGCCGCCATGCTCGAACAGCGTCTCTCCATCGCGCACCAGGGGCGCCACCACCGGCACTTCGTGCTCGGCCAGCTCCAGGCTGAAGGCATGCTCTTCGCGTATGGCCGCATCGCTCCAGCGATCCGGGCGGTAGAACTTGGCGATCAGTGGCGTTTCCCCTTCGATACCCACCTGATAGACGCGGTTTTCGTAGCTGTTCAGTGCCAGCACGCGGGCATCGCTCAGATAGCCGAGGCTCTCCACGGCATCGAGCACCAGATCCGGGGTGAGGGTGGCGAAGGGATGGCTCATGGCGGGCTCCTTGGGCATGGCTGCACAGTCTAGCGGCTTGTCAGGGGCGCGGGTTCGCTTCGCGGAAAATTCACGCCACCTAGCGCAGCCCGTAGCCCGGATGCAATCCGGGGCGACTCCCGGATTGCATCCGGGCTACAACTGCGTACCCAGCAGCACCTGGCTGGCAGCGAACTGCGCGCGTACCGCCGTGCCGACCGCCAGCCCCAGGCGCTGCAAGCGCTCGGCCCCGGCCAGGGCGCAGAGGGTCTGGCCGTTGGCCAGGGCGATGCGCACTTCGCTGGGGCCGTCGCTGGCCGGCAGTACCTGCTCGATCAGCCCCTCCAGGCAATTGTCGGCATCCGGGACAACTGGCGAGACAGGCTGCAGCTCCAGCCAGCCGGCCTTGATCAAGGCCACCACGCTACTGCCGATCGCCAGTTGCAGGCGCTCGGTACTGCCGCGGGTGATCTGCGCGCGCAGGCTCAGGCCGCCAGGCAGTTCGATGTCGATGAGGTGGTTGTGGCCTTGGGCCTCGATGCCGCTTACCCGCCCGGCCAGTTGGTTGCGCGCACTGGTACGCAGCATCAGACGCCCCAGCAGTTGCAGGTCGGCATCGTCCTCGGCGGCCTGCAGCAATTGCGCTTGCAAGGCCTGCAGCCGTTGGTGCAGGGCCAGCAGGCGGGCACCGGCCGGGGTCAGGCTGGCGCCGCCGCCACCCTTGCCGCCGACGCTGCGGCTGACCAGCGGCTGGTCGGCCAGGTTGTTCAGCTCGTCGATGGCGTCCCAGGCGGCCTTGTAGCTCAGCCCGGCGGCCTTGGCGGCGCGGGTGATCGAGCCCTGCTTGGCGATCTGTTCCAGCAGGGCCAGGCGCTGCGGGCGGCGGTTGAGCATCTGCGCGAGAGGGTCGAGCTGCGGCATGGCGGATGGAGTCGGCAAGCGTGGGCGACAAGCATACCCAATCGCTGGCGCTCGTTCAGTCTCCGGGTGGCGGCGTGCGCGCCAGGCAGTAGACATCCACGCGCTCGGCACCTGCGCGCAGCAGCAGGCGGGCGAGGGTATTGGCCGTGGTGCCGGTGGTCAGCACATCGTCGACCAGAGCCAGATGTTGCCCTGCGATCTTCGCGGCGTCGACCACCTGGAAGGCCTGGCGCAGGTTGCGCTTGCGCGTGGCGGCGTCCAGGCCCTGCTGGGCGGGTGTGTCCTGCGTGCGCACCAGCCAGTCGTCGGACGCGGGAATCTGCAAGGCGCGGCTCAGCCAATCGGCGAGCATGCGCGCCTGGTTGAAACCGCGCTGGCGTTCACGTCTGCGCGCCAAGGGCACGGCCAGTAGCGCCTGTGGGCGTGGCAGGCCCTCGTCGTAGGCATGCTGCAGGTGTTCGGCCAGCAGCTCGCCGAGCAGACGGCCGAAGGGCCATTGCCCCTGATGCTTGAAGCGGGTGATCAGGTTGTCCACCGGGAAGGCGTAGCGCCAGGGCGCCTCGACACGGGCGAAGGCGGGTGGCTTCTTCTGGCAGGCGCCGCAGATCATGCCCTGAGCGGGCAATGGCAGCGCGCAGATCTGGCAGTGGCTGCCAAGCCAGGGCAGCTCGGCCTCGCAGGCCGTGCAGATGTCATGGCGCGGATGATCGGTGGTTTCGTCGCAGAGCTGGCAATGACGGCGCGGCGCCAGCCAGGCGGGGCGTTGCAGGGGGAAAAGTCGCAGCGGGGCCATGCTCGCTCCTCCCTGAGGCGAAGCCCTCAGCCTAGTCGCACATCAGCGAATCAGCCAGCCCATCACCATCAGCCCCAGCAGCAGCCAGATCACCCCGCCGATGATGGAGCGCCTGAGCAGGGCGCGCACGCCGTTGTAGAGAAACAAGAGGCCGATGATCAGCAGGAGGATGCTGAAGATCGAACTGTCCATGCCGATGGCGTTGGCCAGACCATGGAGGAAGTCGTCGATGGCATCGGCCACGGCGCTCAGCGCGCCGGAGAGCATGTCGACGACGAAGCGGATGACCCGGCCGAGCGCCTCGCCCAGTCCCTCGAAGAAACCTTCTACCTGCATGTCGTGCTTCCTGTTCTGCGTTGATCATTGGGCCTTGGGCCATCAGGGAAGTTCTGTGGCTATTTTTTGCTCATATGTAAACCAGTGTCTTTTTGGTGGTTGACAGCGTTCCAAGGCTTTCTATGATGGCCTCAGCCTGAATGCCCCCCATGGGCCCGACAACAGACGCAAGCAAGCGTCGAGGGACTTCGCTGATGAGCGCAACCGCCACCCCCACCCGTCACGACTGGACGCTCGCCGAAGTGCGTGCGCTGTTCGAGCAACCCTTCAACGACCTGCTGTTCCAGGCGCAGAGCGTGCATCGTGAGCACTTCGACCCCAACCGCGTGCAGGTTTCCACCCTGCTGTCGATCAAGACCGGCGCCTGCCCGGAAGATTGCAAGTATTGCCCGCAGTCCGGCCACTACAACACCGGCCTGGACAAGGAAAAACTGATGGAGGTGCAGAAGGTGCTGGAGGCGGCCGCCGAGGCCAAGGCCATCGGCTCCACGCGCTTCTGCATGGGCGCGGCGTGGAAGCATCCGTCAGCCAAGGACATGCCCTACGTGCTGGAGATGGTCAAGGGCGTGAAGAAGCTCGGCCTGGAAACCTGCATGACCCTCGGCCGCCTGGATCAGGAGCAGACCCAGGCGCTGGCCGACGCCGGCCTGGACTACTACAACCACAACCTCGACACCTCGCCGGAGTTCTACGGCAACATCATCACCACCCGCACCTATGGCGAGCGCCTGCAGACTCTGGCCTACGTGCGCGAGGCGGGGATGAAGATCTGCTCCGGCGGCATCCTTGGCATGGGCGAGTCGCTGGATGACCGCGCCGGCCTGTTGATCCAGTTGGCCAACCTGCCGGAGCACCCGGAAAGCGTGCCGATCAACATGCTGGTCAAGGTCAAGGGCACGCCGCTGGCCGAGGAGAAGGACGTTGACCCCTTCGACTTCATCCGCACCCTGGCCGTGGCACGCATCATGATGCCGAAGTCCCACGTGCGCCTGTCCGCCGGTCGCGAGCAGATGAACGAGCAGATGCAGGCCCTGGCTTTCATGGCCGGCGCCAACTCGATTTTCTACGGCGAGAAGCTGCTGACCACTGGCAACCCCCAGGCGGATAAGGACATGGCTCTGTTCAAACGTCTTGGCATCAAGCCGGAGGAACGCGAGGAGCATGCTGATGAGGTACACCAGGCGGCCATCGAGCAGGCACTGGTCGAGCAGCGCGACTCCAAGCTGTTCTACTCGGCCGTCTGACGACGGCCGCCATGAGCCGCAAGTGTCGCTTGCTTGCCTCTTGAAGCTTGTGGCTTGCCGCTTGGAGCTTTGTAATGCCTTTCGATTTATCCGCCCGCCTGGCAGAGCGCCAGGCCGCCGATCTGTTCCGCCAGCGCCCGCTGCTGCAGAGCCCGCAAGGGCCGCAGGTGCATGCCGATGGCAAGCAACTGCTGGCCTTCTGTTCCAATGACTATCTAGGCCTGGCCAATCACCCGGACGTCATACGCGCGCTGCAACAGGGGGCGCAGAAATGGGGCGTCGGCGGCGGTGCCTCGCATCTGGTGATCGGCCACAGCACACCACATCACGAGCTGGAAGAGGCGCTGGCCGAATTCACTGGCCGTTCCCGCGCGTTGCTGTTCTCCACCGGCTACATGGCCAACCTGGCTGCCGTCACCGCGCTGGTGGGGCAGGGCGACAGCGTGCTGGAGGATCGCCTCAACCACGCCTCGTTGCTCGACGCCGGCTTGTTGTCCGGCGCGCGCTTCTCCCGTTATCTGCACAACGATGCGGTCAGCCTGGCCAGTCGTCTGCGCAAGGCCAGCGGCAACTGCCTGGTGGTCAGCGATGGGGTGTTCAGCATGGACGGCGACCTGGCCGATCTGCCGGCACTCTGCGCTGAGGCACGCGCCCGCCAGGCCTGGGTGATGGTGGACGATGCCCATGGCTTCGGCCCGCTGGGGGGGAGCGGTGGCGGCATCGTCGAGCACTTCGGTCTGGGCCAGGATGACGTGCAGGTGCTGGTCGGCACCCTGGGCAAGGCCTTCGGCACGGCCGGGGCGTTCGTCGCCGGCAGCGAGGAACTGATCGAAACCCTGATCCAGTTCGCCCGGCCCTATATCTACACCACCAGCCAACCACCCGCCGTGGCCTGCGCCACCCTGAAGAGCCTGGAGCTGCTGCGCAGCGAGCACTGGCGTCGGGAGCATCTGAACCGGCTGATCTCCCGCTTCCGCCAGGGGGCTGCCGAGATCGGTCTGCACCTGATGGAGAGTCCTACGCCGATCCAGCCGATTCTGGTGGGCGACAGTGCCCGTGCGCTGAAGCTTTCCGCTCTGCTCAAGGAACGCGGTCTGCTGGTGGGCGCCATTCGCCCGCCGACGGTGCCGGCAGGCAGCGCGCGGTTGCGCGTCACGCTGTCCGCCGCGCACAGCGAGGCGCAGCTCGAACGCCTGCTGGAGGCTTTGTCCGAGTGCTGGCCGCTGGTGAGCCCCGATGACTGAGCGGCTGATCCTGTTGCCAGGCTGGGGGCTGGACGGTGCGCTGCTGCAACCTCTGGCCCAAGCCCTGGGCGATACCCTGCAGGCAGAGATTGCGCCATTGCCAAGGCTGACCACGGCAGACCCCAACGCCTGGCTCGACGAGCTGGAGGCGCGGCTGCCCAGCGATTGCTGGCTGGCCGGTTGGTCGCTGGGCGGCATGCTGGCCAGCGCTTTGGCGGCGCGCCGTGGCGCGCGCTGTCGTGGGCTGATCAGCCTGGCCAGCAATGCCTGCTTCGTCGCGCGCGAGGATTGGCTCAGTGCAATGCCTGCTGACACCTATGCCGCCTTCCATGCCGGCTGCGAGGCCACTCCAGCCGCCACCCTCAAGCGCTTCGCCCTGCTCTGCGCCCAGGGCGCTGCCGATGCACGCGGCCTGTCACGACAACTGCAGGCTCACCTGCAGACGAACGCTGACGAGCACCTGCTCGCCGGGCTCGAGGTGCTGGCCCGCCTGGACAACCGCAACGCCCTGGCGAGCTATGCCGGGCCGCAACTGCATCTGCTGGCCGAGCAGGACGCCCTGGTGCCGGCGGCGGCCGGCGAAGCCTTGCTGGCGCTGCTGCCGGCAGGCGAAGTGGACGTGCTGGAGGGGTGCAGCCATGGCTTCGTGCTGGAGCAGCCAGCCAGCCTGGCCGCACTGATGCTCGACTTCATCTGCGAGGCCCATGATGGTGACCTGTAGGGTGCGCCCTGCGCACCGGCTGCCTGAATCTCAGGAAGCACAGCCCGGACTGCTGCCGGACAAACGCCAGGTAGCGGCGTCCTTCTCCCGTGCGGCGGCCAGCTATGATGCCGTCGCCGAATTGCAGCGCAGTGTCGGTGACGAGTTGCTGGCGCGCTTGCCGACGGATATGCAGCCAAGGCGTTGGCTGGATCTGGGCAGCGGCACCGGGCATTTTACCCGGGCCTTGGCCGCGCTCTTCAACGCCGAGGGCCTGGCCCTGGACATTGCCGAGGGCATGTTGCGCCACGCCAGACCTCAGGGTGGCGCTGCGCACTTCATCGTCGGCGATGCCGAGGCGTTGCCCTTGCAGGACGCCTGCCTCGACCTGCTGTTCTCCAGCCTGGCGCTGCAATGGTGCGCCGACTTCGCCCTGGTTTTGCAGGAGGCCACGCGGGTCTTGCGGCCAGGTGGCGTGCTGGCCTTTTCCAGCCTGTGCGTCGGTACCCTGCAGGAACTGCGTGATAGCTGGCAGGCGGTCGATGGCTTCGTCCACGTCAACCGTTTCCGTCACTTCGAGGACTACCAGCGTCTGTGCGCGGCCAGCGAGCTGCAGGTGCTGAGCCTGCAACGCCAGGCCCATCGCCTGCATTTTCCCGATCTGCGCAGCCTGACCCGTTCGCTCAAGGACATCGGCGCGCACAACCTCAACCCCGGGCGCCCGGATGGCCTCACCGGCCGTGCCCGTATCGCCGCGCTGCTGTCGGCCTACGAGCGTTATCGCGAGACGGACGGCCTGCCGGCCACCTACCAGGTGGTCTATGGCGTCCTGCTCAAGCCCTTCTGAACCCTCCTGCGCAACGGAGAAACAACCTGCCATGCCCCATGCCTATTTCGTCACCGGCACCGATACCGAGATCGGCAAGACCACCATCGCCGCCGGCCTACTGCATGCCGCGCGCCTGCGCGGCCTGAGTACGGCGGCGGCCAAGCCGGTGGCCTCCGGCTGCGTGATGACGGCGCAGGGCCTGCGCAACGACGACGCCCTGGCACTGCTCGGTGAGTGCTCGCTGCCGCTGCGCTACGAGGAGGTCAACCCGCTGGCCTTCGCCCCTGCCATCGCCCCGCACCTGGCCGCCCGCGAAGCGGGGGTGACGCTGGATGTCGCCACGCTGCAAAAGGCGGTGGAGGCCATACTGGAGCGTGGCGCGGACTTCACCCTGGTGGAAGGGGCGGGTGGCTGGCGCGTGCCGCTGGCCGGACAGCAGACCCTGTCCGATCTACCCGTGGCATTGAACCTGCCGGTGATTCTGGTGGTGGGCGTGCGCCTGGGCTGCATCAACCACGCTGTGCTCAGTGCCGAGGCCATTGCCCGTGACGGCCTGCACCTGGCCGGTTGGGTGGCCAATATCGTCGATGCCGATACCTCGCGCCTCGCGGACAACCTCGCCACTCTTGGCGAACGCCTGCCAGCCCCCTGTCTGGGGCAGGTGCCCTGGCTGAAGCAGGCCACGCCAGCGGCTGTCGCCAAGCACCTATACCTTGATGGCCTGTCGCTATCGTAATAAGCGGTAACGCGAGCATAGCCATTTCTCTGTACATTTTTTAGGCAGTATCTGCTTCAATACAGTCCATCAGCTTCCAACCCCGCGAGGGCGTTCATATGGAAATTTCTTCCAGCGCATTCAGTTCCGGTCTCAGTGGCATTCAGTCCGGTCAGCGCCGCGCTGAGCAAGCCGCCGCCGAAATTGCCGGCAACAGCCTGCCCGCTACCCAACCGGCGAACCCGAACCCTGCGCAGAATCAGGTCAATCCGACCCGGCAGAGCGCCGAGCCGACCAGCCCCGATTTGACCGAAAGCCTGGTCTCGCTACGTGTTGCCGAAAACGAAGTACGTGCCAACTCCAAGGTGGTCAAGACCGCCGACGAGGCGTTGGGCACCCTGATCGATACCCGCGCCTGACGGCGGCCTCGTGCCCCGGTCGTTGGCTGTCATGCGGGAAGGTAGGCACAGATGCAGATTGCCAGCAGCACGGCCTATATCCCCGCCCAGCCGATAGCCTCAGCGGCCCGGCCGCTTTCTTCCGACGCCACTCCCGACCTCGCTCGCTCCGATCTGGCTCCGGTCGCGCCGACGCAGGAGGCGCAGGCCGATAATGCCGCTTCACCCCGCGAAGAGGCCGATCAGTCCCCTACAGATGGCCAGTCCGCCAGGCGCGATCAGCAACTGCTCCAGGAACAAGCCGAAATCTCCCAACTGAGCCGACGTGACCGCGAGGTGCATGCGCACGAGCAGGCGCACGCCGCCGTGGGGGGGCAATACGCCGGCGCCCCCACTTACGACTTCAAACGCGGGCCCGATGGCCAGCGTTATGCGATATCCGGTGAAGTCAGCATCGACGTCAGCCCGGTGCCCAACGATCCCGCAGCGACCCTGCAGAAAATGGAGATCGTCCGGCGCGCCGCGCTGGCCCCTGCCGAACCCTCCGCCCAGGATCTGAGCGTTGCCGCCATGGCGCAGGCGCAGGCGGCCCAGGCGCGCGTGGAGTTGGCGCAACAGCGCCGCGAAGAAACCACCGAAGCCAGCGACGAAACGCAGCAGGGCGAGGAGCAGGCGGCGGATGGCGAGAAGCCCACCAGCAGCGATTCCCAGCAGCCCTCCACGGCAGCACCTAGTCTTGATCTATATCGGCGTATCGGTGCCGAGCAGACGGTGGTATCGCGCATCGATCAGGTCGCCTGACCGGCCGATTGCCAGTGCTTGACAAAGGGTGAGCCCTAAACGTATGTTTCAAACGCCTGTTTGATTGCCGGCCCGCTTTCAGTGGCTAGGCAGCCGGGAGCGATCCCGCAGAGACCGAGAATCCGGTCACCCTGACAACTGACTCCATCGCAGAGGTTTACCGTTATGCCTGACTACAAGGCCCCCTTGCGTGACATTCGTTTCGTTCGTGACGAGCTGCTGGGCTATGAAGCTCACTACCAGAGCCTGCCAGGTTGTCAGGACGCCACTCCGGACATGGTCGACGCCATCCTCGAAGAAGGCGCCAAGTTCTGCGAGCAGGTGCTGGCACCGCTGAACCGCGTCGGTGACACCGAAGGCTGCACCTGGAGCGAGTCTGGCGTGAAGACCCCGACCGGCTTCAAGGAAGCCTATCAGCAGTTCGTCGAAGGTGGCTGGCCGAGCCTGGCGCACAGCGTCGAGCACGGTGGCCAGGGCCTGCCGGAATCCCTCGGCCTGGCCGTCAGCGAGATGGTCGGTACCGCCAACTGGGCATGGGGCATGTACCCCGGTCTGTCCCATGGCGCGATGAACACCATCGAATCCCACGGCACCGACGAGCAGAAGCACACCTACCTGACCAAGCTGGTGTCCGGCGAGTGGACTGGCACCATGTGCCTGACCGAGCCGCATTGCGGCACCGACCTGGGCATGCTGCGCACCAAGGCCGAGCCTCAGGCCGACGGCACCTACAAGGTCAGCGGTACCAAGATCTTCATTTCCGCGGGTGAGCACGACATGGCCGAGAACATCGTCCATATCGTGCTGGCGCGCCTGCCCGATGCACCGGCCGGTACCAAGGGTATCTCCCTGTTCATCGTGCCCAAGTTCCTGCCCAATGCCGAAGGCGGCGTGGGTGAGCGCAATGCCGTGGCCTGTGGCTCCATCGAGCACAAGATGGGCATTCACGGTAACGCCACCTGCGTGATGAACTTCGATGGCGCCACCGGCTTTCTCATCGGCCCGGCCAACAAGGGCCTGAACTGCATGTTCACCTTCATGAACACCGCTCGCCTGGGCACCGCGCTGCAAGGCCTGGCCCATGCCGAAGCCGGTTTCCAGGGTGGTATCAAGTACGCTCGCGAGCGTCTGCAGATGCGTTCGCTGACCGGCCCGAAAGCGCCGGACAAGGCCGCCGACCCGATCATCGTGCACCCCGACGTGCGTCGCATGCTGCTGACCATGAAGGCCTTCGCCGAAGGCAACCGCGCCATGGTCTACTTCACCGCCAAGCAGGTGGACATCGTCAAGTACAGCCAGAGCGAAGAAGAGAAGAAGGCCGCTGACGAACTGCTGGCCTTCCTCACCCCGATCGCCAAGGCCTTCATGACCGAAGTGGGCTTCGAGTCCGCCTCCCACGGCATGCAGATCTACGGCGGCCACGGCTTCATCGCCGAGTGGGGCATGGAGCAGAACCTGCGCGACTGCCGCATCTCCATGATGTACGAAGGCACCACCGGCATTCAGGCGCTCGACCTGCTGGGCCGCAAGGTGCTGATGACCCAGGGCGGTGCGCTGAAGAACTTCACCAAGATCGTGCACAAGTTCTGCCAGGCCAACGAAGGCAACGAAGCCGTCAAGGAATTCGTCGAGCCGCTGGCCAAGCTGAACAAGGAGTGGGGCGACGTCACCATGAAGATTGGCATGGCGGCGATGAAGGATCGCGAGGAAGTCGGTGCCGCTTCGGTGGATTACCTGATGTACTCCGGTTACGCCTGCCTGGCCTACTTCTGGGCCGACATGGCGCGTGTGGCCGCCGAGAAGCTGGCAGCCGGCGAAGGCGATGCCGCGTTCTATCAGGCCAAGCTGCAGACTGCGCGCTTCTACTTCGCGCGCATCCTGCCGCGTACCCGTACCCATGTCGAAGCCATGCTTTCGGGTGCCAGCAACCTGATGGACATGGACGAAGAGCACTTCGCGCTCGGCTTCTAAGTTTCAGCCTGCTGCAAGAGGAGCGCCGCCCACTGGGCGGCGTTCCCGTTTCTGCCTTAGCAGGCAGTTGAAAAACTACCTGCGTTGGCAATACTGCGTTAAAAACAGCCTCGTGTGCGAGCCCAGTCAAAATGCTCATTTACAGCACGTAAACTGCGCTTTTTCGGCTGTTTTTGCCTTGTCTTGCCTGCCTCGCCTACGTTTTTCAACTGCCTGCTAGGAATGTCGCATTCCGTCGCTGTTTTCCTCCTGGGAAGCAGGCAGAATGCTTGCATCTTCCATCTCGGGTGCCGCCGTGATTCGTCTGGCCCGCTTGCGCTTCAGCCATTTCGTCTCGTCGTTGCCGTTTCTGCTCGGTGGCATGGTGGCCGCGCGCCTGCCCGTGCTCAACGAATTCTTCATTTCCCTGTTCAACGTGTTGCCGACCCTGCTGTTGCTGCTCGGTGGCGCCTTCTGCATGGTCTATGGCCGGCAACGCGAAGTCGTGCTGCTGGCGCTGCTTTATATCGGCTACTTCCTGCTCGATATCCAGGTCGATCACTTCCGCGAACATGGCCAGGTGCGCAGCGATGCGGTGCTGGTGTTCCACCTGATCTGCCTGCTGCTGCCTGCGCTCTATACCCTGTATGGCTGCTGGCAGGAGCGCTCGCATCTGCTGCAGGATCTGTTCGCCCGCGCACTGGTGCTGCTGGCGGTTGGCGCGGTGGCGCTCGGCCTGGCGCGACGCTATCCGCAGGGCATCGCCGACTGGCTGGTGCAGGTGCACTGGCCGGCGCTGCACGGTAGCTGGATGAGCCTGGCGCAACTGAGCTATGGGATGTTCCTGCTCGCCTTCATCGCCTTGCTGGTGCAGTACCTGCGTCTACCCAGGCCGCTGCATGCCGCACAACTGGTGGGGCTGCTCGGCCTGCTGTGGATGCTGCCGCAAGTGTTCATCCTGCCCCATGCATTGCAGGTGATGAGCAGCATGGTGATGCTGGTGCTGGTTGCCGCCGTGGCCCACGAGGCCTACCAGATGGCCTTTCGCGACGAACTCACCGGCCTGCCGGGGCGGCGTGCGCTCAACGAGCGTTTGCAGCGTCTGGGGCGTGACTACGTGATCGTCATGGTCGACGTCGATCACTTCAAGAAATTCAACGACACCCACGGACATGACGTCGGTGATCAGGTGCTGCGCCTGGTCGCCAGCCTGTTGCGCAAGGTGGGCGGCGGTGGCAAGGCCTATCGTTATGGTGGCGAGGAGTTCACCCTGCTCTTTCCCGGCAAGAGCCTGGAGCAGTGCATGCCGCACATGGAAGCCGTGCGCCTGGCCATCGAGCAGTACCGCATGCAGTTGCGTGACAAGCAGAACCGGCCGCGCGACGATCGTCAGGGCAAGCAGCATCGTACCGGCAAGAGTGCCAACGAAGTTTCGGTGACCGTGAGCATGGGGGCGGCCGAGCGCCAGGCGCAGCAGCGCCGCCCGCAGGAGGTGATCAAGGAGGCGGACAAGGCCCTGTACAGTGCCAAGGCGGCCGGGCGCAACTGCATTCGCAGTGCCGCGCAGCGGCGTGGCGCGGTGCGGGTGGTGGTTGACGGGGACTGAGCCTGGCTGCGTTCGCCCATGTTGGCAGAATGCATACGGGTGCTGAATGTTTGGTCACAACACGACCCTATGTGTCTGTCGAGTTGTTGTATTAAGCTCGGTCTCCTGTCGTCAGTCCGTTTCCCGAGGATATGCCATGGCCGATTACAAAGCCCCCCTGCGCGACATGCGCTTCGTGCTCAATGAAGTATTCGAGGTCTCCAAGCTCTGGGCCGAGCTGCCGGCCCTGGCCGAGGTGGTGGACGAAGACACCGCCAATGCCATTCTCGAAGAGGCCGGCAAGGTCACTGCCGGCAGCATCGCCCCGCTGAACCGCAGCGGCGACGAGGAAGGTTGTTCCTGGGACAACGGCGTGGTGAAGACCCCCGCCGGTTTCCCCGAGGCCTATCGCACCTACGCCGAAGGCGGCTGGGTCGGCGTCGGTGGTTCGCCGGAGTTCGGCGGCATGGGCATGCCCAAGGTGATCGGCGCCCAGGTCGAGGAGATGGTCAACTCGGCCAGCCTGTCCTTCGGCCTGTACCCGATGCTGACTGCTGGCGCCTGCCTGTCGATCCTCAATCACGCCAGTGAAGAGCTCAAGGCGCAGTACCTACCGAACATGTATGCCGGCGTCTGGGCGGGCTCCATGTGCCTGACCGAGCCGCACGCCGGCACCGACCTGGGCATCATCCGTACCAAGGCCGAACCCCAGGCCGATGGCAGTTACAAGGTCAGTGGCACCAAGATCTTCATCACCGGCGGTGAGCACGACCTGACCGAGAACATCATCCATCTGGTATTGGCCAAGCTGCCGGACGCACCGGCTGGCCCGAAAGGCATTTCGCTGTTCCTGGTGCCCAAGATCATGGTCAATGCCGACGGCTCGCTGGGTGAGAAGAACGCCCTGGGCTGCGGCTCCATCGAGCACAAGATGGGCATCAAGGCCTCGGCCACCTGCGTGATGAACTTCGACGGCGCCACCGGCTACCTGGTGGGCGAAGTGAACAAGGGCCTGGCGGCCATGTTCACCATGATGAACTACGAGCGCCTGGGCGTCGGCATCCAGGGCCTGTCCCTTGGCGAGCGCAGCTATCAGAGCGCCATCGAATACGCCCGCGAGCGCATCCAGAGCCGCGCCCCGACCGGCCCGGTGGCCAAGGACAAGGCGGCCGACCCGATCATCGTGCATCCGGACGTGCGTCGCATGCTGCTGACGATGAAGGCGCTGAACGAGGGGGGGCGTGCCTTCTCCAGCTACGTCGCCATGCAGCTCGATACGGCCAAGTACAGCGAGAACAAGGACACCGCCAAGCGTGCCGACGAACTGGTGGCGCTGCTCACCCCGGTGGCCAAGGCCTTCCTCACCGACATGGCGCTGGAAACCACCGTGCATGGCCAGCAGATTTTCGGTGGCCACGGTTTCATCCGTGAGTGGGGTCAGGAGCAGTTGGTGCGCGACTGCCGCATCACCCAGATCTACGAAGGCACCAACGGCATCCAGTCGCTGGACTTGATGGGGCGCAAGATCGTCGGCAGCGGCGGCAGCTTCTACAAGCACTTCGCCGACGAGATCAAGGCCTTCATCGCTTCGGCCGATGCCAGCCTCGCCGAGTTCACCCAGCCACTGGCCGCGGCCGTGGAGAACCTCGATGAGCTGACCACCTGGGTACTGGAACAGGCCAAGAACAACCCCAACGAGATCGGTGCGGCCTCGGTCGAATACCTGCAGGTGTTCGGCTACACCGCCTATGCCTACATGTGGGCCTTGATGGCGCGAGCTGCGCTGGGCAAGGAAGGCGAGGACGAGTTCTATGCCAGCAAGCTGGGCACCGCACGCTTCTATTTCGCCCGCCTGCTGCCGCGCATTCATTCGCTGAGTGCTTCGGTCAAGGCGGGTAGCGAGTCGCTGTATCTGCTGGATGCTGCGCAGTTCTAAGCGCTGTCGCTGCATCCCGAACCCCGGCCTTCGTGCCGGGGTTTTTATGGGTTGTTCGTGCGGGGCTCGGGAAGTCAATCTGATACTGGACTGGCAAGTTTGTGTGTTGGCTTGTTCGGGTGCTTGTTCCGGATTGCCGCGTTTTTGCTGATATTTCTGCTTTCGCCCTCCCGGGCGAGTCACTTTTGACGGGCAAAAGTAACCAAAACCCTCCGCCCGATCATCCGGCCCTGGCTGCGCCAGGGTTCGCTCACTCCATCGCCGCTCCAGAGGCCCGCCGCGGTGGGCCATCCCTGGCCCATCGCGGCTCTCGCGACATCCATGTCGCTCAACCTCTTCCACGACGATTGCGTTCGCCCTCCTGGGCGGGCTCTGCACGCGCCTGAACCCTAGGTAACCCAGAAGTAGTGTGGAGTGCTTGAAGATTGGGTCAGCCGTAGGGCTGACCGGGATGCAGGCTGAAAACCGGCAAGCTATCCAGGCGAATGAAACTACGTGAATGAAAGTTTTGGTTTAACTCGACGACCCAATCGCGACTTCATCGCTACTTCATCGCTACTAGAACACGCCGAGCAACTTATGGAGTGCATACTCGTTCAGGCGCGCGAATGGCCCCTTCAGGAGGGTGAGTGGAATCGTTGCGCAGAGGGGCGAGCCGCAGGGATGCGGCGAGAGGCTTAAAGGGCCAGGGACGGCCCTTGTAAGCCGACCCTCGGAGCGACGATGGAACGAACGAACCCCGGCGAAGCCGGGGCCGGATGGCGGGGCCAAGCCTTTTTGCCTTCTTTTGTGGCGTTTGACAAAAGAAGGTCGCCGGGGGGCGAAACGGGAGACATCAGCTAAACGCTGATAAGCAGCTTAAACACCGAAACAACTGAAAACCAGCACACAAACTTGCCAGTCCGGTATCAACCAAGCATTCCCCACAAAATGCGATGAACCTTCTTGTTTTCAGGGGGCGGCGTTCCTGTCGACAGGCGGGGAGGTTGGTCGTGGACTGACGTAGTCGCCTTGCCTTGTTTAATGTATATACATATTGCTCTGGCCCTTTCTCACCAGAGGTGCCCTTTCCACAGCAGACGCTAAGAAGACTCCGGTGGTGCATTGGTTTATACGAGAGCGACGATCCAGACGGATGTCGCTTGACGTCCATTCGATCCACTCATAATGTATATACAAATTGAGCCGAGAGAATCCCATGCCGATGCAATCCACCGCGAAACAGCTCTGGCGCGATGTGCAGGTCTTCGATGGCCTGACGCAACTGGACGAGGCAATGAACCTGCTGGTCGAGGACGGTTGTATTGCCGGCCTGTGGCCGTCGCGCACCTTCGACGAGGCGCTGGCTGAGGGCGCTGTCGAAGCAGGGCGCGGCGGCGTGATGACTCCCGGTCTGGTCGATTGCCATACCCATCTGGTGTACGCCGGCAATCGTGCCGGTGAATTCGAGCAGCGCCTGGAAGGCGTCAGCTACGAAACCATCGCCCGCAATGGCGGCGGCATTCTCAGCAGCGTGCGCGCTACCCGTGCCGCCAGCGAGGACGAGTTGATCGCCGCCAGCCTGCCGCGTCTCGATGCGCTGCTGGCCGATGGCGTGACCACGCTGGAGATCAAGTCCGGCTACGGCCTGACCGTCGCAGACGAACTGAAGATGCTGCGCGTGGCCCGCCGCCTCGGCGAGCTGCGCCCGGTGCGGGTGCTTACCACGCTGCTCGGCGCCCATGCCCTGCCACCGGAATATGCCGGCCGCGCCGACGACTACGTCAGCCTGGTCTGCGACGAGATGATTCCGGCCGCTGCTCGTGAGCGGCTGGCCGATGCGGTGGACGTGTTCTGCGAGGGCATTGGCTTTTCCCCGGCGCAGTGCGAGCGCATCTATCAGGCAGCCCAGGCCCACGGCCTGGCGATCAAGGCCCATGCCGAGCAACTGTCCAACCTCGGTGGCAGCGCCCTGGCTGCAAGCTATGGCGCGTTGTCCACCGACCATATCGAGTACCTGGATGAGGCCGGTGTGCAAGCCATGGCCGAGGCGGGCACCGTGGCGGTGCTGCTGCCCGGCGCCTTCCACGTGCTGCGCGAAACCCAACTGCCGCCCATCGACCTGCTGCGTCAGTACGGCGTGCCGATGGCGGTGGCCAGCGACGCCAACCCCGGCACCTCACCGATCTGCATGCCGACGCTGATGGCCAACCTGGCCTGCACCCTGTTTCGCCTCACCCCGCGCGAAGCCCTGGCCGGCATGACCACCCATGGCGCCCGTGCCCTCGGGCTGCCCGAGTTGGGCCGCATCGCCGTCGGCGCGCCGGCGGATCTGTGTCTGTGGGATATCCAGCAACCGGCCGAACTGGCCTACGCGGTGCAGGCTGGGCGCCTGCGTCAGCGCGTGTTCAATGGAGTCGTGACCTATGCTCGCTGATCGTCACTCGATGGCCGCCTGGAGCGGTCGCACCGACCCGGAAGCCGACAGCGCGCGCTGGCACCAGCGCATCCAGGTGCTCGCCGAAGACAGCCAGCCGGGCCTGGCCTTGCTGGGCTTCGCCTGCGATGAAGGTGTGCGCCGCAACCATGGCCGGGTCGGCGCCGCCGCTGCGCCACAAAGCGTGCGCAAGGCCCTGGCCAACCTGGCCTGGCATCGTCAGGCGCCGGCCTTTGACGCCGGTGACGTGACCTGCGAAGACGGCGACCTGGAAGCCGCCCAGACGCGTCTCGGCCAAAACGTCTGCGCGCTGCTGGACGCCGGCCATCTGCCGTTGGTGATCGGCGGCGGGCATGAAGTGGCCTTCGGTAGCTGGTCGGGCCTGGCCGAGCATCTGTCTGGCAACCCAGCTCCTAAAATCGGCATCATCAATTTCGACGCCCATTTCGACCTGCGCGACCCGGCCCATGTGCACTCCTCCGGCACGCCCTTCGCGCAGATCGCCGAGCAGTGCGCCGCACGCGGCTGGCCGTTTCGCTACGCCTGCCTCGGCGTCAGCCGCGCCAGCAACACCCTCGCGCTGTTCGCCCGCGCCGCCGAGCTGAACGTGCTGGTGCGCGAGGATCACCAGATCCGCGAGTCGACCCTGGAGAGCATCGGCGCCGAGCTGGACGCCTTCACCGCCGAATGCGACGCGCTCTACCTGACCATCGATATCGATGTGCTGCCGGCTTGCGAAGCGCCGGGCGTCAGCGCGCCGGCCGCCCGTGGCGTGCGCCTGGAGCTGCTCGAGCCGCTGCTCGAACGGCTCAAGGCCAGCGGCAAGCTGCGCCTGGCCGACCTGGCCGAGCTCAACCCCGAACACGACATCGACAACCGCACCGCCAAGGTGGCGGCGCGGCTGATCCATCTGCTCAGCCTCTGAGCCGAACGCCCGACGCTTTCCCGCACAACAACAATTACGAGGAAACCCCGATGTTCATCACCGCCCGCCGCGGCCAGGAGCCGCGTCATGTCTGAATCCCTGCCATTGAGCGGCAGCGTGTCGCGCCCACGTGCCCTGGCGCGCCTGCTGGGCTACAGCCTGATCGGCCTGCTGCTGTTCTTCGTGCCGTTCGAGATCGCCGGGCGCTCGACCATCCTCCTCGACCACGCGGCCAGCGCTTTGCAGCAGCACGCGCGGCCACTGGTGATCGGCGTGGCGCTGCTGTTCATGCTCTATGGCGCGCTGGCGCCCTGGCTCGACGGTAGCTGGCGCCGCAGCCTGACCCATGGCGTATTCAGTGTGCTCAAGGTGTGCGGCCTGCTGATCGGCGCCGCCTACCTGCTGCAGCTTGGCCCGCAGGCGCTGTACCAGCCGGGCATGCTGCCGTTTCTGTTCGACAAGCTGGTGCTCAGCCTGGCGCTGATCGTGCCCCTGGGCTCGCTGGCCCTGGTGTTCCTGATCGGCTTCGGCCTGCTGGAGTTGATCGGCGTGCTGATGCAGCCGGTGATGCGGCCAATCTGGCGCACGCCGGGCAAGTCGGCCATCGACGCCGTGGCGTCCTTCGTCGGTAGCTACTCGGTGGGCCTGCTGATCACCGACCGCATGTACCAGCAGGGCCATTACAGCGTGCGCGAGGCGGCGATCATCGCCACCGGGTTCTCCACCGTCTCGGCGCCGTTCATGGTGATCATCGCCAAGACCCTGGGCCTGATGGGCCAGTGGAACCTGTATTTCTGGGGCGCCATGGCGGTGACCTTCGCCGTCACCGCCATCAGCGCGCGCATCTATCCGTTGTCGCGCCTGCCGTCCGAGTCCCCCCCCGAGGCGCAGTTGCAACCCGGTGAAAGCCGCCTGGGCAGCGCCTGGCGCGCCGGCATGCAGCAGGCCAGCGTGGCGCCGTCGCTGGGCTCGGCGCTGCGTGAAACCTTCGTCGATGGCCTGCGCATGACCGCCGCCATCCTGCCGAGCATTCTCGCCGTCGGCCTGCTCGGGCTGCTCGCCGCCAAGTACACGCCGCTGTTCGACGCCCTCGGCGTGCTGCTCTACCCGCTGACCTGGCTGTTCGGCCTGGACGAGCCGATGCAGGTGGCCCGTGCCCTGTCCGCCGGGCTGGCGGAAATGTTCCTGCCGGCAATGCTGCTCAAGGATGCCGACGTGCTGGTGAAGTTCGTCACCGCCATCGTCTCGGTCAGCAGCGTGCTGTTTCTCTCCGCCTCGATTCCCTGCGTGCTGGCCACGCGAATTCCCCTGAGCCTGGGCCACCTGCTGCTGATCTGGCTGCAACGCACCCTGCTCAGCCTGCTGCTGGCCATTCCGCTGGCCTACCTCGCCCAATTTCTGGGCTGGCTCTGACCGCCCACCCCTGACCCGTTCCCACAGGAGCCCGTGACATGACCAAGTTCCGCGACACCGAAATCCGCGCCCCGCGTGGCACCACGCTCACCGCCAAGAGCTGGCTGACAGAGGCGCCGCTGCGCATGCTGATGAACAACCTCGACCCCGACGTGGCCGAGAACCCCAAGGAGCTGGTGGTGTACGGCGGCATTGGCCGCGCCGCGCGCAACTGGGAGTGCTACGACAAGATCGTCGAGAGCCTGACCAACCTGAACGACGACGAGACCCTGCTGGTGCAGTCCGGCAAGCCGGTCGGCGTGTTCAAGACCCACAGCAACGCGCCGCGCGTGCTGATCGCCAACTCCAACCTGGTGCCGCACTGGGCGAGCTGGGAGCATTTCAACGAGCTCGACGCCAAGGGCCTGGCCATGTACGGCCAGATGACCGCCGGCAGTTGGATCTACATCGGTAGCCAGGGCATCGTTCAGGGCACCTACGAGACCTTCGTCGAGGCCGGTCGCCAGCACTACGCCGGCAACCTCAAGGGCCGCTGGGTGCTCACCGCAGGCCTCGGCGGCATGGGCGGTGCCCAACCGCTGGCCGCCACCCTGGCTGGCGCCTGCTCGCTGAATATCGAATGCCAGCAGAGCAGTATCGACTTCCGCCTGCGCAGCCGTTACGTCGACGAGCAGGCCACCGATCTGGACGACGCCCTGGCGCGCATCGCCAAGTACACCGCAGAGGGCAAGGCCATCTCCGTCGCCCTGCTGGGCAATGCCGCCGAGATACTGCCGGAACTGGTACGCCGTGGCGTGCGCCCGGACATGGTCACCGACCAGACCAGCGCTCACGACCCGCTCAACGGCTACCTGCCGATCGGCTGGACCTGGGCCGAATACAAGGATCGTGCAGCCACCGATCCGGCTGGTGTGGTCAAGGCCGCCAAGCAGTCCATGGCCGTGCACGTCAAAGCCATGCTCGACTTCCAGAAGATGGGCGTGCCGACATTCGACTACGGCAACAACATCCGCCAGATGGCCAAGGAAGAGGGCGTGAGCAACGCCTTCGACTTCCCCGGTTTCGTCCCGGCCTACATCCGCCCATTGTTCTGCCGGGGCGTCGGCCCGTTCCGCTGGGCGGCGCTGTCCGGCAACCCGGAGGACATCTACAAGACCGACGCCAAGGTCAAGGAACTGATCCCGGACGACGCCCACCTGCATCGCTGGCTGGACATGGCCCGCGAGCGCATCGCCTTCCAGGGCCTGCCGGCGCGTATCTGCTGGGTTGGCCTGGGCCAACGCGCCAAGCTCGGCCTGGCCTTCAACGAAATGGTGCGGTCCGGTGAACTGAGCGCGCCGGTGGTGATTGGCCGCGACCATCTGGACAGCGGCTCGGTGGCCAGTCCCAACCGCGAGACCGAGGCCATGCAGGATGGCTCCGATGCCGTGTCCGACTGGCCGCTGCTCAACGCCCTGCTCAACACCGCCAGTGGCGCGACCTGGGTATCGCTGCACCACGGTGGTGGTGTGGGCATGGGCTTCTCCCAGCATTCGGGTATGGTCATCGTTTGCGATGGCACCGACGAAGCCGCCGCGCGCATTGCCCGCGTGCTGACCAACGACCCGGGCACCGGCGTGATGCGTCATGCGGATGCGGGTTACCAAATCGCCATCGATTGTGCCCGCGAGCAGGGTTTGAACCTGCCGATGATCGGCTGAGGAAAGAGATTCCATGAATACGCTTAACCTGAAACCCGGCCAACTGACCCTGGCCGACCTGCGCGCTGCCTACCAGGCCCCCGTGCACCTGACCCTGGACGCCAGCGCCCATCAGGCCATCGACGCCAGCGTCGCCTGTGTCAACCAGATCATCGCCGAGGGTCGCACCGCCTACGGCATCAACACCGGTTTCGGCCTGCTGGCCTCGACCCGCATCGCCAACGACGACCTGGAAAAACTGCAGCGTTCGCTGGTGCTGTCCCATGCCGCCGGCATCGGCGAGCCGCTGGATGACGCCATGGTGCGGCTGATCATGCTGCTCAAAATCAACAGCCTGGCGCGCGGTTTCTCCGGCATTCGCCGCCAGGTGATCGAGGCGCTGATCGCCCTGGTCAACGCCGAGGTTTATCCGCATATCCCGCTGAAAGGCTCGGTCGGCGCCTCCGGTGACCTGGCGCCGCTGGCCCATATGTCGCTGGTGCTGCTCGGCGAAAGCCAGGCGCGCCACAAGGGTCAATGGCTGCCGGCCAGCGAGGCGCTGGCCATAGCCGGCCTGGAGCCGATGACCCTGGCTGCCAAGGAGGGCCTGGCCCTGCTCAACGGCACTCAGGTGTCCACTGCCTATGCCCTGCGCGGCTTGTTCGAGGGCGAAGACCTGTACGCCGCCGCCAGCGTCTGCGGCGCGCTCAGCGTCGAGGCGCTGCTCGGCTCGCGCTCGCCCTTCGATGCACGCATTCATGCCGCCCGTGGTCAGCGCGGGCAGATCGACGCGGCGGCTGCGTTCCGTCACCTGCTCGGCGACAGCAGCGAGATCGGCCGTTCCCACGCCGCCTGCGACAAGGTGCAGGACCCGTATTCGCTGCGCTGCCAGCCGCAGGTCATGGGCGCTTGCCTGACCCAGTTGCGCCAGGCTGCCGAAGTGCTCGGCGTCGAGGCCAATGCGGTGTCGGACAACCCGCTGGTGTTCGCTGCCGAAGGCGAGGTGATTTCCGGTGGTAACTTCCATGCCGAGCCGGTGGCCATGGCCGCCGACAATATCGCCCTGGCCATCGCCGAGATCGGCTCGCTGTCCGAGCGGCGCATCTCGCTGATGATGGACAAGCACATGTCGCAACTGCCGCCGTTCCTGGTGGCCAACGGCGGCGTGAACTCCGGTTTCATGATCGCCCAGGTGACGGCGGCAGCCCTGGCCAGCGAGAACAAGGCCCTGGCCCACCCGCACAGCGTCGACAGCCTGCCAACTTCGGCCAACCAGGAAGACCATGTGTCCATGGCCCCGGCTGCCGGCAAGCGCCTCTGGGACATGGCCGCCAACACCCGTGGCGTGCTGGCCGTGGAATGGCTGGGCGCCTGCCAGGGCCTGGACTTCCGCGAAGGGCTGAAGAGTACGCCGGCACTGGAGCAGGCCCGGCAGGCGCTGCGCGCCAAGGTGCCGTACTATGTCGAGGATCGCTTCTTCGCCCCGGATATCGCCGCCGCCGACGAGCTGCTGGCCGAGCGGGTGCTGACGCCGTTGCTGCCGGCCGGCATGTTGCCGTCCGTGAGCTGAACTGCGTAGCCCGGATGCAATCCGGGAGCCTCAAACCCAGGCCCCGGATTGCATCCGGGCTACGGCGCTGGGAGCGGAGCGCTTAGCTCCGCTATCATCCGCGCACTCGGTCTTGCCAAGGAGCTTTCGTGACCACCACCCCGCGCTACAAGGCCATCGAGGCATTCCTGCTGGATCGCATCCAGGGCGGCGCGTTTCCGGTCCATCATCAGATCCCGCCGGAGGAGCAACTGGCGCGCGACTTCGGCGTCAGCCGCATGACCGCCAACAAGGCAATCCAGAATCTGGTGCAGCAGGGTTACCTGATACGCCAGGCCGGCCTGGGCACCTTCGTCACTGACCGCAAGGCCGAGTCGCCGCTGCACGAGGTGATGAACATCGCCAGCGAAGTGCGCGGCCGTGGTCACACCTACGGCAACCGCGTGTTGCGCTGCGAAGCCATCGCCGCCGACGATGAGGTCGCCTTGCGTCTGGGAGTGCGCCTGGGTACCGAGGTGTTCCACAGCGTGCTGGTGCACCTGCAGGACGGCCTGCCGATCCAGCTGGAGGATCGCTTCGTCAACCCGCGCTGGGTGCCCGATTACCTGCAAACCGACTTCAGCCAGCGCACGCCCAACGAGGTGCTGGTAGCCAGCAGCCCAATGTCGGACGTCGAGCATGTGGTCGAGGCCGTGCTGGTGGATGCGCAAACCGCCGAGCATCTGCAGATCGATCCGGCCATGCCCTGTCTCAGCGTGATTCGTCGCACCTGGTCCGGCGATCACCTGATCAGCTACGCGCGGCTGCTCCACCCTGGCGAGCGCTACAAGCTGCGTTCGCTGCACAAGCGGCGGGGATAACCGCTGTAGGGTGCGCCGTGAGCACCGCGCCCTCGGTTGCCGGTGGTGCGCACAGCGCACCCTACGCGGCGGCGATATCGAAAGCAGCGAGACCTCAATCGGCGATCAGTCGATCCACCAGTGACGGGTCGTCGATAAAGCGATTACGCGTTCCTTGCAGCGCCTCGATCCTGTCGTTGCGGGCTTTCTCTTCGGCATCTGGCGGATCCAGGCGGTGCCAGGCCTTGTACATCGGCACCAGGCCGACGATGGGCAAGTCGTACTCGACATGCATGTAGAAGATCGCCCGGGCGATATTGCCCTTGGCTTCGTCGCGCGGCTCCACCAACTGGTAGCTGGTCTTCATGTCGCAGTCGATATCGGCGAAGGTGCTCGGTACGTCGTCGCTCAGTTCGGCGAATTGCGCGTTGCGCCGCTTCAGCTCGACCCGCGCGAGGGCCGGGTAATGGTTGTGCAGATCCGCCTCGATGAAGGGATAGCGCGGATTCATGATGGTGCATTGGCGTTCGGTGATGCAGCGCATTGCGCGCTTGAGCTGCTTGATGCTGTAGATCGGGCTGGCAACCAGCGTACCGTCTTCACCGGTGAAGGTTTTACCGCAATAGAGCGTGCTACCACCCTGGCCGTAGAGATCTTTCCAGAAGGCCTGGGAGATGGCCTGTTTGGGGTCGCTTAGCTGATTCTGGCCGCCGGCCAGGACGACAGTGCCGATGCAGGTTGCCAGGCAACCCAGAAGCAGGGTGACGACGCGCATGCTCTAGCCTCGGTGACCGCCGTGGTCGGGGGTCTGTTGTTGTTCTACGACGCGGGCAGTCTAGCAAGAGGCTTGTAGGGAATAAACGCGCTCTATCGATTGCCAATCCTAGGGTATGGCAGCGTCGTGCTGCGGGCTGGGTCACGGCTCGATCGTGAAGACGTCGTGGTTCGAGGCCATGTAAGCCATGGCTTACATGTTGTCGCGATGATCGCCGCTTTCAGGCGATGCGGTACGGGCGTACTGTGCATCCATGGATTCGGCGCAGGAAGCGCATCGACGATCAAGGACACATTGGACAGCCACCAGGACGGTGAGCAGATCAAGGACGTCAGGACAACAGTCTGCAGAGCCCCGCTAATGCGGGGTTTTCTTTTTTCTGCCTGGCGCTTTTCCACTGGCTCCTGCTTTCGAGCCGCTCGCTGTTCGAGGCGCAAGCACTCGAACCAGTCCAGGGGCTCGTCCCATAGCCGCTGCGCCGCAGGGCGGAAATATCCCCTATGACCGATAGTGCCCAGGCCCTTGGCTTCGGAGTCGAGCGTGCGCGCCTGATAGGGCGCGTTGACGTAGGCAGCCATGAAGGCAGCGCGTGAGGCGGGAGCCACAGGTCGTCCAGCGTATTGAGCGCCACGATGGGGAGGCACCTGAGCGAAGCGTTCGGCCGGCTCCAGGGCGAGCGCTGTCTTGCCACCGGGGAAGTGGTGGTAAAGGCTGCCCTTGGGCGCTTCGGCGATGGCCAGCAGTTCGTACAGGCCGAGGCCATGCAGGCCGCTGATCAGGCCATATCGGCATCGGTCCCGCTTCAGGGCGTTTCCCAGGCGCCGTCGAGCGCGCTGCGCAGCAGGTCGATCATCGCCTGCTGGCGCTGTGCATCGCGATACACCAGGCCGACCTGTAGTGGAATGCGTGGCTCGCTCAGGGGCTTCCAGAGCAGGCCGTGGTGGGCATGCATCTGCCTGGCGCGCCCGGGCAGCACGCTGGCCAGGGTGGTGTGCGGCAGGCTGTCAAGAATGCCGTTCATGTGGTTCAGCTCCGCCTGCACGTGTGGCCTTCGGCCGAGCAGGGCGAGCTGCTCCTGCCAGATCTGGCGGATGCGAAACTCCTCGCCCAGCAGCAGCATCGGCAGGTCCGCTGCCTGGCTCAGCGACACCTTGCGGAAGTCGCGCAGGGGATGGTTCTCCGGCACCACTAGCTGTAGCTCGTCCTCGTACAGCGCCAGGCTATGCAAGCCCGGCTGACGCGGCGGCAGGAAGCCGATGCCAATGTCCAGGCCGCCGCTGAGCAGGCGCCGCTCGATGTCCACGCCCGAGAGTTCGTAGAGCTTGACCACTAGCTGCGGCTGGGCCTGCTGCAGGCGTTCCAGCAGTAGCGGCACCAGGCTGGCGTTGACCGTCTGCAGGACACCGATGGACAGGCTGCGTGGCCCCGGTCCGCGGAAGCTGCGCAATGCCTCGCGCGCGCGCTCCATGCCATCGAGCAACGGTACGGCGTGGTTGTACAGGGTGTGTGCGGCCAGTGTGGGCAACAGGCGCCTGCCGCTGCGCTGGAACAGGCCGACATCCAGATCGCCTTCTAGCTGGCGGATCTGTTGTGACAGTGCCGGTTGGGAAATGCTCAGGCGCTCGGCAGCACGGCCGACATGGCCCTCCTCATAGAGCGCGACGAAATAGCGAAGTTGACGAAAATCCATAAGATTCCGTTATGAATCAAGCAGGGAAATCGAAATGTCAAAATGGCCCGAAGCTCCCTAGTCTAGCGGCATGATCAACAGCCGATAAGGCCGGAGCGGTCGGTGAAGCAGGTCGAGATTCAAGGTGTATTCATAGGGAAAGCCGAAGAAATTGGCGGTGGGCTCAGTGTCGCGCAACGCAAGCAACGGGTCGATCATCGCCTGTGGTTGTGGCCGCAGGGCCTCGGCCAGGACGAGCAGGGCGACGCCCGCTTCCACGGCGGCCCCGAGCGCGCCCTGCACCACTACCCGGCGGAGCACTATGAGCACTGGCAAGCGCTTTACCCGCAGCTGGACTGGTCACGGCCGAGCTTCGGCGAGAACCTCTCCAGCCAGGGGCTGACCGAGGCACAGGTGTGCATTGGCGATGTGTTTCGGTGGGGCGAGGTGCTGCTGCAGGTCAGCCAGCCACGCTCGCCTTGCTATCGCCTCAACCGTGAGGGGCTGCACCCGGAACTGGCCCAGGTGGTTCAGGACAGTGGTCGCTGCGGCTGGTTCTATCGCGTACTCAAGCCGGGCTTCGTCAGTGTCGAGCTGCCATTCGAGCTGGTGCAGCGCCGCTATCCCAGCCTGAGCGTGGCGCGGGCGCTGCAGCATTTCTATCACTCGCCCATGGAGCGAGCCGGCCTGCAGCAGTTGCAGCTGTGCCCGGCGCTATCGGCGCGCTGGCGTGAAATCGCCGCGCAACGTTTGCGCAGCGGCCGTCTGGAAAGCTGGTCGGCGCGTCTGCTCGGCCTGCCGCTGGAGGGGGCGGTCGCCGAGGTGGAGCGTCGTTATGCGTGATGGCATGGCACGGCTGCAACTGATGGGCGAGCACGCTGCACCTCTGTTCGTGCGCGGGCAGGGCTCCTGGCTGTGGGACGCCGACGGGCGCGCCTATCTGGATTTCGACCAGGCGCAGGGAGGCAACAGCCAGGGCCACAGCCCGACCCTGCTGCTGGATGCTCTGCGCCGTCAGGCCGAGCAATTGATCGGCCTTGGGCGCGAGCAGTGCAGCCGGGGGCAGCTCAAGCTTGCCTCACGCCTATGCCAGGCCACGGGTAGCGAGCAGGCAGCGTTCTGCAGCGACGCCGCGCAGGCCAATGCGCTGGCCGTACGCCTGGCCTTGCAGACGGCGGCAGAACAGAAACCCGCGGCCGATACCCTGGTGTTGCTCGATGGCAGCCACCTCGGCTTATCGCCTCAGCCGGGGGCGAAGCGGGTAGTGCGGGTGCCGTTCAACGATCTCGACGCCCTGGCCGCCGTGGTCGATCTGCATTGCGCCGCCGTATTGCTCGAACCGGTGCAACAGGCTGCTGGCGTGGTACCGGCGACTCTGGAATACCTGCAAGGCGCGCAGCGGCTCTGCCGCGAGCAGGGCGCCGTATTGATCCTCGACGAGACTGGCAGCGGTATGGGGCGTTGTGGCGCGCTGCTGGCCGAGGAGCTGTACGGCGTGCGCGCCGACCTGTTGACCCTTGGCGGCGCGCTCGGCGGCGGCCTGCCCCTGGCCGCCGTGCTGGCCCGTGGGCGGATCGCCGAGGCGTCTGCGGCCTTGCTGCCCGCCTATCCAGCCGAAGCGTTGCTGACGGCCGCCGGTGTTGCGGTGCTCGGCGCTGTGCTCGAAGGTAGTTTCTTCAGCCAGGTGCGCGATGTGAGCGAGCATTTGCGCGAAGGCCTGGCGCGATTGTCTCGGCGTCATGGCCATGGCTCGCTGCGCGGTCACGGCCTGTTGCTTGGCTTGCCCCTGATCGGGCTGTCGGCGCCTGTGCTGCAGCGTGCCGCACGTGAACAGGGGTTGTTGATCGGCGTTGCACGTAGTGACTGCCTCTGCCTGTCGCCGGCCCTGACGGTGAGCCATGGCAACGTCGAGGAAATGCTGCGCCGACTGGGCCGGGCATTGCAGCGGGGCGAGCAGCGCTGCGAGGAGGTGGCCTGATGCGTATTGCGGTGATTCAGCACAGTGCGGGTGTAGGCCCTGCGGCAATGCAACAGTGGCTTGGCGGGCACCAGGTTAGCTGGCACCGGGTGTTCGCCGGTGAGCCCTTGCCGAGCCTGGAGGATTTCGAGCTGCTGCTGTTGCTCGACGGCTCGTTGAGCGTACATGACGAACGCCAGCACGGCTGGATGGGTGCAGAGAAGTGCCTGATTCACCAGTCGCTGATGGCGCGCAAGCGGGTGTTCGGCAGCGGCTTTGGCGCCTTGCTCCTGGCCGAAGCCTTGGGCGCACGCATCGCAGGTGGCCCGCAGGCAGCGCTAATCGGCTGGTGGCAATTGGAAAAGGACCCGCAATCGCGCCAGTCGCCCCTTGGCCGCATGCTGCCGCAGCGTCTGCTGGCGCTGCACTGGCAGCGTGAAAGTTGCAGCCTGCCGCACGGCGCGATCGCCCTGTACGGCTCTACGGCTGCGGCCTTGCAGGGCTTCGTCTGGCAGGAACGCGCCATCGGTTTGCTCTGCCAGCTAGAAAGCGATGCCGAGAGTCTCGATGAGCGCCTGCAGCGGGCGTCTGCCGATCTCGCTCTGCCGGGCGAGGTGCAGGATCGCGCCAGCATTCGTGACGGCGCGCCACATGCCGCATCGACCAACGCCACCCTGTTCCGCCTGCTCGATTACCTCTCGGGTGCCCACGCCCATATGACCTGAACACCCTTTTGCGAGTCTGTCGCACGCCCCGGTCTACCGACGGGGCGTTTTTCTATCCTTATCTGCGTCTGGCATGCAGCGTTCCAGAAGCATGGCGACTCCTTGTTCATAATCGTCGGTATCCATCACGCGACTTTGCTTGGGCAGCACATAGGCAACGCCCATCAACTTTTGAGCCCGAGTGGCCAGGCGATAAAAGCTGGCTGTCTGGCTTAAGTGAACGAGAGGACGTCTGGGAATCACGCTCTGTTGCCCATTGGGCAATACGATCTGCAGCGTGTCGGGGGTGATGTGCCAGGTATGCACGCCTGGCAACGTGGTACGAGCATGTTCCATCCGTTTGCGCATGCTGGCACTCAGAGAAGTATGGCTGCGCAGACGGATACGCTGTTCCCGTTCCTGGCCTCTTTTTTGGCAGAACGCTACGAGGTCAGTGCTGTAACGCCGCAGGATGATGAACGCCAATGGTAATACGAGCACCAGAGCAATGATGCTCTCCACCGTATAGCGGCCATATAGCAGCCAGGGCGACAGTGCTGCGCCGAGCAGGCCCAAGCCCATGAGCAGCCTGGCTAGGTAACGTCCTTGCCAGTCGGTTAATGCAGTGAAGTATGTGCCGTTGCGTTTCACCCGAGCATCGACGGTCTCGTCGATCAGTGTCTGAACGTCCTCCGGGGTTAGTTCAAAATGGACTTCCATATCGCGTCATTCTCTGAGTGAAATAGGCCTGCTTAGGCTATTCGGGATGATTCAGGCACTGCTCGCTGCCTTGTGCTGAGCAGTGCCTGATCCTGGCTTAACCGAGGTGCTTGGCCACCCACGCCGCATAGGCGTCGATGAATTTCTGCAGGAAGGGTTTGATATCGTCGCTGAGCTTGCCGTCATCATCGAAGAAATTGCCGGCACCGCCGAGATAGGCCTCCGGTTGCTGCAACACATGCACGTCGAGGAACACCAGGCACTGACGCAGATGGTGGTTGGCACCGAAGCCACCGATGGCACCAGGCGAGGCGCTGAGCACGGCGCCCGGCTTGCCGCTGAAACCGCTCTGGCCGTAGGGACGCGAGCCCACGTCGATGGCGTTCTTCATCGCCCCGGGAATCGAACGGTTGTACTCGGGGGTGACGAACAGCACCGCATCGGCCGCCTTGAGCTTGCTGCGAAAGGGCGCGTAGGCCGCCGGTGCGTTATCGCCGTCGGCATCTTCGTTGTACAGCGGCAGGTCGCCGATCTCGAGGAGTTCCAGCTTCAGCGAGGCGGGCGCCAGGTCAGCCAGCGCCAGTGCCAGCTTGCGGTTGATGGAGGCCTTGCGCAGACTGCCAACCAGTACGGCGACGTTGTAGGTCTTGCTCATGTTTACTCCAGAGGCTGTGGTGGGAAAGGAACAATCACTATAGACCCCGGATGTTTCCGCAGGTGCCGGGCATGGGCATCATCAGGGCGCTGGATGCGTCCGAGCGAGCACCGCTCGCTAGCCTCCGTCGCATCGGTAGATACAAAAAAACGGGCCCGTTCAGGCCCGCAAGTTCACGCTCAAAGGCTTTGCAGGCACCGCGCCAGGCCGATGAGCTCTGGCCTGAACAGCCGCGCCTCCATCAGCTTCGGCTCACGCACGAGGGGGGCGAAGTCCATGCGCGCGAGGATGTCGCGCTCGATGTCCACGCCCGGCGCCACTTCGATCAGTTCCAGCCCTTCGCCGGTCAGACGCAGCACGCAACGTTCGGTGACGTAGAGCACCGGCTGGCCACGTTCGGCGGCCAGACGCCCGGCGAAGGTGCGGTGTTCCACTTCGGTGACGAACTTGCGCAAGTCGCCGTCCTGGACGATACGCAACTGACCGTGCTCGATGCGGATATCCTGCGTGCCGGCGCTGAAGGTGCCGACGAACACCACCTGCTTGGCGTTCTGGCTGATATTGATAAAGCCACCGGCGCCGGCCAGGCGCGAGCCGAATTTCGATACGTTGAGGTTGCCCGCCGCATCGGCCTGGGCCAGGCCGAGGAAGGCGATATCCAGGCCGCCGCCGTCGTAGAAGTCGAACTGGTAAGGCTGGTCGAGCAGGGCGCTGTGATTGCTCGCCGCGCCGAAGTCCAGGCCCGAGGCTGGCACGCCGCCGATCACGCCAGGCTCGGCGGTCAGGGTCAGGCGCTCGATCACGCCTTCTTCGGCGGCGACTGCGGCGACGCCTTCGGGCATGCCGATGCCGAGGTTGACCACCGCGCCGGCTTGCAACTCCAGCGCGGCGCGGCGGGCGATCAGCTTGCGCACGTCCAGCGGCATCGGGGCCAGGCTGTCCACCGGTACGCGGGTCTCGGCGGCGAAGGCAGGGTTGTAGGCGGTGGCGAAGGTCTGCTGGTGATTGGCCGGCTCGGCCACCACCACGCAATCCACCAGGATGCCGGGGATCTTCACCTGGCGCGCATTCAGCGAGCCGCGCTCGACGATGCGCTCGACCTGGGCGATCACCAGGCCGCCGCTATTGCGCGCGGCCATGGCGATGGCCAGGCTCTCGATGGTCAGCGCCTCGCGCTCGAAGCTGAGGTTGCCGTCAGGGTCGGCGCTGGTGGCGCGAACGATGCCGACGTTGATCGGGAAGGTTGGGTAGAACAGGTAATCCTCGCCATCGATGGGCATCAGCCGCACCAGATCGACGCGGGTGCGTTCGTTGAGCTTGCCGCCGCCATGGCGCGGGTCGACATAGGTGCCCAGGCCGACGCGCGACAACTGCCCCGGCTTGCCGGCGGCGATATCGCGAAACAGTTGGGAGATCACCCCCTGCGGCAGGTTGTAGGCCTCGATGCGGTTATCCACCGCCAGTTTCTGCAACCGGGGTACCAGGCCCCAGTGGCCGCCGATCACCCGGCGCACCAGGCCTTCGTGGGCCAGATGATTGAGGCCGCGACCCTTGCCGTCGCCTTGGCCGGCGGCATACACCAGGGTCAGATCGCGCGGCGCCTGTTCAGCCATGAAGCGCTGCTCCAGGGCGATGGCGATCTGCTCGGCGAAGCCGATGCCGACGAAGCCGCCAGTGGCCAGGTTGGCGTTGTCCGGGATGCGCGCCACGGCTTCGGCGGCGGTCATGATCTTGCTCATTGCGGGTACTCGAAAGCGATTGAACAGAGTTCGGTACAGGGCGCGTCAAAGCGTAGCGAGCGAAGGTCAGGCAAGGCGCGTTCAGGTGAGGATGCGCAGTGTACTGATGTACATGAGCAATCCGAGTCTGAGCGCAACGCCGTATGACCGAGCGCAGTAGCTTTGTCGCGTCCTGTCAGAAGCTGCCGAACAGCGTGCCTAGGGTAATGACCACAGCCAGTGCCATCAGCGGGAAGGCCACGGTGTTGACGAAGATGAACTTGTACGACTCGCGGTGGGTAAGCTTGCAGATCGCCAGCAGCGAGATCACCGCGCCGTTGTGCGGCAGGGTGTCCATGCAGCCCGAGGCCATGGCGGCGACGCGGTGCAGCAATTCGGGGCTGATGCCGGCGGCGTTGGCCATTTCCAGGTACTGCGCGCTGAGGGTCTTCAGGGCGATGGACATGCCGCCAGAGGCGGAGCCGGTGATACCCGCGAGGATGTTCACCGCGACCGCTTCGGAGATCAGCGGGTTGCTGGAGACGCCCAGTACCAGGTCGCGGATGATGACGAAGCCGGCCAAGGATGCGATCACCGTGCCGTAACCCACCTCGGCGGCGGTGTTGAGGATCGGCAGCATGGAGCCGAAGGCGCCGTCGTTGACGCTCTTCTTCAGATCCATCCAGCGCTTCCAGTGCAGGGCGATCAGCAGCACGATGGCGGCGCCCAGGGCAGCGATGATCGACCAGATGCCGATCAGCGACTTGGCATCCTGCAGACCACCGTATTCCGGCTTGGCCAGGTAGCTGGTGTCGACGGCTGGCAAAATCTGCTTGGCCATCAGGAAGTTCAGCACGATCACCACGAAGATCGGCAGCAGTGCCAGCCAGAAGCCTGGGATGTCGCGGCGCTCCTCACTCACCGGGTCGTCGCGGTGCTCACCATAGCCTTCACCCGCGGCCATCAGCTTGCGCGACTGCGCGGTAAGCCACCAGGTGCCGAGGCCGAACATGATCAGGCCGCCAATCACGCCCAGGCCCGGTGCGGCGAAGGCGTCGGTGCCGAAGAAGGGGTTGGGGATGGCGTTCTGGATCGCTGGGGTGCCGGGCAGCGCGGTCATGGTGAAGGTGAACGCACCGAGAGCGATGGCGCCGGGCAGCAGACGCTTGGGAATGCCCGCCTCGCGGAACAGTGCGGCGCCGATCGGATAGACGGCGAAGGCCACCACGAACAGCGACACACCGCCGTAGGTGAGGATGCCGCAGGCCAGCACGATGGCCAGGATGGCGCGCTCGCTGCCGACCTTGGCGACTATGCCGTGGGCGATGGCGCGCGCCGACCCCGAGTCGTCCATCAGCTTGCCGAACAGCGCGCCGAGCAGGAATAGCGGGAAGAACTGGATCACGTAGCCGCCCATGGCCTTCATGAACACCTGGGTGTAGGTGGGCAGCAGCAGGGCGATGTCGCCGGCGAACAGCAACGCCAGCAGGGCCAGCAGCGGGGCGAGGATCAGGACGTTGATGCCGCGATAGGCGAGGTACATCAACAAGGCGAGGGAAATCAGAATACCGAGGGTACCCATGGGCGGTTCCTTTTGTTGTTGTTCTAGCGGCTCGAGGCCGTTTTATCGGGAAGGCGCAGATGCGTCAGCGCGCCTTTGCCGGATATAGAGCCAGAGTCGTGCCAGGCTGGGGTGAGGCTTTCGTCGATAAGGCTGGAGGGCTGATGGCCAGCGGGTCTCAGGCGTTTATGTCGGATACAGTGCTGCCAGGATGGATGTAGGTGACTGTCCAGTTTTCTGGATTAAGTCCATATTGTTGGACTCTATTTGATATGGATTCCAGAATTCTGGACGCGTAGCCCGGATGCAATCCGGGGCTTTTGCGGGGCCTGATCCCCGGATTTCATCCGGGCTACGCAATTGCGGCCGACAACGTTATCTCTAGGAGCGGCTTTAGCCGCGAAGCATTGTTGGGCACATCGTCGGCAAGCCGGCTCCTACAGGATGAGGCGCTTAGCCCCTGCGCCCCAGCCCATGCTGTGCCAGCTTGGCGTAGAGCCCGGCGCGGGAAATGCCCAGGCGTTCGGCGGCCAATTGGCGATTGCCGTCGGTAGCGGCCAGAGCCGCCAGCAGCGCCTGGCGCTCGGCCTGCGCCAACTGCTCGGCCAAGGTCTGCGCTGTGCTCGTTATCAGCGGCGCAACGGGCACCGGTTCGCTCGGCGCCACTGGATCGACCAGCAAACCACGCAAAGCTTCTTCATCCAGTCGCCCATCGACCGCCAGTTGCGCCCGTTCCAGCAGGTTGCGCAGCTCACGCACATTGCCCTTCCACGGCTGCGCGCAGAGCAGGGCGAGGGCATCGTCCGTCAGCTCCATGGGGGCCAGGCCGGAGCGGTTGGCCAGGTCGTCCAGCAGGTGTTCGATCAGTGCCGGAATGTCGCTGGCACGCTCGCGCAGCGGCGGCACGCGCAGGGTCAGCACGTTGAGGCGGTAGTAGAGGTCGTCGCGAAACTGCCCGGCGGCCACCTTGGCTTCCAGATCGATATGAGTCGCCGCGATCACCCGCACGTTGAGCGGCTTGACCTGGTTGGAGCCGAGCGGCTCCACCTCCTGCTCCTGCAGCACGCGCAGCAGCTTGGCCTGCAATGGCAGCGGCAGGTCGCCGATTTCATCGAGAAACAGGGTGCCGCCGTTGGCCACCTCGAACTTGCCGATGCGCCCCTTGCGCTCGGCGCCGGTGAAGGCGCCCGGCGCGGTGCCGAACAGTTCGGCCTCCACCAGGGTTTCCGGGATCGCCGCGACGTTGACCGCGACGAAGGGCCCGTTGGCCCGTGGCGACAGGTTGTGGATGCCCTGGGCCAGCAGCTCCTTGCCGGTGCCGGTCTCGCCGCGGATCAGCACCGTGGCATCGAGTTGCGCAGCACGGCGGGCCTGGCGCTTGACCTCGCTGGCCGCACCGCTGGCGCCGATGAAGCCGGCGATGGTGTAGCGCGCCCGCCGCGCCTTGGCCAGCTCGTGCTGGGTGGCGAGTAGTTGCGTCTGCAGGTTGGCGTACTTGGCCATCAGCGGCTTGAGATGGCGGGCGCGGTCGAACAATACGAAGCCCAGGGCGCCGACCAGGGTGCCGTCCTCGTCGCGCAGCGGAATGCGGGTGACCACGAAATGCTCGTCGCCGAAGGCCATCAGATCGAGCATGCTCGGCTGGCCGCTTTCCACCACCTCACGTAGGCGGCTGGCCGGCAGCACTTCCTCGATTTCCTTGCCCAGCGCCGTGCGCGCATCGGCGATGCCCACCTTCTGCGCGTACTTGTCGTTGATCCAGACGATGCGCGCCTGGCGATTGACCGCGATGGTGCCCTCGCACTGGGCATCGAGGTGATCGAACAGCAGTGGCATGGCCACGGCGCGAAAGCGCTCGGGCGACACGCCGATGATCAGGCCGTGCTGGTCGAGGTCGTCGCGAGAAATGGCCATGGGCGAATGTCCGGTATGAAATGCCGCCGATTATGGGCAGTGCCAATCACGACGGGCAATGTCGACGGACATCAGACAATGGCATTCGTTGCACGCTTCTGGAATAGTTGGGCGGCTGCGCGTAACCCGCCGGCACCTGCCGAACGCCCACAAGGCCTGCCCGGCAGCCGAGACACCTGCCGTGTCCCTTTCGCATGCCGACCGGGCATGCCTGGCGAGCCAACCGCCCGCCGCTGGATCCGCACCGCTGTGCCGGTGCCACAACGACAACACCAAGATCCACACAAGGACGCCCCATGAAACTCAAGCGACTCTTCTCCGCGCTCGCCGCCGGCGCTGCGCTGACCGCCCTGTGCGCCACCGCGCAGGCGCGTGAATACTCCGTTTCCACCGTGCTTTCGGATGCCTTTCCCTGGGGCCAGGCCGCGCAGAAGTGGGCCGATCTGGTCAACGAGCGCTCTGCGGGGCGCATCACCCTGCGCGTGTACCCCAACGCGCAACTGGTCGCCGGCGACCAGACCAAGGAATTTTCCGCCATGCGCTCGGGCCTGATCGACATGGCCGTGGGCTCGACCATCAACTGGTCGCCGCAGGTGCCGGAGCTCAACCTGTTCTCTCTGCCGTTTCTGATGAAGAACGACGCCGACCTCGACGCCATCACCCAGGGTGAAGCCGGCAAGCTGGCCTTCGCCGCCATCGAGCAGCGCGGCATCGTGCCGCTGGCCTGGGGCGAGAACGGCTTCCGCCAACTATCCAACTCGGCCAAGCCGGTACGCAGCCCGGCCGATCTGGTGGGCCTGAAGATCCGCGTGGTCGGCTCGCCGCTGTTCCAGGACACCTTCACCGCCCTCGGCGCCAACCCCACGCAGATGAGCTGGGCCGACGCCAAGCCGGCGCTGACCACCGGCGCGGTGGACGGCCAGGAAAACCCGCTGTCGGTCTTCGACGTGGCGCGTATCGACCAGGTTGGCCAGAAGTACCTGACCCTGTGGGACTACATGGCCGATCCACTGATCTTCGCCGTCAACCAGCGCGTGTGGAAATCCCTGCCCGAGGAAGATCGCGAGCTGCTCAGCCAGGCCGCGCGTGACGCCGGCAAGTGGGAGATCGAGCTGTCGCGTGGCGCTCAGTCGAAGCGCCTGGCCGACATCCGCGAGCGTGGTGTGGAAGTGATCGAGCTGACCGACGCCGAGCGCGCCGCCTTCGTCGAGGCCACTGCCAGCGTGCAGGAGAAATGGGCACCGCGCATTGGCGACGCGCTGATGGAAGCCGCGCGCAAGGCCGTGGCCCAGCCCTGATTCGTTTTATCTGACCGGAGGCTCCCTTAGCCTGCTCCGCTCCCCTCTCCCAGTCCTGGAAGGGGGCGGGGAGAGGGCAGGGGGGCGCCGCCGCGCGATCACATTGCTCCGGTCATTCGAGGTTCCTATGAGCAAACAAGTCGACGCGCCGCTGGAGCGCGTGCTCGCCACCCTGGCCCTGGTGATCATCAGCCTGATCAGCCTGGCCAACGTGGCGGTGCGTTATTTCACCGATGCATCCTTCGCCTTCACCGAGGAAATCTCGGTGTTCCTGCTGGTCATCCTCACCTTCGCCGGTGCTTCGGTGGCCATGCGCAGCAACCGGCATATCCGCATCGGCCTGCTCGAGCGGATGTTCCCGCGCCTGCGCACGCCGCTGATCCTGCTGCAGTGGCTGGCCGGCGTGCTGGTGCTGGGGCTGGTGTGCTGGTACGGCGGCCAGTTCGCCTGGGAGGAGTTCCAGTGGGATTCCGAATCGCCCGGCCTCGGCCTGCCCAACTGGTGGTACGTGATCTGGCTGCCGATCCTGGCGCTGCTGGTATTCGTGCGTTTGACCCAGATGACCCTTGATCGTCTGCGTGGGAGGATCAGCGATGAGCCCTGATCTCTGGCTGATCCTCAGCTTCGTCGTGCTGCTGGCGCTCGGCGTGCCGGTGGCCTTCGCCCTCGGCCTGTCCGGCGCCATCGGCATCATCGCCGGCCTGTCGCCGGACATGCTCGCCACCCTCGGCACCAACACCTACAACGGCGTGGCCAAGTACCCGCTGATCGCCATTCCTCTGTTCATCCTCACCGGCCTGGTGTTCGAGAAAGCCGGCGTGGCGCTCAGACTGGTGCGCTTCGCCCAGGCGCTGATCGGCCCACGGCATGGCGGCCTGGCCTTGGTTGCGGTGCTGGTGTGCCTGATCATGGGCGGCATGAGCGGTTCCGGCCCGGCCGATGCTGCGGCCGTGGCCATGGTGATGCTGCCGAGCATGACCAAGGCGGGTTATCCCAAGCCGTTCTCGGCCACCCTGATCGCCGCCTCGGCCTCCACCGCCATCCTGATTCCGCCGTCGATTGCGTTGATCCTCTACTCCATCGTGGTGCCAGGCGTCGACCTGCGCGCGCTGTTCGCTGCCGGCCTGTTCCCCGGCATTCTTGCCGGCCTGGTGCTGTTGCTGCCGGCCTGGCTGCTGTCACGTCGTTATGGTTGGGAATCCCCGGAGCAGGGCGAGCGTCCGGCCATCGGCGCGAGCTTCAAGCAGGCGCTGCCGGCGTTGTTCGCCCCGGTACTGATCCTCGGCGGCCTGCGCAGTGGCCTGTTCACACCGACCGAAGCCGCCGTGGTCGGCGTGGCCTACGGCGTGGCGATCGGCCTGTTCGTCACCCGCGAGCTGGACTGGCGCAGCCTCTGGCGCCTGTGCGGCGAGGCGGGTGTGATTTCCGGCGTGGTCATGCTGATCATTGCCCTGGCCGGCATCTTCGCCTGGGCCGGCACCCTGCTCGGCACCTTCCGCCACCTGGCCGAATGGCTGATCTCGCTGTCGGACAACGGCTGGGTGCTGCTGGCGCTGGTGATGCTCGCGGTGCTGCTGGCCGGCATGCTGCTCGATGCCATCTCCATCTACCTGATCCTGATGCCGATCCTGATTCCGGTGATGCAGCACTTCGGCTGGAACCCGGTGTGGTTCGGCATCCTGCTGGCGATGAACATCGCCATCGGCCAGTTCACCCCGCCGGTGGCGATCAACCTGATGGTGACGACGGAGGTGGCCAGGATACGCCTGGAGCAGACCGTCGGCTGGGCGGCGCTGTTCGTCGTGGTGATGGCCAGCGCTTTGCTGCTGGTTGCGATCTTCCCGGAAATCGCCCTGTGGCTGCCGCGCGTGCTGGGCTACGCGGTGTAAAGGCCTGTGTCGTTAGCCTGTCTACCAGAGGTGCGGTTAATGACGCTCCGAGCGTCCCTCTTCGGCTTGACTGTTGGGAGGCTATACAGCCCACGGCTGCGCGAGAAGTAGGTCGAGAAACGCCCGCAAACAGCCAGGATAGACGGCTTCGGGCAGGAATACTGAAGATGCCTGGGACGATTTTTTACTGAACTCCTGAGCATCTGAATACTCGACTGTATAGACAAGAGAAATAATTCTATGCCGTCGAGAGGATGCTCGGTCGAGCCGAATTTCATGCGCGGAGAGGTGCTAGATGGAAAGAAAATAGCGAATCCGCAGGGGGTTGTCTTTGCCACTCATCAATTGGTAATGACAACCATAATGGAGTCTTTATGCCCAAAATCACTGACAAGTTCGTTCTACGAATGCCCGAGGCACTACGTAACCAGATTCACGAAAAAGCTGAATACAACTATCGCAGCATGAACAGCGAAATCGTCTTCCGCCTGGAGCGGTCGGTCGATTGCGAAGCCGAACTGGTACACCAGAAACAACTGGTGCAGTTGCTGGCCAATCAGCTCGAGGAATCGCGCAACTCGGCATGAGCCTTGCCGCTCACGCCTTAGTCCTGTCCCTCCCCACTTACCTCCTAGCAGAACGCACAAAGCCGCGCATTGCGCGGCTTTGTGCGTGAGGTGGGCGATTGCTACTCGTCGCCTGCAGAGAAGTCGTAATCCATGGACTGGCTGGGGCCCTGCAGGTAGTAGCCCTGGATGAAGTTGACCCCGGCCTGCCACAGGGTCGCCAGCATGCTGGCGCTCTCGACGAAGGGCACGATGGTCAGCTTGGCCTGGGAATGCAGGCTGGCAAGCAGGGTCTTGAGCGCCTCCTGATTCTCGGCCTTGCCCAGATCCTGAGTGAAGGAGCCGTCAACCTTGACGAAGTCGATATGCAGGTGCTTGAGCGCATTGAATGGGTTGATTGCACAGCCGAACTGGCTCAGCGCGACCTTGCAGTGCAGCTCGGCCAACCCCTGGGTGAGTGCCTTGGCCTGTTTGAGGTAGGCGATGGCATCGGGTTCGCTGAACTGGAACACCAGACAGTCGGACGGCAGGCGGGCGGCCTTGAGCGCCACGCTGAGCCAGGGCAGCAAGGTCTGATCCTGCAGGCTGGAGGTGGACAGGTGCACGAACAGGCGGGTGTTGTGGCCCTTGGCGCGATGGCTGGTGAGTATCTTGATCGAGTTGAGGATGACCCAGCGGTCGATCTTCTCGCCCAGGCCGGCATCGCGGGCAGCGGCCATGAACTGTGGCGGCGGCACCTCCTCACCTTGTGGGTTGAGCAGGCGTAGCAGTACTTCGTAGTGTTCGTGGGCGTCGCCACGCAGGCTGATGATGGGCTGGAACAGCAGGCGGAAGCTGTTGTTCTCCAGCGCCTGCTGCACCATGGCCTGCAGGTTGCCACGGTTGGCAGCAGCGGCCAGTTCCTCGGCGGGGTTGAAGATCTTGATGGCATTGCCGTCGCTCAGCTCATCGGCACAGCGATGGGCGCGCTCGATGACTTCCTGAACCTTGGCGGTCTTCTCGCTAAGACCGGCGACACCAATGGACAGCGTGGTTTGCGCCGTGCGCCCGCTGATGTCGAAGAGATGCCCTTCGACTTTCTTCAGCAGTTCCTTGAGCGCTGGTGTGCACTGTTCGGGCGTTTTTCCGGGTAGCAGCGCAGCGAACACATCGTCGCCGAAGCGAGCCAGCTGGGTTTCCACCGGGAAGTGCGCGCGCAGCAGGCCGGCGAGGTCGGTCAGCAGCAGGTCGATGCCGGCCAGGCCGATATCACCCTGCAGGCTGGCATAACGGTCGACGCGGATATAGGCGAGCGTGGCCGGCTGTTCCCCCTTGACCGCGCGTTCGGCGGCGACATCCATCAGCTCGATGAAGTGCACGCGGTTGAACAGGCCAGTCACCAGATCCTGACTGCTGATCTCGCGCAGTTTTTCCTCCAGCTCGGCATTCGAGGTTTCTGCGCGAATGACCGCCTGAATGCAGGGTTCGCCATCGTAGGTGGCAGGGGAGAGGCTCATCTGCGCGGCAAAGCTGCTGCCGTCGGCGCGCACGCCGTGGCAACTGAGGTCGGCGCTCCCTTCATCGTTCTGGTAATGCTTGAGGAAGTCCTTGAACGCCCCTTGGTCGGCACTGGCGATCAGGTCGATCATCGGCATGCCTTCCAGCTCGTCGGCATCGCTGTAGCCGAACAGCTCGAGATAAGCACGGTTGGCATAGATGTGCATGCCGTCGTGCACATAGGTGATGGCGTCCACCGAGCTTTCCAGCAGCAACTGGCAGCGTTTTTCCGCTTCACGCAGGGCCAGTTCGGCCGCGCGGCGGGCACGGCGCTCGGCCAGGTTGGCCAGCTCGCGCTTGGCCACCAGCACCAGGCGTTCGTCCTCGCCCTGGGGCAGCGCATCCTGAGCGCCGAACATCATGGCCTCGGTGATGGCTTCGGACTCGTTGTCGGCGACGAGCTGAATGACCGGAATGTCCTTGGCTAGGCGGCGAATGGCGGTGATCGCTTCGCTGGGCTCCAGCAGTTCGCTGCTTGGCGCACAGATCAGCAGATCCCAGGTGTTCTGCAAGGCTTCGGCCAGGTCATCGCTGGAGACCAGGCGGTGCACGCGGGTGGCATGGCCGGCGTTGCGGAACAGGCTGACCAGGCGCTCAGCCTCGTTCTGCGAATCCTCGAGGATCAGCAGGCGGATGGTTTTCTTGTCGATGGCCATAGGGGAGGGTCAATACCGCGCCGAACGGGCGCGAAAAGGCGACGAATGGTGAAGTTTCGGCAGCCTACAGCGACTTCCAGAGCGAGTCAAAATCTTCCTCTCCAGCAGGCTTCTGGCTTTGCGAGGCTGTGACGGGAGTCCCGCCCGTGACCTCTTCCTGGTTGGCGCGGTGGTACTCGAACTGGCTGAAACTGCCGGTGCTGAGCTGGCGCCGTGTCAACGTGGCGCGATGCTCCACGCCCTGGTTGTTGATCAGCACCTTGCTGCCTTCCTGGAAGGGCAGGCGGGGTGTGATCAGGCTGGCCGGGCGGGAAATGGCCGCGATCTCCGGCAGCAGCAAGGCACGCAGGTACTGGCTGTTCTGCTCGGTCTTGCGCAGCAATTGCAGGCCGCAAGGTTGCGCGTGCGGCGCGATCAGCTCGATGCCCATTTGCGTGCCGCCGCCACGCACCTGACGAATCCAGCGCACGATGGCCACACTCCAGCCCTGGCTGGGGTTGTCCTGGACGCCGAGCAACTCGCCAGCCTGAAGCTGGCTGGGCACGTCCTTGACCCAGGACAGGCAGTAGCCGCCCGGGCTGTGGTTGACGATCAGCAGCGGGTAGGTGGGATAGCTTTCCTCGACGCTGGCTGCGGGTTCCTGCTCGCCTGGGGTGGTCTTGCTGTACTGGATTTCCTCGAAGTGAATCTCTTCGCTGGCCGTGCGTTGGGCATCGAAGGCATTCGACCAGATATCCGGCTCGCCCGTACTGGGCTTGAACACGGCAGCACCGACTTCCACCGGGCGCCTGAGCAGTTCGGCGAACGAGCGCTGCCCGGAAAGGAAGAAGTGCAGGGCGGTCATGCCGATGCACAGCGTCAGGGTGCCCTGGCCTGGCGTGCGCTGGAAGGTACGCTCGGCGATATCGCCCCAGGCGGCTGCGACATGTTGCAGCAGATCCAGGCTGATACCCTCGGGCATTGGCAGGAGCGATTTCTTGCGCTCCTCTTCCGGTTGCGTCAGGTAATCCTTGATGGTGTCGACCAGCGGCTGCGGATCGATGCCCAGCAGCTTGGGCAGCTCGCTACTCTGATACAGCGATTTGTAACGCGGCGGACCGTCGACCTGTGGCGCCAGCACGAACAGGCTGCTGGGGTGATCGCCAGGTTGCAGGCGTACCAGTGCGCTCCAGGGCTCCAGCGCTTCGGCCAGGCGGGCGATGCCGCTCTGGCGCATCTGGTTGGTGCGCGCGCAGCCCAGCAGCAGGGCCATGCTGTAGGTCTGCTGCGTGCTCAGACCTTGCGTCTGGCGTGCCAGTGGGTCGCGGATGACCAGGTTCTGCATGCGTTGCTCGACCGCGATCTGATAGAGCAGGTGCAGCTCCAGCCACAGCCCCTCCGGCACCGGGCAATAGAGCTGGCTGGCGCGGATCAGTGGGCTGTACAGGCTGTGCATGGCGCGCTGCAGGGCCACGGCCAGCAGTTGTTCACGATCCTTGCCGCTACGATTGATGGTGCGGGTGATGATCAGTTTGTAACCGATGGCCAGGTGATTCTGCAGGGCCTGGCACAGGTTGGCCACCTTGCGTGGGCGCTCGTCGAGGACGATGGCCTGGTTGAGGAAGTGGCGTTCCAGATGCTGGCAGACGAAGTAGATTTCCGGTCGCAGCAGTTCCAGCAATTGCAGGCGGTTCTCGGAAGGCGTCAGGAGCTGGTTGATCTCCACCAGGCTCTGATAGAGCTGGCGTGCCGTTTCACCGATGTTGGCCTTGGGTAGACCAGCGATCCAGCGTTTCAGGTCACGCGGTGTCCCGTCGCAGAACCCCAAGCGCTCTTTGCTTGGGGTTGGCACGCGTAATGAAAGCAGGTGAGGACTCTGTCTATCCATAAAGCTTGGATGCTCCAGGCCACTGAAAAAGGCGAGCGGCTTCGAGGTTCATCGACCTCATGTTTTCCTGCACTCTAGCAGCATCTGTCGCTCATGGCAGCCCATACCCGGGGTGGGTGACGGGCTGACGCTGGATTGCCCGGTGCAGATGCCGTGTCGTCAGGTAGCATCGTGTGCCTGGCCCAGCAATTGCCCCATGCGCACGTTGCTGCCGGCGCCCAGGGCCTCGGCCCACTGCACCTGCTGCGGGCCGAACAGGACGATGGCGGTGGAGCCGAGTTTGAAACGACCCAGCTCGGCCCCCTTGGCCAGCTCGATCGGGGCGCGTGCCTCGGCGTCGTAACGGGTGCTCCTGAGTTCACGCTTGGGCGGCGTGACCAGGCCGGCCCAGACGGTTTCGATGCTGGCGACGATCATCGCGCCCACCAGCACCACGGCCATCGGCCCGCGCTCGGTGTCGAACAGGCAGACCACGCGCTCGTTGCGGGCGAACAGCTCGGGCACGTTCTCTGCCGTGGTCTGGTTGACCGAGAACAGGCGCCCCGGCACGTAGACCATTTCCCTCAGCGTGCCGGCCAGCGGCATATGCACGCGGTGGTAATCCTTGGGCGAGAGGTAGACGGTGGCGAACTGGCCGCCCATGAAGGGCGCGGCGCGCTCGGTGTCGCCACCGAGCAGTTCCACGGCGCTGAAACTGTGCCCCTTGGCTTGGAAGAGTCGGCCGTGCTCGATGGCGCCGAGCTGGCTGATGGCGCCATCGGCGGGGCAGAGAATGGCCCCCGGCGTCTCGTCCAGTGGGCGCGCACCCTCTTTCAGAGCACGGGTGAAGAAGGCGTTGAAATGCTCGTAGGCATGCAGGTCTTCGACCTGGGCCTCGCTCATGTCGACGCGGTACTGCTTGGCGAACCAGTCGATCAGCGGATTCTTCAACCAGCCGATGCGGCATTCGGCCACGCAGCCGATCAGGCGCGAGAGCAGGTGATGAGGCAGCAGGTACTGGCTGAGAATAAACAGGCGTTGTTTCATCGTGTGTCCTTGAAGGTTCAGCGTTCGATCGGCGTATTGGGCAGGTTGCCCCATTCCGACCATGAGCCGGCATAGGCCTTGACTCGTGGATAACCGAGCGCCTTGGCGACCACATAGGTGAAGCCGGAGCGGCGGTGGGTCTGACAGTGGGTGATCACTTCCTTGTCTGGCGTGATGCCGAGTGCGTCGAGCACCTCGGCCATGTCCGTGCGGATGCGCAGATCACGCTGGCCATCCATGCCGGCTGTCCACTCGAAGTTGATTGCGCCTGGAACATGCCCGCCCCTTGCCGAGTTGAGCTTTTCGCCGCGGTATTCCTCGGCGCTGCGCGCATCCCAGATGGCCAGGTCGGATGCGCCCAGGCGTGCTTGCAGGTAGTCGCGCGTGGCGGTCGGGGCTTCGCTCAGGCTCAACTGCACGGGGCTGTCGCCCGGCTCTGGCACGCTCTGGCTGAGCGGGCGGCCTTCGCCGATCCAGGCGCGCAAGCCACCGTTGAGAAAGTGCTGGCGGGGATGACCGATGACGTCCAGCAGCCAGATGAAGCGGCCGGCCCAGCCGCCGCCTTCATCGTCGTACACCACGTAGGTGGCATCCGGACGATGGCCCAGCTCGCTGAACAGCGCTTGCAACTGCGGCAACTCCGGGAGTAGCCCAGGCGCCGGGGGCTGGCCGAGCTGGGTGCGCTTGCTATCGACCCAGCGCGCGCCGGGAATATGCCCTTCGGCATAGCGTGCAGCGCTGCTGAGATCGACCAGTATCAAGTCGTCCGCATCCAGGCGTGCGGCGAGCTCGGCGGGCTCTATGACCAGCGGCAGATCGGCGAAGGGGGACATGGGGCCTCCCGCAATGGAAAGAGGCCGATTGTAGCGGAAAGGTCGCCAGGCTTGTGGCTTTGCCCTCAGCGTGAGCGTTTGCTGAAGTTGCTCAGGGCGCGCTCGATGCATTGCGCCGTTTTGGCAAAGGCCTGCAGGCCGCTCTCGGTGAACGGCTGCCCGCCCTGGTCGGCGAGCAGCAGCATGACCACTCGACCATTGTTGGCAAGTGAGCGCAGCAGCAGGTGCTCGCCCACGAACAGCGCCTTGAGTTCGCCTGGCAGCAGGGCCGAATACTGCGCGGCATTGTCCGGGGTCAGGCGCAACTGCCCTGGCTGGCTGAGCAGGCGGCGCAGGATATGGCTCTTGGCCGGGTCGAGGTTGAGCCCTTGTGCGGCCTTGCCCAGGCCAGCGCTCTGTTGCGCTTGCAGGCGCGTATGTTGGCGGTCGGCAAGCAGTAGCAGGATGCGCTGCAGACCACAGGCCTGGAGGGCATCGCGAGCGCAGGTGATCAATTGTTGCGAGTTGCTGAAGTCGCTGGGCTCGCGAATCAGGCGCATGCACTGCTGGCGCCAGACCTCGGGCACGGCCTGCTTGGCCGCGCCCGCGCGCGGCTCGGCGGACACCAGATGGCGTGCCTGCCAGGGCCACAGCAGTGCTTGTGCCGGGTGCCAGAGGCTGGGATCGTGCCCGGTTCTGGCGCTACTGACTGCCTGCTGGTGCACCTGCTGTTGCACGTCGCTCAGCGGTATCTGCAGATAGAGCCCGACCAGGCGTTGCCAGCGCAGGCAGTGGTCGGTATTCCAGGCATGGTGCGCCGACACGGCCAGGCCGTTGGCCAGCAATACGCAATTGCTGGGCTGGGTCAGCCAGTGGCGCAGAGGAATGTCGGCGTCGAGCATCTGCTGCTGATGCAGAGGATGTTCGTTGTCACGGGCGATATGCAGCGCCTTGACCAGTTGCCGGCGATCGCGGGCCAGTAGCTGGTAGCTGCGCACGATCCATTCCGGCAGGCGCCAGCGCTCGGCCAGTTTCAAGCAGAGCTGGATCAGCGAAACACCCAGAAGTTCATGTTCGACCTTGTTGGCCGGCTCGCCCTTGACCAGCACGCGCTGCTCCCAGGTGTTGAACAGTTGTGGGTAGCTGTTGAGCAGGGGCCACAGCGGTGCGAGAAACAGCAGGCTGCAACCATGCAGCTCATTCCACAAGCGGGCCAGGCGCGTGCCGAACAGGCCGCGCGCCTGTTGGCTGGCATGCTGGCTGATCAGCAGGATCTGGCGCAGGGACTGGGGAATTTCCGCTTCCGGTATCGAAGGCGTCTGCTTGAGCAGGTTTTCGCAGCGTGCAAGGCCCAGGCGGGCGAGGGCGGCTTCCAGGCTGTCGGCCGGCTCGCTCAGGCTGCCGCCGGACTGGTTGGCCTCACGCAATATTTGCAGCGCGAAGGTTGGGCTAAGCTCTATCTGGTCGGCCATGTCGCGCCAGGTCTTGCGGCTGTCGGCCAGGGTGCGGCAAAGATGCGCATGCTGCGTCTGCTCGAGAGGCAGGCGTAAAGGGCCCAGTAGCTGCAACCAGGCATCGAGACTGCGCGGCATGGGTTTGGGGGTCGGCATCTTCAACGTGAGCCAAACTGGCTTTTGACCTTAACTGGCTATAGTCTGGCGTATAAGTTCCGATAATTAGAAGGGTTGTTTTCAATAACCCATCCACTAGGCTCTGCAAGCGTTTATTCCATGGTAAAAATCATAGGCATCATTGTCGTTTTTGGCTGCGTGCTCGGTGGCTTCATACTTTCGGGCGGGAAGTTCATGGCATTGATCCACCCTTTCGAGGTTCTGATCATCGGCGGTGCGGCACTAGGGGCGTTCCTGCAGTCCAACCCGGGCAACATGTTCATGTTGGTGTTCAAGAAATCCCTGAGCATGTTCGGCACCCGCTTCACCCATACCTATTACCTTGAAGTGCTCAAGCTGCTCTACGAGATTCTCAACAAGAGCCGACGCGAAGGCATGATGGCCATCGAGGCCGATATCGAGGATCCCAACGCCAGCGCGATCTTCAGCAAGTACCCCGGGGTGATCAAGGATGCGCGCATGACCGCGTTCATCTGCGATTACCTGCGCATCATGTCGTCCGGCAACATGGCGCCGCACGAGCTGGAGGGGCTGTTCGACATGGAGCTGGCCAGCCTCAAGGAAGAACTGGAACACCCGGCCCATGCTGTGGCCAAGGTGGCCGACGGTATGCCGGCCATGGGTATCGTGGCGGCGGTACTGGGTATCGTGATTACCATGTCGATCCTGGCCGAGGCGGACAACGCGCAGATCGGTGAGAAGGTGGGTACGGCACTGGTGGGGACCTTCCTCGGCATTCTTGCCTCCTACGGTTTCTTCGGGCCGCTATCCAACGCGCTCGAGCACGATGCCAAGGAAGAGGTGAATCTCTACGAGGCGATCAAGGCGAGCCTGGTCGCTTCTGCTTCCGGCATGCCGCCGACGCTGGCCGTGGAGTTCGGTCGCAAGGTGCTGTACCCGGCCCATCGCCCGAGCTTCAGCGAGCTCGAGCAGGCCATGCGCGGCAGCTAAGCGATGGAGAACAACCAACCCATCATCGTCAAGCGGGTCAAGAAGACCGCGGGCGGGCACCATGGTGGTGCCTGGAAGATCGCCTTCGCCGACTTCGCCACCGCCATGATGGCGTTCTTCCTGGTGATGTGGCTGATGACCTCGGCCACCCCCGAGCAGAAGAAGGCCATCTCCGGTTATTTCCAGGATCCCATCGGCTTCACCGAAAGTGCCAGCCCCTACGCCATCGACCTGGGTGGCACGCCGACGCCGGCACCCGAGCGCACCCTCAACCCGGATGTCTCGGAAACGCCGGAGAGTCAGCCGGACGAAACCAGTGTCAGCGCCGATCAGATCGAGACCCTGGCCGACAAGATGGAGCGTGAGCGTCTGGAGCTGCTGCTGCAGGAGTTGCAGAACAAGGTGGAGGAAAACCCCGAGCTGCAGCGCTTCAAGGATCAGATCCTGTTCGAGATCACTCAGGATGGCCTGCGCATCCAGATCATGGATGCCGCGAACCGGCCGATGTTCGCCCTTGGCAGTGCCGAGCTGCAACCCTACTTCGAGGACATCCTGCTGGCCATGGCCGACACCATCAAGGCCGTGCCGAACAAGATCAGCATCAGCGGCCATACCGATGCCAAGCCCTTCGTTGGGCGCGGCGACTTCGGCAACTGGGAGCTGTCGGCCAACCGCGCCAATGCAGCGCGGCGTACTCTGGTCGCCGGTGGCTACCCGGACGAGCAGGTGGCACGGGTGGTGGGCTATGCCTCGTCGGCGCTGTTCGACCGTGAAGATCCGTTCAATCCGGTCAATCGGCGCATCGATATCGTCGTTCTGACCAAGCGTGCCCAGCGCGATATCGAGGGTGAGCAGGGCAGTGAGGCCGCGCCTGCACAAGAGGGAGCGGCGCCAGCAGGAACGCCTGGCAGTGCGCCGGACAGTGGTGCCAAGGGCACCCCCGAGACTGACGCATTGCCCGCCGACCAGCTACGTCAGCGTCTGAACATCTTCGACAGCGGCGGCACCTCGCTCGACCAGCTCAACCGTCAGTAATCGTCCTGTGGCAGGCTGGCGATGATGTGCCGGTAGCTGGCCATGCGCTGCGGCTTGATGCGCCCATCCTCCAGGGCCTGCAGCAGGGCGCAGCCCGGTTCGCGGTCATGCTTGCAGTCGCGGAAGCGGCAGCGCCCGAGCAGTTCGTGGAACTCGATGAAGCCCGCTTCCACGTCGTCACGGCTGACATGCCCCAGGCCGAATTCGCGGATGCCGGGCGAGTCGATCAATTGGCCGCCGCCAGGGAAGTGGAACAGGCGCGCCGTGGTGGTGGTGTGCGTTCCCTTGCCGGTCAGCTCCGACAATGCACCGACTCGGGTATCGACGCCCGGCAGCAGGCTGTTGACCAGCGAAGACTTGCCGACACCGGACTGGCCGACGAAGACACTGACATGGCCGTTCAGGCGCTCCTGCAGTCGCTCCATGCCCCCGCCCTGGCGTGCCGACACCTCCAGCAGCGGATAGTCCAGCTCGCGATAGACTTCGAGCAGGGCGCCGAGCACCTCGCTGTTGCCAGCGTCGATCAGGTCGGCCTTGTTCAGCAGCAGCAGGGGTTGGATGCCGGCATGCTCGGCGGCCACCAGGTAGCGGTCGATCAGGTTGGCATGGGGTTCGGGCAGGGGCGCGAAGACGATGACGATCTGGTCGACGTTGGCCGCCACCGGCTTGAGGTGGCCGCGCATGTCTGGGCGGCACAGCTCGCTGTTTCTCGGCAGTTGCGCGACGATCACACCGTCACCCTGGTTGCCTGGGCGCCAGACCACCTGATCGCCGGTCACCAGGGTTGGCAGGTTGGCGCGCAGGTGGCAGCGAAACACCTGACCGCTGCTTTCGCCCTGCAGCGCTTCGACTTCCACCTGTACGCCGAAGTGGGCGATTACCAGGCCGGTCTGCTCGGGACCCAGATCGCCGCCTTCCAAGGCTTCGACGGCACGAGATTCGCGCTTGGCCGCGCGGGCGGCGCGCTCGCCCTGGATTTTTTCGATGCGCCAGCTCTGGCGGCGGTTGAGTTGGCGTTTGGCCATGGAGCGTCCGGGTGGTGGAGTGTCGGTCGCGGCGAGTTTAGCATGGCGCTCTGGCGCCGATTCGGTCGCCTTGATCGAGGACGTGCAATGCAGACAGATGAGCGGATGAGCCTGGTACACCTGCCGGTGATGCGAGCCTTGCTGGCGCAGGGAGTCGCCGTTGCTCTGGTGGTGGTGCTGGTCTATCTGCTGGCGCTGTGGCCCTGGCGCCTGTCGTGGCTGTCGGTGGCCGTGCTGCAGGGCGCGCTGGCTGCGCTGATCGGTTGGCGTCTGGGCTTGTCGCGCTGGTGGGGCTGGATCAATTTCGCCTTCGTGCCGGCGCTGCTGCTCATGCAACGCTTCGGGCTGCCCGGCTGGGTCTATCTGCTGGGTTTCGTGGTGTTGCTGCTGGTCAATTGGAACAGTTTGCGTGAGCAGGTGCCGCTGTACCTCAGTGGGCGGCGTGCGCAACAGCATCTGCAGGACTTGCTGGCCGAGCGCGAGCCGCCGCTGCGCTTCATCGATCTGGGCTGCGGCACGGCCGGCACCCTGCTGCAGTTGGCGCGGCGTTTTCCGCGTGGCCAGTTCGTTGGTGTCGAGACGGCGCCGCTGGTGTTTCTCTGCGCCTGGCTGCGTTGTTTGTTGCAGGGCAATTGCCGCGTCCGCTACCTGAACCTGTGGCAGGTGGATCTGGCGGATTTCGATGTCGTCTATTGCTTTCTCTCCCCCGTGCCCATGCCGCGCCTGTGGGCCAAGGCGCAGGCCGAGATGCGCCCGGGGAGCTGGTTGATCAGCAACAGCTTCGAGATTCTCGGTGTGCCGGCCGATCGGCTGCTGGCAATCAACGAGGGGCGGCAGACCCAGTTGCTGCTGTGGCAGATCAAGGGTGCCGATATCCGTTAGCAGGTAGTTTTTCAACGGCCTGTTAGACTGCGCGTCTGAGCCAAGGAGCCTCCCATCATGCAGAACCCCAACAACCTGATCTGGATCGACCTGGAAATGACCGGCCTGGAGCCGGAGCGCGACGTGATCATCGAGATGGCCACCATCGTCACCGACAGCGAACTCAACGTGTTGGCCGAAGGCCCGGTGATCGCCATTCACCAGAGCGACGAGACCCTGGCTGGCATGGATGAATGGAACACCCGCACCCATGGCCAGAGCGGCCTGACCCAGCGCGTGCGTGAAAGCCGCATCGACACGGCCACGGCCGAGGCGCAGACCATCGCCTTCCTTGAACAGTGGGTGCCCAAGGGCAAGTCGCCGATCTGCGGCAACAGCATCGGTCAGGATCGGCGCTTCCTGTACAAGTACATGCCGGCGCTGGAAGCCTACTTCCACTACCGCTACCTGGACGTCTCAACCCTGAAGATTCTTGCCGGCATGTGGGCGCCGGAGGTCAAGGACAGCTTCCAGAAGACCGCCACCCACCAGGCGCTGGATGACATCCGCGAATCCATCGCCGAGCTCAAGCACTACCGTCAGCATTTCCTCAAGGCTTGAAAGCAGCGGCAAGCTTCAAGCCGCAAGCTAAGAGCAAGAGCGGCGTAGCCCGGATGCAATCCGGGGATGGCGGGGTGTGCGGCTTTTACTTGTTGCTTGCAGCTTGAGGCTTGTGGCTGCTTTCCCCATGGCGCTCCAGCGCCCATTGCACATGTTCGCGCACCAGCTCGGACGGATGTTCGCGGCGTGCATTGAGGGCCTCCAGCACCGGGATGGTGGAGGGGGCGTTGCCCAGGCCGACCGCCAGGTTGCGCAGCCAGCGCTCGTAGCCGGCACGGCGCAACGGCGAGCCTTCGGTGCGGCTGAGAAACTCTTCTTCCGTCCACAGGAACAGCTCGGCCAGGCCAACATTGTCCAGGCCGTGGCGCGGCTGGAAATCGCCCTGTTCGGTGGGGCGGGCAAAGCGGTTCCAGGGGCAGACGATCTGGCAGTCGTCGCAGCCGAATACGCGGTTGCCGATGGGCGCGCGCAGTTCCTCGGGGATCGAGCCTTTCAGTTCGATGGTCAGGTAGGAGATGCAGCGCCGCGCATCCAGGCGGTAAGGCCCGACAAACGCATTGGTCGGGCAGATGTCCAGGCAGGCGCTGCAACGTCCGCAATGCTCGCTGCCATGCGCGGCGTCCACTGGCAGCGGCAGGTCGACGAACAGCTCGCCGAGGAAGAACCAGCTACCGGCCTTGCGATTGAGTACCAGGGTGTTCTTGCCGATCCAACCCAGGCCGGCCTTTTCCGCGATGGCTTTTTCCAGCACCGGGGCGCTGTCGACGAAGGCGCGGTAGCCGAACGGGCCGATGGCCTGCTGGATGCGCTCGGCCAGTTGCTGCAGGCGCTTGCGGATCAGCTTGTGATAGTCGCGGCCCAGGGCATAACGCGAGATATAAGCCTGCTCGTGCTGGGCCAGGCGCTGGCTCATCTGCGTGTCGCCCGGCAGGTAGTCCATGCGCAGCGACACCACACGCAGCGTGCCGGGCACCAGTTGCTCCGGGTGCGCGCGCTTGCTGCCGTGGGCGGCCATATAGTCCATCTCGCCCTGATAGCCGGCCTCCAGCCAGCGCTGCAGATGGGCCTCGTGCTCGCCCAGCTCGACATCGCTGATGCCGACCTGCTGAAAGCCCAGCTCGCGCCCCCAGTCTTTGATGGACTGCGCCAGGTTGTCGAGATCGAGGCTGTGTTCAGGCATGAGGCGGGCGCGGATGGTTGAGGTGGGTATAATTCTGCCAGACATCAGCCGTGAGCGAGCCATGCAACCGCATTCCACACCCTTACCCTGCAGCCTGCACAGTGCCGCACAGGTGCGCCAGCTCGATGCCCGCCTGATCGCCGCTGGCACCCCCGGCTTCGAGCTGATGAGCCGAGCCGCCCATGCCGCCTGGCGCGCGCTGCGCCGGCGTTGGCCCGAGGCGGGCGAAATCACCGTTCTGACCGGGCGTGGCAACAATGCCGGCGATGGTTACCTGATCGCCGCATTGGCCCAGCGCGCCGGTTGGCGGGTGCGCGTGCTGGCCGTGGGCGACCCGCAAACGCTGCAGGGTGATGCCGCCCAGGCCTGCCGCGAGGCGACCAATGCGGGCGTCGAGATCCTGCCCTGGAGCATCTCTGCGCCCCTGGCGGGGGTGCTGGTCGATGCCTTGCTCGGCACTGGCCTCAGCGGCGCTGTGCGCGCGCCTTATGCCGAGGCCATCGAGACGATCAATGATAGTGGCCTGCCGGTATTGGCGGTGGACATTCCCTCCGGTTTGCATGCCGACAACGGCGCCTGCCTGGGCGTCGCGGTGCAGGCGGATCTGACCCTGACCTTCATCGCCCTCAAGCTCGGCCTGTTCACCGGGTTGGGGCCGCAGCTATGCGGCGAGCTGCAGTTCGATGACCTACAGGGGGATGCCGAGTTGCTGGCGCAGGCCCCCTGCCTGGCGCAGCGTCTGGATTCTGCCAACGTGCCGCGGCTGTCGGCACGCTCGCCGTTGGCGCACAAGGGCCAGTTCGGCCATCTGCTGGTGGTAGGCGGCGACCTGGGCATGGGCGGTGCGGCCCTGCTCTGCGCCGACAGCGCCTTGCGTGCCGGTGCGGGGCTGGTGTCGCTGGCGACACGGACGGAGCATGTTGGCGCGTCCCTCGTGCGGCGCCCCGAGATCATGTGCACGGGCGTGGCGTCGGCCAATCAGTTGCTGGCGTTGCTCGAGCGCGCCGATGTCTGCGCAGTTGGCCCGGGCCTGGGGCAGGGCGGCTGGTCACGCAGCCTGCTGTCCGCCGTCGCCGGGCGCAGCCTGCCCCAGGTGTGGGATGCCGATGCGCTCAATCTGCTGGCTGCCGGCCAGGTCACCGCGCCGCGCCAAATCGTGCTGACGCCCCATCCGGGCGAGGCCGCACGCTTGCTGGGGCTGGATACTGCTGCCGTGCAGGCTGATCGCCCGAGCGCCGCGCATGCTCTGGCGCAACGTTACAGCGCGGTGGTGGTGCTCAAGGGGGCTGGCAGTCTGATCGCTGCCCCGGATGGGCGCCTGGCACTGTGCGACCGGGGCCATCCGGCCATGGCGGGGGCGGGCCTGGGCGATGTCCTGACCGGCTTGATTGCTGCCTTGCTGGCGCAGGGTATGGTCGCCTTCGATGCCGCCTGCCTGGCGGTCTGGCTGCATGCTTGCGCGGGCGAAGCACTCGCGTTGCAGGGCCGTGGTCTGGCCGCCGGTGATCTGCCGGCGACCATTCGTCTGTTACTGGAGGAGTTCTGTCCTTGTCTGAGTTGACCCTCGAAGCCGCCGACGAAACGGCGATGCTGGAGCTGGGGGCGCGTATCGCCCAGGTCAGCGCCGGCGTTGGCATCATCTATCTGCATGGCGACCTGGGGGCCGGCAAGACCACCCTGTCGCGCGGCATCCTGCGTGGGCTAGGCCATGCCGGGGCGGTGAAGAGTCCTACCTTCACCCTGGTCGAACCCTATGAAATCGGCACAGTGCGCGCCTTTCATTTCGACCTCTATCGCCTGGTCGATCCCGAGGAGCTGGAGTTCCTGGGTATCCGCGATTACTTCGAGGGCGACGCCCTGTGCCTGATCGAGTGGCCGCAGCGTGGCGCCGGCGTTTTGCCAAAGCCGGACATGGACATTACCATTAGCCCCCAAGCGGGCGGCCGTTCGCTGTTGCTGCAGGGGCATGGGGCTCGAGGGGAGGCCTGGTGCAAGGCCCTGAGCGGCAAGCAATGAACAAGAGTCGATGGGGTTGGTTATGCGCATAGGCGCGCTGGTTACCGCTGTGATGCTGTTGTGGGCGGCCCTCGTCGCCGAGGCGCTGGCCGCCTCCGACGTGCGCGGCGTGCGGCTTTGGCGCGCTCCCGACAATACGCGGCTGGTGTTCGACCTGTCCGGGCCGGTGGAGCACAGCGTATTCACCCTGGCTGCGCCCGATCGCATCGTCATCGATATCAGCGGCGCCAAGCTGGCGACCAATCTGGATCAACTTGCTTTGAGCAACACGCCGATCACCAGCATTCGTTCGGCGCAGCGCAGCGCCGATCAGTTGCGTGTGGTCATTGACCTGTCGGCGCAGGTCACCCCCAAGAGTTTCGCCCTGGCGCCCAACCAGCAGTATGGCAATCGCCTGGTGGTTGACCTGTTCGACCAGCCCAGCGCCGCCGACGCCGCGACCCAGCCGCCGAGCCCGCCTGCCAGCACGCCAGCCATGCCGGTGACGCCGACTCAGGCGCCGCCCAAGCTCACCCCTGTACCCAATGGCAAGCGCGATGTGGTCATCGCCATCGATGCCGGCCACGGTGGCGAGGATCCGGGGGCGCTGTCGCCGGTCAAGGGGCAGTACGAGAAGAACGTGACCCTGGCCATCGCCAAGGAGCTGCAGCGGCAGATCAATGCCGAGAAGGGCTTCCGCGGCGAACTGGTGCGCACCGGCGACTACTTCATTCCACTGCGCAAGCGCACCGAGATAGCACGCAAGAAGGGCGCCGACCTGTTCGTCTCCATCCATGCCGACGCCGCGCCGCGCTCTTCGGCGTTTGGCGCCTCGGTGTACGCCTTGTCCGAACGTGGCGCCACCTCGGAGACCGCGCGCTGGCTGGCCGATGCCGAGAACCAGTCCGACCTGATCGGCGGTGCCGGCAACGTCAGCCTCGACGACAAGGACAAGATGCTCGCCGGCGTCCTGCTGGATCTGTCGATGACCGCCTCGCTGACCTCCAGTCTGAATGTCGGGCAGAAGGTATTGAGCAACATGGGGCGCATCACCCCGCTGCACAAGCGGCGCGTCGAGCAGGCCGGCTTCATGGTGCTCAAGTCCCCGGACATTCCGTCGATCCTGGTGGAGACCGGCTTCATCTCCAACCCCAACGAGGCGAGGAAGCTGCACACCGCCAGCCATCAGCAGGCGCTGGCGCGTTCGATCACAAGCGGGGTCAAGCAGTTCTTTCACCAGAATCCGCCGCCCGGCACCTATATCGCCTGGCTGCGTGACGAAGGCAAGATCGCCTCGGGCCCGCGCGAGCATGTGGTGGCGCGTGGCGACAGCCTGGCGCTGATCGCCCAGCGTTATCAGGTCAGCCTGGCTGCCCTGCGCAGTGCCAACCAGCTCAACGGCGACGTCATCAAGATCGGCCAGACTCTGCAGATACCCGCCACGTCGCTGGCTGCCCAGTAGTGAGTTCCATGTCCCGTATTCATTTGCTCAGCCCTCGCCTGGCCAACCAGATCGCCGCAGGCGAGGTGGTCGAACGCCCGGCTTCCGTCGCCAAGGAATTGCTGGAAAACAGCCTGGACTCCGGAGCCCGGCGCATCGATGTGGAAGTCGAGCAGGGTGGGGTGAAGCTGCTCAAGGTGCGCGATGACGGCAGCGGTATCGCTCCCGACGACCTGCCCCTGGCACTGGCGCGCCACGCCACCAGCAAGATTCGTGAGCTGGAAGACCTCGAAGCGGTGATCAGCATGGGCTTTCGCGGCGAGGCGCTGGCTTCGATCAGTTCGGTGTCGCGCCTGACCCTGACCTCGCGCACGGAAGGTGCCGAGCAGGCCTGGCAGGTGGAAACCGAAGGCCGCGACATGGAGCCCCGGGTGCAGCCGGCCGCCCATCCGGTGGGCACCTCGGTGGAAGTGCGCGACCTGTTCTTCAACACCCCGGCGCGGCGCAAGTTCCTGCGCGCCGAGAAAACCGAGTTCGATCACCTGCAGGAAGTCATCAAGCGCCTGGCGCTGGCCCGTTTCGACGTGGCCTTCCACCTGCGCCACAACGGCAAGACTGTGCTCGCCCTGCACGAGGCCGGTGACGAGATGACCCGCGCGCGACGTGTGGCCTCGGTCTGTGGCCCGGCCTTTCTGGAGCAGGCGCTGCCCATCGAGATCGAGCGTGGCGGCCTACGTTTGTGGGGCTGGGTAGGGTTGCCCACTTTCTCCCGCAGTCAGGCCGACCTGCAGTACTTCTACGTCAACGGGCGCATGGTGCGCGACAAGCTGGTGGCCCATGCCGTGCGCCAGGCCTATCGCGACGTGCTGTTCAACGGTCGCCATCCCACCTTCGTGCTGTTCCTCGAGATCGACCCGAGCACGGTGGACGTCAACGTGCACCCGACCAAGCACGAAGTGCGCTTCCGCGACAGTCGCATGGTGCATGACTTCCTCTACGGCACCCTGCATCGCGCCCTGGCCGACGTGCGCCCCGAGGATCAGGTGGCGGCGCCGGCAGCCGTGACGCCCATGGTGCGCGCAAGCGGCGCGGCGGCTGGCGAGTTTGGCCCGCAGGGTGAGATGGGCCTGGCTGCCAGCGTGCTGGAAACCCCGCAGGCCAGCCCGCAGCCGGCCTGGCGCGGTGCCGGGGCGGGTTACCAGGCGCCTGCCAGCAATCCGGGGGTGCCGGTTGCCGAAGCGCAGGCGGCCTACCGCGACTACTACGCGCCGCTGCCTACTGCCCCGGCACAACCGCTGCCGCAGGAGCAGGGCGATATTCCGCCGCTGGGCTATGCGGTGGCGCAGCTCAAGGGCGTCTACATCATCGCCGAGAATGCCCAGGGCATGGTGGTGGTGGACATGCACGCCGCGCATGAGCGCATCACCTACGAGCGCCTCAAGCAGGCCATGGCCAGCGAGGGCCTGCGCGGCCAGCCGCTGCTGGTGCCGGAAGCCATCGCCCTGAGCCAGCGCGAGGCTGATTGCGCCGAGGAGCACGCCGAGTGGTTCCAGCGCCTGGGCTTCGAGCTGCAGCGCCTGGGCGAGGAAAGCCTGGCGATCCGCCAGATTCCGGCCTTGCTCAAGCAGGCGCAGGCCACGCAACTGGTGCGTGACGTGTTGGCCGATCTGCTCGAATACGGCACCAGCGACCGTATTCAGGCCCACCTCAACGAGTTGCTGGCGACCATGGCCTGCCACGGTGCGGTGCGTGCCAACCGACGCCTGACCCTGCCGGAGATGAACGCCCTGCTGCGTGACATGGAGCAGACCGAGCGCAGTGGTCAGTGCAACCATGGTCGTCCGACCTGGACGCAACTGAGCATGGATCAGCTCGACAAGTTGTTCATGCGCGGCCAGTAATCGAGCCCGTGAGGCCCTGCAGTCAGGGCTTCTCCCATTTTCGTGTTTCGAGTCATGTCGATGTCTTCGCTTCCTCCCGCAATCTTCCTGATGGGCCCGACCGCCGCCGGCAAGACCGATCTGGCCCTGGAGCTGGCGCGCGTGCTGCCGTGCGACCTGATCAGCGTGGACTCGGCGCTGATTTATCGCGGCATGGATATCGGCACGGCCAAGCCGGACAAGGCTGTGCTCGCCGAATTTCCCCACGCCCTGATCGATATTCGCGACCCGGCCGAGAGCTATTCGGCAGCCGAATTTCGCGCCGATGCGCTGGCGGCGATGGCCGACAGCACGGCTCGCGGGCGCATCCCACTGCTGGTTGGCGGCACCATGCTGTATTACAAGGCCTTGCTCGATGGGCTGGCTGATATGCCCAGCGCCGACCCGGCCGTGCGTGCCGAGCTGGAGGCGCGCGCGGCGGCAGAAGGCCTGGAGGCACTGCACCGTGAGCTGGCTGAGGTCGACCCGGAGTCGGCTGCGCGTATCCATCCCAATGATCCGCAGCGGCTGGTGCGCGCCCTGGAGGTCTATCGTGTCAGCGGCCTGAGCATGAGCGAGCACCGGCGTCGTCAGGCTGCAGGAAATCCCGATTGCGACGCGCCGGGCGGCGGACAATTGCCCTATACTGTCGCGCAGTTCGCCATCGCGCCGGCCGAGCGGCAGATTCTGCACGCACGTATCGCCCAGCGTTTTCATGCGATGGTGGAACAGGGCCTGATCGGCGAGGTCGAAGCCCTGCGCGAACGAAGTGACTTGCATTCGGGGTTGCCGTCTATACGGGCGGTGGGCTATCGCCAGGTCTGGGATTACCTTGACGGCAGGCTTTCTCGAAGCGAAATGCTGGAGCGCGGCATCATTGCCACTCGACAGCTAGCCAAGCGGCAGTTTACCTGGCTGCGGGGGTGGGAGAGTCTGCACTGGCTGGACAGTCTGGCCTGCGACAATCTGTCTCGCACCTTGAAATACCTGGCCAGCGTCTCCATATTGGACTAAGACCTTGCCGCCGCTGACCGTCTATCCTCGAAGATGGCGGCCTGAAGCCATTGTTCACCTACTAAAACTATTGAAAATTGATCCTTGAAAGGAGTGCGGCACATGTCAAAAGGGCATTCGCTACAAGACCCTTACCTCAATACCCTGCGTAAGGAACGCGTCCCGGTTTCCATTTATCTGGTCAACGGCATCAAGCTGCAGGGTCAGATCGAATCTTTCGACCAGTTCGTCATTCTGCTGAAGAACACTGTCAGCCAGATGGTCTACAAACATGCCATCTCCACCGTCGTGCCCAGCCGTCCGGTGCGCTTGCCCAGCGCTGGCGACTCCGAGCACAGCGAAGGCGACGCGGGTAACGCCTAAAGGGGGCTGCTTTGTTCTTCGAGCGTCATGAAGGCGGTGAACGGGCCATTCTGGTGCATCTGGAGGGCCAGGACTCCGAGGCGAGCGAAGATCCCCAGGAGTTTCAGGAATTGGCCATGTCGGCAGGTGCCGACATGGTCGCTTTCTTCAGCGTCCCCAGCAGCCGCCTGACCGCCAAATATCTCATCGGCAGTGGCAAGGTCGAGGAGCTGCGCGACCAGGTTCAGGCCGTCGAGGCCGATCTGGTCATCTTCAATCACACCCTCACGCCCAGTCAGGAGCGCAACCTCGAGCGCGCCTTCGAGTGTCGTGTGCTCGACCGTACCGGGTTGATCCTGGACATCTTCGCCCAGCGCGCGCGTACCCACGAAGGCAAGCTGCAGGTAGAGCTGGCGCAGCTCGACCACATGAGCACGCGCCTGGTGCGTGGCTGGACTCACCTGGAGCGGCAGAAGGGCGGTATCGGCCTGCGCGGCCCAGGTGAAACCCAGCTGGAAACCGACCGCCGCCTGCTGCGTGTGCGCATCCGCCAGATCAAGCAGAAGCTGGAAAAGGTGCGCAGCCAGCGTGAACAGGCGCGTCGTGGGCGCAGGCGTGCGGATATTCCCTCGGTGTCGCTGGTGGGCTATACCAACGCTGGCAAATCTACCCTGTTCAATGCCCTGACCACCTCCGAGGTCTACGCCGCCGACCAGTTGTTCGCCACCCTCGATCCGACCCTGCGTCGCCTCGAGCTGGATGACCTGGGGCCCATCGTGCTGGCCGATACCGTGGGTTTCATCCGCCATCTGCCGCACAAGCTGGTCGAGGCCTTCCGCGCTACGCTGGAAGAGTCGAGCAATTCCGACCTGCTGCTGCACGTGATCGATGCCCACGAGCCCGAGCGCATGGCGCAGATCGAGCAGGTGCAGAATGTGCTGCAGGAGATCGGTGCGCACGAGTTGCCGATGCTCGAGGTATACAACAAGCTGGATTTGTTGGAAGGTGTCGAACCGCAGATCCAGCGCGATGGGGATGGCAAGCCCGTCAGGGTCTGGCTGTCGGCGCGCGAAGGGCGGGGCCTGGATTGCCTGCGTCAGGCGGTTGCCGAGTTGCTCGGCGAGGATCTGTTCGTCGCGACCCTGCAGTTGCCGCAGGCGCTGGGGCGCCTGCGGGCGCAATTCTTCGCCCTGGGGGCGGTGCAGGACGAAGTGTATGACGAGCAAGGGCAGAGCCTGCTGTCAGTGAGGCTGCCACGGGTCGAACTCAATCGCCTGGTCAGTCGCGAGGGGTTGGAGCCGCAACGCTTCATTGAACAACATACTTTGCAATAAAGCCTGGATCGCGTGCTTTGCCGTCGGGACAGGGCTTTGGGTAGCATTGGCCGGCGCGCCGTGGGCGCGCCTTCGCTTTATCAGTACGGAGAACGCTATGGCTTGGAATGAGCCGGGTGGAAACTCGAACAATCAAGACCCTTGGGGCGGCCGCAAAGGCGGTGGGCGCCAGGGCCCGCCGGATCTCGACGAAGCGTTCCGCAAACTGCAAGAAAGCCTCAACGGCTTGTTCGGCGGCGGCAAGAAGCGCGGTGGCGATGACTCCGGGCGCGGCGGTGGCGGTGGCTTCGGCCTGCTGTTCGTCGGTCTCGGCCTGTTGGCCGTGATCTGGCTGTACAGCGCCATCTATGTCGTTGACGAGCAGGAGCAGGCGGTGGTGCTGCGCTTCGGCAAGTACCATGAAACCGTCGGCCCGGGTCTGAACATCTACTTCCCGCCGTTCGACCGCAAGTATCAGGAGAACGTCACTCGCGAGCGTGCCTACACCAAGCAGGGGGCGATGCTCACCGAGGACGAAAACATCATCGAAGTGCCGCTGACGGTGCAGTACCGCATCAGCAATCTGAAGGACTTCGTGCTCAACGTCGATCAACCCGAAGTCAGCCTGCAGAACGCCACCGACAGCGCCGTGCGCCATGTGGTGGGTTCCACCGAGATGGATCAGGTGCTGACCGAAGGGCGTGAGCTGATGGCCAGCGAGGTACGCGAGCGCCTGCAGCGTTTCCTCGACAACTATGCCACCGGCATCACCGTCACCCAGGTGAACATCCAGAGTGCGGCCGCACCGCGTGAGGTGCAGGAAGCCTTCGATGACGTGATCCGTGCCCGTGAAGACGAACAGCGCGAGAAGAACCAGGCCGAGTCCTACGCCAACGGCGTGATTCCCGAGGCGCGCGGCCAGGCTCAGCGTATGCTGGAAGAGGCCAACGGTTATCGCGATGAGGTCATCGCCCGCGCCCAGGGTGAGGCGGATCGCTTCACCAAGTTGGTGACCGAGTACCGCAAGGCCCCCGAGGTCACTCGTGAGCGTCTGTACCTCGACACCATGCAGGAAGTGATGAGCAACACCAGCAAGGTGCTGGTCACTGGCGACAAGGGGCAGAACAACCTGCTCTATCTGCCGCTGGACAAGATGATCGACAGCAGCCGCAGCGGTGCTTCGACCGGCAGCTCGGCAAGCGGCAGCAGTGCTGCGGCAAGAGACTCGGTCGTGCCCATGAGCAGCGATCCATCCCAGCGTAACCTGCGTACCCGGGAGAGCCGTTGATGAGCAACAAGTCCCTGATCGGCCTGATCGTGGCCGTGGTTCTGGCCCTGGTGGCCTGGAACAGCTTCTACATCGTGGCGCAGACCGAGCGTGCGGTATTGCTGCAGTTCGGTCGCGTGGTCAACCCGGACGTCCAGCCCGGTCTGCACGTGAAGATCCCTTACGTCAACCAGGTGCGCATCTTCGATGGTCGCCTGCTGACCCTGGATTCCACCTCGTCGCGCTTCCTCACCCTGGAGAAGAAGGCGCTGATGGTGGACGCCTACGCCAAGTGGCGGGTGAAGGATGCCGAGCGTTTCTATCAGTCGACATCCGGCTTGAAGCAGGTCGCCGACGAACGCCTGGCGCGTCGTCTCGAGGCCTCGCTGCGTGACCAGTTCGGTAAGCGCACCCTGCACGAGTCGGTGTCCGGCGAGCGTGACGCGCTGATGGCGGACGTGACCGCGACCCTCAACCGTGCTGCCGAGCGTGAGCTGGGTATCGAGGTGGTGGACGTGCGGGTCAAGGCCATCGACCTGCCGCGGGAGGTCAACCGCAGCGTGTTCGAGCGGATGAGCACCGAGCGTGAGCGTGAAGCCCGCGAGCACCGCGCCAAGGGCCGTGAGCTGGCCGAGGGGATTCGCGCCGATGCCGACCGTCAGCGCCGGGTGATCATCGCCGAAGCTTATCGTCAGTCCGAGGAGCTGCGCGGTGATGGTGATGCGCAGGCGGCTGCCATCTACGCCAAGGCTTATGGCCAGGATCAGGAGTTCTATGGCTTCTATCGCAGCCTGAAGGCCTATCGCGAGAGCTTCGCCGACAAGCGCGACGTGCTGGTGCTCGATCCGGGCAGCGATTTCTTCCGCTACCTGGAGAAAGCCAAACCCTGAAAACAGCTCCGAGCTGCAAGACACAAGCTGCAAGTGGGCGCCGGTCGCTTACTTGCGGCTTGAAGCTTGCGGCTTGTAGCTTCGAGCGTGTTATCATGCGGCAGCCGGGAAAATCCCGGCTTTTTTGCGTCTGTGGGAATCATGTGGCAGGAACTCGGCATCGCTCTTTGTCTGGTACTGGTGCTGGAAGGCATCCTGCCCTTCCTCTATCCGCGCCACTGGCGCGGGGCGGTCATGCTGGCGGCACGCCTGCCCGACCGTCGATTGCGCCTGATGGGGCTGACCAGCATGTTGCTGGGAACAGCTCTTCTTTATCTGCTTCACTGAAGGCTTGTGCCGCCCGGATCAAGAGGGGAATGGCGAAATGGCAACGGTAGACCGCTGGCTGCTGCCAGATGGCATCGAAGAAGTTCTGCCGCCGGAGGCGGCGCGTATCGAGGCAGCCCGCCGTCAGGTGCTGGATCTGTTTCAACGTTGGGGTTACGAGTTCGTCGTCACCCCCCATATCGAATACCTGGAATCCTTGCTGACCGGCGCAGGTCAGGATCTCGACCTGCGCACCTTCAAGGTCACCGATCCCCTTTCGGGTCGGCAGATGGGCTTTCGTGCCGATATCACGCCACAGGTGGCGCGCATCGACGCCCATACCCTGCGCCGTGAAGGGCCGAGCCGCCTGTGCTACGCCGGCAGCGTGTTGCATGCCAAGCCGCGCGCGTTGACCACCTCGCGCAGCCCGATCCAGCTCGGCGCCGAGCTGTATGGTGATGCCAGCCCGGCCAGTGACATCGAGGTGATCAGCCTGCTGGTGGAAACCCTGGAGCTGGCGGCCGTGCCGGATCTGCACATGGATCTCGGTCATGTCGGCATCTATCGCGGCCTGGCTCAGGCCGCCGGCTTGTCTGGCGAGGCCGAGCAGCAACTGTTCGATGCCCTGCAGCGCAAGGCCATGGACGAGATCGGGACACTGACCGCAGCCCTGCCGGCTGGTCTGGGCAACATGCTGCGCTCGCTGGCCGAGCTGTGCGGCGGGCGCGAAGTATTGGATCTGGCTCAGGCGGCTCTGGTCGAAGCGCCGGATGCGGTACACGGCGCACTGGACGAGCTGATGGCCATTGCCGATGCGCTGGAGCTGCGTTACCCCGAATTGCCGTTGTATTTCGATCTGGGCGAGCTGCGTGGCTACAACTATCACACCGGCGTGGTGTTTGCTGCCTTCGTGCCGGGCGAGGGTGGCGCCATCGCTCAGGGGGGGCGTTATGACGACACTGGTGCGGTGTTCGGCCGTGCGCGTCCGGCGACCGGCTTTTCCACCGATCTGAAGACCCTGGTGACCCTGGGCAGCATGCGCCTGGAAGAGCCGGCGGCAGGGGTCTGGGCGCCGGACAATCATGATCTGTATCTGTGGCAGGCCGTGCGTCGCCTGCGCGGTGAGGGCGTGCGTGTGGTTCAGGCGCTGCCCGGGCAAAGCGAGGCGGATGCGCGTGAGGCAGGCTGTGATCGGCTGCTGACGCTGCGCGACGGTCGTTGGCAAGTGGCGCCGTTGGCGCTCTGATTTCATTTTCGCCGGCTGCAGGCCGGCATCGAAGCTTGCGCGAAGAGGACAAGTTTATGGGTAAGAATGTCGTCGTCCTGGGCACCCAGTGGGGTGATGAGGGCAAGGGCAAGATCGTCGACCTGCTCACCGAGCAGGCCGCTGCCGTGGTGCGTTATCAGGGCGGTCACAACGCCGGCCACACCCTGGTGATCGACGGTGAGAAGACCGTCCTGCACCTGATTCCGTCCGGTATCCTGCGTGAAGGCGTCGAGTGCCTGATCGGTAATGGCGTGGTGGTGGCCCCCGACGCCCTGCTGCGCGAGATCACCAAGCTGGAAGAGAAGGGTGTGCCAGTGCGCGAGCGCCTGCGTATCAGCCCGGCCTGCCCGCTGATCCTGTCCTACCACGTGGCCCTGGATCAGGCGCGCGAGAAGGCGCGTGGCGATGCCAAGATCGGTACTACCGGCCGTGGCATCGGCCCGGCCTACGAAGACAAGGTGGCGCGTCGCGGGCTGCGCGTCGGTGACCTGTTCCACCGTGAGCGCTTCGCTGCCAAGCTGGGTGAGCTGCTGGATTACCACAACTTCCAGCTAGTGCATTTCTACAAGGAACCGGCCATCGACTTCCAGAAGACCCTGGACGAGTGCATGGAGTACGCCGAGCTGCTCAAGCCGATGATGGCTGACGTGACGGCCGTGCTGCATGACCTGCGTCGCAGCGGTCGCGACATCATGTTCGAGGGCGCCCAGGGGTCGCTGCTGGACATCGACCACGGCACCTACCCCTACGTCACCAGCTCCAACACCACCGCTGGCGGTATCGCCACTGGCTCCGGTTTCGGCCCGCTGTACCTGGATTACATCCTCGGCATCACCAAGGCCTACACCACCCGCGTCGGTTCCGGCCCGTTCCCGACCGAGCTGTTCGACGACGTCGGCGCCTTCCTCGCCAAGCGTGGTCACGAGTTTGGTGCCACCACTGGCCGTGCCCGTCGTTGCGGCTGGTTCGATGCCGTGATCCTGCGTCGCGCCATCGAGATCAACAGCATCTCCGGTCTATGCCTGACCAAGCTGGACGTGCTCGACGGTCTGGAAACCATCCGTATCTGTACCGGCTACAAGGATGCGGATGGCCAGGTGCTGGTCGATGCGCCGACCGATGCCGACAGCTACCTCGGTCTGCAACCGGTGTACGAGGAAATGCCAGGCTGGAGCGAATCCACCCTGGGCGCCAAGACCCTGGAAGACCTGCCGGCCAATGCTCGCGCCTACATCAAGCGCGTGGAAGAGCTGGTCGGTGCGCCGATCGACATCATCTCCACCGGCCCGGATCGCAACGAAACCATCGTGCTGCGTCATCCGTTCGCCTGATCGCGGGTTCGATCGCTGAAAAGACCGCCTTCGCAGGCGGTCTTTTCGTATCCGGGCTCGGGCATGAAGCTTGCGTGGGCTAAATGTTTTTCGCCAACCGCCGCTATAAATGGCCTGGGTCTCGAGGAGTAATGCCTGTGTTCGCCATGCTTTCCATGTTGCGCAGCCGTTTGTTGCGCCCTGTCTTCATCGCGCTGGGGCTCGCCATGTTGGTGCAGGTGGGTTTGGCGCTGTGGTTGATGCGCGCCTCGGTGGACGAAATGGTGGCAAACCTGGCGCAGCGCCTGGGCGGTGAGAGTCAGCGCCTGGGGCAGGAGCTCAAGGGCGCGCAGCAGGAAATGAGCCAGGGGTTGACGACGCTGTCGCAGAACACCCGAGTGCGCCTGGTCGATGGCTTGTCCGGGCAGCTCAAGAGCGAGCAGGCACAGTTGCGCCAGGTGCTCGAAGGCAGCCTCAAGCAATCCGGCCAGTCGTTGGCGCAACTGCTGGCCGGGGTCGCCCCCAAGGCCATCTGGGATCTGGACATTCCAGCGTTGACGGCACTGACGCGTATCGCCCAGAAGGATCCGGCGGTACTCTTCGCGGTGATCTACGATGGCGAAGGCAAACGTCTGACCCGCAATTTCAACCGCAGCAATGCCAAGGTGCGTGAGCTGGTCGCTGCCGGGCAGGGCGATACGCCTCTGGATCGACTGGTGGAAGCCGCCTCGCGCGACCCGCAGGTCTATGTGGTCGAGGCTGATATCAGCCCCATGGGGGCGTCCATCGGCAAGGTCCAGCTAGGACTTTCCCTGGATCGAGTGGAAGAAGAACTCAAGGCCTTGGATGGCCGTTTCAATAAGCTGGTCAGCGGTGCCGGAGCCCTGGTCGATGGCAGTTTGTCCGGTGCCTCGGAGGAGGCCACACGGGCGCTGCGTGAACGCCTGCAGGCGGCCGAGCATTACACCCACGAGATGGCGCGCAATGGCGGCGAGTCGGTGCGCCTGGCAGCCGATGACCTGCGTTGGAGTATCGCTCTGGGGCTGCTTCTGGTCGGTGCCCTGGCGTTGGGCGTGGTGACTCTGGTGTTGGGTTGGCGGGTGCTGAGTCGTCTGCGTCTGCTCAGCGATGCGCTCAACGATCTGGCTGCCGGTGAGGGCGATCTGACCCGGCGAGTCGAGATCCACAGTCGCGATGAAGTGGGGGAGATGGCGGCTGCGGTCAACCGCTTCATGGACAAGCTGCAGCCCATAGTGCGTGAATCCGGCGAAGTGGCGCTGCGTACCGGCGAGCAGATTCGCAGCCTGACCCAGCGCGGCGCCGCGGCCGAGTCTGCGGCTGCGCGCCAGCGTGACGAGGTGGCGGGCAGTCTGCAGGCGCTGGAGCAGATGGCCGATGAGGCGCAGGCCGAAAGCCAGGCCATGCAGGAGGCGCTGTTGCGAGTCGATAGCATCCGTCAGGCGGCTCATGAGAATGCCGTTATTGCTCAGCGTCTGTCGGCCCTGATCGAAGGGCTGGTGGCGCGTGTCGCGGATGGTTCGGCGGTGATCGAACGCTTGGCCAGGCAGAGCGAGCAGATCGAAGTGGTGCTGACGGTGATCCAGTCCATCGCCGAGCAGACCAACCTGTTGGCGCTCAACGCTGCCATCGAGGCGGCGCGTGCAGGCGAAAGCGGCCGTGGTTTTGCCGTGGTGGCCGACGAAGTGCGTGCGCTGGCGAGCAAGACGCAACAATCGACCGGTGACATCCAGACCCATATCACGGCATTGCAGCAGGGCGCGCAGGAGGCGGTGGCGACCATCGCTCAGGCGGGCGCGCAGGGCAGTGAGGGTCTGCAGGTGCTGCGCGACAGTGCGCGACTGCAACAGTCGGTGCAGCAGTCGGTGGACGAAGTGCATGGCGCCATCAATGCGGCCACTCAGGCGGCGGCTCACCAGGCCGAAGGGGCGGGCGCGGTGCGCGGGCGTGTCGAGGTGATCCATGCCGAGGCGCAGCATGCCGCCGAGGCCGTGGCGGCGATTGCCGATAATGCGCGTGCGCTGGACGAACTGGCAGCGCAACTCAAGGCCAGCCTGGGGCAGTTCAGGGTATAGGGGCAGCTACAAGCCGCAAGCCCCAAGTTAAAATGCGCTCCGGGGTCGCCTGGCAGTGGCCGAAAGGCTTGCTGGGTAATGGCTCGCGAAACACGCTGATCTTTGCAGCTTGCAGGGGGGGGGCGGCCCTCCGCCTTGCAGCTTGCAGCTTTCTTTGGGGCAATAAAAAACCGAGTCATTCGACTCGGTTTTTTGAATTTTGGTGCCCAGGAGAAGACTCGAACTTCCACGGTGTTGCCACCACTGATACCTGAAACCAGCGCGTCTACCAATTCCGCCACCTGGGCACACTGCAATGTTCGTCGTTGCCGACACGGAGCGTTGCATCCGTTATTTGCAAAATGGCTTATCAAACCACTTCACGAAATTTGGTGCCCAGGAGAAGACTCGAACTTCCACGGTGTTGCCACCACTGATACCTGAAACCAGCGCGTCTACCAATTCCGCCACCTGGGCACTGAAACCGATGAATCATCATCCGCTTCGTGTTACAACGTCTCCTCGACGCTGTGGGCGCGAACTATACGGGCGGGCATTTACCTTGTAAACCCCTGACCCTGAAAAAATTATTGTCGCCGGAAAAGCTGCCGTGAACGCCGTTTTCGCGCTTCAATAGGCAGATGGCATACACCTCTATACATAAGCATAGGTAATCCTTCTTACATGGCCGATTGGCAATCCCTCGATCCCGAGGCCGCCCGCGAGGCGGAAAAATACGACAACCCCATTCCCAGCCGCGAACTGATCCTGGCCCATCTGGCCGAACGTGGTTCGCCTGCCAGCCGCGAGCAACTGGTCGAAGAGTTCGGCCTCGATACCGATGATCAGCTCGAAGCGCTGCGCCGCCGTCTGCGCGCCATGGAGCGTGACGGCCAGCTCATCTACACCCGTCGGGGCACCTACGCGCCGGTGGACAAGCTCGACCTGATCTGCGGCCGCATCAGCGGCCACCGCGATGGCTTCGGCTTCCTGGTGCCGGACGACGGCAGCGACGATCTGTTCCTCAGCCCGGCGCAGATGCGCCTGGTCTTCGATGGCGACCGTGCCCTGGTGCGCGTGGCTGGCCTCGACCGGCGCGGGCGCCGCGAGGGCGGCATCGTCGAAGTGATCAGCCGTGCCCACGAGAGCATCGTCGGCCGTTATTACGAAGAGAACGGCATCGGCTTCGTCGTCGCCGACAACCCCAAGATCCAGCAGGAAGTGCTGGTCACCCCCGGTCGCACCGCCGGTGCACGCGTCGGCCAGTTCGTCGAGATCAAGATCACCCACTGGCCCACGCAGCGCTTCCAGCCGCAGGGCGACATCGTCGAGGTGATCGGCAACTACATGGCGCCAGGCATGGAGATCGACGTGGCGCTGCGCAGCTACGACATCCCCCACGTCTGGCCCGAGGCGGTGGTCAAGGAAGCGCGCAAGCTCAAGCCCGAGGTGGAAGACAAGGACAAGGAGAAGCGCGTCGACCTGCGTCATCTGCCCTTCGTCACTATCGACGGTGAAGACGCGCGCGATTTCGACGATGCGGTGTACTGCGAGAAGAACAACAGTCGCTGGAAGCTGTTCTCCGGTGGCTGGAAGCTCTACGTGGCCATCGCCGACGTGTCGCACTACGTCAAGGTTGGTTCGGCGCTGGACGCCGAGGCGGTAGAGCGTGGCAACTCGGTGTACTTCCCCGAGCGCGTCGTGCCGATGCTGCCGGAGGAGCTGTCCAACGGCCTGTGCTCGCTCAATCCGCATGTCGATCGCCTAGCCATGGTCTGCGAAATGACCATGTCCAAGAGCGGCCAGATGGTCGACTACAAGTTCTACGAAGCGGTGATCCACTCCCATGCGCGCCTGACCTACAACAAGGTCAGCCTGATGCTGGAAGATCCCAAGAGCAGCGAGGGCAAGGCCCTGCGCAGCGAGTACAAGGACGTCCTGCCGCACCTCAATCAGCTCTATGCGCTGTATCAGGTGCTGGTCGCGGCTCGCCACGAGCGCGGCGCCATCGACTTCGAGACGCAGGAGACGCGCATCGTCTTCGGTACCGACCGCAAGATCGACGAGATTCGCCCGACCCAGCGTAACGATGCGCACAAGCTGATCGAGGAGTGCATGTTGGCCGCCAACGTGGCCACCGCGCGTTTCATGCAGGATCACGACATTCCTTCGCTGTACCGTGTGCATGATGGCCCGCCGCCGGAGCGTCTGGAAAAGCTCAAGCAGTTCCTGGGAGAGTTGGGCCTGTCGCTGCAGCGTGGCAAGCCCAAGGACGGCCCGTCGCCCAAGGACTACCAGCGTCTGTTGGAAAGCATCCGCGAGCGCCCGGACTATCACCTGATCCAGACCGTGATGCTGCGCTCGCTGAGCCAGGCGGTGTACAGCGCGCAGAACGAAGGGCACTTCGGCCTCAACTACGAGGCTTACACCCACTTCACTTCGCCGATCCGTCGCTACCCCGACCTGCTGGTGCACCGCGCCATTCGCAGCGTGATCCGCTCCAAGCGCGAAACCAAGCACGTGGAGCGTGCGGGCGCGGCGAGCATGCCCAAGGCGCGCATCTATCCCTACGACGAAGCCGCCCTGGAAAAGCTCGGCGAGCAGTGCTCGATGACCGAGCGCCGCGCCGACGAGGCGACCCGTGATGTGGTCAACTGGCTCAAGTGCGAGTTCATGCAGGATCGTGTCGGCGAGACCTTCGCCGGGGTGATTACCGCCGTGACCGGCTTCGGTATCTTCGTCGAGCTGCGCGATATCTATGTCGAGGGGCTGGTGCACGTCACCGCATTGCCGGCGGACTACTACCACTTCGATCCGGTTCATCATCGCCTGTCCGGCGAGCGCAGTGGCCGCAGCTTCCGTCTCGGCGACAGCGTCGAGGTCAAGGTCATGCGCGTCGATCTGGACGAGCGCAAGATCGACTTCGAGTTGAGCCAGGGCAAGGCGATCAAGGGCGACGATGGGCGTCGTGGCGGTATGGGCAATACCGACGTGCACAAGAGCCGCGAGGTGAAGAAGGCGCTGCTCGACAGCGCCAAGAAGAGCGGCGGCAAGGGAGCGTCCAGCAAGGCCTCTGGCCATCGCAAGGGAGCCCCGGCGGCCAAGGGCAAGGCCGAGACGGCCGCCAGCAAGCCGAGCAAGCGTAAGGCGAAACGATGAGTCAGTTGGAAAAGGTCTACGGCGTGCATGCCGTGGAGGCGCTGCTACGCCACCACCCCAAACGGGTCAAGCAGTTGTGGCTGGCCGAGAGCCGCCAGGCGCCGCGCATCCAGCCCATGCTGGAACTGGCGGCGCAGTACCGGGTGCCGGTCGGCCACAAGGAGCGTCAGGAGCTGGACGAGTGGGCCGAAGGCGTGCACCAGGGCGTGGTCGCCGAGGTCAGCCCGAGCCAGGTCTGGGGCGAGAACATGCTCGACGAGCTGCTCGAGCGCAGCGAGGGCGTGCCCTTGCTGCTGGTGCTCGATGGCGTTACCGACCCGCATAACCTGGGCGCCTGCCTGCGCACCGCCGATGCCGCTGGCGCGCTGGCGGTGATCGTACCCAAGGACAAGTCCGCCACCCTCAACGCCACCGTGCGCAAGGTGGCCTGCGGTGCGGCCGAGGTCATCCCGCTGGTGGCTGTGACCAATCTCGCGCGCACCCTGGAGAAGCTGCAGAAGAAGGGGCTATGGGTGGTCGGCACCGCTGGCGAGGCCGAGCAGGAGCTGTATCAGCTCGACATGACCGGCCCGACAGTGCTGGTGATGGGCGCCGAAGGCAAGGGCATGCGTCGTCTGACCCGTGAGCACTGCGATTACCTGGTCAAGCTGCCCATGGGCGGCAGCGTCAGCAGCCTCAACGTCTCGGTCGCCACCGGCGTCTGCCTGTTCGAGGCGGTGCGCCAGAGAAGCAGCGGCAAGCTTCAAGCTGCAAGCCGCAAGTAGAGGCAAGAGCGCAGCGCTTGATCGTCCCGGGCCGGCTCTTACCCTGATTCGCTTGGAGCTTGGAGCTTGGAGCTTGGAGCTTGGAGCTTGGAGCTTGGAGCTTGGAGCTTGGAGCTTGGAGCTTCTGTTCAAATATTCACCAATTCACCTTGCGTGCAGCTAGGGGCTTCTCTAGAATGGCGCCCCTTGCTGTGACGGCAGGCCTTTTTGCGCCTGTCGGCCGGTGAGCTCATCACGAGAAAAAACCACTCCTTGCCTGACCACCTGAGTTGGCAGGCTACAACCCGTAAGGAGCATTTATGCGTCATTACGAAATCATCTTTCTGGTTCACCCGGATCAGAGCGAGCAAGTCGGCGGCATGGTCGAGCGTTACACCAAGCTGATCGAAGAAGACGGCGGCAAGATTCACCGCCTGGAAGACTGGGGCCGTCGTCAGCTGGCTTACGCCATCAACAACGTCCACAAAGCCCACTACGTGATGCTCAACGTAGAGTGCACCGGCAAGGCCCTGGCCGAGCTGGAAGACAACTTCCGCTACAACGACGCCGTGATCCGTAACCTGGTCATCCGTCGCGACGAGGCCGTCACTGGCCAGTCCGAGATGCTGAAGGCCGAAGAAAACCGCAGTGAGCGCCGCGAGCGTCGTGAACGTCCTGAAAACGCTGAAAGCAACGACAGCGATGACAGCGACAGCAACGACAGCGACAACGCTGACGAGTAATTCACGGATCTATTGAGGAGCCAATCACATGGCACGTTTCTTCCGTCGTCGTAAATTCTGCCGTTTCACCGCTGAAGACGTGAAAGAGATCGATTTCAAAGATCTCAACACGCTGAAGGCCTACATCTCGGAAACCGGCAAGATCGTTCCTAGCCGTATCACCGGTACCAAGGCTCGTTATCAGCGTCAGCTGGCCACCGCTATCAAGCGCGCCCGCTTCCTGGCCCTGCTGCCCTACACCGACAGCCACGGCCGCTGAGATCGGACAGTCGACAAGCGTTAAGGAATAGATCACATGCGTGCCCTGGCTGAATACATCATGCGCGGCCGCATGCAGGCCACCCTCGTGGTGGTGGGATCGGCAGCGATGCCGCTGTTGTTCTGGTTGAGTGCCGCTGCCGGCAGCCTGGTGCTGCTGCGGCGCGGAGCCAGTGATGCCCTGGGCATCCTGGCCTGGGCCATGCTACCGGCGATTGCCTGGTGGTATTTCGGCGAACCGCGCACCTTGCTGGTGCTCGTCGGTGCGCTGAGCCTGGCGTTGTTGTTGCGCGCCAGTTGGTCCTGGAGCCGCATACTGCTGTGCAGTGTGGCGCTGGGCCTGGTGTATGGCTTGGTTCTTGGGGCGGTGTTCCGCGAACCCATCGCGGCCATGGCCGGTGAGCTGCAAAAGCTGCTGCCGACCATGTTCGAGGGGGCTCACCAGCAGATGACGGTGAGCGAGCGCGAGCGCTTCGAGGCCTTGATCGCACCGGTGCTGACCGGATTGCTGGCGGCTCTGCTGCAGATCCTCAGCTTGCTGAGCCTGATTCTTGGGCGTTACTGGCAGGCCGTGTTGTACAACCCAGGCGGTTTCGGTCGCGAGTTCCGCGAACTGAGACTGTCGCTGCCGCAGGCGTCGTTGCTGCTGGCGGGCATGCTGCTGGGGCCCAATCTGGGGCCGCAACTGGCCATGCTCACGCCGTTGTGTAGCGTGCCGTTGCTGTTCGCCGGGATTGCCCTGGTGCACGGCCTGGTGGACAAGGGGGGGCTCGCTCGCTTCTGGCTGGTGGGCATGTACATCACGCTCCTGCTGTTCATGCAGCTGATCTATCCGCTTCTGGTGGTCTTGGCCATCGTCGACAGTCTGTTTGATTTCCGTGGTCGCCTGGCGCGCAAGAACGGCCCAGGCTCTACGGACGGTGAAGGTTAAAAGTTAAGAGGTAAGACCCAAATGGAAGTCATCCTGCTGGAAAAAATCGCCAACCTGGGCAACCTGGGCGACAAAGTGAACGTCAAGGCCGGTTACGGCCGTAACTACCTGCTGCCGCAAGGCAAGGCCACCGCTGCTACCGCTGAGAACGTGGCTGCATTCGAGGCCCGCCGCGCCGAGCTGGAAAAAGCCGCTGCCGAGAAGAAGGCTTCTGCCGAAGCTCGCGCTGCTCAACTGGCTGAGCTGGAAGTCACCATCACCGCCGTCGCTGGCGATGAAGGCAAACTGTTCGGTTCGATCGGTACCCACGACATCGCTGACGCCCTGACCGCCTCCGGCGTGGAAGTGGCCAAGGCCGAAGTTCGCCTGCCCAACGGTACCATCCGTCAGGTCGGCGAGTACGACGTTGCGCTGCACCTGCACACCGACGTCGAAGCCACCGTGAAAGTGATCGTGGTCGCTGCTTAAGAGCCGCCCCTGATCTGCTGCGCGTCGGCTCTGCTGCGTTGAAAGTGGGTTCGCAATGCTCATTTACTACTCATAAACTGCGCTTGCTCACCCACTCTCGCCTTGCAGGGCTCTAGCTCGCCAGATCACGAACTGACTCTTGTAGCAGTGGTCATGGCAGCCCTTGCACTCAGGTGCCGGTCTGCCAAAATCGGGCACGTCATTGCGCAAGCGGTGACGTGCCCGTTGTTTTTCTACCGCCGTATCTTTGCGCCCCGAGCTTATGAACGACATCAGCATTCCCGAGCAATACGATCTGCAGACCGCTGCCCTGAAGGTGCCGCCGCACTCCATCGAGGCAGAACAGGCGGTGCTGGGTGGCCTGATGTTGGACAACAACGCCTGGGAGCGCGTGCTCGATGCGGTGTCCGATGGCGATTTCTACCGCCACGACCATCGCCTGATCTTCCGTGCCATCTACAAGCTGGCCGAGCGTAACCACCCCTTCGACGTGGTGACCCTCTCCGAGCAACTGGACAAGGAGGGGCAGCTTTCCCAAGTCGGTGGTCTCGCCTATCTGGGCGAGTTGGCGAAGAACACGCCATCGGTGGCCAACATCAAGGCCTATGCGCAGATCATTCGCGAGCGCGCCACGCTGCGTCAGCTCATCGGCATCAGCAACGAGATCGCCGACAGCGCCTACGCGCCTGAAGGTCGCACCGGCGAGGAGATTCTCGACGAGGCCGAACGCAAGATCTTCGAGATCGCCGAGGCCCGGCCCAAGACCGGTGGCCCGGTGGGCATCAACGATATCCTGGTCAAGGCCATCGACCGCATTGACCAGTTGTTCAACATGGGTGATGCGATCACCGGTCTGTCCACCGGCTTCGACGACCTGGACGAGAAGACCAGCGGCCTGCAGCCTGCCGATCTGGTGATCGTCGCCGGCCGTCCGTCCATGGGTAAGACCACCTTCGCCATGAACCTGGTGGAAAATGCCCTGATGCGCAGTGACAAGGCGATCCTCGTCTACTCGCTGGAGATGCCTTCGGAGTCCATCGTGATTCGTATGCTCGCCTCGCTGGGGCGTATCGACCAGACCAAGGTGCGTGCCGGCCAACTCGACGACGACGACTGGCCGCGTCTGACCAGTGCGGTGAACCTGCTCAACGACCGCAAGCTGTTTATCGACGATACGGCGGGGATCTCCCCCAGCGAAATGCGCGCCCGTACCCGACGCCTGGCTCGCGAGCACGGCGAGATCGGCCTGATCATGGTCGACTACCTGCAGCTCATGCAGATTCCCGGCTCCAGCGGCGACAGCCGGGTCAACGAGATTTCCGAGATCTCGCGCTCGCTCAAGGCTCTGGCCAAGGAGTTCAACTGCCCGGTCATCGCCCTGTCGCAGCTCAACCGCTCGCTGGAGCAGCGCCCCAACAAACGTCCGGTGAACTCCGACCTGCGTGAATCCGGAGCGATCGAGCAGGACGCCGACATCATCATGTTCGTCTACCGTGACGAGGTGTATCACCCGGAAACCGAATACAAGGGCGTGGCTGAGATCATCATCGGCAAGCAGCGTAACGGCCCCATCGGCACCGTGCGCCTGGCCTTCCTTGGCAAGTATTCGCGCTTCGAGAATCTGGCGCCGGGTAGTTATCAGTTCGACGATGAATAAAGCAGCTTCAAGCCACAAGCCACAAGTAAGAGCCAAAAGCGATACGGCATGTTTGCCGATTCTGGTCGCGGGCTAGATGCTTGCAGCTTGCAGCTTGCAGCTTGCAGCTTGCAGCTTGCAGCTTGCAGCCTGTAGCTGATCCTGCTCAATGAAAACGGGTGCCCAACGGTTAAGATGGGCACCCGTTTTTTCGTTCAGGCTTTTCCCTATGCGTCCGCTTGCTGCTATCGTCGATCTTGCCGCCATTGCCCACAATTACGCCGCTGCCAAGCGCTGTGCGCCGGGGCGGCAGGCGTTTGCGGTGGTCAAGGCCAATGCCTACGGGCACGGCGTGCGGGAGGTGGTGACGGCACTGCAGGATGTCGCCGACGGTTTCGCCGTGGCTAGCCTGGAGGAGGCGGCTGAGGTGCGGGCGATGCACGGCGAGGCGCGCATCCTGCTGCTCGAAGGCTGCTTCGAGTCCAGCGAATACGCCATCGCGGCGCAGCTCGGTCTGGATCTGGTGGTGCAAAGTGCGGCACAGGCCAGGGCGCTGATCGCCAGTGAATTGGCGCGTCCGCTCAACGTCTGGCTCAAGCTGGACTCCGGCATGCACCGTCTGGGGTTCGAGCCTACTGAGTTGCGTCTGTGGCATGCCTGTCTGCAGGATGCTGCTCAGGTTGCCGAACTCAACCTGCTCAGCCATTTCGCCTGCGCTGACGAGCGTGGCCATCCGCTCACCGAATTGCAGGTCGAGCGCTTCCTCGATTTGCTGGATCTGGATTTCAACCATCGCTCGTTGGCCAACTCGGCGGCGGTACTGACCATTCCCGCCGCGCACATGGATTGGCTGCGCCCCGGCATCATGCTCTACGGTGCCACCCCCTTCGCTGAGCTCAGCGCCCATGATCTCGGCCTCAGGCCAGCCATGACCCTGGCGGCGCGAGTCATCGCCGTACGTGAGGTGGCAGTGGGCGAGAGTGTCGGTTATGGCGCCGCCTGGATTGCCGAGCGCCCATCGCGCATCGCCACGGTCAGTTGCGGCTATGCCGATGGTTATCCACGCCACGCGCCGAGCGGGACGCCGGTGCTGGTCGAGGGGCAGCGTGCGCCACTGGCGGGTAGGGTGTCGATGGACATGCTGGCCGTGGATATCACCGAGCTGAGCGAAGCCGGTATCGATTCGCCAGTGGAGCTGTGGGGCGCGAACCTGCCGGTGGATGAGGTGGCAGCCGCCTGCGGCACCATCGGCTACGAACTGCTGACCAAGGTCACCACACGCGTGCCCCGGCGCTATATCGGTTGAGTTGATGTAGCCCTGATGCACTCCTAGGCCAGGCCGCTCGGCACCTTGAGCACGTCGAGCTGCAGGCAGGCCTGTTCGCTGAGCTCGCCATCGTCGCCGTAGATGCGCGAGCCCGAACGGCCCAGCTCCTTGACCCGATACAGCGCCTGATCGGCGGCCTTGTACAGGCCTGTGAAGTTCTTCGCGTGGCGCGGGTACAGGGCGCCGCCGATGCTGATGGTCACGCGCAGACGTTCGGCACCGTAATGCACCGGCTCGGACAGCTCTGCCAGCAGCCGCTGGGCGATCTCCCGGGCCTGGTTCTCGGCGTCGTTGCCGCAGATCAGCGCGGCGAACTCGTCACCACCCAGGCGGGCCACCGCATCGCCAGCGCGAACATGTTCGCGCAGGCGCTTGGCAATCACCTGCAGCATCAGGTCGCCGGCGGCATGGCCGAAACGGTCATTGATCGGCTTGAAGTGATCCAGGTCGATCAGCAGCAGCGCGACGCTCTCCTTGTGTCGTTCGGCATGGGCCAGGGCTGATTCGCAGCGCTCGACCAGGTAGCGACGGTTGGGCAGTTCGGTCAGCGGATCATGAAAGGCCGCATGCTGCAGCTCGCGCTCACGTTCGCGTAACTGGGCATTGGTCGCCGCCAGTTCGGCGGTGCGCTCGGTCACGGCGTTCTGCAGCTCTTCTGCGCTGGCCTGCAACTGTGCCAGGCGTGCGGTCTTCTCGCGGTCGGCCTGCTGCAGGGCTTCGGCCCGCTCCTGTTTGAGGATCTGGATGCGGTAGGCGAGGGCGAAGGAGAACAGGATCGATTCGGCTGCCACCGCCAGTGGGAACACATAGGCATTCCATTCGGCCGGTTGCAGCACGCCGGTGGTGCGCAGCAGCAGAATGGCCACGCCACCGAGCACCAGGCCATAGCCATAGAGATACAGTTGCGCCGGGAAGAAGCCTTGGCGCCAGCGAATTATGGCACTGCCGAGTGCCGCAGGGATGCTGGTCAGCGACAGCAGGGCGATGGCCCAGGCAGCCAGGTAGCGGTGTTCAAACAGGGTCAGGGCGATGGCGATGAGGTAGACCACGCAGGCCATGTTCAGCAGGTGATGCGCCCAGCGGACGTGAATGCGTGTCTGCAGCAGGGTCTGGGTGAAGCGGCTGGCGCACAGCCCCCACAGCGAGGGCAGGGTGATGCGGTCGAGCCAGGCCGGCACCGGATGGTTCGGCCACAGGTACTGCGCGCCATGGCCGGTCATGCTCATGATGAAGAGCAGGGCGAAGGCGGTGGTCAGCACGTACCAGAAGTAGGCCTTGTCGCGTAGCGAGATGAGGATGAACAGGTTGTACAGCAACAGCGCGAAGACCACCCCGTAGATGGCGCCAAGCCCCAGATTCTCGCGCACGGCCAGTTGCGTGAGGTCATCGAGTTGCCAGATGCGCAGCGGGAAGGAGTTGCCGGCGGGGTCGAAAGCGCGCAGGTAGAAGGTGCTCGGTTGTTCGCCGATTTCGGGTAGATCGAACACCATGCGCCGGTAAGGGTGGTCACGACTCTCGCTGAAGGCCACGCGCTCACCAGCCTGGCGCTGGTGCCAGCCGCCCTGGCCATCGGCCTGATAGAGCTGCAGGTCGAGCTGGGTGACCGAGCCGACTTCCAGTACCCAACGTGAGGGGGCAGTAGTCTCGCGTTGCAGGCTGAGCCTGATCCACCAGGGGTTGAGGCTCTGACCGACGCTGGCACGGCCATTGCCCGGCTGGAAACGGTTCTGCACCAGTGGGTCGGCCATGTCAGCGATGCTGAGCCGGCCGCCGACATCTTCCAGAAGCTCGATGTATCCGTTCAGCGAATGGCCGCTGCTATTGTCCTCCAGCACGGCAGGAGCTGCGCACGCAGCGGCCACCAGACCGAGCAGCAGGACGATCGATAAGACTAATCGCTGCACTACACGCACTCCGTGAACCCGGCTGTCGCTGCCGATGCTTTGCTGCGTCGAGTAAGCCATAAGGGGGACTGTGATCACAAGCTTGGTGACAGGTATAGCCCAGCCTGACGATCGCCATGATCCCGCTTTGCTTCAATGCACCTCTCCAGGCTTCAGGCCTGGCGGCAGGCGGCGGGTAAACAGGATTGCCACCACGCTGATCACCAGCGCACAGCCCATGATATGGAAGGCCTCGTTGTAGGCAAGGATCGAGGCCTGCTCGCGGGTTTCCTGGCTGAGCACGGCGAGGGCGCGCTGCGTGCTGCCGAGTTTTTCCGTGAGCCATTCGAGTCGCTCCAGGGCCTGAGGGTTGAGGTTGCTGAGCGATTCGCCGAGGTACTGGTAATTGCGGCTGGTGTCGTTCTGCAGCATGGTCATCAGCAGGGCGATGAAGATCGCACCGCTGAGATTGCGCAGGATATTGAACAGCGCCGAGGCGTCGCCCGCGTCCTTGTGTTCGATGTAACTGGTGGCAATCAGCGACGAGGTGATCAGGATCAGCGGCTGACCGATGGCACGGATTAGCTGGATATGCAGTAGCTGCGGGCCTGACAGGTCGGGGTTGAGCGAGCCGCTGATGAAGCTGGCATAGCCGAACAGCATGAAACCTATGGCGCACAGCAGGCGTGGGTCGATGAAGCGCATCAACAGCGGCACGAAGGGGATCAGCGCCAATTGCGGCAGGCCCATCCACATGATCAGCTCGCCGATCTGCAGCGGGCTGTAATTCTGAATCTGCGACAGATACAGCGGCAGCGCGTAGATCGAGCCATACAGGCCGATGCCCAGGCCCACGGTGGCGATGCAACTGAGGGCGAAGTTACGGTTCGCGAGAATGCGCAGGTTGAGCAGTGGATGCTGGCGCGATAGCTGAATGATGAGAAAGCAGCCCAGGCTGACGAAGGCGATCAGTGCCAGCACCACGATCAATCGTGAGCTGAACCAGTCGCTGCGATAACCCTCCTCGAGAAATACCTGCAAGCAGCCCAGGCCGAGCGCCATGCTGCAGATACCGGCGTAGTCGGCACGACGTATCTGCCGCCAGTCGATGGCGCGTTTCTCCAGGCCGTAGAGCAGCCCGCAGATCATCAGCAGGCCCGGCGGCAGGTTGATGTAGAACAGGTATTGCCAGCCCAGGTGCTCCGTCAGCCAGCCGCCGATGGACGGGCCGATGGCTGGGGCGAAGGTGGCGGTGACGGCGAACAGCGCCATGCCGATCGGGCGGCGATGGGGCGGCAGGCGCGTCAGCACCATGCTGAAGGCCAGCGGAATGAAGGCGCCGCCGCACAGCCCTTGCATGGCACGAAAGGCGATCATGCTGTGCAGCGACCAGGCGTGCGAGCAGAGTAACGAGGAGACGATGAAACCGATCGACAGCCAGACGGTCAGGCGGCGCGCGCCCAACAGGTTGGTCAGCCAGACCGTCAGCGGGATGATGATGATCTCGCCGACCAGATAAGAGGTGGATATCCACGAGCCTTCGCTGATGGTGGCGCCGAGGGCGGCCTGGATCTCCTTGAGCGAGGCGTTGGTGATGAGGATATCGATGACCGCCATGAAGGCCCCGAGCATGGCACTGAGCACTGCGATCCAGTCGCGCAGGCTGGGCTCGCGTTGCGCCAGCGCTTGCTCAGTCACGGCTGTCCACCGTCGCGATGACCGACATGCCTGGGCGTATGCGCTCCAGTTCGGGAATGTTTTCCGGCAGGCGGATCTTCACCGGCACGCGCTGGATCACCTTGGTGAAGTTGCCGGTGGCGTTGTCCGGCGGCAGCAGGCTGAATTCGGCGCCCGTGGCCGGGTACAGGCTATCGAGGGTGCCTTGCAGGCGCAGGTTGGGGAGGGCGTCGAAGCGCAGCTCGACCTTTTGCTGTGGGTGCATGCGCGCGACCTGGGTTTCCTTGAAGTTGGCCTGCACCCAAAGCTCGCGTGGCACCAGGGCGAGCAGCGCCTCGCCCGGACGCACGTACTGCCCCTCGCGTAGCGAGCGGTTGCCGACCCGTCCGGCGATCGGCGCGACTATCCGCGTGCGGGCCAGGTTCAGACGTGCCTGGGCCAGGTCGTTGTGGGCGCCGTCGAGCTGATTCTGCAATTGCTGGCGGCGATTATCGAGCTGCTCGAGTTCTAGGCGATAAGCCTTTAGCCCGGCCTTGGCCTTGTCGACGTTGGCGCGGGCTACTGCGACATTGGCGCTGAGGCTGGAAAACTGCTCCTCCGAGACGAAGCCGTTGCGGCGCAGGGCGCGCAGGCGTTCGAGATTGTCCTGCTGGCGACCGAGTTCGGCGCTGCCGGCCTGAACCTCGGCGGCCTGCGCCTCGATTCGCGCCTGTTGCTGCTCCTGCTGATTGGACAGGCTGTGCAACTGAACCTGCAGGTCGTTGATCTGCGTCTGGATGCGCTGCTCCTGATAGACGTAATCGGCGTCGTCGAGGCGGGCCAGCACGTCACCGGCCTCGACCCATTGGTTGTCCTGCGCCTGTACGCGCGTGATGCGCCCGGCAAGCTGGCTGGAGACCTCGACGATATCGGCGCGGACATAGGCATTGTCGGTGGTTTCCAGAAAGCGTCCTTGCAGCAGCCAGTACGCCCCGAAAGCCAGGGCAATGCAGAGCAGCATGGCGGCGAACAGGGCGAGGCGGCGCAGGGTCTTGGCATCCATGGCGTAGCCTGAATCCAGGTCGACTGGTTTGGCTGCGAGGGGGCGTGCAGGTTCGGCGTGGGTCATGGTGGTGCGACTCTCACAAGCGGGCGATTTCGACATGGCGGTGGCCGTGCGCCTGGGCCGGGCGCGGGTCGTGGTCGTAACTGAGGAGGAAGTGGCGGCTGTGCAGGGTCTGGCGCCGGTAACGGCTGACGACTTGCGCCAGTGGGTCATCGTCGAAGAAGCCGCACACCAGGCTTTGCCGAGGCTGTACCTGGTGGGCCAGGACGTGCTCGAGCAGTGCCTGGAAAACCAGCGGGTCGTCGTTGCGCACGCTCAACCCGTGCAGGTGCAGGTAGTCGAAGGTGTCGCCGACGGCGGGCAGGTGCAGGCCGCCGAACAATCGGCTGTAGAGGTTGTAGGGCGTGCGTAGGGCGGCCAGCCATGGGCTGTAGCGGGCCACGCGGGTCTGCTTGAAAGCCTTCTGCTTCCAGACGCCGACCACGCCGACCACCTGCCCGTCGAGGCAGGCCAGCCAGTAGTCTTCGATGCGCAGCCCCAAGTAATAAGGACTGCCCGCCAGTAGCGCCTCGATCTCGTAGACCGGGAAGCCCTGGCGGCTGGCGGCCTGCTGCCAGAGCTGTTGCATGGCCTGCGCATCCGCAGCGCTCGCAGCGCGGATCTGCAGGCCACTGTCGGCGTGGCGGCGGGACTGGCGACCGGGCAACAGGCTGGTGGTGATGCGCCCGTTCGGATAGAAGTTGGGCAGCCCGGCGCGGCCGCGGCCGACGATACCCAGGGGGATCAGGTTGTCTTCGAGAATGACGGCTTCCATCCAGCTACCGGGCGTCTGCATGGCCGTGGCGATGGCGCGAAACAGTGCGCCCAGCACGCGGCCGCCGCGTCCTTCGGCGGCGATGCGCAGGTCATGCAGGTAGCCGACCCTGCAGGGTTGGCCATTGATGTACTGCTGGCGCTGGCCGATATCCACCATGCCGAGCAAGTGGCCTGGGCGTTCGCCGTGTTCGGCGACCAGCACCTGCGGCGCTTCGCAGGCCACCAGGGCGCCACTGAAGAAATCCGGCTCGCGCTCGAAGGTCAGGGTCACGCTGCCCATCTGTGGCGTGCGCCGCAGCAGGTCGAGCAGCGCCGCATTGTCATCGGGCCGGGCCGGGCGTACCAGAATCTCGTGATCGTTCGCCATCAGCTCACCTGCAACAGTGGGCGCAGGCTGGCGGGCAGTTCGCCGGGCCAGTGGCGCAGAGCTTCGAGCTTGATATTGCCTTCCAGCATGCCGCGCGCCCGGGCCTGCTCCAGATATAGCTGGCGCATCTGCGGCTGGGCGATGCAGCGCGCGGCAGCGAGCTGGCCGAGGTCGCGGGCCAGGCGGTAGTGGAAGTTGTCGAGCAAGGCGTTTTCCAACTGCTGGGCCAGGTCCTGCAGGGCGAGCGAGCGTGGCTCGATGTTGCTTTCGAGCAGCAGCACATAGCCGGGGCGCCCCTCGCCGCTGTCATCCAGGGCCAGCAGGGTGATCGGCAGGTAGCCGGCATAGTCGAGGCGATCGAGTACGGTTTGCGCCAGGGTCGCACTGATCTTCTCACCGACCAGATCGACGCCATCGTTGCGCCCGAGGAAACGGAAGCAGGGCAGCGTGCGCCAGTGGCCGCTGACCTCGAGGATGTCGTTCATCCGATAGCGAGCGAAGCCGCTGCCGGTGGTCAGCAGCGGCATCACCTGCTGGCCCTGGCGCAGGGCCCAGGGTGGCAGGATCTTGCCGCTGTCGAGATCCTCGAACTCATAGACATGGCTGCGGTAGGCCAGTGGGTAGCAGCCACGAAACGGGAAGGTGACCACGCCTTCCGTGGCCCACAGTCCTTTACCTTGGAAGCCCGCCTGCGGCAGTAGCTGGCGCAGGCGTTGGGCCCAGGGCGCGGCGGCGGCGGTATCCCAGGCGCTGACCAGGGCCAGTTGTGGCCAGAGTTCGGCGAAGAAGGCTGGATCCGCCTGGCCATCCCAGGCGCGCAGGCGCTGGGCGGCGGCTGTCGAGCGTGGGCAGCGCAGCGTGGCCATGGCGGTGCTGCGCTGGCCCCAATGGCCGCGGCTGAGCACCTCGGCCAGTTCTTCGCGGCACTGGCCCAGTTGTTCCAACAGGCCAAGGCCGAAGGTCGGGCTCCAGATCGACATCACACTCAGGCGTGTATCGGCGACCAGGAAGGCCAGGGTGGCGAACAGCGAGTCGTCGGCGCTGCCGGCCAGGGCGATGCCGGGTGGCGCGGTCTGGGTCAGGCCGGCGATCAGGCGTTTGCCCAGCGACATCAACTGCATGTCGTCGTTGAGGTCGGCGCTGCTGCTTTCGCGCAATGCGCTGGGAATCCATGACAGCGACCAGTAATGGCTGCCCTGGGCGATCTGCGGGTATTGCCGGTAGAGGTCGCCGATCCAGGGACTGATCGCCTGGTCGAGCTCGCCGAGAAAGGCCCGGGTGTAGGGGATCCACTTGATCGCCGAGGTGGAGCCGCTGGTGGGCTGATAGCGACTGATGGGGCTGTCGATCAGGCGTTGCTGGTTCTCCCGGCGTTGCCGCTCGAGGTCGTCCTGATAGTCGCGGTAATGGCTGCCGGGCAGGCGTGCGGTTATCTGCTCCCAGCTATCATCGGGGCGAATGCCGCTGTTGCGGCCACGCGGGGAGCGTACGAAGCGTTGGCTCCAGTCGCGCAGCAGGCGGCGCTGCACGGCCTCAAGGTCGTGTGCCTGACGCTCGAAACGCTGCAGCCCACCTTGCATGAAGGCCTTGAGCAGGCCGTGGCCGCAACGGCTGGCGATCACTGCGCTCATTGGCTCAGCTCGGCCGAGCCGTCCTGGATGACGCTGGCTTGTGCCGAGGGCTGCGCGGCAGTTGTGGCCGCTCGCCAATTCAGATTGCGGCGCAGCAGCTTCAGCGCCAGGCGCGAGCAATAGCGTAGCAGGGCGGAGTAGGACACTTCCCCTGCACAGGGCAGCTCGGTGCCGCGCCGCCAGGACGGGTTGCGTTGCTCGAAGTAGGCGATGTCGGCGTCTTGTTCGCACAGCTCTGGGGTAATGCTGGCGACTTCCTCTTTCAGATGCTGTGCGCCCTCGCCAAAGTCCAGCAGCATGCGTTGTGGGTCGAAGGCCTTGGGGAAGAGCTGTTGGCTGTAGGCCGCGACCACCTGCTTCAGCGGGCTGTCGGGCGTGTTGCGGTCGGGGTAGTAGGCGTAGAAGTTGCGAGTCAGCAGCAGATAGGTCTTGTAGCCCTTGGAAATCAGCAACCAGTAGAGCGGGGTCAGCGGATGACGCAGGCGTGCGCGTATCAGTTGCGCGTAGAAGGCCACATGCAGGCAGCGAGAGCCCCAGTACGCCGGCTCGACTATGGTGTCACCGCTGAACAACCCCCTGGCGCGTTTGCCGCCGACGTTGATGTCGAAGTGCGTGAGGGTCGAAAAGCCGACGATACGCTTGCTCTTGCGGGTGCGTGCGAGGATCACGCCGCTCTTGCGCGAGAGGTCGTCGAGAAAGGTCTGCTGCGTGGTGTTCTGGTAGTACTGCGAGAAGACCGCGTACATCTGCTGGGTATCGGCAGGAGTCAGGCGCTGCAGGGGTACATAGCGGCTGCTAAGTTTTTCGGCAGGTACAAGCATGGGTGTGTCCCTCAATGGACGTTGTCATTTATCTGGGCAGGTGTTTCCTCTAACTGCTGGGTGGGCCTGCATCTCTCAGGGCCTCTCCAACCACGCAACGAGATTGGAGAGATCTGCGCGAGGGAGGAGTTTTCAGTCGATGGCCAGGCGGGGCCATTGATCCAAAGTTCGGCAGCGTCAAACTTGCGCGCTGTGCCATTTCCCGTCCTGGGCGGCGTGTTGCCAAACGACCCAAACGGCTCGACGCCTTGGCGCGCGCACCCGCTTTTGGATGGGGGAGGACGGCTGCCGGAGGGGGACAGATAGGTAAAAGCCCGAGCGGAGGGCTCGGGTTTGGTTAAAATTTGTGCTACATTTCGCGCCCGCGATTTTTCCTACCCGTTCGCTACCGCCGGTCTCTCTCCATGTCCATGCAAGCCGCCAAGCCCCTGTTCGACTATCCCAAGTACTGGGCCGAATGTTTCGGGCCCGCACCCTTCCTGCCGATGAGCCGGGAAGAGATGGATCAGCTCGGCTGGGACAGTTGCGACATCATCATCGTCACCGGTGATGCCTATGTGGATCATCCGTCGTTCGGCATGGCCATCATCGGCCGTCTGCTCGAGGCCCAGGGCTTTCGCGTCGGCATCATCAGCCAGCCGGACTGGCGTAGCAAAGACGACTTCATGAAGCTCGGCGAGCCGAACCTGTTCTTCGGTGTCGCAGCGGGCAACATGGACTCGATGATCAACCGTTACACCGCGGACAAGAAGATTCGCAGCGACGACGCCTATACCCCAGGTGGCCTCGCCGGCAAGCGCCCGGATCGTGCCAGCCTGGTCTACAGCCAGCGCTGCAAGGAGGCCTACAGCCACGTGCCGGTGGTGCTCGGCGGCATCGAGGCGTCGCTGCGTCGGATCGCTCATTACGATTACTGGCAGGACAAGGTGCGCCGCTCGATCCTGATGGACGCCACCGCTGACATCCTGCTCTACGGCAACGCCGAGCGCGCTGTGGTGGAGATCGCCCAGCGCCTGTCGCGGGGCGAGCAGGTCGAGGCCATCACCGATGTGCGCGGCACCGCTTTCATTCGTCGCGATACGCCAGCGGGTTGGTTCGAGGTGGATTCCACCCGTATCGACCGCCCCGGCCGCGTCGACAAGATCATCAACCCCTACGTCAATACCCAGGACACCGAGGCCTGCGCCATCGAGCAGGCCAAGGGCGAGGTCGAAGACCCCAACGAAGCCAAGGTCGTGCAGATACTCGAAAGCCCGCGCATGACCCGTGACAAGACGGTGATCCGCCTGCCGTCCTTCGAGAAGGTGCGCAACGACCCGGTGCTCTATGCGCACGCCAACCGCGTGCTGCACCTGGAAACCAACCCGGGCAACGCCCGCGCGCTGGTGCAGAAGCACGGTGACATGGACATCTGGCTGAACCCGCCACCCATTCCCATGACCACCGAGGAAATGGACTACGTGTTCGGCATGCCCTACGCACGGGTGCCGCACCCGGCCTATGGCAAGGAGAAGATCCCGGCCTACGAGATGATCCGTTTCTCGGTGAACATCATGCGTGGCTGCTTCGGCGGCTGCACCTTCTGTTCGATCACCGAGCACGAAGGCCGCATCATCCAGAACCGTTCGCACGAGTCGATCATCCGCGAGATCGAGGAGATGCGCGACAAGGTGCCAGGCTTCACCGGCGTGGTCTCCGATCTCGGAGGGCCGACCGCCAACATGTATCGCATCGCCTGCAAGGATCCGGAAATCGAGCGTCACTGCCGCAAGCCGTCCTGCGTGTTCCCCGGCATCTGCGAGAACCTCAACACCGATCACTCGTCCCTGATCGAGCTGTACCGCAAGGCGCGCGCACTACCCGGTGTGAAGAAGATCCTGATCGCCTCCGGTCTGCGCTACGACCTGGCCGTGGAGTCGCCGGAATACGTCAAGGAGCTGGTCACTCACCACGTCGGCGGTTACCTCAAGATCGCCCCGGAGCACACCGAGCGTGGCCCGCTGGACAAGATGATGAAGCCGGGCATTGGCAGCTATGACCGCTTCAAGCAGATGTTCGAGAAGTACTCGAAGGAAGCGGGCAAGGAACAGTACCTGATCCCCTACTTCATCGCTGCGCATCCCGGCACCACGGACGAAGACATGATGAACCTTGCCCTGTGGCTCAAGCGCAACGGCTTCCGTGCCGACCAGGTGCAGGCCTTCTACCCGTCACCGATGGCTACCGCCACCGCCATGTACCACTCGGGCAAGAACCCACTGCGCAAGGTCACCTACAAGAGCGACGGCGTGACCATCGTCAAGAGTGAGCAGCAGCGCCGCCTGCACAAGGCCTTCCTGCGCTACCACGACCCGAAGGGCTGGCCGATGCTGCGCGAGGCGCTGGAGCGCATGGGCCGTAGCGATCTGATCGGCAACGGCAAGCACCACCTGATCCCCACCTACCAGCCGCAGACCGACGAGTACCAGAGCGCGCGGCGCAAGAACTCCACGCCGGCCGGCAGCAAGAAGGTAGGCGGTGGTGGCAAGTTGCTCACCCAGCACAATGGCCTGCCGCCGCGCGCCAGTGATGGCAGCAAGCCCTGGGACAAGCGTGAACAGGCCAAGGCCGCGGCCTTCGCCAAGTTGCAGGAACAGAAGAAGGGCAGCGGCAAGGGCACAGGCGGGAAGAAGAAATCACGCCCGGTAGCGCCGCGCTGAGGGGCAAAGCTGGGCGTGTCTGTCGGCCTCAGTGACCGACAGACACGCCTGTCGAGATTACATCTGCCCTGACTGCCATTGCGCTTCGCGGCTGGCCAGCGCGGCGGCGATGTCCTCGATGCTGTCGGAGGCGATGCTCTCCGGCAACGGGTCGAAGCCCACGCTGGCGAACAACTGGCCATAGCTGTTGCGCAGCTCGGCATAGGCCAGGTCGCGCCGCAGGTCGGCCTGCAGGGTGTTCAACTCGCCCTGGATCAACTCCAGTTCACCGATGCCCTGGGCCTGGTAGCGGTTACGCAACTGCTCGACGATCTGGCTATCCAGGCCTGCCAGTTGCTGGCTGGTCTGGAACTGGCGCTGAGCTTCGCGGAAGTTGGCATTGGCCACGTGCAGTTGCGCCAGAATCGCCATCGACATCGCCTGGCGGCGCGCGTCGGCGACTTCCTGGCCGGCCTTGGCCACGTCGATGGCCGCTGGCGCGGAAAGCACGTTGAACAGGTTCCAGGTGACCTTCACGCCGTAGTCGGCCCAGCTCTGATTGACCAGGAAGGAGTTGCTGTCGTAATGACCGCCAGCCGAGAACTCCAGGCCAGGCAGCAGGCGCAGCATGGCCTTGCGGGTTTCGGCGGCGCTGATGCGTGCCTGATAATCCTGCTCGCGCAGTTCCGGACGGCTGGCCAGGGCTTCCTGTTCGAGCTGGCTGAGTTCGACCTTGAGCTCCGGCATCTGATAGCCGGCATCGGGCGCCAGTTCGACGTCGGTGCCCAGGGGCAGGTTGATCAAGGTCGCCAGTTCGGTCTTGGCCAGGGACAACGCGCGGCGTTGTTCTTCCAGTTGGCGGGTGGCTTCGATCAGGGCGCGCTGGTAGCTCAGGGCCTGGATCGGGTCGCCGATGCGCTGTTCGCTGAGGCGCTGGCTGTTGTCACGGGCCTGGGCGACCCGGTTCATCAGGCTGTCGATCTGGGTGAGCAGGCGGTCGGCTGCCATTGCGCGCCAATAGGCCGAACGCACATCCTGAATGATGGTGTGCAGCACCTTGCGCCGACGTTCCTGCACGATCAGGCGCTGGTCGCCCTGTTGCTTGGCGCTGACGTAGCTGACGCCGAAGTCGAGCACGTTCCACACCATGGTCAGGTCGGCGACGTCGCGGTCGCGATCCTGCGAGGTGGAGGGCTCCAGCGATTGGGTGCCGGTGCGGATGCTCTCGCTGCTGGAAGCACTCATGTTGCTACGCCCGGCGTAGCCAGCCGACAACGCCATGCGTGGCAGCATGTCGAAGGTGGCCAGGTCGACCTGGCGCTGCGCCATGGCCTCCTCCATGACCTTCAGGCGCGCCTCGAGGTTGTACTTCACCGCACGAGCCATGGCCTCATGCAAGGTCAGCGGGCCATTGAGCGGCTCCTGATCCTTGAACATGACCGCCAGATCCTGTTGTGCCCTTTGTTCACTGACGCTGCGGTCAATCGGCTTGCTGGTGACGGCACAGCCGCTGATGGCCAGCGTCAACAAGCTGATCGTGAACAATGTTTTCGTGTTACCCATCCTTGAACTGCCCCCTAGTACGGTGTTCATTCGATTCTTATAGGTTTCGCCGATCAGGCCTGTGGCATTTGCGCGGACAACTGCCCCAGCGCCCAGGCGAGGTCTCTTATCTGGCGTTGTTCGCTTGCGCCTATCTCTTGCAACTGCTGGCCCAATGTCGGTGCCCCGGTCACCGCTCCGAGGTCATTGCCGCCAAGGCTGCCGCCCCAGCGTAGCTGGATATCTCCCGATTGCTGGGGCACCTCCTTGCTGAACAGGCCGGAGAAACTGCTACTGCCGAATACGCTGGCATCGCCACCGCCAAATCCGAGGAAGCCCACGGCGCTGCCATTGCTGCTCCCGCTGTCACTGCTGGAGAAGACCTGGGCAATGTAGCTGGGCGCCAGAGCACCATTGTTGATGAAGATGTTGCCGAGGGTAGGAATACCGCTGCCCAGGGTCGGTAGATCGAACAAGGGCGGTGGTAACAGTGGCGAGGCGATGATCGGAGCCGGGGCTGGCGGTAGAACCGTATCGGGCTGCGAACCGGGCTCCGTAGGCAGGATGTTGTCCCCTGGGTTGCTACGGAACTCGGGGTCACCATCGTTCAAGCCGCCGATTAGGAAGCCCGGTATGGCGAAGTCGCTTACCAAAGCGTTGCCGATGGCATCGGTAATCAGGTTGGCAGCGGCTGAAATGGATAGCCCCAAGGTGCCTTGTCCGGTCACTCCGCCTACCGTGACGCGGTAGGTGCGGGCATCTACCTGTTGCAATGATTGCAAGACGCCGCTTGCGCTGCCACTGCTGACCAGGGAGAAATTGTTGAGTGCGACGCCACTGACGTCTTCCGTGAAGGTAATGGTGAAGCTCAGGCTGCTGCTAGTGGTCGGTGAGGAACCGTCGATGACGATTGAGGCGACTTGGGGCGGAGCGGCATCTACCAGAACCCCGCTGGTGGCGTCGATATTATTCAGTGCCGTTTGCGCATTGTTGCCGGCACCGTCACGCAGCGTGGCGCCGTTGGCTTGGAGCCCGGTGCCAATAGTGATGCCATTGGTATCCTGCTGACCGTTACCGATCGTCAGGCGGAACACCAGCGCAGTGCTGCCCGAACCACTGAGGTAATTGGCGTAGACGGTACCGCCAGTATCCAGTGTGATCGCCAGGCGTGGGGTGCCAGCGCTGGTATCGACGGTCACTGCTTCATCGAAGTTCACCGTGAAATCAAGGGTGTCCCCGTTTACATAGGTGCCGTTGGTGGGGACATTGACGGAGGTGACTGCTGGGGAACGGCTATCGATGGCGTAGTTGTTGGAGTCGGTGGTGCCGGTGCCGGTATTGCCGGCGGCATCGGTGTAGCCGGTGTTGTCCAGGGTGATCAGGTTGGTCGTGTCGGTGACGTTGGCGTTCGGCGTCAGGGTCGCTGTCCAGGTGATGCCGCCGTCGCTGGAGCTGAGGTTGCTGAGCGCGCCGTTGGCCACGCTGAAGTCACCCGTGGTCAGGCCGGTCACCGCCTCGCTGAAGGTAACCGTGACCGTGGTGCTCTGCCCGGCCTTCAGCGCAGTATCGGCGACCACGATGGTGGCGGTGGGTCGCTGGGTGTCGATGGCGTAGTTGCCCGAATCGGTGCTGCCCGTGCCGGTGTTGCCGGCCAGGTCGGTTATGCCGGTATTGTCCAGGGTGATCAGGTTGCTGCTGTCGGTGACATTGGCGCTGGGCGTCAGGGTGGCGGTATAGGTGATGTTGTCCGAGGTGGACAGATTGCTGAGGGTGCCGTTGGCCACGCTGAAGTCACCCGTGGTCAGTCCGGTGACCGCTTCGCTGAAGGTGATGGTGACCGTGGTGCTCTGGCCTGCCTTCAGCGCACTGTCGGCGACCAGGATACTGGCGGTCGGGCGCTGGGTGTCGATGGCGTAGTTGGCCGAGTCGGTGCTGCCGCTGCCGATGTTGCCGGCAAGGTCCATCACGCCGCTGTTGTCGAGGGTGATGATGTTGCTGGCATCGGTGATGTTGCTGCTGGGCGTGAAGGTGGCGGTCCAGGTCAGGCCGCCATCGCTGCTGCTGAGGCCGCTGAGGCTGCCGTTGGCCACGCTGAAGTCAGCGATGTCCAGACCCTGCACGGCCTCGTTGAAGGTCACGGTGACGGTGGCGGTCTCGCCGATGCGCAGGGCTGTATCGCTGAGGGTGATGCTGCTGGCGGCCGGGCGCACGCCGTCCACCACCAGGGCCTTGTTGGCGCCCAGGGAACCGGCAGCGCCGGGTGTTGGCAGGGTGAGGAGGGCGGCCTGGCTGGTGCCGTCCTGAATGCTGCCGCCGTTTAGGCTCAGGGCCGAAGTGGAGGCGTAGTCGAGGTCGGCGGAGCTGTCACCGGCTTGTATGGTGTAGCTGAAACTCAGGGTGTCGCTGCCCGAGCCGGAGAGGTAGTTGAGTACGCGATCGGTGGTGCCGGTTTCCAGGGTCAGGGTCGGGGTGCCAGTGACGTTCACGGTGCTGCTGAACTGGACGGTGACGACTATCGTGTCGCCGATCTTGTAGGTACCGTTGGCCGTGCTGGACGAGACGTTGGTGACCGTCGGCGCGGTGGGGGCGGTCAGGGTCAGGTCATTGGTGCCAGTGCCGCCGGCATAGCTGGTGGTCAATTGGGTGCCATTGCCCGCCGCGTTGAAGGTGCCACCCTCGCTGAGGCCACTGAAGGTGCCGACGATGGCATCGGCGGCATCATTGAGGATGACCTCATAGATCTCGCCATTGCCGGCCGCATAACCGTGGGTGACCGACAGCGTCGCGCCGGAAACGTCGACGTTGCCATTGACCACGATCTGATCGTAGCCGCTGCCCGCACTGGTGCCATTGATATCCAGTGCCAGGGTGCTGCCTGCATCCAGGGTCAGGTTGCCATTCACGGTCAGGGTGCCGGCGCCGCCGTTGCCTGGGGAGAGGGTGCCACCGTTCTGCACGGTGACGTCGCCACCCAGGGTGCCGCCGCCAGCCAGGGTGGCGCCATTGGCCACGGTGGTGGCGCTACTGGTGCTGCCGTCGACCAGCAGAGTACCGGCGGAAACTGTGGTACTGCCGGTGTTGGTATTGCTGGCCGAGAGACTCAGGCTGCCGCTGCCCGTCTTGGTCAGGCCGCCGCTGCCGCTGATTACCCCGGAGAGCGTCGCGGCGGCGCCAGCATTGATGGTGGCCACGCCGGTCAATGCCAGGGCATTGTCGATGGTGGTGTTGCCCGTGATCAGCAGGGTGGTGCCATTGGCCAGGTTGAGGCTGCCGGCGCCGAGGTTGCCGTCACCGGCGACGCTCAGGGTGCCGGCATTGACGTTGGTGCTGCCGTTGTAGCTGTTGCTGCCGCTCAGGGTCAGGGTCGCGGCGCCGGTCTTGGTCAGGTTGTTGCTGCCGCTGATCACGCCGGAGAGCGTGGTGTCTGCGCCAGTATTGACCGTGGCGTTGCCGCTCAGGGCAATGGCGTTGTCGATGGTGGTGGCGTTGCTGGTGGCCAGGGTGCTGCCAGCCGCCAGAGTCAGCGTGCCGTTGCCCAGGTTGGCGTCGCTAGCCACGCTCAGGGTGCCGGCGCTGACGGTAGTGGCGCCGTATGTGTTGGTGCCGGACAGGGTCAGGGTCGAGGCGCCCGCCTTGGTCAGGGTATAGGCACCGCTGACCACGCCGGACAGGGTGGCGTTGGCCGCTGCCGTGACCGTGGCGTTGCCGCCGAGGACGATGGCGTTGTCGATGGTGGCCGCGCCGGTGAGCGCCAGCGTGGTGCCCGCAGCCAGATTGACCGTTCCCGAGCCCAGGTTGCCGTCGCTGCTTACGCTCAGGGTGCCGGCATTGACGAAAGTGGCGCCATAGCTGTTGTTGGCGGACAGGGTCAGGGTACCTACACCGGTTTTCGTCAGGTCGTAGGCGCCGCTGATGGCACCGCTGTTGGTGACGGCGTTGCTGTTGTCGATGGTGCTGTTGCCGGTGAGGGCAATGGCATTGTCGATGGTCGTGGCGCCGGTGATTGCGAGCGTGCTGCCAGCCAGGGTCAGGCCGCCCGTGCCGAGGTTGCCATCACCGGCAATCGACAGCGTACCGGCGGAGACGGTGGTGGTGCCGCTGTAGCTGTTGCTGCCAGCCAGGGTGAGAACGCCATTGCCCTGCTTGATCAGCGAACCGCTCCCGGAAATGATCCCGGAGACGCTGGTTGAAGTGTTGTCGCCCCCACTGGTGAGGGTATGGCTGCCAAGCTGGATGCTGGCGTTGGCGTTGTTGCTGGCCAGGCTGCCGATGGTCTGATCCGAGAGCAGGGTCAGCACGCTGTTGCCGTTGACCCGTACCGCACTGTTGCTGGACACCGAGGCGTCGCCATCGAGCTTCAGCCAACCGTAATTGAGCAGCGTGGTGCTGCCGCTGTAGCTGTTGTTGCCGGAGAGGGTCAGTGCATGGCTGGCCGAGCCTGTCTGGTTGACAGACAGGCCACCGTTGCCACTGATATTGCCGGAGAAAGTGGTGTCCGCAGTCTGGGTTGTCGTCAGGGTGCTGCTGCCCAGGTTGATCGCCCCCGCCCCGGAGAGATTGCCGATGGTTTCGTTACTGTTCAGCGCCAGGGTGGCGCCTGCGGCGATCGACACGCTGCTGTTATCGGCAATGGCATTGCCGTTGGCGACGGTCAGGGTGCCGGCGGCGATGTTGGTGGCCCCGGAGAAGCTGTTGGCCGCGCCGCTCAGGGTCAGGTTGCCGGCCCCGGCCTTGGTCAGTGCGCCACTGCCGGCGACCACGCTGATGATGGACGCGGTATCACCCGAACCGTTGCTGAAGGTCTGGGTGGTACCCCCGCCCAGGGTGATGGTGCCGCCGGTGAGGGTCAGGCCACTGACCTGATCCAGATCGAAGGTCAGGCTCTCGTTGATCGATACGGCGTTGAGGTTCAGCGTCTGCCCGGCCAGTGAGGAGTCGAAGACAATGGTCTGGCTGCCGGTGTTGTCAGCGGCTGCGATGGCGACGGCCTCGCTGAAGCTCACACCGTTACTCACGTTGATGGTGGCCGTGTCGGTGTTGTTGGTCACGTAGATGGTATCGCTGGTGACCGTGGTTGTGGCGCTGGCGCTACCCCCTGCGCCGTCATTGAGGGTGAAGCGGATGGTGGCGTCGCCCGCTGGGGTGTCGTTGCGGTAGGTGATGCGCTGTGCCACGTCGTTGACCAAGGCCGTGGTGGCGTTGGTGCCGCTGCTGGTGAAGTTGACGGTCAGCACGCCATTGCTATTGGTGAAGGTGGCGAAGGTCTGCCCGTTCGCTTGCAGGTTGCCGTTGCTGACGGTGAACAGGGCGCCATCGGTGTCGAAGCCCAGTATGTCGCTGGCCACTGCCGTGCCGTTGCGCTGGATCACCAGGCTAGCGCCGGACCAGTTGCCGTTGCCGCCGTTCAACGCGCCCAGCTCGGTGTCGGTCAGGCTGGCATTGCTGCCCAGGTCGAGGTGCACTGTATTGCCGGCGCCGTTCCAGGCGACACTGTCGCCATTCAGATTGCCGATTGTGGGAGCGCTGTTGGCCCCTTTCAGGTCGGCCAGGATCAGTTGCTGCAGATCCATGTTGGCTACCGATGAGGCACCAACGAGATTGGTCACGCGCAGGGTGAAGGAGGAGATGTCGTTGTATTTGGAGGCGTTCAGGTCGATGGTCAGCGGCCCCTGAGCACCGCTGTAGGTAAATGAGTCATCGACAGCGATTCCGCCCGAGGTGGCGCTGAAATCGAGGCGATATTCACCGCCGAAGCTCTGGATCACCATGCCGTCGAGGTCGAATGTGCCCAGGTCGACATTGTCTGCGGTCCAGGTCAGCTCGTAATAATAATTGCCGTCGCCATCCATCTGCGGGCTGGTATTGAAATAGATGGAATCAGGTGAGCTGGCCCGGGTTGCACCGGTTGATTCGGTAATGTTGAAACCGTCGACGGTGTTGCCGCCGGTATTGTTGTTCCAGTAGGTATCGCCAAACGACTGGGTAGCTGAGGGCAGCGCTAGCAGGTTGTCGTAGTTTGCCAGTTGCGCCATGTCCAGCACGTCATGAGCGGCGATTTCGCCACTCTGCCGCTCCAACTCCCAGTCGCCGCCCATGGCGGCAGCGCCGGTTCTGTCGGAGGAGGCCGCGATGTCGGCCTGGGTCAGCGTCGCCAGTTGCTCCACCAGGGCGGCACCGCTGTCGCTACGACCGATGTCGCAGCCATAAAGGAGGATGTCGCCGTCGCTGCTGAGGCTGGCACCGATCGCGGCCAGCTCGGTCGAGCGGCTGGCGACGTTCTGGTTGTCCAGCGTGGCGCTGCCCAGTTTCAGCAGGCCCTGCTCGCCATGGCTGAAAATATGGATGGCATCGATGTCCTGCCGGCCTTGCAGATAGTCGGCGATCTGTTGCAGGCCATCACGGTTGCCGTCGAGTACCACCACCTCGACTCCCGGGCGTAGCGAGGCGATCAGTTGCTCCTTGTCGGCCACCTTGCCATCGATGAACACCAGATCCTGACGCTGATCGGCCGTGGCACTTTCTGACGCTGCGGCCAGGGTGTCGTGCGAGGCGTCGGGGCTGCTTGCCGCATCCGGGGTATCGGTGGGCTGGCTGGCGGTGGTCTCGGCGACGGTAGCGGCCACGGCGCCGTCGAACATCATGCGGGCTTCGAGGCTGATGGCCAGAGGAGCATGCAGTGAGTCAGTCTGGGGTTTGCTGCGGGTCGAGACTTTCGGCAGATTGCGGAACATTTTGAACTTCCTCCCTGGACTCACCGCTCATGTTTCCTCTACTGCCGAGGCTCTACGTGGGTTGGTGAATGGGCATGCAAGTGTGACTGGTGGCGGTATGCCTTCAGTGGCCGTAAAAGCAGTCTAGTTGTTTCTCCGGCAATGACTAGGAGGGCCGAGAAATAAATCTTCGCCTGCACGGATGTCAGCTATGGTTCTTTACGGCTCGGGCCGCAAGGAAGAAGTCGGCGGCTCGGGCGACTCCGTGATCACGCGACCATAATCGAAAAGGAATAGTCATGAGCGATCAGTCCTACATTGGTGCGATCAGTGGTTGGGCACCCAACTTCGCGCCCCGTAACTGGGCTTTCTGCCAGGGGCAGTTGCTACCCATCACTCAGAACCAGGCGCTCTTTGCCGTCATTGGCACGACCTATGGGGGGAACGGCCAGAACAACTTCGCCCTGCCCAACCTGCAAGGCCGTGTCCCTATGGGGGCAGGGCAGTCGCCAGGCACCACGCTGCATCCCCTGGGGCAGCAGGCAGGCCAGGAAACCGTGACCCTGACACAACTGCAGATGCCCGCGCACAACCATGCCGCCACGGTTTCGGCCAGCGCGTCTTTGCCGGCCAGCAGCGCGGCGGCCACCACGGCCACGCCGACAGCCAGCACCGTGCTTGCCAGTGCCACCGGCGCTTATGGCCGCGAGACAGTCGATGTGAAGATCTACGCGCCGGCCCCCGGTTCGGTCAGCGTACCCCTCAGCACGACGGCTACGGTCACCGTGGCTAATACTGGCGGCAACCAGCCTTTCTCCATCCTCCAGCCCTTCACCGTCATCAACTACATCATCTGCCTGCAAGGGATCTTCCCCCCACGCGACTGATGGCTCGAGGAGTATTGCAATGGATATCGACAGCTACATGGGGGTAGTCGCCCCCTTTGCCGGCAACTTCGCGCCGCGCGGCTGGATGACCTGTAGTGGGCAGCTTTTGTCGATTGCCCAGTTCGATGCACTGTTTTCTCTGCTAGGTACTACCTATGGAGGTAATGGCACGACCACCTTCGGCTTGCCCAACCTCAATGGACGGGTGGCGGTGGGGGCCGGCGGGCAATATGAACTTGGCGAGATGACCGGGACGGAAAGCACCACACTGCTGATGAACAATCTGCCACAGCACCAGCACGATGCCGTTAGCCAGTTGAGCGTGGCCCTGCAGGAAGCGGACGTCCCCGCCACTGCAAGCCAGGCCTCGGCCACCAGCACGCTCGGGCAAAGCCTTGGCAACTATGGTCGCGAGAGCGCCGCGGTACAGATCTACGCGCCCGCGCCAGGGTCTGTGCAGTTGCCCGCGCAACTGCAGCTAAACGTTCAGCTAGCCGTCAGTGGTCAGAACCAGCCGGTGAGCATAGTGCAGCCAGTACTGGCCCTGACGCAGTGCATCTGTGTCGAGGGGCTCTATCCACCTCGGCAGTGATCGGTCGCCACTATCAGGCCTAGTTGAACTGGGCCTGATAGTGACGCAGGCCGTCGCCAGGGGAGACGATCGGGCTCAGGTAGAGCATGTATTCGCGACCGCTGGCGCTCTTGAGGCGGTACTGTGCTTCCAGCAACAGCACGTTCATGGGTGTGGTGAAGATCAGCGAGAAGGGTGTGCGATAACCATTGCTCGCCACGGCTCCCTCTACCAGCCTGTGCAGGGTCAGTTGGACGGGATCGGGAACGGTCTCTGCCGTGAACAACTGGCCGATTTCCGCGTTGAAAGACCGAGCCGTGAGGCCTTGGGTATCGATGAGCATGGGTCACTCCCTGTGCTTAGGAATAATTGGCATTGCCGCCAGGCAGGGGAAATATAGCAGCCCATGAGCGAGATGAAGGCCGGCGGAGAGCTCAAGCGACGTGTCGCCTGCGCGGCGGACCAACCCTGGCTGCGCCAACTCTTCGCCCAACTGCGGGGGCTGCAGCCTGAACTGCTGGCAGTCTGTCCTCAATTGCTGGAGCAGCAATGGCAACTGCAGCGCCAAGTGTTCGCCAATCATTACCCGGATGCCCGTACTGAGGTCGTGCTGCTCGATGCTGAGCCGGTCGGAGCACTTACCTGGCACGAGGGGGCACAAGCCATTCGCCTGCTGGATATCGGTCTGCAGGAACGCTACCGCGGGCAGGGCCTGGGCGAGCGACTGCTGAAGGCGCTGATCGACCAGGCCGACCTGCAGGGCAAGGCGCTGGAGCTGGCGGTGATGCGCCACAACCCCGCGCTGCGTCTCTACCAGCGCTTGGGGTTTCGTGCGCAAGCCAGTGCGGAGGATGAGGTTCAGCTCCAGATGCGCCGTGAGCCGCAGCCAGTGGTCTAACGCACCTCAGAAACCGCTTTCGCGCACACCGAGCGCTGCGATTCGCCGCCAGGCCGCGCCCAGCAGGGACTGGCGCTCACCCTCGAGCAGCACCACGCCACGTAACGGATGATCGGGGTGGATGTCGTCTTCGAGCAGCATCAGGCGTACCCCGTATTGTGCCTGCACGGGCTCGGCGCGATGTTGCGCGTCGCGACGCACGGCAATGGGACCGCCATGATCGGAGCTGAGCGCCTCCAGCTCCAGGTAGGCGGCAGCGGTGGGGTTCACTTCGTCCAGGCGCACTGGCATGGCCGGGCGTGCTGGGTCATCGGCAATGAAGCGCCCGCTGCTGCCGGCCTCGACCCGCCAGAGATTCTCCTCGGCCAGGTAGCCGCGCAGGCGCAGCCCAGGCTCGACGATGCGCGCCAACGGCTCGGCAGGATGCAGCCAGCGATCCACACTCAGGTCACGTTGCAGATCACGCACCACGCCAGCCTGCGGCGCGCGTAGCTGCAGGCGCTCACGTTGCGCGGCGAGGCCACGGTACTCGGCCACGGCCTCGGCCAGGCGCTGTTCGAGGACGCCAGCGTCTGCCGCCGTTTCGCTGCGCGCCGACAGACGGCGCAGTTGTAATTGCAGAATATCGATCTCGCGGCGAACGATGGCTTGTCGCGAGTCCAGATCCGGCGAGTCCAGCTCCAGCAGCAGATCCCCAGCGGCCACAGGTTGCCCGTCCTGTACGTGCACGGCCTTCAGGCGCGCGGCCAGCGGAGCGTGCAGGGCATGGGTGCGGGAGGCTTCGAGCAGGGCTGGTATCTCCACCGAACTGCGCCAGGGCACGACCAGCACCAGCAGCACCGCGCCCAGACCCAGGCCGGTGAGCAATGCCTTGCGCGGATTGGCCTGTTCGCGGCGTTGCCACCACTCGCCCAGTTCGCGCCAGATCGGCAAACCGATGAACCAGAGCAGTTCCACCAGCATCAGGAAGATGCCCAGTACCTTGAAGAACAGGTGGTAGACCGCCAGGGCAATGCCGAGGAACAGGATCGCACGCCAGATCCACGAGCCATAGCCCCAGATCAGCAGGCGCTTGCGCATGGCCGGCGACCAGGGCTCGGGGGCCGGCTCGCCATAACCGAATAGCGCCTCGCGCAGGCGCCAGCGGCACAGGGCGAAGGCGCGTTGCTGCAGGTTGTCCACGCCCCACAGGTCGCTGATCAGAAAGTAACCATCGAAGCGCATGAAGGGGTTGAGGTTGATCACCAGAGTGGTGATCCAGGTGGCACTGGCCAGCATGAAGGCCGCGGTGCGCGCCGGGCCGTCCGGCAGCAGCGACCAGGCCAGCAGCGCCAGCACCGCCAGCGACAGCTCGGCGAGCACGCCGCCGGCGCCGATCAGCAATCGCGAGCGGCGGTCACGCACGCGCCAGGCGTCGCTGACATCGGTGTAGAACATCGGCAGCAGCACCATGAACGCCAGGCCCATGCTCTGCACCCGGCAGCCGGCGCGCTTGGCCATGAAGGCATGGCCGAATTCGTGACAGAGCTTGGCGAAGGTCAGCGCCACGCCAAAGGCCAGGGCGCCGCCCAGGCTGAACAGATGGGGGAAGGTGGTGAGAAAACGCTGCCAGTCGCGAATCACCAGGAACAGGCCGAGTAAGAAGACCAGCGGCAGGCCCCAGCGCAGCAGCCAGGGGCCGTGACGCTCGAGCACCGGCCAGGCGCGATTGAGAAAGGGATCCGGGCGCCACAGCGGGATGCGAAAGAACAGGTACTGATGCAGTACCCGTTTCCATGGGCTCTGGCGCTGGGCGGCGGCTTTCATGGCGTAGCTGGCGCGCTGCTTGTCATCCTGGGCGGCGATCAGGTCATGCTGGCTGAGAAAGCTCAGCATTTCTTCCAGCTCGGCTTGGCCCAGGGGCAGGCCGGGCTCGCCGTTGGCCGCTGCCAGCACGCGCTGCGGCTCGCCCAGCGTCCAGTGGCGCAGCAGGCGCACGGCCGCGGCGCCAAGCTTGAAGTAGCGGCCGCGCAGGGGATCGGCCAGCGTCCATTGTGGCGCGCCATCGAGGCCGGGGGCGGCCGGTGATAGCTGCAGGTCAGGCCGCAGCGCGGGCAGCATCACAGGCCCAGGCTCTGCCGCAGCGCGGCCAAAGGCCGGCGCAGCAGGTAGTAGGCCAGCGGCGCGCGGTCGCCGAACAGCTTGGCGGTGCCGCGCAAGCCGATACGCGGCGGCGCTTCGACGAAGGCGGCGTCGAGGCGATAGGCCAGTTGTCCGGCGGCGGTGCTTTGCGCCTCGTAGGCGGCGCGCTCCAGCCGAGCCGCATGACGATGCAGAGGATCGCTGTCGAGAAACAGCGCCACCTCGGCGCCGGGCTGCAGGGCGATGGCGTCACCCACTGGCAGCTCGATGCGCAGTTCGGCCTGGTTCGGATCGGCAATCTGCATCAGTCGCTCGCCGGTCTGCACAGGTTTGCCGGTGAGGCGCTCGGCATCGGCGAACACCGCGATCCCCGCGCGCTCGGCGCGTACCTCGCTGCGCGCCAGCAACTGCTGGGCATAGTCGCGCTCGGCGCGCTTCTGCTCGACGCGCGCGGCGAGAAGATCCAGGCGGGCACTGGATTCGGCATCGGCGAAGGCGCGTTGGCTGTTGGCCTTGAGTTCCGCCTCGGCCACGCCCAGGGTGCGTTCGGCAACATCGGCCTGGGCCTTGAGGCTGGTGGCATCGAAACGCACCAGTACGTCTCCGGCGGCCACCTGCTGGTTGGGTTTGACCAGGAACTCGGCGATCACCCCATCCAGTGGGGCTGCCACCACACGCCCCCCTAGGGGCACCACTTCGGCAGGGGCCAGTACCGACTGGCGTACCGGGATCAGCAGCAGCAAGCAGAGCGCGGCCGCCATGGCCAGCAGCTTTCTGCGTGGCCAACGCAGGCGCCAGGGTTGGTGTGGTTGCAGGGCCAGCCAGGCATGGGCGTAGCTGCCGGCCAACTGCGTCAGCAAGGATTGCTCGGCGTCGTTGAAGGGTTGCTCGCGGGCCAGCCACAGGCCGCCGAAGGTTTCGCCGCTGCGGTTCTTCAACGGCAGCCAGTAGGCGTGTGGGGTGGACAGTTCGTTCATGTCCAGGCGAGTCTGCTCGTCCATCTGCGCCGGGTCGACATTATGGCCCTCGTCCAGGCGCTCTTGGTCGCGCAGGGCCGAGGTGGCGCGTTCGACGAACGCGACGAAAGGGGAGTGCGCTTCCACCACACTGATGCCGGTCAGCGCCTGTACCTTGCCAGCGATCAGCAGGGCGGCATGACGGAAACCGAACAGCGCCTGGCCGTCATTGACCATGGCGAAGGCCAGTTGCTCGGTATTGGCAGCCTTGCGTGCCTGCTGCTCGAGCCCGAGAAACAGGGCGAAGATGCGCTCCGCCGTGGCCGGCAGTGGCGCGTTCATGGTGACTCCTGGAACTGCGCAGTGCCGCTCATGCCGGCCAGCAGGCCCTTGGCATCCTCGGGCAGGCTACCGATCAGCAGCAGGGTCTGGCTGCCCTCGTCGATGCGTGCGCCCAGGCGTTTGATCCTGGCCTGCAGTGGCTTGCCGGTCTCGTCGGGAATGAACTCGAAGGCCTGCCCCGGTTGCAGGCGGCTGAGCCAACTGGAGGGCACCAGCAGGTAGATTTCCAGCGTGGTGTTATCCACCACTTCCAGCAGCGGCGCGCCACTGGCGACACTTTCGTGGGGTTGCGCACGGCGCTGTACCACGTTGCCGGCGAAGGGCGCGGTGACGCTGCAGCGCCTGACCTGCACCTGGTACACCTGGGTCTCGGCCTGGGCCTGGGCCTGGCGGGCTTCGGCCAGCGCCACCTCGAAGCGGCCGACCGAGTTGAGGGCGGCCAGTTGCTTCTTGTGGTTCAGCTCTTCACGGGTGGCGCGCGCGGCGGCCTGCGCAGCGTTGAGCTGGGCCTGGTAGGCGCTGCAGTCGAAACGGGCGAGCAGATCACCCTTGGCGAAGCTCTGGCCATCGCTGTAGGGCATCTCGACGATGCGCCCGGCCAGTTCGCTGCTGATCACCGCCTGATTGCGCGCACGCAGTACCCCGCGCACCTGGCGTTCGCCACTGCTGGCGGTGGTTTGATCGAGGGGGGCGAGCAACGGGTCTTCTGCCCAGAGCGAGGGGCTCAGGACGAGCGTCAGGATAGCGAGGGGCAACCAGCGGACAGAGCGGAGGGGCATGACACACATCCTTGATGAGATGTGTGCAGTCTAAGGCAGGCTGCGGCTATGGCAAATCCAATGCGATGTTCGTTATTGGTGCGTCAACGCGGCTCTGGTGCGCACCTGGCTCCTTGCTGGTGCGTTGAGGTTATGATTGCGCCTGATTGAGTCGTGCCCCGCGCTCTGGCATAAGTCTTGCGCTGCACGGAGCATCGTCCAGGCTAGCAGGAGGCCGCCGTGTCGATTCATGTCGCGCTGCACCATGTTACCCACTACCGCTACGACCGCGCGGTCAACCTTGGCCCACAGGTAGTGCGCCTGCGCCCGGCACCGCACAGCCGCACACGTATCCTCTCCTACGCACTGAAGGTCGAACCGGGTCAGCACTTCGTCAACTGGCAGCAGGATCCGCAGGGCAACTACCTGGCGCGTCTGGTCTTTCCGGAAAAGACCCGCGAGTTCAAGGTCGAGGTGGATCTGGTCGCCGAGATGGCGGTGTTCAACCCCTTCGACTTCTTCCTCGAGCCCTACGCCGAGCGCATTCCCTTCGCCTACACCGAAGGCGAGCAGCGTGAGCTGGCGCCCTACCTGGTCAAGCTGCCGGCGACGCCATTGTTCGCCAAGTACCTGGCCGGCATTTCCCGTGAGCCGAAGCCCAGCGTCGATTTTCTTGTCGAGCTGAACCAGCGTCTGTCCAGCGACATCCGCTACCTGATCCGCATGGAGCCGGGCGTGCAGACGCCCGAGCAGTCGCTGGAGCTGGCTTCCGGCTCGTGCCGCGACTCGGCCTGGCTGCTGGTGCAGTTGCTGCGTCACCTGGGCCTGGCCGCGCGTTTCGTTTCCGGCTACCTGATCCAGCTCACCGCCGACGTCAAAGCCCTCGACGGGCCCAGCGGCACCGACAAGGACTTCACCGATCTGCACGCCTGGTGCGAGGTGTACCTGCCCGGCGCCGGCTGGATCGGCCTCGATCCTACCAGCGGCTTGTTTGCCGGTGAGGGCCATATCCCCCTGGCCTGCAGCCCGGAGCCGTCCTCGGCGGCGCCGATCACCGGCGGCCTGGACGAATGCGAGGTGGAATTCGAGCACCTGATGAGCGTCGAGCGTGTGTGGGAGGCGCCGCGCGTCACCAAACCTTACAGCGAGGCGCAGTGGCAGGCGATCCTGGCCCTGGGACGGCAGATCGACGATGACCTGAGCAAGCATGACGTGCGCCTGACCATGGGCGGCGAACCGACCTTCGTCGCCCTCGACTATCCCGATGACGACGAGTGGAACACCGCCGCGCTGGGGCCGAACAAGCGGCACCTGGCCGCCGACCTGTTCCATCGCCTGCGTGAGCATTACGCGCCGCATGCGCTGGTGCATTTCGGCCAGGGCAAGTGGTACCCGGGTGAGCAGTTGCCGCGCTGGTCACTGAACTGCTTCTGGCGTCGCGATGGCGAACCGCTGTGGCACGACCCCAGGCTGCTGGCCGACGAGAAGCGCGGTTACGGCGCCACCGCCGAAACCGCCGCGCGCTTTCTCGCCAGCCTGGCCGCACGGTTGGGAGTGGATGGCGACAACGTCTTCCCGGCTTATGAGGACTGGTTCTACTACCTGTGGCGTGAGCGCAAATTGCCGGACAACGTCACCCCGGACGACCCGCGCCTGAGCGACCCGCTGGAGCGCGAGCGCCTGCGCAAGGTGTTCGATCAGGGCCTCGACGCCGTGGTTGGCCACGTGCTGCCGCTGGCGCGCCAGGTGGTGGGCGAGGGCTGGCAGAGCGGGCGCTGGTTCCTGCGTGACGAACACTGTCGCCTGCTGCCGGGCGATTCGCCGTTGGGCTACCGCCTGCCGCTGGATTCGCTGCCCTGGGTCAGCCAGACCGACTACCCCTATATCAATCCGCTCGACCCCAGCCAGGCGCTGCCACCGCTGCCCAGCCCGGCGCAGATCCAGCGCCAGGTGCGTGGGGTCTGGCGTGGCGCCAACGCCAACGTGCAGAGTACACGCCCTGCCAGCGGGCAGTCTGCAGCGGGCATCGTGCGTACCGCGCTGTGCGCCGAGCCGCGCGAGGGCCGTCTGTATCTGTTCATGCCGCCGCTGAGCCATCTCGAAGACTATCTGGAGCTGGTCGCGGCCATTGAGACGGTGGCTGCCGAGCTGAACTGCCCGGTGCTGCTGGAAGGCTACGAGCCACCGCTGGATCCGCGCCTGCTGCACTTTCGCGTTACTCCCGACCCCGGCGTGATCGAGGTGAACATCCATCCGGCTGCAAACTGGGACGAACTGGTGGAGCGCTGCGAATTCCTCTACGAGGCCGCGCGCCAATCACGCCTGTCCAGCGAGAAGTTCATGATCGACGGACGCCATACCGGCACCGGCGGTGGCAACCACTTCGTCCTCGGTGGCGCGACGCCCAGCGACTCACCCTTCCTGCGTCGCCCCGACCTGTTGCGCAGCCTGATCAGCTACTGGCACAACCATCCGTCGCTGTCCTACCTGTTCAGCGGCCTGTTTATCGGCCCGACATCGCAGGCGCCGCGTGTGGATGAAGCGCGCAACGATGCCTTGTACGAACTGGAAATCGCCTTCGCGCAGATGCCCGAGCCGGGTCGCGATTGCCCGCCCTGGCTGGTCGACCGCTTGCTGCGTAACCTGCTGGTGGACGTCACCGGCAACACTCACCGCGCCGAGTTCTGCATCGACAAGCTGTACTCGCCGGATTCGGCCACTGGTCGCCTCGGCTTGCTGGAACTGCGTGCCTTCGAGATGCCGCCGCATGCGCAGATGAGCCTGGCTCAGCAACTGCTGCTACGTGCACTGATCGCGCGTTTCTGGCAGGAGCCCTACCGCCCGGCCAAGCTGGTGCGCTGGGGCACCGAACTGCACGACCGCTTCCTGCTGCCGCATTTCGTCGAGCAGGATTTCGCCGACGTGCTGCAGGAGCTGGGCAGTTTCGGCTATCGCCTGCGTAGCGAGTGGTTCGCGCCGCACCTGGAGTTCCGTTTCCCCAAGGCTGGCGATTTCGCCGTCAAGGGTATCGACCTGGAGCTGCGCCAGGCGCTGGAGCCCTGGCATGTGCTGGGCGAGGAGGGGGCCGTCGGCGGCACGGTGCGCTACGTCGACTCGTCACTGGAACGCATGCAGGTGAAGGTGGGCGGCATGGCGCCGGATCGCTACGTGCTCACCTGCAACGGCGTGCCGGTGCCACTGCGGCCCACCGGCAAGGTCGGCGAGTTCGTCGGTGGCGTGCGCTTCCGCGCCTGGCAACCGGCCAGTTGCCTGCAGCCGACCATCGGCGTGCATGCGCCGCTGGTGTTCGATCTGGTCGACACCTGGATGCAGCGCTCGTTGGGCGGTTGCCAGTACCATGTGGCGCATCCCGGCGGGCGCAACTACGACAGCCTGCCGGTCAACGCCTACGAGGCCGAGAGCCGGCGCCTGGCGCGCTTCTTCCGCCTGGGCCACAGCCCGGGCAAGCGCCCGGCCCTGCAGCCGATAGACAATAATGAGTTGCCGATGACCCTGGATTTGCGGCGCGTCTGACCACATGTTGCGCACATGAATGTCGGTTGCCGCGATCAGTTCCCTCGCCTCTCTGGGGAAAGGGCTAGGGAGAGGGGAGCGTCAAGCCGTACCGCCTTGCCACTGCCGAGCCTGCCATGCACGACCTGCTAGCCGATTACCCGCCTACTGCCGGGGCCTACCACGAACTGCTCGACGGCAAGGGCAACGTGCGCCCGCACTGGCGGCGCTTCTACGAACAGCTAGCGCGCAGCCGCCCGGAGCAGTTGGCCCAGCGTGAAGCCATGCTGACGCGGCAGATTCAGGAGAACGGCGTCACCTACAACGTCTATGCCGACCCCGAGGGGGCCGACCGACCCTGGGAACTCGACCTGCTGCCCAACCTGATCCCGCTCGACGAGTGGCAACAGATCGCCGCCGGCGTGGCGCAGCGCGCGACCCTGCTCAACCGCGTGCTGGCCGATCTCTATGGCCCGCAGAAGCTGATTGCCGAAGGACTGCTGCCCACCGAACTGGTGTTCGGCCACAACAACTTCCTCTGGCCCTGTCAGGGCATGCAGGCTCCGGGCGGCACCTGGCTGCACCTGTACGCGGTGGATCTGGCCCGCGCACCGGACGGCCGCTGGTGGGTCACCGCCGACCGCACGCAGGCGCCGTCCGGCGCCGGTTATGCGCTGGAGAACCGGCAGATCGTCTCGCGCGCCTTCCCCGAGCTGTACCGCGACCTGCGTGTGCAGCACCTGGGCAACTTCTTCCGCACCCTGCAGGACACCCTGGCGCGCCAGGCGCCGAGCGGTGGCGAGACGCCGCTGGTGGTGCTGCTCACGCCGGGGCGTTTCAACGAAAGCTATTTCGAGCACCTGTACCTGGCGCGTCAGCTCGGTTACCCGCTGGTGGAAGGCAGCGACCTGACCGTGCGCGACGCCACCCTCTACCTCAAGACCCTGGCCGGCCTGCGCCGCGTGCATGCGGTGCTGCGCCGTCTCGACGACGACTATTGCGACCCGCTGGAGCTGCGCACCGACTCCGCCCTCGGCGTACCCGGCCTGCTCGAAGCGGTGCGCCGTGGCCGCGTGCTGGTGGCCAACGCCCTGGGCAGCGGCGTGCTCGAGTCGCCCGGCCTGCCCGGCTTCCTGCCGGCGATCAGCGAACACCTGCTGGGCGAGGAACTGCTGCTGCCGTCCATCGCCAGTTGGTGGTGCGGTGAGCCGCCGGTACTGGAAGAGGCGCTGGAAAAACTCGACCAGTTACTGGTGCGCCCGGCCTTCCCCTCGCAGAGCTTCACCCCGGTATTCGGTCGCGACCTGGACGAAGCGCAGCGGGCCAAGCTGGCCGCACGCCTCAGGCAGCGCCCCTACGCCTATGTGGCGCAGGCGCGGGCCAAGCTGTCGCAGGCGCCGGTGTGGGATGGCAGCGGCCTGCAGCCGCGCGCCATTGGCATGCGCGTGTTCGCTGTGGCCAGCAGCGAGGGCTACCGGGTGATGGTCGGTGGCCTGACCCGCGTGGCGGGCGAAGCCGATGCCGAAGTGGTGTCGATGCAGCGTGGCGGGGCGAGCAAGGACACCTGGGTGCTCGGCACCCGCAACAGTAGCGGCGAGCCCTGGCACACTCCGCGCACCCTGGGCAGCGCCGACCTGGTACGCAGCGACCCCTTCCTGCCGTCACGGGTGGTGGAAAACCTGTTCTGGTTCGGCCGTTACGCCGAGCGTTGCGAAGACAGCGCGCGCCTGCTGCGCATCATGCTGGCGCGCTATGTCGATGACGACGACGACCCGCAGGCACTGCAGAGCGCCCTGGCCCTGGCGCAGAGCCTGGGGCTGCTGGCCGATCCGGATGAAGGTGAACTGGAGGCACGCCTGCTGCAAGCCTTGCTCGGCAGCGACTGGCCAGCCAGCCTGCGCGCCAACCTGCAACGCCTGCAGTGGGCCGCCGGCAGCGTGCGCGGCAAGCTGTCCCAGGCCAACTGGCAGGCATTGGTGGAGCTGCAGCGCGAGGCGCAACTGCTCGAGGGGCAGCCGGCCGACTTTGGTGAACTGCTGGACTTTCTCAACCGCATGCTGATGTCGCTGGCGGCGCTGTCGGGGTTCGCCCTGGACGACATGACCCGCGACGATGGTTGGCGCTTCCTCATGCTCGGGCGTTACGTCGAGCGCCTGCAGTTTCTCTGCGACAGCTTCGCCGGCTTCCTGCGCAGCAGTTCGGCCACCGACCAGTCGGCGCTGGAGTGGCTGCTGGAGCTGGGTAACAGCAGCATCACCTACCGCACCCGCTACCTGGCCTCGGCACAACTGATTCCGGTGCTCGATCTGCTGTTGCTGGACGATCAGAACCCGCATGCCGTGATGTTCCAGCTACGCACCTTGTTGCGCTCCCTGCAGGGGATCAACGAGCGTTTCGAGCTGCCGGTCGAACGCTACCTGGTCTATCTCGAACAGCAGCTCGCCGCCTTCAACCTGAACAGCCTGGAGAGCCCGTTGTTCGGCCCGGGCAGCACCCGTGCCGTGCTCGAAGGCCTCGCCGACCTGCTGGGCGCCATCAGTGAGGCTGCCGGTACGGCCTCCGATCACCTGGGGTTGCGTTTCTTCGCCCACGTCGATGTCAGCCAGCGGACGCAATCCTCATGAGCAGCGCCTCGTATCAGATCCTTCACGACACCCATTACCGTTATTCGGCGCCGGTTTCCCTGGCCCAGCAACTGGCCCACCTGTGGCCGCGCGAATGTCCCTGGCAGCGTTGCCATGAACGGGAGCTGCGCATCGACCCGCAGCCCTGCCAGCGCCGTGATGGCCTGGACGTGTTCGGCAATCCGCTGACGCGCCTGGTGTTCGAGCGCCCGCACGAGGCGCTCAGCGTCAGTGCGCGGCTGCGGGTCGAGGTGCTGGCGCGCCCGCCGCTGGAGCTGGAGGACTCGCCCGCCTGGGAGGCGGCCTGTGCCGCACTCAGCTACGCGGGCCAGCCCATGGAGGCGGCGCTGCTGGAGGCGGCGCGTTATCGCTTCGAGTCGCCCTACGTGCGCCTCAAGCAGGTGTTCGCCGACTATGGCGACGATTGCTTCACGCCGGGGCGACCGCTGCTGGAGGCGGGCCAGGCGCTGATGCAGAAGATCTTCGACGAATTCAGCTTCGACGCCGGTGCCACCCAGGTGGCGACGCCCCTGCTGCAGGTGCTGGAGGAAAAGCGCGGGGTCTGCCAGGACTTCGCCCACCTGATGCTTGCCTGCCTGCGCTCGCGCGGCCTGGCGGCGCGTTACGTCAGCGGCTACCTGCTGACCCAGCCGCCTCCCGGTCAGCCACGGCTGATCGGTGCCGATGCCTCGCATGCCTGGGTGTCGCTGTATTGTCCGCGTCAGGGGTGGGTGGATTTCGATCCGACCAACAACGTGCGTCCGGCGCTGGAACACATCACCCTGGCCTGGGGCCGGGATTTCGCTGATGTATCGCCGCTGCGCGGAGTGATCCTGGGAGGTGGCAGCCACGACCCGGAAGTGCAGGTCACGGTATTGCCGCTTGGGTAGGCGGGATCAAGGGCCTCGCTCGAGGCCCTTGCCGGGGGGCTCAGTCGACCAGCTTCACGCTGCCTTTCATCAGTGAGTAGTGGCCAGGGAAGGAGCAGAAGAAGCTGTAGTCTTCGCCGGCTGCCAGTTTGCTCACGTCGAAGGTCACCGAGGTGCTTTCGCCACCGCCGATCAGGTCGGTATGGGCGATCACGCGCCCGTCGCCGGCCTTGATGTAGTTGGCGGCAGGGCCGGCACCGATACCGTCGCTGGCGATGCCGGGCATGTCGGCGGTCTTGCTCAGTACCCAGTTGTGCCCCATGGCCGTCTTGGGCAGGGAGCCTACGTGCTTGAGATTGACGGTAAAGGTCTTGCAGCTCTTGCTGATGGAGATGGCTTGGGTGTTGTAAGTCATCTGGTCGGTGGATTCGACATCCACCGCGCATTCGGCAGCGAGAAGCGGAGTGCTGGCCAGGCCTAGCACAGCCAGCAGAGCAAATTTACGCAACATCTTTGAAGCCTCCAGATTCTGAGTTTCCGGTCAGGTCTGGACAGGTTCGCACAGCTCGATACCTTCGAGGATGCGACCGAACGCCACGTCTGGTTATCCCGAAAATCTGTGGATAACTCTGTCGATAAGCTCTGGGAGGCTCTTCCAGAGCGCTATCTCTTGGGCTTTTTGGGCGCTTGGTCAGGTTTTGCCCAGGGCTCCTGTGCCGAGTGAAAAGTCCTTTGTAATGAATCGATTGGCCGGCCATGAAGGGGCTGAGTGGCGTGCGGCCGTGCTGCTGTGGCTTATCCCCGAAACCTGTGAGGCAAGCTGTGGATAAGCCTGGGGAAAGTGCGTGCCGGCCGCGCCTGGCAGAGGGCGCGACCGGTTGCTCGAAAAATGTTCGCCTCAGTTGGTCTGGGAAGGGCGCAGCCTTTGCCATAGGCGCGTGGCAAGGCTGACCAGTGGCACGCTGAGCAGACCCACGACTATGCCCAGCAGGGCATTGAGCAGGGCGGGTACCGCCAGCGAAAGCAGGTGCCCGGCATCCTCGGCGACCCACTCGGCTGCAAGGTGCACGGCGCTGTCCACGGCCGGCAGGCCATGGCTGAGAATGCCACCACCGACCAGAAACATTGCCGCCGTGCCGACCACCGAGAGCGTCTTCATCAGCCAGGGCGCGAATGCCAGAATGCCGCGCCCACAGGCCTGAGCGAAGGCACTGCCGCGCTGGCTGAGGTAGAGCCCGGCGTCGTCCAGCTTGACGATGCCGGCCACCAGTCCATAAACGCCAAGGGTCATGACCAGGGCGATGCCGCTGAGTACCAGCACCTGATTGAGAAAGCTGGCGGTGGCGACGGTGCCCAGGGTGATGGTGATGATCTCCGCCGAGAGAATGAAATCGGTGCGCACCGCACCACGGATCTTGTCGCGCTCGAAGGCCACCAGATCCACTTCGGGGTTGGCCAGGGCTTGCCTGTGCGCCTGTTTCTCCTCATCAGCGTCGTGACGATGCAGCAGCTTGTGCAGGAGTTTCTCGGCGCCTTCGTAGCAGAGGAACAGGCCGCCGAGCATCAACAGTGGCACCACCAGCCAAGGGGCGATGGCGCTGATCAGCAGCGCTGCCGGCACCAGGATCGCCTTGTTGATCAGCGAACCCTTGGCCACCGCCCAGACCACCGGCAGTTCACGGTCGGCACGCACGCCTGTGACCTGCTGGGCATTGAGCGCCAGGTCATCACCGAGCACGCCAGCGGTCTTGCGCGCGGCGATCTTGGTCATGGTGGCGACATCGTCGAGTACCGTGCTGATGTCGTCGATCAGGGCGAGCAGGCTGCTTCCGGCCATTGTCGGGCTTCCGTGTTGAAGAAAGAGGCAGAGCCTAGCATCCTCGGCCACGGCAGTACCGCGCCGTGCGTCGAAAGCCGGCATTGGTTCACGTGCTGGGTTCAGGCCGGCGTTCTGTCCACCCACTTGGGTGCCACGGTCGGCTGCCAGGCCGCTAGGGCGTCGATCAGGCTGTGTGGCGAGTCGGCTATTTGCAGCATCTCGCGGTGCTGCGGACGGACGAAGCGCTCGGCTACCAGATGGTCGAGGAAGTCGCCGAGCTTGGCGTAGAAGCCATTCACTTCCAGCAGGCCGAGCGGTTTGGCGTGATAGCCGAGCTGGCCCCAGGTCCACACCTCGAACAGCTCTTCCAGGGTGCCGAGGCCGCCGGGCAGGGCGATGAAGGCGTCGGCCAGTTCTGCCATGCGCGCCTTGCGTGCGTGCATGCCATCGACCACTTCCAGGTGGGTCAGGCCGCGATGACCGATCTCGGCGCGCTCCAGGCTTTGCGGAATGATGCCGATGACTTCGCCGCCGGCATTCAGCGCCGCATCGGCCACCACTCCCATCAGGCCGACCGCACCACCGCCATAGATCAGGCGCAGGCCGCGCTCGGCCAGGTGCTGGCCGAGCGCTTCGGCGGCCTCGCGATAAACCGGGCTGGCACCAGGGCTGGCGCCACAGAAAACACAGATGCTGCGCAGGGACATGCCGCGACTCCTCGACGGAAAAGCGCCAAGGTTAGCGAGTCGCCGCGTTGTCACCAAGGGTCAATGACGGGTATCGATGCCACAGGCGGCGCAGGCGTAGCTGGCGAGCAATTGGCGTAGATCGTCGAGGGACATGGCAAGGCTTCCTTATCTGGCGGTGATCAGAAGGCTAGCCGGGATGCCGTCGGGCTGCCCTTAGATTGTTTCGATCAGGGTCATAGGGGCATCCAGAAAATTGGCTTCTTCTAGGGGCGGGGAGGTCAGTTTTGATACCCACCCTGCTGCGCCGGGGCATTTCGGAGTATGCCCGGCGTGTTCTGGTCGCTATGAAGTTGCGCTGTGGCCGTCGGATTAAACCAATAGTTTCATTCGCGTACTCGCGTAGCAGTACGCCGTTGGTGGGAGTATTGAGCGTGAGCCGTGGTGCCGAACTCGGGATGGCCCGGCGGACTGTTCGCTGGCGCTACGAGCGGTCGGCGCCCCGATCCGCCCTACGGCTGCCAAGCAGCAGCGTAGGAGCGGGCGGCGACCCGTTCGCGTAGGGCGTCCCGGGACGCCGGCCGCTCGGAAGCAGTACGCCGTTGGGGCAGGGGGGTACCTAGGGTTCAGGCGCGTGCAGAGCCCGCCCAGGAGGGCGAACGGAATCGTCGTGGAAGAGGTTGAGCGGCATGGATGCCGCGAAAGCCGCGATGGGCCATGGATGGCCCACCGCGGCGGGCCTCTGGAACGGCGATGGAGTGAGCGAACCCTGGCGCAGCCAGGGCCGGATGATCGGGCGGAGGGTTTTGGTTACTTTTGCCCGTCAAAAGTGACTCGCCCGAGAGGGCGAAACAAAAAACATCAACAAAAACGCGGCAATCCGGAACAGACTCCCGGACAGCCAGCAAACCAACACACAAACTTGCCAGCCCGGTGACACACCAAGCATTCCCCCCTTCAAATCCGAATAACCAAAAGTTTTCCCCGGTAGCTGTGGGCAATCTTGTGGATAAGCTGGTGGTTCCTTCATGAATGGCCGAAATCCTGCCGCTTGGCAAAGGCTGAGCAATCTTTGATCAGGGCATAAAATCCTTTGTTCACAAGGGCTTGACATTTGATTCGGCGATTGCCGCCAGTTTGTCGAGTTTTCCCCGGAAGCTGTGGGTCGTCTTGTGGATAAGCTCTGCAAGGCAGCCGCTAGGCCAGATTATATGCGGGCTCGAAGCTGTTGATGGATTTATGAGCAGGTGGGCAGGAGCGTGCTTGAGACAGGCGGGAGGGCGTTTCCATGGTGCATTGGGACAAGCGCCGCGCAGGTTATCCTCAGATTCTGTGCATGCCTCTGTGAGCTTTATGGGGATAACCTGGCTCGGGCAAGAGGATATGGGGGTATCCCGAGCTGGCGAACATTCGTGCAGCCAGCTCAGGCGAAGTTCGTCCGCCTCGGGGCAGAGGCGGACGGCAGGGACTCAACTGGCCAGCAACCAGACGCCGGTCAGTGCCGAGGCGGCGCCGGCGATGCGCACCAGCGGTGCAGCGGCCTGGGGCAGGAAGCGCACCAGGGCATAGCCGAAGGCGTGCAGGGCCGCCGTGGCGATGACGAAACCAGCGGCATAGCCCAGCGGGCTGGCCAAGTCCGGTAGTTCCAGGCCATGGGCAACACCGTGGGTGAGAGCGAACAGGGCAGTCAGGGCAATGGACAGGACCATCGGCAGGCGCGCGGCTACCGCCACCAGCAGACCGAAGGCCAGCACCGAGCCGGCGATGCCGGTTTCCATCAGCGGAATCTCCACCCCGGAGAAACCCAGCAGGCCGCCGATGAGCATGGTGCCGACGAAGGTCAGCGGCAGTGTCCAGCGTGCTGCGCCGTTTTGCTGTGCGGCCCACAGGCCGACGGCGAGCATCGCCAGCAGGTGATCCAGACCGAATACCGGGTGGGCCAGGCCGGAGAGCAGGCCCGATTCGCCATGGCCGGGGTGGGCGAAGGCCAGCGCTGGGGTGCAGAACAGGGCGATGGCGGAAAGGGTTTTGCGCAGATTCATGGAGGTCTCCTTGACTCAATGGGTAAGGAGAGAGGCGGCCCTCTCTCCCGCAGGCGGGACAGGGGAGGTTCAGGCCGCGGTCAGCATGCCCTGGCGTTCGATGAAGGCGATGATCTCGTCGAGACCCTGGCCGACCTTCTGGTTGCTGAAGACGAAGGGCTTTTCGCCGCGCATCTTCAGGGTGTCGCGTTCCATCACCTCCAGCGAGGCGCCGACCATGGGCGCCAGGTCGATCTTGTTGATCACCAACAGGTCGGACTTGCAGATGCCCGGCCCACCTTTGCGCGGCAGCTTGTCGCCGGCGGCGACGTCGATCACGTAGAGGGTCAGATCGGAGAGTTCCGGGCTGAAGGTGGCCGAGAGGTTGTCGCCGCCGGATTCGACGATGATCAGGTCCAGGCCGGGGAAGCGCCGGTTGAGCTGCTCCACCGCCTCCAGGTTGATCGAGGCGTCCTCGCGGATGGCGGTATGCGGGCAGCCGCCGGTTTCCACACCGATGATGCGCTCGGGCTCCAGAGCTTCGTTGCGCACCAGGAACTGGGCGTCTTCCTGGGTGTAGATGTCGTTGGTGACCACGGCGATGTTGTAGCGCTCGCGCAGGGCGCGGCACAGCGCCAGGGTCAGGGCGGTCTTGCCGGAACCGACCGGGCCGCCGATGCCGACACGCAGGGGTTGGCTGTTCATTTGCTTTGTTCCTCGTCAGGAGCGGAAGAGACGTGAGTACTGGCGCTCGTGCGCCATGCTCGCCAGGGCCAGGCCGAAGGCGGCGCTGCCCCAGTGTTCGGGAGAGAGTTCGGCGGCCTGTCGCTGGGCAGCATCGAGCTGCGGCAGCAGGCGGCTGGTCAGGCGCTGGGCGGCCTGTTGGCCCATGGGCAGCACTTTCATCAGCACGGCGAGCTGGTTTTCCAACCAGCCCCAGAGCCAGGCGGCCAGGGCGTCGTCCGGGCGGATCTGCCAGGCGCGCGCAGCCAATGCCCAGGCCATGGCCAGGCCGGGTTCGTCCTGGCTCGCCAGCAGTTTGCGGGCGGCTTCGTCCAGCTCCGGCAAACCCTCTAGCAACTGTCTGAGCGAGTAGCCCATCTGCCGGCTTTCCAGTGCCAGCTCGCGGGTTTCGCGGCTGGCGCGGTGCTGCTCGGCGAGCTGTTGCAGTTGGCTCCAGTCACCCTCTACCGCTGCTCGGCAATGGGCCAGCAGCAACGGGGCCTCGAAGCGCGAGAGGTTCAGCGACAACTGGTCGCTCAGCCAGCGCTCGGCGCTTTCGGCATCCTTGATCAGGCCGCTATCGATGGCCCATTCCAGGCCCTGCGAGTAGCTGTAGCCGCCAATGGGGAGCTGCGGGCTGGCCAGGCGCAACAGGGCCCAGGCCGGTTTCACGCGGCGGCCTCGGCGAATGCAGTCGACATGGCCTTGCTCACTTGCGCACCCCGAACTGGTGCAGGCGTGGGCCGTAGTTGAACTCGGCCTCGCCATGATGGGAGTGGTGGTGACCGCCGCCATAGGCACCCTGTTCGGGCTGATAGGGGGCCTCGATGGCCTCGACCGTCGCGCCGAGCTGTTCGAGCATGGCCTTGAGCACGTAGTCGTCGGGCAGGCGCAGCCAGCCATCGCCCAGTTGCAGGGCGACATGGCGGTTACCCAGGTGATAGGCGGCGCGCATCAGCTCGAAGGGGCTGGCGCAGGTGACGTGCAACAAGGGTTCGGCCTTGGCGCGCACGCGCACCACACGGCCGTCCTGCGCTTGCAGGCAGTCGCCATCGGCCAGGGCCGGCTGGCCACGTTCGAGAAACAGGCCGACCTCTTCGCCGGCAGTGGTGAAACAGCGCAGGCGGCTCTTGCTGCGGGCCTCGAAGGTCAGTTCCAGTTCGGCGTCACAGGTGTTCTGTGGTGCGATGTGGCTGTGGATTACCAGCATGTGTATCGATTCCGGGGCAGTGTGCCCGCAAATAGTGCAAGGGCCTTGCCAATGCGCCTGAGCACTGCATGCAGGCGCTTGCAGGCGATACTTCCGGAAGCTGTCGGGGTGGATAGGTTTTATTTGGTGCGCGCGCTGGCTTGTCGGCACCATTTTGGTGCAATTCAGCTATCTGGCTTGCCCAGTCCCAGCCAGTGCTTGCCGCCGATCATGATGAAGCGCAACTGCTGGATGACCTTGGCTTCGGCGGTGAGGTGCGCAGGGAGCGTGGCCGCCGGTGGGTCGATCAGTTCGGGCAGGGTGGCGAACACGGTCTTGACCACCAGGTCGGAGATCACCTCCAGCGCGGCCTGATCTAGCTGCGGCATGCGACTCATCAGCTTGAGGTCGGCGGCCAGGTCGCTGGTGATGCGCTCGCGCAGGGCGGCGATGGCCTGGCGCACGGGCTGCGAGCCGCCGTACTGCTCGCGAGCGAGGAAGAGGAACTGGGCGTGGTTGTTGGCCACCTCGGCGAGGAAGATGCGCACCGAGGCATCGATCATGCCGCGCACCTCGAACTCATGGCGGCGCACCTGGCGAATGGCGGCGCGGAAGGTTTCGCCGACTTCCGCCACCAGGGCCAGGCCCAGTTCGTCCATATCGGCGAAGTGGCGGTAGAACCCGGTGGGCACGATGCCGGCCAGGCGGGTGACCTCGCGCAGGCTCAGGCTGCCGAAGCCGCGTCCACTCTCCATCAGGGTGAGAGCTGCGTGCATCAGGGCCTGGCGGGTCTGCTGCTTCTGTTCGGCGCGTGGTGTCATGCGAGTGGGATCAGGGAACGATGCCGCACTCTAGCAAATGCGGTTGGGCAGCGTCGAACCATGCGGGGCACTTCAGTGAACGACTGTTGACTCGTTTTGAGTTGACTGCCAGCATTGTGAACAGTCGTTCACTGAAAAGAGTCGCTGCATGCCCATCCTGTCGCTTTCCCTGGCCCGGCACCTAGTGCCAGCCCTGCAGCCTTTACGCGCGCTGTGCCGACGCGGCTGGCTACGCGAGGCCGATGTCGATCTGTTGCTGCGCTTGCTGCATCCCGCGTTGCGGGTACAGCGGGTGTTCGCCCGGGTCGCGGCGCGCCGTTGGGTGGCCGAGGACATGCTGGTGCTGACCCTGCGCTGCAATGGCAATGAGCGCGGCTGGCGTGCGGGGCAGCACGTGCAGGTCTACCTCGAACAGGAGGGTGTGCGTCATGGCCGCAGCTACAGCCTCACGGCGGTCAGCGCCGATGGCCGTGTCGAACTGGCGATCAAGCGCCAGCCGGGTGGGCGTCTATCCACTGCCTTGCTCGATCATCTTGAGGTGGGGCAGCTACTGGAACTGGCGCCGGCCTTCGGCGAATTGCAGTGGCCGAATGACGGGCGGCCAGTGTTACTGGCCGCTGCCGGCAGTGGCATTACGCCGTTGCTGGGGTTGCTGCGTGAGGCCCTGGCGCAAGGCTTCGCAGCGCCGATAACGCTGCTGCATCAGGTGCGCCGGCCTGGCCAGCGGGCTTTCGTCGAAGAACTGCAGGGGCTGGCCGAGCGGCATCGCAATCTGCACCTGCGGTGGGTCATCAGTGGCGAACCGGGCGGGCGTATCACTCGTGATCAACTGGATGAGTTGCCGGGCGAACACCTGATCACCTGTGGCCCGCGCGGTTTCGTCGAGCAACTGCAAGGCTGGTGGACGCGTGGCGGCACCCTGCAGGTGGAGAGCTTTAGCCCACACGAACCGCTCACCGTGGATGAACGGCGCGAGGTGCGCCTGCGCTTCGCCCGCAGCGGCCAGCAGGTGCCGGGCAACAATCAGGGCAGCCTGCTGGAGCAGGCCGAGGCCAGTGGTTTGCGCCCGGCTCACGGCTGCCGCCAGGGCATCTGCGCCAGTTGCACCTGCACCCTGCTCAGCGGCGCGGTGCGTGACCTGCGCAGTGGCGCGCTGTTCGCCGAGCCTAACCAGCCCATTCGTTTGTGTGTCAGTGTCCCGCATGGGGATGTGGAGATCGATCTGTGAGTGCCCGTCTTGATCGCGAACTGAGCCCTGCCGAACTGGAGGCCTTCGGCGCCGAGCTGGACGCCCTGCGCCAGCGCACCCTGGCCGACCTGGGCGAGGCCGATGCGCGTTACATTCGCCGTGTACGCGCTGCCGTGCGCCTGTGCTGCTGGAGCGGCCGGGTGTTGTTGATGCTGGGCTGGTTCCCGCCCACCTGGTTGCTCGGCACTTTGCTGCTGGGCCTGGGCAAGATCCTCGAGAATATGGAGCTGGGCCATAACGTCATGCATGGCCAGTACGACTGGATGAACGACCCGGAATTTGCCGGGCACCAGTACGAGTGGGATATCGTCGGCCCCGCCGATTTCTGGCGGCACACGCACAACCATGTGCACCACACCTACACCAACGTGCTGGGCATGGATGACGATGTCGGCTATGGCGTGGTGCGCTTGTTCCCCGAACAACGCTGGAAGCCCTTCTACCGCTGGCAGCCACTGTGGGTGACGATCCAGGCGCTGCTGTTCCAGTACGCCGTGGCCATCCAGCACCTACGCCTGGACAAGCTGATCAAGGGGCGTATCAGCCAGGACGAGGTGCGTCCACTGGCTCGCCAGTTCGGTGCCAAGCTGGCACGGCAGTGGGGCAAGGATTATCTGTTCTTCCCCTTGCTGGCGCTGCTGCTCGGCGCCAATGCCCTGGCCGTGCTGGCGGGCAATCTGCTGGCCAACCTGCTGCGTAACCTGTGGACCTTTCTGGTGATCTTCTGTGGTCACTTCACCGAGAAGGCGGCGGTATTCGCGCCCGAAGTGCTGGAGGGTGAGACGCGCGGTCACTGGTATCTGCGCCAGTTGCGCGGTTCGAGCAACCTGTCTGGTGGGCCGCTGCTGCATATCCTCACTGGCAACCTCAGCCATCAGATCGAGCATCACCTGTTCCCCGATCTGCCGGCGCGGCGTTATGCCGAACTGGCGCGCGAGGTACGGCGCATCGCCGAGCGTTATGGGCAGCATTACAACTGTGGAACCTTGTGGGGGCAGTTTCGGACGGTGTTGCGGCGTATCTGGATCTATCGGCTGCCGCCGGTTGTTATGAGTTGAGGTGAGGGCTTCGGAGAAGTCCAGTATCAACCAACCCTACATCAAATCCGAATAACCAAAGAAAAGCCCGGCGTGCGCCGGGCTTGGGGGTATCGCTGAGTTGCTTCAGACGTGCTGAGCACCAGGGGTACGCTCATAGCCGTCCTCGGCCAGCTGCACATGCTGCGTGCCGGGGGTACGTTCATAGCCGTCTTCGGCGAGCTGCACATGCTGGGCACCAGGGGTACGCTCATAGCCATCTTCTGCCAGCTTGAAGCGCTGCTGGCCGGGCGTGCGCTCGGAGCCGTTCTCCGCTAGCGGGGTGAGTGGTTGATCTTGCTGGATCTGGCTGTCCTGATGCTCACCCACCAGCGGGAAGGGTGCATTGCTCGGCAGGGCGAAAGCAGTGGAGGTCAGCAGGGTCAGAGCCAGGGCGGTCAGGGTCAGTCGAGTTTTCATGTCCGTGCCTCCGTTGGGCGTGATTCGTGTCTACGGAAGTAATTGTCCTAGCTGACCGCTCGGATAAGAACTTGACTGGCCTGATAGTGAACATCGATGGCCGCAATACTTGATCAGAGCGCTCTATCTCGAGCCTTTCGGGTGGGCGCTAAGTACTTGCGGCGATGCAGCCGGCATCGCAAGTGCGAGGTTCGCAGCGTATGCTGTGCGGCCTTTCGGGTCGCTTGCGATCCGTTTTCCTGCAATGATTGAGGCTGCTTCATCGATGCTTGCGGTACAGGCGATCCTGCCGATCTTCGCCCTGATCGTGCTCGGCTACGTGCTGGGCTGGCGCCAGTGGCTCAATGCCGAGTCGGTCGCCGGGCTGGCCAATATCACCTTCAAGCTGTTCATGCCGACGCTGCTGTTCACCGGCATCGCCAAGGCGCATCTGGCCGAAGGCCTGTCGCCGATGTTGCTGCTGGGCTACTACCTGCCGGTACTGTTTGTGTTTGCCCTGGTCAACGGCGTCGCCCACTGGCGACGTGGCCGTGCCACGCCGCTGGGCCTGGTGGCTGCGTTCTCCAACAATGTGCTGGTGGGCATTCCGCTGGTCACCAGCCTGATGGGCGCTGCCGGTCTGGTGTACGTGTTCGCCATCCTGGTGTTCCACAGCCTCACGCTGTTTTCCCTGCAGAGTTTCTATGCGGCCTTCGGCAGTCAGGAGCGGGTCGATGGCCGCGCGCTGCTGAAGAACCTGGCCAACCCGATGATCATTGGCCTGCTGCTGGGTGCGCTGCTGAACCTCTCCGGCTTGATGGTGCCGGACAGCCTGTGGCGCGCGGTGACCTGGCTGGGGCAGGCGGCCTTGCCCTGCGCGCTTATCGTGCTCGGTGCCAGCCTGTCGCGCTATCGCTTACGGCCAACCCTTGAGGCCTGGGGCGTGGCGCTGGTCAAGCTGCTGCTGTTCCCGGCCCTGGTCTGGACGCTGACTGGCCTGTTGCCGGGGCTCAACGATGCCGCGCGCACGGTGCTGGTACTGCTGGCGGCCTGCCCGAGCGGGGTCAACGTGATGGCCTTTTCCCGCACGGCCGAGGATAACCGCAGCGTCAGCGCGGCGATCTCCCTGTCGACGCTGCTGGCCGCCGTCAGCCTGCCGGCCTGGATGATGTTGATGGGGTTCTGAGAGCGGGCGCCATTCTAGGCGCCCGCCGGGCGGATCAGGGCGCCAGATCCAGCGGCAGGCTCAGCTTCACCTCGGGCGGGCTGGCCAGCCAGGCGGCGGTACGCTGGCGGTAGTCGGCGTAATGCGCACTTTGTCGGTGTGCCTCCACCGCCTCGTGATCCACGTACAGCTCATAGAGGTCGAAGGTGCCCGGCGCACCGTCGCGCTCGAACAGGTCGTAGCGCAGGTTGCCGGGCTCACTGCGGCTGGCACTGACCATCTGCTGCAACGCCTGCAGCACCGCGTTGCGGTGCTCGGGCTTGGCATGAATGCTGGCGAAGATGGCGATGCTCATGCGCGCGCCTCGAGCAGGGCGAGCAGGGCTTCGGCGCTGGCCTCGGAAGAAGCCGGGTTCTGCCCGGTGACCAGCAGGCCGTCGACCTCGACATGGCTCTGCCAGTCATCGCCGCGGGCATATTGACCGCCGTTGGCCTTGAGCATGTCTTCGACCAGGAAGGGCACCACCTGGGTCAGTTGCACCGCGTCCTCTTCGCTATTGCTGAAACCGGTGACGCGCTTGCCGGCGACCAGCGGCTTGCCGTCGCTGCCCTTGACGTGGCGCAGCACGCCAGGCGCGTGGCAGACCGCACCGACCGGTTTGCCGAGTGCCAGGAAACCTTCGATCAGGGCGATGGAGTCGGGGCTTTCGGCCAGATCCCACAGCGGGCCATGGCCACCTGGGTAGAATAGCGCATCGAAGTCTTCGGCGCGCACCTGCGCCAGCGGCAGGGTATTGGCCAGGTCGCGCTGGGCTTCGGCATCGCCGGCAAAGCGGCGGGTGGCCTCGGTCTGCGCGCTCTCGTCATCGCTCTTCGGGTCGATGGGCGGCTGCCCGCCCTTGGGCGAGGCCAGGGTCAGCTGGGCGCCGGCATCCTTGAAGCAGTAGTAAGGTGCGGCGAACTCTTCCAGCCAGAAGCCGGTCTTGTGGCCGGTGTCGCCGAGGCGGTCGTGGGAAGTCAGTACCAGCAGAATCTTCATGAGGATTTCCTTGCGGTTTGGGCTGATCGAGTAGCTTTAGTGACTACTCGTGGTGACGGGTGTTCCGCTCAGTCGTCCAACCCTTCCTGCAGCGCTTTTAGCGCGGGTGCAGCGTAGATACCCACTTCCACCGCCAGTTCCAGCACCCGTGGCAGGTCGTTGGCGTACACCAGCACTGCCTGCAGCTCGTCGTCCAGTGGCTCGCTGAAATCCACCAGTACGTAGCCGCCGGTTTCCGGCGACAGCGCCGAGAGCTGCACCTGAATGCGGTTGAGCGCCTTGAGTGGTTCGGTCTTGGCCAGTTGCTTGGGCTTGAGCACGAACTGTACCTGCGGGCCGAAAGATTCGGTGATGCGCTGGAACAGCTCTTCATAGCTGTCGGCCTGGAACAGCACGGTGTCCGGCAGACTGCCGACCACCACCCACTCGCCCAGCGGGATGGGGAATTCGTCGTCGTAGTTGACGTCCGGGTTGGCGGCGAGGAAGGCAGCCGGGTCGGCGTAGGCCTGCGCGGCTTCGTCGGCGATGCGGGCGATCTCGTCCTCGGGCAGGCAGCCGGAGCTTATCTTGGCGATCAGTTCTTCCAGCTGGGCTTTCATCAGGCTATTCCTCGGGTATGGAAGGGGCGGCAAGAATATCATCGCCTGGGTAGGGTGCGCCGTGCGCACCAGGGCATCGGTAATCGGTGCGCACAGCGCACCCTACGATCCGTGGCAGGACCGACGCGCAGCAGATCGTCACCCGTAGCGCTTCTTGGCCTCGATGGCCAGGCCACTGCCGATGCTGCCAAAGGTATTGCCCTCCACGCTGCGCGCCTTGGGTAGCATGGCGGCCACGCTCTGGCGCAGGGCCGGCACGCCGCTGGAGCCACCGGTGAAGAACAGCGTGTCGACCTGATCGGCGGCGATGCTGGCATCGGCGAGCAACTGCGTGAGGCTGGCGCGGATGCGTTCGAGCAGTGGCTCGATGGCCTCCTCGAACAGCGGCTGGGTCAGCTCGGCGACCAGGCCCGGCTCTACGCGCGACAGGTCGATGGGCCGTGCGTCCTGTTCGCTCAGGGCGATCTTGCTGTCTTCCACCTGCATCGCCAGCCAGTGCCCAGCACGTTGTTCGATCAGGGCGAAGAGGCGGTCGATGCCGGTGGCGTCGACGATGTCGTAGCGCATGTTCTGCAGGGCTAGCTGAGTCTTCTGTGCGTACAGCGCGTTGATGGTGTGCCAGGTGGCCAGGTTGAGGTGGTAGCTGGTGGGCATGAAGGCATCGCTCTTCATCCGGCTGCCGTAGCCGAACAGCGGCATCACTCCGGCCAGCGAGAGCTGCTTGTCGAAGTCGGTACCGCCGATGTGCACGCCGCCGGTGGCGAGGATGTCGCCCTGGCGCTCGGCCAGGTGGTGGCGCTGCGGGGCCAGGCGCACCAGGGAGAAGTCCGACGTACCGCCGCCGATGTCGACGATCAGCACCAGCTCTTCGCGGTCGAGGTTCGACTCGTAGTCGAAGGCCGCGGCGATGGGCTCGTACTGGAAGGACACTTCCTTGAAACCGAGTTTGTGCGCCACGGCCACCAGGGTGTTCTGCGCCTCCTGGTCGGCGGCTGGGTCGTCGTCGACGAAGAACACCGGGCGGCCCAGCACCACTTCCTCGAAGGCACGTTCGGCCTGAGCTTCGGCGCGCTTTTTCAGTTCGCCGATGAAGAAGCCGAGCAGATCCTTGAATGGCAGAGCACTGCCCAGCACCGTGGTTTCGCTCTTCAGCAGCTTGGAGCCCAGCAGGCTTTTCAGCGAGCGCATCAAGCGGCCTTCGTAGCCCTCCAGGTACTCGTGCAGGGCCAGGCGGCCGTAGACCGGGCGGCGCTCCTCGGTGTTGAAGAAGATCACCGAAGGCAGGGTGATCTTGCCGTCTTCCAGAGGCAGCAGGCTGTCCTGGCCTGGGCGAAACCAGCCGACGGTGGAGTTGGAGGTGCCGAAGTCGATACCGCAGGCGCGGGCGGGAGTAGAGAAGGACATGGTGCAGACCGCCAGAAAGATTGCCGGGATGAATGACGACGTCGCATGGCGACGACCCGGAGGGTGGCTGCCAACGAGGGCAGGCCACGAAAACGGCCGCGCATTCTATGTCAGCGCTGCCGTCATCGCGAGTCGTGATTCAGGAGGGCAGATTGGCGCTGCTTTGTCGTGCCTTCCACTGACTCCACTCGAAGCCCAGTACCACCAGCAGCGACAGGGCGAACGGCAGCAGCAAGTAGAACACGCGGAACACGATCAACGCCGCCAGCACATCGGCGGCAGGCACTTCCGGCATGGCGGCGAGGAAGGTCACTTCCAGCACACCCAGGCCACCGGGCGCATGGGACAGCAGGGCCAGCGAGAAGGAGGCGAGGAACACACCCAGCACCACCAGATAGCCAGGGTGGTTGTCGGCAGGCAGGGCGAAGTAGATGATCGCCGCCGCGCACAGCAGCTCCAGTGGGCCGGCCAACAACTGACGGCCGACGATGCGCAGGCGCGGGTACTCGACATGCAGCTTGCCCAGCGTCCAGGGTTTGAACTGGCGCCAGGAGCCCAGCACGTAGAGACCGACCAGCGTCAGCAGGACGCTGCCGATGACCACCGATACCAGTGGTGTGACGTTGGCGACACGGTGCACCAGATCCGGCTGGGCGATCAGCACGCAGCCGCTGGCCAGCAGGGTGCCGATGGCGAAGGTGAAGGAGCAGAAGACGATGAGGATGCCGATTTCCTGCGGCGTCAGGCCCTTGCTGCGGTAGGCGCGGTAACGCACCACCGCGCCGGAAAACACCGAGGCGCCGATGTTGTGCGCCAGCGCATAGGTGGTGAAGGAGCACAGGGTGATGAAGCGCCAGGGAATCCGCTTGCCCAGGTGGGCCACGGCGATGCGGTCGTACCAGGCCAGCGCCCAGTAGGCGCCCAGGGTGGCGGCACCGGCCAGCAGCCAGCTGATATGCGAGATGGCTTCGAGACTGCCTTTGATCTCGTGGATGGAGATATTGCGCAGTTCGCGGTAGAGCAGGAAGCCGGACAGCACCACAGCGCCAAGACCGATCAGCGTCCAGATCAGGTCGCTGCGTTTCAGTTTGGGTTTGGCTTCAACAACGGACACTACAAATCCTCGATCGAGAGCCCCGAGGCGTTTGACGGGGCCTTGAGCCTTGGCCGGGCTCGATGATGGCGGGCCTTGTGGGCCGATCCTGCAGCGCCCGCGAATGGATTCTGCCTGCATGGCGCGGTGCGCAGTATCACGGAGCCGCGTCCGTTGCTCAACTGCAATACGCGTCATTGGCGTAACCCCGTATGTCCATGCAGCCTGTGTGGACGCGAAACAGCTTACAACCAGGCCAGGGTGAGTACGGCCAACACGGCATAACGAGCGCTCTTGGCCAGGCTCACCAGCAGCAGGAAACGCCACAGCGGCTCGCGCATCACGCCGGCCACCAGTGTCAGTGGATCGCCGATCAGCGGCATCCAGCTCAACAAAAGCGACCAGCGGCCGTACTTCGCATACCAGCCCTGAGCCTGTGCCAGGCGGGCGTTGCTGACCGGAAACCAGCGTCGCCCCCGGTAATGTTCCAGTGAGCGGCCCAGCAGCCAGTTGACCCAGGAGCCCAACACGTTGCCCAGGGTGGCAACCGCCAGCAAGGCCCAGGTGGCGTGAGCGCCACTGAGCAGCAATGCCACCAGCACCGCCTCGGATTGCAAGGGCAACAGGGTGGCGGCGCCGAATGCCGAGAGAAATAGCCCCAGGTAGGCCGAGGTGAACAACATGGCCCTGGCTCAGCGGTTCAGGACTGGCGCTCCTGATTGGCCATGATCTCTTCCAGGCTCAGCCCGGTGAGGCCATGGATGGTCTTCCACAGATAATAGAAGATGGCCATGAGCATGATCATCGAAGGAATGGCGATCATCGGGTAGCTGAGCAGGGTCATGCGCCCCAGCTCATCGTTGAAGGCCTCGGTGCCGGACGGGCTGACCACTATCCACTTGGCCAGTACGTAGTTCATGAACGAGGAGAAGAAGAAGGTGCCGCTGAGCCAGTAGGTGGCGCGCATCAGCCGCGTCTCGAAATGTTCGACATGGCCGCCCTGCTCGAGCCGTTGATGGATCTTGTCGACGTTGAGCACCGTCTTGTTGAATAGAAGAGTGCGGATCAGCGGGTAGCGGGTGCGTGTCGACACCAGCACGGCGATGCCGATGATGCCCGGAATGGTCGCCTCCTTGACTGCCAGCCACTGAGTGCTGAGATGCAACAGGCCGATGCCGCCGGTCAGCGCCACGCTGATCAGGCCGAGCAGGGCGATGAAGTTGAATTTGCGGTACTTGATCAGCTCGAAGGCGCCCCAGCCCAGTGGGAAGGTCAGGGCCAGGAGCAAGGCACCATCGGGCCCCAGACGATGTTCAGCGCTGAGCTTCATCAGGATGAACGAGGGGATCAGGATGCTGATGGCCAGGTCGATCAACGGGCGCGGCTTGTGGGTCGGGGTCGAGCTGTCTGTGGTGGTCATGGCGAACGAAAGACGAAAAGGGGCACTGATCATCGCCCGAGCGGGCGCATAGGGCCAGCCCGGCCGTCGTCGCGAGTGTGAAAAAATGTGCACACTGACAGTTTGTGGACAGTTATGGCAGGCTTGGCCGACCGATCATAAGGCCTGGCTCGGTGGGATGACGCTTGCAGCGCAGTGACCTATCATCCAGTTTGTTGTCGAGCATCGCTCAGGTCAGTGACACACTCTATGTTCAAATCCGTCGTATGTGCCGTCCTCCTCTGCTGCTGTAGTGCTGCGAACGCTGCTGGCGAATTGCGCCTGTACACCGAGGACAACCGGCCTTACGGCTTCCTCGAGGCGGGCAAGCTCGATGGCATGACCGTGCAGGTGGTCAAGGAGCTGGTACGCCGCAGCGGCCAGCCTGCGCAGATCGAGCTGGTGCCCTGGACGCGTGGTTATCATCAGGTGCAGCGTGAGGCTGATGCAGCCTTGTTCCCGGTCGTGCGCACGCCGGAGCGCGAAGCGCTGTTCCAGTGGGTCGGGCCAATTGTTGTGGGACGTACCGGCTTCTACAGCCGGCGCGCGGACAACATCCGCGTGCATAACCTCGACGATGTGCGCCGCTTCGGCACTCTGGCAGTGCCCAAGCAGTGGTATATCCATGAGCAGTTGCTGATGCTGGGCATGGACAACCTGCATGGGGTGTCCAAGCCTTCCGACATGGTGCGTCTGTTCCATCATGGACGGGTGAAACTGATCGTGGCCAATGACCTGATTCTGGAGGCGCTGTTGGCCGGGGAGGGCATGAGCGTTGACCAGGTGCAGTGGCAATTCGACCTGATGCCCAATGCCTCCTATATCGCTTTCTCCAAGGCGGCTCCGCCGGAGCGGGTCGCACGCTGGCGACAACTGCTCGCTGGCATGCGTGCCGATGGCAGCCTGGAGCGTCTCTATCGGCAGTGGTTTCCCCACGCCGACGAAGCGCACGTCGCCGCGTTGCTGCATGAGTGAGCGGGCCTTGCCCTTGCAGGCGCGCGCCCGGCTGTTTGCCCATCTGGCCGCCATGGAGCGTGCCGGTGTGCCGCTGGATCGAGCCCTGGCCAGCCTGGCGCTGGGTGCGCGGCAGGCGCGGGCACTGCAGCGCCTGCGTCAGCTCGTCGGTGCCGGGCGTGATCTGGCGGTTTCCGGCCAGCTAAGTGGCGTGTTCACGCCGCTGGAGGCCAGCCTGCTGCGCGCCGCGCAACAGGCCGGCGGTCTGGCGCAAATGCACGAACAACTGGCTCAACGTTATGCCGAGCAGGTGCAGCAACTCGCGGCCCTGCGTGCGCGCCTATGGCTGCCGGCAGGGGTGCTGCTGCTGGCCCTGATCGTCCAGCCCCTACCGGCGCTGGTGGGCGGTTCGCTGAGCCTGGCCGGCTACCTGGCATGTGCATTGTTGCCACTGCTGAGCTTGTTCGGCCTGTATCGCCTGGTGCCTGTGGCGTGGCGGCGTTGGCAGCAGCGGCGCAGTGTGCAGCCGGGCCGTTTGGATGATTTTCTGCTGGCACTGCCGCTGCTCGGCACGCTGCAGCGCAAGGCCGACCTGCGTAACTTCTGCGATGCCCTGGGCCTGCAGCTCGAGGCCGGTATCGCCGTACTCGATGCCTTGCCGCGAGCCTGTGGCACCATGAGCAATGCGCGCCTGCGGCGGGATTTCGCCACTTTGGCGTCGCGTATTCAGTCCGGGCAGTCGCTGACGCAGGCCTTGATCGCCCTGTCCTTGCCGGGGCAGGGCATGCTGACGGCCATGCTCAACAGCGGCGAAGCGACTGGGCGGCCGGGCGAGGCGCTGCTGCGCTTTGCCCGGCTACAGGCTCAGCAGCTCGCTGCGCGGCAGCAATGGCTGGCCGTCTGGTTGCCACGTCTGTTCTACCTGGCCGTCGCCGGCTGGATGGCCTATTCCCTGATCGACAGTGGCGCTTTTATCCCCCGGCTGCCGGCAGAGCTGGCTGGCCGGTAAATTGCTGGCAAGACGCCCAGGAAACATCGCTGACGTGACTGCAATGGTGCGACGAAAGCCTGGCGCAAGTGCCTTGCGCTAGCATTGGTCACGTCTACACGATTACCAAAAAGAGAAAAAGCGATTCAACCGACTTTGGAATACGCCCCATGCCCATCTTGCAACGTGCATCCCATCATGAGCTGCGCAGTGCCTTTCGTGCCCTGCTGGCTTCCGAGCGCTGCTACCACACCGCTTCGGTCTTCGACCCCATGTCCGCCCGTATCGCCGCCGATCTCGACTTCGAGGTCGGCATTCTCGGTGGTTCCGTCGCTTCTCTGCAGGTGCTCGGCGCGCCGGACTTCGCCCTGATCACCCTCAGCGAATTCGTCGAGCAGGCCGCACGTATCGGCCGCGCGGCGCGCCTGCCGGTGATCGCCGACGCCGACCACGGTTATGGCAATGCGCTCAACGTGATGCGCACCGTGGTCGAGCTGGAGCGCGCCGGCATCGCCGCGCTGACCATCGAAGACACCCTGCTGCCGGCCCAGTTCGGCCGCAAATCCACCGACCTGATCTCGGTCGAGGAGGGCGTGGGCAAGATCCTCGCGGCCCTGGAGGCGCGCGTCGACCCGGATCTGGCCATCATCGCCCGCACCCACGCCGGCGTGCTGGAGGTGGACGAAGTGATCCAGCGCACCCGCGCCTACGAGGCGGCCGGCGCCGATGGTATCTGCCTGGTCGGGGTGAAGGATTTCGCCCATCTGGAGCAGATCGCCGAAGGCCTCAAGGTGCCGCTGATGCTGGTCACCTACGGCAACCCGGAACTACGCGACAACCAGCGCTTGGCACGTCTGGGCGTGCGCATCGTGGTCAACGGCCATGGCGCCTACTTCGCCGCGATCAAGGCCACCTACGACTGCCTGCGCGAGCAGCGCGGTGCCCAGCCCTGCGACCTCAATGCCACCGAGCTGACGCACAAGTACACCATGCCCGAGGATTACATCCTCTGGGCCAAGGAGTTCATGGAAGTGCGCGAATAAGCGCAGAGGCGCCTGCATGAACGGCACTTGCACTTCGCCGACATTGGGCGCATATCATGGCCCATGCAGGCGAGGAGGCCGGAACATGGCAGGCGGTTGGGCAAGTGACAGCGCGGTGCAGGAACAGATCGACAGCAGCATCGAGGACGCCGTCGCGCGTGCCCGTAGCCAGTTGCCGAAAGGCGAGAGTCTGCATCGCTGCGAGGAATGTGACGCGGTGATTCCCGAAGCCCGTCGCCAAGCGATTCCCGGCGTGCGCCTGTGCGTCAATTGCCAGGCCGAGGTCGACAAACAGCAAGCGGCCAGCAGTGGCTACAACCGCCGTGGCAGCAAGGACAGCCAGTTGCGCTGAGCAAGCGATGCGGCACCTATCTTTTCATTGATGGTCTAGTGCTACTAAGACCGTGACCGAATAAGAGGTGCCTGCATGACGATTTTCGAAGCCCTGCGCATCAGCCATGACATCCAGCGCAAGCTGGCGCAGAAACTGGTCGCTACCCATGGTGATACGGCCGAGCGGCATGCCTTGTTCGCTCAGCTCAAGCAGGAGCTGGCCGTACATTCGGTGGCTGAGGAGCGGCACTTCTATATTCCCCTGATGCAGCAGGAAGCGGGCGTCGATCTGTCGCGCCACGCCATTGCCGAGCATCACCAGATGGACGAAATGATCGAGGATCTGGAGGAAACCGACCCCAGCAGCTCCAGTTGGTTGGCGCAGGCCAAGGCTCTGGCCGAGAAGGTCGAGCATCACCTCAAGGAAGAGGAGCAGCGCTTTTTCCAGATGGCCGGCAAGCTGCTGCGCGACAAGCAGAAGGAGCAGTTGGCCGGTGAGTATCTCAATGCCTACGACGAGCTGAAGCAGGCGTCCTGATGGCCTGGTGAGGTCTGTCGCAACCTGCTGGGCTGCGAGCCCTTCGTTGCACCTTTCGATGTGCATGTCCGCCAATTGGACTGGGCTGGCTTAGGGTGTCGTTCTCTGCGTGCGGCCCTCTCCGCTGGCCAGTTGCGCTGCTCCGTCCGGCTCTGCCCCCGTGTATGCAAGGGGGCAGCCTTTTCGCGGGTAAATCCTACCTTCAATCGCGGTCTACGGCGAAGGCCGACCAGGCCTGGCGGCTGGGCATGATTTCCAGGCGGTTGATGTTGATGTGATCCGGCAGGGTGGCGACGTAGAAGATCTGCTCGGCGATGTCCTCGGCGCTCAGCGGTGTGGTGTTGCCGTACAACGCGTCGGAGGCGGCCTGATTGCCCTTGGTACGTACCAGGGTGAATTCGGTTTCGGCCATGCCGGGGGCGATGTCGGTGACGCGCACGCCGGTGGACACCAGGTCGCAGCGCAGGTTGAAGCTGAACTGTTTGACGAAGGCCTTGGTTGCACCATAGACGTGGCCGCCCGGGTAGGGCCATTCGCCAGCCACCGAACCGATGTTGATGATGCTGGTGCCCTTGCCGATTTCCAGCAGCTTGGGCAACACGGCGTGGGTGACGTTGACCAGGCCGGTGACGTTGGTGTCGATCATGGTGTGCCAGTCTTCCAGGGCCACCTTCTGCGCCGCTTCCGGGGCCAGGGCCAGGCCGGCGTTGTTGACCAGCACGTCGATGCGCGCGAAGGGCGCCTGCAGGCCGTCGACCAGGGCCTTCACCGCAGCGGCATCGCGCACGTCCAGTTCGGCGATGTGCACCGGCACCTTGTCCTGCAGCTCTTGCTGCAGTGCCTCCAGTCGCTCCAGGCGCCGACCGCTGAGCACCAGGGCCCAGCCGGCCTCGGCGAAGCGTCGTGCCGCGGCGCGGCCAAAACCGGATGTCGCGCCTGTGATGAATGCCACCTTGCTCATGGATAACCTCATTTCGCTGTTAGGGTGTATGGCCTGCTTGAGCCTGGGCTGTCGGGCACATGCCGGGCCGTGCACTCGCCCCGTTGCATCAGGGGCAGGGCGCAAGTGTAAGACCTTAACCGAGTCGCTGCGCTCACAGTTGGCCGCAGATTGATGCGGACAGTTCGAGGAACCTGCGTACTCGCTCGGTTGCGGGGGAGGCGCCTGTGATTCCGCAACGATTGCCGAGGATGGTGTCTCGAAGGGTATCACTGCGCAGCTCAGGAGTCTGGAGGCGAGCTTGCCCTACAGGTGCGCAATGGTGGACAGAAAGAGCGTTGCCAGGCTGAGCGGGTGCGGGTGCGGGGCTAGATCGCCACCAACCCGCGCACGCCCTCGGCTTCCATGTTGGCGCCACGGCCCTGCTGGACGATCTCGCCCCGGCTCATCACCAGATACTGGTCGGCCAGTTCGGCGGCGAAGTCGTAGAACTGCTCCACCAGCAGGATGGCCATGTCGCCGCGAGCGGCGAGTTTCTTGATCACCGCGCCGATCTCCTTGATCACCGAGGGCTGGATGCCTTCGGTGGGCTCGTCGAGGATCAACAGGCGCGGCTGGCTGGCCAGGGCACGGCCGATGGCTAGCTGTTGCTGCTGGCCGCCGGAGAGGTCGCCGCCTCGGCGATGCTTCATCTCGCGCAGCACAGGGAACAGTTCGTAGATGAATTCCGGCACGGCCTTGGCCTGGCTGCCGGGAAAGCGCGACAGACCCATCAGCAGGTTCTCTTCCACCGTCAGGCGGCCGAAGATCTCGCGGCCCTGCGGCACGTAGGCGATACCGGCTTGCACGCGCTGGTGTGGTTTGTAGGCGGTGATGGCCTTGCCTTCCCACTGCACGTTGCCGTCCTTGGCCGGGATCAGGCCCATCAGGCATTTGAGCAGGGTGGTCTTGCCCACGCCGTTGCGGCCGAGCAGGCAGGTGACCTCGCCGACCTTCACGTCGAACGACAGGCCACGGAGGATATGGCTGCCGCCGTAGTACTGATGCAGTTTTTCGACTTGGAGCATGACTTCAATTCCTCGTTCTTGGAGCTGCAAGCTTCAAGCTGCAAGCCACAAGTGAAAGCGGCACGGGGCCTGCTTCTACTTGCAGCTTGAGGCTTGCAGCCTGTAGCTGGCGCGTCAGCGCCCCAGATAAACCTCGATCACCCGCTCATCGTTCTGCACCTGCTCCAGCGAGCCTTCGGCCAGCACGCTGCCCTGGTGCAGTACGGTGACGTGGTCGGCGATGGAGCCGACGAAGCCCATGTCGTGCTCCACCACCATCAGCGAGTGCTTGCGCGCCAGTGACTTGAACAGCTCGGCGGTGAACTCGGTCTCGGCGTCGGTCATGCCTGCCACCGGCTCGTCGAGCAGCAGCAGGTGCGGCTCCTGCATCAACAGCATGCCGATTTCGAGGAACTGCTTCTGGCCGTGGGAGAGCAGCCCGGCCGGACGGTTGCGCGAGGCCTCCAGGCGAATGGTATTGAGCACTTCCTCGATACGATCCTGCTGTTCGCCGCTGAGCTTGGCGCGCAGGCTGGCCCATACCGACTTGTTGGTCTTCTGCGCCAGCTCCAGGTTCTCGAACACCGTGAGCGCCTCGAATACCGTGGGCTTCTGGAACTTGCGGCCGATGCCGGCCTGGGCGATTTCCACTTCGCTCATGCGGGTCAGGTCGAACTGCTCACCGAAGTAGGCCACGCCGCTGTCCGGGCGGGTCTTGCCGGTGATCACGTCCATCATGGTGGTCTTGCCAGCGCCGTTGGGGCCGATGATGCAGCGCAGTTCGCCGACGCCGATGTACAAGGTCAGGTCGGTCAGCGCGCGAAAACCATCGAAGCTGACGTTGATGTCTTCCAGGGTGAGGATGGTGCCGTGGCGCACGTTGACGCCTTTGCCCAGCACAGGGCGGGTGTCCAGTGCGCTGGGATCCAGAGCGGCTTCGAGCATGGTTTCCGGGATCGGCGTGGCTCTCATTGATCCTTTTCCTTTTTCAGCAGGCCGACTACACCGCGCGGCAGGAACAGGGTAACGACGATGAACAGGGCGCCCAGGGCGAACAGCCAGTACTCGGGGAAGGCCACGGTGAACCAGCTCTTCATGCCATTGACGATGCCTGCGCCGAGCAGCGGGCCGATCAGCGTGCCGCGCCCACCCAGGGCGACCCACACGGCGGCCTCGATGGACTGGGTCGGCGCCATCTCGCTGGGGTTGATGATGCCCACCTGCGGCACGTACAGGGCGCCAGCCAGGCCGCACAGCACTGCGCTCAATACCCAGATGAACAGCTTGTAACCGCGTGGGTCGTAGCCGCAGAACATCAGGCGGTTCTCGGCGTCGCGCAGGGCGGTGAGCACCCGGCCGAACTTGCTGCGCGCCAGGCGCAGGCCCAGGTACAGGCTGCCCAGCAACAGCACCACGGTGGCCAGGAACAGCGCCGCCCGGGTGCCCTGGGCGGTGATGTCGAAGCCGAGGATGCGGGTGAAGCCGGTAAAGCCGTTGTTGCCGCCGAAGCCGGTTTCGTTACGGAAGAACAGCAGCATGCCGGCGAAGGTCAGCGCCTGGGTCATGATCGAGAAGTACACGCCCTTGATCCGCGAGCGGAAGGCGAAGAAGCCGAACACCAGGGCCAGCAGGCCGGGGGCCAGCACCACCAGGCACAGCGCCCAGAGGAAGCTGGAGGTGCCGTACCAGTACCAGGGCAACTCGTTCCAGGCCAGGAAGCTCATGAAGGCCGGCAGGCCATCGCCCGCCGACTGACGCATCAGGTACATGCCCATTGCATAGCCACCGAGGGCGAAGAACAGGCCATGGCCCAGCGACAGCATGCCGGCATAGCCCCACACCAGATCCAGGGCCAGGGCGACGATGGCGTAGCAGAGAATCTTGCCCACCAGGGTCAGGCTGTAGGCCGTCACATGCAGGGGGTGCTCGGCCGGCAGCAGGTGCAGCAGCGGCATGGCTATCAGCACGGCCAGAACCAGCAGGCCGATGGCAATGGAGACCTGCGGGCCGAGTTTGGTGCTGGCACGGGCCAGCAGGGTTTGGTTTGGTGCATTCATCAGTCGATCACACGTCCTTTGAGAGCGAAGAGGCCTTGCGGGCGCTTCTGGATGAACAGAATGATCAGCGCGAGGATGAGGATCTTGCCGAGTACGGCGCCGATCTGCGGTTCGAGGAACTTGTTCATCACACCCAGGCCGAAGGCGGCCAGCACGCTGCCGGCCAACTGGCCGACCCCGCCGAGCACCACCACCAGGAAGGAGTCGATGATGTAGCTCTGGCCGAGGTCCGGGCCGACGTTGCCGATCTGGCTCAGGGCCACACCGCCGAGGCCGGCGATGCCTGAGCCGAGGCCGAAGGCCAGCATGTCCACGCGGCCGGTGGGCACGCCACAGCAGGCCGCCATGTTGCGGTTCTGCGTCACCGCGCGCACGTTGAGGCCCAGGCGCGTCTTGTTTAGCAGCAGCCAGGTCAGCAGCACGACGAACAGGGCGAAACCGATGATGACGATGCGGTTGTAGGGCAGCACCAGGTTGGGCAGCACCTGTACGCCGCCGGACAGCCAGGCCGGGTTGGCCACTTCGACGTTCTGCGCGCCGAAGGTGACGCGCACCAGTTGAATCAGGATCAGGCTGATGCCCCAGGTGGCCAGCAGGGTTTCCAGCGGGCGGCCGTAGAGGTGGCGGATCACCGTGCGTTCCAGGGCCATGCCGATTGCTGCGGTGACGACGAAGGCGATGGGCAATGCAGCCAGCGGGTAAAGCGCCAGATAGCCGGGGGCAAGTTTCTGGAAGCTCAGTTGCACCACATAGGTGGTGTAGGCACCGAGCATCAGCATCTCGCCGTGGGCCATGTTGATCACCCCGAGCAGGCCGAAGGTGATGGCCAGGCCCAGGGCCGCCAGGAGCAGGATCGAGCCCAGCGACAGGCCGCTGAAGGCCTGGCCGAGCAGCTCGCCGATCAGCAGTTTGTTGTTGATCTGCGCCAGGCTCTGGCGCGCGGCGGTCAGTACCTGGGCATCACTCTCCTGGCCGCCGTCGATCAGCGCCTGCAAGCGCGTGAGAGCCAGTGGGTCGCCGGTCTCACCGAGGCGCTGCACGGCAGCCAGGCGCACGGCCGGGTCGCTGGCGTCCAGTTGCAGGTTGGCCAGAGCGAGGGCCAGGGCGTCCTGCACCTGTTCGTCGGCTTCGATGCTCAGGCGGTTTTCCAGCAAGGGCAGCAGTGCCGGCGGGGTATTGCGTTGCAGTTGCCGGGCGGCGTCGAGGCGCAGGGCGGCATCGTCAGCGAGCAAGCGGTGGCTGGCCACGGCGACGGCAGCAAGGCCGCGCAGGCGGTTGTTCAGGCGCAGTTTGCGAGGCGTGCCGTTGGCAGTGGCATCGCCCGTGGCGGCGAGCCAGATGCCGTCCTGTTCGATGAAGGCGCGTTTGTCGGCATCGCGGCCAACGCGGCCTTGTTGCAGGGCCAGCAGCAGGGGCAGGCGCTCGGCCTTGGGCGCGGCGGCCCAGGCTTGCAGGAGTTTGGCCTGCTGGCTGGAGTTGGCGGCGGCGAAGTCGTCGGCTTCGCCAGCGCCCGCAGCCAATGGCAGCAACAGCAGCAGGCTCAGAAGAATTCGGATCAGGGCAGTGTGCATCAGGTGTGTCCTTGGCGTAGCCCGGATGCAATCCGGGACAACTCTCCCCGGATTGCATCCGGGCTACTTTTGTCCTCTCCCTGCGCGGTCGGCGCAGGGAGGGGCTTTTGCCTCAGTTCGACTTGACCGGGTGATCCGGCTTCTTGTCATTGCCTTCGATGTACGGGCTCCACGGCTGGGCGCGGATCGGGCTCTCGGTCTCCCAGACCACGGAGAACTGACCGTCTTCCTGGATTTCACCGATCATCACCGGCTTGTGCAGGTGGTGGTTGGTCTTGTCCATGGTCAGGGTGAAGCCGCTCGGCGCGTCGAAGGTCTGCCCGGCCATGGCTTCGCGCACCTTGTCGACGTCGGTGGTGCCGGCCTTCTCGACGGCTTGTGCCCACATGTGGATGCCCACGTAGGTGGCTTCCATCGGGTCGTTGGTCACCACGGTGTCGGCGTTCGGCAGCTTCTTGGCCTTGGCGTAGGCTTTCCAGTCGGCGACGAACTTGTCGTTGACCGGGTTTTCCACGGACTGGAAGTAGTTCCAGGCCGCCAGGTGGCCGACCAGCGGCTTGGTGTCGATGCCGCGCAGTTCTTCCTCGCCCACGGAGAAGGCCACTACCGGCACGTCGGTGGCTTTCAGACCCTGGTTGGCCAGCTCCTTGTAGAAGGGCACGTTGGAGTCACCGTTGACGGTGGAGACCACGGCCGTCTTGCCGCCAGCGGCGAACTTCTTGATGTTGGCGACGATGGTTTGATAGTCGCTGTGGCCGAAGGGGGTGTAGACCTCTTCGATGTCCTTGTCGGCGATGCCCTTGCTGTGCAGGAAGGCGCGTAGGATCTTGTTGGTGGTGCGCGGGTAGACGTAGTCGGTGCCGAGCAGGAAGAAGCGCTTGGCCCCGCCGCCATCTTCGCTGAGCAGGTATTCCACCGCCGGGATGGCTTGCTGGTTCGGCGCCGCGCCAGTGTAGAAGACGTTCGGCGACATTTCCTCGCCCTCGTACTGCACCGGGTAGAACAGCAGGCCGTTGAGTTCCTCGTAGACCGGCAGCACGGATTTGCGCGACACGCTGGTCCAGCAGCCGAAGGTCACGGCCACCTTGTCCTGGGTCAGCAACTGGCGGCCACGCTCGGCGAACAGCGGCCAGTTCGAGGCCGGATCCACCACCACCGGCTCCAGCTTCTTGCCGAGCACGCCGCCCTTGGCGTTGATCTCGTCGATGGTCATCAAAGCCATGTCTTTCAGCGAGGTTTCGGAAATGGCCATGGTGCCGGACAGCGAGTGCAGAATGCCCACCTTGATGGTCTCGGCCGCCTGGATGGTCCAGGACAGGCCCATGGCGGCGATGGATGCGGAAAGGGTGAAGGCCTTGATCAGGCTGCGACGTTGCATGGTGCGTTCTCCATTCTCATCTTGAGTAAGTGGGCAACTCTTTCTTGTTCGGCAGTGATGCAAAGGTCATTTGCGTCACCTTTGCACCGGCAGTGCCCGTTGGCGGGCGCTGTGCAGCATGTGCAGGGTGATCTTGTGTACTTGCGCCTTGCTGACCTCGATGTGGGTCTTGAGCAATAGCTGTGCCTCTTCTGGGCGATGGCTGAGAATTGCCGCGAGAATCTGCGCGTGTTCGGCGTAGGTCAGCTCGATACGCGGCGCCTGGGTGAAGTCCAGGCGCCTTAGAATGCGGATCTTCTCGCTGACCTCGCGGTGCACGCGGGCCATTTCCTGATTGCCGGCAGCTTCCATCAGCAGGCCGTGAAAGGCCTCGTCGAGCTGGGCAACCTGGCTGCCGTCCTGCAGTTGCTGTTCTTTGCGCACCATCCAGGTGCGCTCGAGCATCTGCAGTGCAGCGCAATGTTCATCCATGGGGCGCTGGCAGATTCGGCGCACAGCTTCCAGTTCGAGCACGATGCGCAACTCGTAGAGTTCGTCGAACTGGACGAAGTCCAGCGCCCGCACCTGCCAGCCGCTGCGAAAGTGCACGTCCAGGTAGCCTTCGCGCTGCAGGCGGTACAGGGCCTGGCGCACTGGCGTGCGGCTGGCGGCCATGCGCTCGGCGACTTCGCCTTCACTGAAGCGGTCTCCCGGCAGCAGGCGGAACTCGAAGATGTCGTCCTTGAGCCGGGCGTAGATGCGCTCGGCCAGGCTCTGCGGGCGCTCGGCAGTACGTGACATGAGCGGTGTCAGGCCTTGGTACTGGCGATAAAGGCGCGCCAGCCGCCGAAGCTGGTGATGTCACGGGCGCCATCCAGCGCATAGGGCTCGCAGATGAAGCCCTTGACCCAACGACCATCGGCCAACTGCAGATTGCCGATGCCCAAAGGCGGCGGGATCTCCGCGACGAACTCGCCGAAGCGCGCCTGCGGCACGTCCCATAGCTCGACGATGATCTCGGCACCATCGGCAGTGACACGCGCCAGGCCCGGCTTGGGCGGTACGGTGCCGGGCAGGGCATAGAGGCGGTAATGCGCGGCGCTGGTGGTCTGCTCCACCAAGACGGCATCGCGGCTGGTGAGCTGGAAGTTCAGCGGCATGCCGGTCAGGTGGGCGCCGACCACCGCCACGCGGATGCTGCCCGGCGCCGGCTCGGTGCTCGCTGCTTGAGTCGGGAGCGGTTTGCCGCTAGCACCCAGCGGCAGGGCCAGGGCTTGCTGCCAGCGTTGACCGAAGGCGGCCAGCGCCTGGTCATGCCAGGCCGGGGCGAGCAGGGTGATGCCGGCCGGCAGGCCGTCTTCGCGAAAGCCCGCCGGCAGGGCCAAGGCAGACAGGTCGGCGAGGTTGGTGAAGTTGGTGTAAGTGCCGAACTGGCTGTTGTAGAGCACGGGCTCGGCTTGCATCTCGGCCAGGGTGCGAATGGTGGGCGAGGTGGGCACCACCAGGGCATCGAAGCCAGCCAGGGTGTCGTTGATGCGGCGGCTCAGTTCAGCGCGGGTGTATTCCGCCTTGTAGGCATCGCAGGCGCTGTACTGGTGGCCGTTCTCGACGATGCCGCGCACCACCGGGTTGATGTGCGCCGGGTCGATCCCTTCCACTGCCACCGTGCGTTCGGCGACCCAGGAGCCGTAATAGAGCTGCTCGGCCAGTTGCTGGAAGGGGGCGAAGTCGATCTCCACCAGCTCGGCGCCCAGTTCACGCAGTTTGCCCAACGCTTGCTCATAGACCGCCTGGTTCTGGCTGTCGCCGAAGAATTCGGGGTTGGCCGGCACGGCCAGGCGCGGTTGGGGCGGCATGCCGACCTTGGCGCTGTTCGGGTGCTTGCGGCTGTAGGCATCGGCGGCGTCATAGCCGCCAGCGATATTGGCCACGGCCAGGGCATCGGCGACGGTCAGGGCGAACACCGAGATACAGTCGACCGTGCGGCAGGCCGGCACCAGGCCGGTATTGGGCAGCCAGCCCTTGGTCGGCTTGAGCCCGACGATATTGTTGAAGCCGGCCGGCACGCGGCCCGAGCCGGCGGTGTCGGTGCCCAGGGCGAAGGGCACCAGGCCGCGTGCTACCACGCTGGCCGAGCCGGAGCTGGAGCCGCCGCTGACGTAAGCCGGGTCGAAGCTGTTGGGTACTGCGCCATAGGGTGAGCGGGTGCCTACCAGGCCGGTGGCGAACTGGTCGAGGTTGGTCTTGCCGATGAGGATGGCACCGGCGGCGCGCAGGCGCGCCACCACGGTGGCATCGGCTGCGGCGGTGTAGGCGAACTCGGGGCAAGCGGCCGTGGTGGGCCAGCCGGCGGCGTCGATATTGTCCTTGATGGCGAAGGGTACGCCGTACAACGGCAGCTTCCCGATATCGCCGTCGGCGGCTTGCAAGGCGTCTGCCAGGGTCGCGAGCTGGTCATCGAGCTGCGCGTCGCTGGCCAGGGCGATCCAGGCGTTGTCGGCGTCGTCCAGTTCCGCGCGCAGGGCGCTGATCAGCTCGGGAGGTGATTGGCCATCGCGGTAGGCCTGCTGCCATTGCGCGAGGGTGAAGGCGTGAGGTGCGCTATGCATGTGTTGAGATCCCATCTTGTATCCAAGTTGGGATCAGCAGAGCAATGAGGGTGCCAGGTCTGTGCAGGCCTGTATTTTTGGGGATTTCAGGGGCGCGGCAGGTTTTTTGGCGCGAGGCGTTGCACCGAGGCGGGGCTGACCTGCAAGCCAATGGTGCAAGATTTTAGCGGCTGGCGGTGCGCGCAGCGCACCCTACGCTTGCCTGCCTTGTAGGGTGCGCCGTGCGCACCGCTCCCGTTCTATGGTACTGGTGCGCATAGCGCACCCTACACCTGCGGCCTCAAGGCATCAGATAGTTCTTCACCCCGGTGAAGATGATCTGCGCGGCCAGGGCGCAGACGAACAGGCCCATCAGACGGCTGACGATCTGCAGGCCCTGGTCGCCGAGCAGGCGCTCGAAACGGTTGGACAGGTACAGCACCACGCCGACGGTAAGGCTGGCGAGGAGGATCGCCGCCAGCGCCACCAGCTTGTCTTCCCATTGCGGGTGGCTGGCGCCCATCAGCAGCAGGGCACCGATGGTGCCTGGGCCGACGGTCAGGGGGATGGTCAAGGGCACTATGGTCACGTCCTGCTGCACGTTGTCGCTCTGCACCGCCGACTTGCCCTGGGCCATGCCCAGGGCTGAGATGAACAACACTGAGCCGGCACCGATGCGGAAGGCGTCGATGGTGATGCCGAACAGGGTGAAGATGTGCTTGCCGAACAGGTACAGCAGCACGCTGGCGATCAGTACCCCCAGTGCCACCTTCCAGGCCAGGCGCTTGCGCTCCTTGAGGGTGTAGCCACGGCTCAGGCCGATGAAGCAGGAAAGGACGAAGAAGGGGCTGTAGAGCACCAGCAGTTTCAGGTAGAGGCTGAACAACTCGGACGCCATTGGGCAGGCTCGCAGAAAACGTGAAGAGAAAGAATGGACGATCAGTGTGGCTGCGCGTCACGTTGGCGTTGCAGCTCGCGCTCGGCGATCCAGTGCTCGATCAGCTCGCGCAACTGCGACAGCTCCACCGGCTTGGACATGTGCCCGTCCATGCCCACGGCGCGGGCGCGCTCCTTGTGCTCGTCGAGGATATGCGCGGTCAGAGCCACCACCGGGGTGCGTGGGCGGCCTTCGCGGGCTTCCCAGGCGCGCAGTTGCTCGGTGGCGGAGAAGCCATCGAGCACTGGCATTTCGCAGTCCATCAGCACCAGGTCGTAGTGCTTGGCCTTCATCGCGCCGAGGGCTTCCTCGCCGTTGCTGGCGGTGTCCGGTTGCAGGTTGAGCTTGCCCAGCATGCCACGGATGACCTTGGTGGAGATGCTGTTGTCCTCGGCTACCAGGATGCGGAAGTCGGCCGGCACGTTCAGCGGGGCGCTCACCAGGGTCGGTGCGGCCTGGGCAGGGGTGTCGTTGGGACGCTGCGCCAGTTCGTCGGCCAGGGTGGTCTTGAGCGTGTAGCCGGCCACCGGCTTGGCCAGGATGCGCTTGATCCCGGCATTGCGCGCGATCACCTTGCTCGGTGCGTTGCTGATGCCGGTGAGCATGATGATCAGGATGTCGTGATTGAGGCTGGGGTCTTCCTTGATCCGCGCCGCCAGTTGCATGCCGGTCATGCCGGGCATGTCCTGGTCGAGCAGTACCGCGTCGAAGTATTCGCGCATGTGCGCCTTGGTGCGCAGCAGTGCCAGGGCCTCCTTGCCCGAAGGCACGGCGCTGACCTGCAGACCCCAGGCATTGCATTGCTGCACCAGCACCTTGCGGCAGGTGTCGTTGTCGTCCACAACCAGCAGACGGGCGCCCTGCAGCGGGCTGTCCAGATCGGTTTCCGGCTGCTCCAGGCGGGCCGCGTCCAGCGGCAGGCTGAGCCACAGGGTACTGCCCTGGCTATTGCTGGCCTGGATGCCGAAATCACCGCCCATCATGCGCACCAGTTGCCGTGCGATGATCAACCCGAGGCGACCGCCCAGGCGGGTGGCGGCGAGGAAATCGCGGCTGTGCAGCTCGGCGTTGAGCAGGGCATCGCGCTCTTCGGGCTGCAAGGGGCGGCCGCTGTCCTGCACGGCGATGCGCAGGCGATGCTGGCCATTGCTGCCGTCCAATGCGGCCACCAGCAGGATCTCGCCCTCGTCGGTCTGCTTGAAAGCGTTGTCCAGCAGGCTCAGCAGGGCTTGACGCAGGCGCGTGGGGTCACCGCTGATGACGCGCGGAACCTGCGGCTGGATGAAACTGATCAGTTCCACGCGCTGCTGCTCGGCCTTGGCGCGGAAGATGTCGAGGCAGTCCTCGATCAGCGCGCCGAGGTCGAACTGCACGTCATCCAGCTCGATCTGCCCGGATTCCAACTTGGAAATGTCGAGGATCTCGTTGATCAGGGTGAGCAGTTCGTTGCCTGAGCTGTGGATGGTCTGCACGTAATCGCGCTGCTTGGCCGACAACGGCGTACCCAACAACAGCTCGGTCATGCCCAGCACGCCGTTCATCGGGGTGCGTATTTCATGGCTGATCTTGGCCAGGAACTCGGCCTTGGCGCGCAGTTCGGCGCTGCTGGCGGCCAGCGCGGTGCGGCTGTCGAGGGTGGCAGAGGTGATCTCGCGCTGGCGTTCGGTCAGCGACACGCTGAGGATCAGCCCGGCCAGGGTGGCTACGCTGAATACGCCCAGTACCAGCCAGCCGGGATTGAGCTGCTCGACGCCGAACAGCACGGGCACGAAGAAGCCGAAACCCATGTTGAACACCAGGGTGCCCACCATCACCAGGCGGATCGGCCGATAGCCGGCACGCCAGTGCAGGCTGCTCACCAGCAGCAGATTGAGGGTGCTCAGGGCTACCAGCAGGTAGACCAGCGAACTGAACCAGAACAGCCCGGTCACGGCGATCAGCAGGCCATAGGCTGCCACCAGCAGGGCATTGATCTGCAGCAGGCGGTTGAGTGGGCTGCGCTGAACGTGCGAGCCGTGTACGAAGGACAGGCCGAAGGCCAGCACGCAGAAGGCGGCGGACAGCGCGGAAAGGTCGGCCACCAGCGACTGGTTGTAACCCAGTTGCGGCAGCCACTGGGCGAATACGCCGAGGTTGGCCGCCGAACAGATGCCCAGGTTCAGGTTCACTCCCGATAGCCACAGGCTGCTGGCGCTGCGGCTGTAGAGGAAGCGAATGAGGTTGTACAGGGTCAGCAGCAACAGTGCGCCGAACAGCACGCCGTAGAGGTAGGCGGGTTTCTCCAGCCCCACCAGCTCGGCCTGATCCATGATCTTGAACCAGGTCATCAGCGGGTGGTTGGAGGTCAAGCGGACATAGGCGACCCGTGCCTGCTGGTCGTTGGGCAGCGGCATCAGATAGAAGCGCGAAGGCAGCGGTCGCGACTCCAGCGGCATGGCCTCGCCGGTGTGCAGGTTCTGCTCCAGGTGGCCGTCCTTGAGCAGGTAGTAGTCGAGAAACTGCACCCGCGGCGAGAAGATCCACAGCCAGGTCGGCTCGCTCTGCGCTGGTATCTCGACGCGTAGCCAGACGGCATGGTCGCTGGGTGGGAAGGTGAAGGACTGTTTGGCGAGAGGCTTGAATTGCTGACGTTGCGCGCGCACTTCGTCGAGGCTCAGGCGGGCGCTGCTGTCGACCAGGTAAGACCAGTTCTGCAGACCGATCTGCATAGTGGCGCTGGCTGCCAGAGGAAGGGCAAGCAGCACGCTGGCGAGTAATCCTATGGCGATCCACAGCCGCTTCACGGGCAAGTTCCTTCTAAACGAGTGGCCGGATTATAGCCAAGCATTTGCCCGGGCGAATACGGCACAGGCGGCGTTTTTTGGCCCGCCTGTACCCGTTCTTCGGTGAAAGGATCAGCTTTCGCCTCGCTCACGGGCGATGGCTCGGTAGCCGATGTCGTTGCGGTGGAACATACCGCTCCAACGGATCTTCTCGGCCAGGCGGTAGGCCTGTTGCTGGGCATCGGCGACGCTGGCGCCGATGGCGGTGGCACAGAGCACGCGGCCACCGGCGGTTACGATCTGGCCGTTCTTCAGCGCGGTGCCGGCGTGGAACACCTTACCGTCGAGCTGGGCAGCTTCATCCAGACCTTCGATCACGTCGCCCTTGGCGTAGTCGCCGGGGTAGCCGCCGGCGGCCAGCACCACACCCACGGTCGGACGCGGATCCCAGGTGGCTTCCACCTTGTCCAGGGCCTTGGCCAGCGCGGCTTCGACCAGCAGCACCAGGGAGGATTCCAGGCGGCACATGATCGGCTGGGTTTCCGGGTCGCCGAAACGGCAGTTGAACTCGATGACTTTCGGCGCGCCGGATTTGTCGATCATCAGGCCGGCGTAGAGGAAGCCGGTGTAGACGTTGCCTTCGCTGGCCATGCCGCGCACGGTGGGATAGATCACTTCATCCATCACCCGCTGGTGCACTGCGGCGGTGACCACCGGCGCCGGGGAGTAGGCACCCATGCCGCCGGTGTTGGGGCCGCTGTCGCCATCGCCGACGCGCTTGTGATCCTGGCTGGTGGCCATCGGCAGCACGTTCTCGCCGTCGACCATGACGATAAAGCTGGCCTCTTCGCCATCGAGAAACTCCTCGATCACCACACGCGAGCCGGCTTCACCGAAGGCGTTACCGGCGAGCATGTCGCGCACGGCGTCCTCGGCTTCTTCGAGCGTCATGGCGACGATCACACCTTTACCAGCGGCCAGGCCGTCGGCCTTGATCACGATCGGTGCACCCTTCTCGCGCAGGTAGGCTAGCGCCGGTTCGATCTCGGTGAAGTTCTGGTAGTCGGCGGTAGGGATCTTGTGCCGGGCCAGGAAATCCTTGGTGAAGGCCTTGGAACCTTCCAATTGTGCGGCAGCGGCGGTCGGGCCGAAGATATCCAGGCTGCGCTTGCGGAACAGGTCGACCACGCCTTTGACCAGCGGTGCTTCCGGGCCGACGATGGTCAGTTGCACGTTCTTCTCGGCAAAATCGGCAAGCTGCTCGATGGCCAGCACGTCGATGGCGACGTTCTCGCACTTGGCTTCTACCGCGGTGCCGGCGTTGCCCGGGGCAACGAAGACCTTCTCGACGCGCGGATCCTGCGCCACTTTCCAGGCCAGGGCGTGCTCGCGGCCGCCGCTGCCGATGATCAGTACGTTCATTAAGTCTCTCCTGCGGAGAGAGCTGCAAGCCTCAAGCCTCAAGCTGCAAGTGAAAGCAGGTGGATGCCCGCTCTTGCTTGCAGCTTGCAGCTTGCAGCTTGCAACTCGCTGTTAGTGACGGAAATGGCGCATGCCGGTAAACACCATGGCAATACCGGCTTCGTCGGCCGCCGCGATCACTTCGTTGTCGCGCATCGAGCCGCCCGGCTGGATCACCGCGGTGATGCCGGCCTTGGCGGCGTTGTCGATGCCGTCGCGGAAGGGGAAGAAGGCGTCCGAGGCCATCACCGCGCCCGGTACTGGCAGGCCGGCGTGCTCGGCCTTGATCGCGGCGATACGCGCGGAGTTGACGCGGCTCATCTGGCCGGCGCCGACGCCCACGGTCTGGCGGTTCTTGGCGTAGACGATGGCGTTGGATTTGACGAACTTGGCCACTTTCCAGGCGAAGATCAGGTCGTGAATTTCCTGCTCGCTCGGCGCGCGCTGGGTGACGATCTTCAGGTCTTCTGCCTTGATCATGCCGATATCGCGGCTCTGCACCAGCAGGCCACCGTTAACGCGCTTGAAGTCCCAGCCAGCAGCGCGCTCAGCCGGCCACTCGCCGCATTCGAGCAGGCGCACGTTGGCCTTGGCGGCCACCACTTCACGGGCGGCGGCGGAGATTTTCGGGGCGATGATCACTTCGACGAACTGACGCTCGACGATGGCCTGGGCGGTTTCGCCATCCAGCTCACGGTTGAAGGCGATGATGCCGCCGAACGCCGACTCGGTGTCGGTGGCGTAGGCCAGGTCGTAGGCCTTGCGGATGCCGCCTTCGTCTTCCGGTACCACGGCCACGCCGCAGGGGTTGGCGTGCTTGACGATGACGCAGGCCGGTTTGACGAAGCTCTTCACGCACTCCAGCGCGGCGTCGGTGTCGGCCACGTTGTTGAACGACAGTTCCTTGCCCTGCAACTGCACGGCGGTGGAAACGCTGGCTTCGCCCTTCTTGGCTTCCACGTAGAACGCTGCGCTCTGGTGCGGGTTTTCGCCGTAGCGCATTTCCTGAGCCTTGACGAACTGGCTGTTGAAGGTGCGCGGGAAGGCGCCACGGCCTTCGGTGGACAGGGTTTCACGGGCCTGGTCGATGGTGCCCAGGTAGTTGGCGATCATGCCGTCGTAGGCAGCCGTGTGCTCGAAGGCCTTGAGGGCCAGGTCGAAGCGTTGGGCATAGGTCAGGCCGCCAGCTTTCAGCGCTTCGAGGATGCCGGCGTAGTCGCCGGTATTGACCACGATGGCCACATCTTTGTGGTTCTTCGCAGCCGAACGCACCATGGTCGGGCCGCCGATGTCGATGTTCTCGATGGCGTCGGCCAGGTCGCAGTCAGGCTTGGCCACGGTGGCCTCGAAGGGATAGAGGTTGACCGCCACCAGATCGATCGGCTTGATGCCATGCTCGTCCATCACTGCGCCGTCGAGGGCGCGACGGCCGAGGATGCCGCCGTGGATCTTCGGGTGCAGGGTTTTCACGCGGCCGTCCATCATCTCCGGGAAACCGGTGTAGTCGGCGACTTCCACCGCAGCCACGCCGTTGTCCTTGAGCAGCTTGTAGGTGCCGCCGGTGGAGAGGATCTCGACACCGAGGGCGGCCAGTTCGCGGGCAAACTCGAGGATACCGGTCTTGTCGGAAACGCTGATCAGCGCGCGGCGGACGGGAAGGCGGGTGGTTTGGTCGGTCATAACGATTCCATCAGAGGTTAGCTGCAAGCCACAAGCTACAAGCTACAAGAGCAAGCGCATTTGCTTGCCGCGTGAAGCTTGCTGCTTGCGGCTCAGAGGAGGTCGTACTGCTTGAGTTTCTTGCGCAGGGTGCCGCGGTTCAGACCGAGCAGTTCGGAGGCCTTGGTCTGGTTACCTTTCACATGATTCATGACGGTTTCCAGCAGCGGTGCTTCGACTTCGGTGAGTACCAGGTTGTAGACATCGGTGACGTCCGCGCCCTCGAGATGGGCGAAATAGTTGTGCAGCGCCTTTTCCACGGCGCCGCGCAGGGTCTGGCCCTCTTCGCTCGGCGTGTTCAGGTGCTGTTTCAGGCTGGTGTTGTCACTCACGGGTGCAATTCCACTCACTAAGGTCTCATTCATCAACGTCATGCGGCCACCTCGTTTCCTTCTTCATAGCGCTCGCGGAGAAACGCGCGAACCTGGGCGCATTGAGCGTCCTTATCGTCCAGACGGTTGAATTGGGCGCGAAACTCCCTGGCGCCCGGCAGGGTTGCCAGATACCAGCCGACATGCTTGCGGGCGATACGTACGCCCATCTCGTCGCCGTAGAAGGCGTGCAAGGCGGTCAGGTGCTCTAGCAGAATGCGTTCCACTTCGTGCAGCGTGGGTGCCGGGAGCAGTTCCCCGGTGCGCAGGTAGTGTTCGATCTCGCGGAAGATCCACGGCCGGCCCTGAGCGGCGCGGCCGATCAGCAGGGCATCGGCGCCAGTGGCGTCGAGCACGGCGCGGGCCTTTTGCGGAGAGTCGATGTCGCCGTTGGCGAACACCGGAATGGATACCGCCTGCTTGATGGCGGCGATGGTGTCGTACTCGGCTTCGCCGGTGTACAGGTCGGCGCGGGTGCGGCCGTGCACCGACAATGCGGCGATACCGGCATCTTCGGCGATTTTCGCCACGTTCACGCCGTTCTTGTTCTGCCGATCCCAGCCGGTGCGGATCTTCAGGGTAACCGGTACGTCCACCGCGCCGACCACCGCTGCGAGGATGTCGCGCACCAGCGGCTCGTCACGCAGCAGGGCGGAGCCGGCGGCCTTGTTGCACACCTTCTTGGCCGGGCAACCCATGTTGATGTCGATGATCTGTGCACCCAGCTCGACGTTCCTGCGCGCGGCCTCGGCCATCATCTGCGGGTCGCCACCAGCGATCTGCACCGAGCGCGGCTCGGGATCGCCACTGTGCAGCAGGCGCAGGCTGGACTTGCGGCTGTTCCACAGGCGTACATCGCTGGTGACCATCTCCGACACCACCAGACCGGCGCCGAGGCGGCGGCATAGCTGGCGGAAGGGCCGATCGGTGACACCGGCCATGGGGGCCAGGATCAGGCGATTGGGCAATGTGTAGGTGCCGATGCGTGGGGCCGACATGGGGCGTCCCTGCTTGTTGGTTCGCGGTTGAGTTGTTGGCGATCAACACCTGTCCTCCACTGTCTTCACGGGGAGGACGATGGTGGGTTGGTGCTCGCGAAAGGGTGGGCATGATACCCGCTCTGGATGACCGGATAAAGGCTGTTTTGAACAAATTCTGAACAGCGCCAGGCTTATTGCCGAGAGTTAGAAAAAGCCTCTTGACGGCAGGAAAGACGGGGGCTAAGGGCTATTCCGGGGAGTGGAAGCTGAGGCTGTAGTTCACCGCCCGTGGGCCTGGGTCGAGAATGTCCAGGGAGATGTGGATGGGCGTCTGCGGCGGCATTTCGCTCTGCCCGGCCAGCTCGCCGGCCAGGTATTCGCTGGGTTTGAAGCGGCGACTGGCCACCAGTTGTCCGCCCAGGTCGGCGAAGCGCATTTCCAGCAGCGGGAAGGGTTGGGCGAAGGGGGCGCGGTTGTAGAGGATAGCGTCCACCACCAGGGCGCCGGAGAATTCCGGGTGACTGCGCACCACCAGATTGCTGCTGCGAATCTGGCTGATATCCACCTTCGACGGCAGGCTGCAGCCGATGCTCGGGCAGAGTTGCTCGAGCCAGGGGCGGTAGCGATCCTGGCGTGCCAGCTCGTCGAAGTTGTAGACCGCATACTGCGCCAGCAGGCCAGCGACGGCGAGCAGGTTGAGCAGGCTCCAGCCGAACACGCGGCCCCAGGAGATGCTGCGTTGCGGCTGCCAGTCCAGTTGCAGAGGCTCGTCGTCCAGCTCGAACAGGTGATCGCGGCCCAGGTTGGGTTCGCTGCGTGGCGCTTCGCCGCGCGTGTTGGTCGCCGGGCCGACGCTGAGCGGCTGCTCTGGCTCGTCATCACCCTCGAGCAGGCCCAGGGGCGGCTCTTCGCGTTGCTCGTCGGGCGTAGCCTCGGGCTTGGCCGGCGTGCTGGGTATGGCCGGACGCGGGGCTGGGGCTACCGGCGTGGGCGTCGGCGCGGTTCTGGGCGACTCGTCAGCCGTTTCCTTGCGCAGCAGGGCTTCTGCCCAGGTTTCATCCTGCACCTCGTCGGGCTCGCTCGCAGCGAAGCCTGGTGCCGGGCGCGGCGTGTTTTCCAGGGCGAGGAACTGCTGCGAAAGCTGTTGCTCCTGGGCTTCCAGCTTGGCCAGCTCTTCGTCGAGGTCGAGACTGTCGAGATCCAGGTCGTCGTGGATCCACAGGGTATCGTCCGGCTTGGCCTTGCTGGCGGGCTTGCTGCTGGAGGTCTTTGCCTTGTCCGGCGCGACGGCTGCCTTGGGCGTAGAGGTGCCGAAGAGTTGCTCGGCAGCATTGAACACGTGCAGGCAAGCGCCGCAGCGCACCACGCCATGGGCCGCAGCCAGCTGCGCCTGACTGACGCGGAAGCTGGTTCGGCAATGGGGGCACTGGGTGACGTGGCTTTCGCTCATGCAGGAGTCCGGTCGATCGAGGCGCTTAGTCTAAAGGAGCGGCTTCAGGCTGCAAGTAAGAGAAAGAAGCGCGCCCCTATCCTGTTTCGCTTGCAGCCTTCAGCGCTTGACGCCGCTGATGCGCACCCAGCCTTCCTTCTCGGCGGTCGGGTCGAGGGCAAAGGCGTCTGCATAGGCCGCACGCACTTCTTCTGCCTGCTCGGCCAGAATGCCAGAGAGCGCCAGGCGTCCACCGGCTTTGACCAGCGAGGTGATCTGAGGTGCCAGGGATACCAGTGGGCCGGCCAGAATATTGGCCACAACCACATCGGCTTGCTGCTGGGGCAGGTCGGCGGGCAGGTAGACCGGGAAGCGGGTCGGGTCGATGCCGTTGCGCGAGGCATTGTCGCGCGAGGCTTCCAGCGCCTGCGGGTCGATGTCGGTGCCCACGGCCTGCGGTGCGCCGAGCAGCAGGGCGGCGATGGCGAGAATGCCCGAACCACAGCCGAAGTCGAGCACGTTGCAGCCTTCGAGTGGCTGGCCGTCGAGCCACTCCAGGCACAGGGCGGTGGTCGGGTGGGTGCCGGTGCCGAAGGCCAGGCCGGGGTCGAGCAGCAGGTTGACTGCATCAGGCTCCGGCGCGGCGTGCCAGCTCGGCACGATCCACAGGCGCTGGCCGAAGCGCATCGGCTGGAAGTTGTCCATCCAGCTACGCTCCCAGTCCTGATCCTCGATGCGTTCGAGCTGATGCTCGGGCAGAGTGCCGCCGCACAGCAGTTGCAGGTGGGCGATCAGCGCCGCCTCGTCGGTGTCGGCCTCGAACAGCGCCAGCAGGTGGGTGTTCGACCACAGTGGGGTGGTGCCCAGATCCGGCTCGAAGATCGGCTGGTCTTCGGCGTCCATGAAGGTCACCGACACGGCGCCGATGCTGAGCAGGGCGTCTTCGTAGGTCTCCGCCTGCTCGGGGGTGATGGCGAGACGGACTTGTAACCAGGGCATGGGGGAGGCTCCCTTCGGGAGCAGCTTCAAGCGTCAAGCTTCAAGCTGCAAGAAAAGAAAGGAGCGGCCTAGGCCGCTCCCTTGAGTCGCATATCGTACAGCTTGCCGCTTGAGGCTTGCAGCTTGCCGCTCGATTTTAGTGCCTGTCCATCCCCAACTTCTTCTCCAGGTAGTGAATGTTCACACCACCCTTGAGGAAGCCCTTGTCGCGGGTCAGGTCGCGGTGCAGCGGCACGTTGGTCTTGATGCCGTCGACCACGATCTCGTCCAGGGCATTGCGCATGCGTGCCATGGCTTCGTCGCGGTCACGACCGTAGGTGATCAGCTTGCCGATCAGCGAGTCGTAGTGCGGCGGAACGCTGTAACCACTGTACAGGTGCGAGTCGACGCGTACGCCGTTGCCGCCCGGAGCATGGAAGTGCTTGACCTTGCCGGGGCTGGGCATGAAGTTGTCCGGGTCTTCGGCGTTGATCCGGCATTCGATGGAATGGCCGAGGATCTTCACGTCTTCCTGCTTGATGGACAGCTTGTTGCCAGCGGCGATGCTGAGCATCTCCTTGACGATGTCGATGCCGGTGACCATCTCGGTGACCGGGTGCTCCACCTGCACGCGGGTGTTCATCTCGATGAAGTAGAAACGACCGTCTTCATAGAGGAACTCGAAGGTGCCGGCGCCACGGTAGCCGATCTCGACGCAGGCATCGACGCAGCGCTTGAGCACTTCGGCGCGGGCCTTCTCGTCGATCTGCGGGGCCGGGGCTTCTTCGATCACCTTCTGGTGACGACGCTGCAGCGAGCAGTCGCGGTCGTACAGGTGAATGGCATTGCCCTGGCCGTCGGACAGCACCTGGACTTCGACGTGACGCGGGTTGCCGAGGAATTTCTCCAGATAGACCATCGGGTTGCCGAACGCTGCACCGGCTTCGGTGCGGGTCAGCTTGGCCGACTTGATCAGGTCTTCTTCCTTGTGCACCACGCGCATACCGCGACCACCACCGCCACCAGCGGCCTTGATGATCACCGGGTAGCCCACTTCACGGGCGATGCGCAGGGCCTCGGCCTCGTCTTCCGGCAGCGGGCCTTCGGAGCCGGGCACCACCGGCACGCCGGACTTGATCATGGCGTCCTTGGCCGACACCTTGTCACCCATCAGGCGGATCACATCGGCTTTCGGACCGATGAAGGCGAAGCCGGAGTTCTCCACCTGCTCGGCGAAGTCGGCGTTCTCGGCGAGGAAGCCGTAACCCGGGTGGATGGCGGTGGCGCCGGTCACTTCAGCGGCGCTGATGATGGCCGGGATGTTCAGGTAGGACTGCGAACCAGGCGCCGGACCAATGCAGACGGACTCGTCGGCCAGGCCCAGGTGCATCAGCTCACGGTCGGCGGTGGAGTGCACGGCCACCGTCTTGATGCCCAGTTCCTTGCAGGCGCGCAGGATGCGCAGGGCGATTTCGCCACGGTTGGCGATCAGGACTTTTTCCAGCTTCTGCATTGCAGGCTCCCCGCGCATCAAACGATGGTGAACAGGGGTTGGTCGTACTCAACCGGCTGGCCGTTTTCCACCAGGATGGATTCGATCACGCCGCTGGCCTCGGCCTCGATGTGGTTCATCATCTTCATGGCTTCGACGATGCACAGGATGTCGCCTTTCTTCACGGTCTGACCGACTTCGACGAAGTTGGCCGAGGTCGGCGAAGCGGCGCGGTAGAAGGTGCCGACCATCGGCGAGCGGGCTACGGTGCCGTTCAGCTTGGGGGCGGCGGCCGGAGCGGCTTCGGCGCTCGGCGCGGCGGCAGGGGCTACCGGGGCAGCGGCCGGAGCCGGGGCCTGGGCGTAGACCGGCTGCGGCGCATAGGCCGGCTGCTTGCTGTGGCGGCTGATGCGGACGGACTCTTCGCCCTCTTTGATCTCCAGCTCGTCGATACCGGACTCTTCCAGCAGCTCGATCAGTTTCTTGACTTTACGAATATCCATGCAGATTCAACTCCCAGAGGTGAGGTAGGACTTGTCTACCGAGCGCCGCCTCAGGCGCGCCCGGCCAGTTGTTCGAGTGCCGCTTCCAGGGCCAGCCGATAACCACTGGCGCCCAGGCCGCAGATCACCCCTACGGCAACGTCGGAAAAGTAGGAGTGATGGCGGAAAGGTTCACGCTTGTGCACGTTGGACAGATGCACTTCGATGAATGGGATGCTCACCGCCAGCAATGCGTCACGTAATGCGACGCTGGTGTGAGTGAAAGCGGCAGGATTGATCAGGATGAAGTCGACGCCTTCGCCCTTGGCGGCGTGGATGCGGTCGATCAGTTCGTACTCGGCATTGCTCTGCAGATGCAGCAGATGATGACCCGCCTCGCGGGCGCGCTGCTCCAGATCCTGATCGATCTGGGCCAGGGTGGTGGCGCCATATTTGTCGGGCTCGCGGGTGCCCAGCAGATTGAGGTTGGGGCCGTGCAGCACCAAGAGGGTGGCCATGCTCAGGTTCCTTGTGGGTCGAACTGCGCAGGACTATGCCGCAGCGACCTGTTATCAGCAATAGTCGGCACGATGCCTGCCATTTGCGGCAGAAATATGACTATAGCAGGGGTTCTGGTCGTTACCGGGCGCTTGCTGCATCCAGGCGGGAGGCAAATGCCGGCGCATCGATCTCCCCTACGACACGCAGATCATGCCATTCGTCACCACTACCGGCGAACAGCTGGATGGCGGGTGGGCCGAATAGCTGATAGCGATCGAGCAGGGCACGCTGAGCGGCATTGCTCTCGGTGATGTCGAAACGGATCAGGCGCCAGCCGGCCAGCTTGCTGCCCACTTCGGCGTTGCCGAACACCTCGCGCTCGATCACCTTGCAACTGATGCACCAGTCGGCGTACCAGTCCAGCAGCAGGGGTTGGCCGGCCGCCTTGGCTTCGGCCAGGGCAGCATCCAGTTCGCCGGGAGTACTGAGGGTTTGCCAGGCGTCGCTCTTGGCGCTCGCCGGGCTGGCGCTGGCCTGCAACTGGCCGAGCGGCCTGAGTGGGTCGGTGGCACCCTGCAGGGCGCCGACCCAGGCGGCCAGGGCGTACACCAGCAGCGCCAGGCCGGCAATCTGGCCGAGCTTCTGCCGGTGCGTCTTGGGGCCGAACTCCAGGGCGCCGAGGAACACCGCCACGCCACCGGCCAGCAGGCCCCACAGGGCCAGACTGAGGCTGCCTGGCAAGACGCGTTCGAGCAGCCAGACCGAGACCGCCAGCAGCAGTACGCCGAAGGCATTGCGCACGGTGACCATCCAGGTGCCGGTCTTGGGCAACAGGGCGCCGCCGCCGACGGCGAACAGCACCAGCGGCATGCCCATGCCCATCCCCAAGGCGAGGAGCTTGAGGCCGCCGCCCAGGGCATCGCCACTGGCACTGATATAGAGCATGGCGCCAGCCAGCGGGGCCGATACGCAAGGGCTCACCAGCAGGCTGGAGAGTATGCCGAGCAGGGCCGCATTGAGGTGTGAGCCGCCCTGAGTCCTGCTCGCCAGGCGATCCAGCGGCTCGCTGATGGCGCGCGGCAGGCGCAGCTCGAACAGGCCGAACATGGCCAGGGCGAACAGCGCGAAGAAGGCGGCGAAAGGCACCAGTACCCAAGGCGATTGCAGGCGTGCCTGCAGGTTGAGACCGGCGCCGAACAGGCCCATCAGCGTGCCGAGAATGGCGAAGCAGATGGCCATGGGCAGCACATAGGCCAGCGACAGGGTCAACGCGCGCCGGCCGCCGAGCTGGCCGCGCAGCACCACACCGGAGAGGATCGGCAGCATTGGCAGCACGCAGGGGGTAAAGGTCAGGGCCAGGCCACCAAGGAAGAACAGCAGCAGCTCTTTCCACTGCAACGCGGTCGCGACCGTGGCGACCTGGCTCAGCCCGCTGTTCGCGCTGGCGCTGGGCATATCGCCGATCTCGATGAACTCGGTTTCCGGCGGGTAGCATAGGCCCTTGTCGGCGCAGCCCTGGTAGCCGACCTGCAGGCGCAGCGGGCGCTGATCCGGGTTGTTCAGCGGCAGGCGCACGTCCAGCACGCCGTAGTAGACCTCGGTATCGCCGAAGAACTCGTCATGCTTGGGCTTGCCAGGGGGGAGTTCGGGGCTGCCCAGTTGCAGGTCGGCCGGCTCGACCTTGAAGTTCAGGCGGTGGCGATAGAGGTAATAACCCTCGGCGGCGACGAAGCGCAGGGTCACCGACTCGGCGTCGCTGCTCACCAGGCTCAGCTTGAAGGCTTCGCGCACCGGCAGGAAGTCGCTGCTGTTATTGAGCGGCGCCCCCAGCGGCGCAGGGGCCGGGCGCTGGTCGAGCAGGCCGGCGGTGGCGGGCAGGCTCAGGCAGAGCAGAAGCAGCGGAAGCAGAAGGCGACGCAGTGACATCGAGGACATATCTCGGCGAGAAGATGGCGGCATCATACCGGAAAGCGCCCATCGACCGCGCCGTCGCGGCGCTGGGCAGCTCCTTGCGGCTGATGAGCGGAGCTTTCGAGGGTCCCTGGCGAGCCGAGTTCCCGAGCGAGCCTGCGTTGCCTTGTCGCCGCCGGCTAGACGCGAAACACCTGCACCGCAGCATGTAACTGCTTGCCCAGTTGCAGCAGGCGCTCGCTTTCCTGGCGGCCTTCGGCGATGCGCCCGAGGTTGTCCTCACCGAGGTGATGGATACGCTCGCCGTGCTGGCGAATCTCACCGACCGCCTCGCTCTGCTGCGCCACCGCGCCGGCAATGCGGCCTGCCATGTTGGCGATGGTGCGGATCGAGGCAACGATCTCGTCCAGGGCGCCGTCGGCGGCTTCGGCCTTGGTCGCAGTGAGTTCGGCATGTTCGACCTGGGCGCGCATGGCCTGCACCGACTGGTGCGCGGCCTTCTGCAGGCGGCCGATCAGTTCTTGGATCTCCGCCGTGGCGCTGCCGGTGCGTTGCGACAGCGAGCGCACCTCGTCGGCCACCACGGCAAAGCCACGACCGGCCTCGCCGGCGCGCGCCGCTTCGATGGCGGCGTTCAGGGCCAGCAGGTTGGTCTGTTCGGCGATGCCACGGATTACCGTCAGCACACTGCCAATGGTGGCCGTTTCGTCGGCCAGGCGCTCGATGGCCTGGGCGTTTTCCTGTACCTCACCGACCAGCGCATGCAGGCCTTCGAGGCTCTGGCCGATGACCTCTTGCCCCTGTACCAGCGCCTGGTCGGCGGCGCTGCTGGCCTGAGCGGTCTGGCTGGCATCCTCGGCCACCTGGCCGATGGTGGCCTCCAGTTCGCTCAGGGCATCGCGGATCAAGGCGGTGTCACTGGCCTGATCCTGAGCGCTGCCGTGCAGGCCGCTGCTCAGTTCGGCCAGCGAGCGGCTGGAGCTGGCAACCTGGCCGGCATGGCCGTTGATGCTGGTGACCAGTTCGACCAGATAGCGGCGCAGGTGCATGAGCGAGTCTTCGATGTCGCGCAGTTCGCGGATGCGCGAATCGATGGCGATGCTGGAGGAGAAGTTGCCGGCGGCCCATTGCGACAGGGCTGGAACCAGTTGTGCGAGCACGCGCGAAAGGCGGCGCTGGATGCGGTCGATGGTCAGCGCGATGAGCAGGATCAGGCCGATCATCAGCCCCTGGGCCAGCCTCACCTCGCTCTGGATGCGCCCGTACTCGGCCTTGATCAGCGGCTCCAGCGCGGCCAGTGCCTGTTGCAGTTTGGCGATGCGCTCGGCGGTGGCGGTGGCCAGCTCATGGCGTTGTTCGACCAGCTCGCGGGTGCGTTGCAGTTCGCCTGGGTAGCGGCGCACCAGGGAGGCCAGCTCACGTTTGAGGCCGACGCCGCGATCCTCCGCCTGGCTGGTCTGTTCGCTGGTATCGAGCCCCAGCAGGGCAGCGAAGCCCTCGCTGGCCGAACTGGAGTCATCCTGCACGCCCAGCAGGGGCAGACCATCGAGTGCGCTGGCGTATTGGCCGAAGGCATTCAGTTCGCGCTCGACATCGGCGAACAGTTCGTTGTTGCCCTGGCTGACGAAACGGTTGCGCGCATGGGCCAGGCGCAGCAGGCGGTTGCTGGCCTCGAACAGGGGCTGGCGATAGCGCTCGGCATTGCTGCCGCTGGCACTGCTGGCATAACTGGCGAGTTGTTCGAGGCTGCCGGCCATTTCCCGTTCGGCCTGTACCAGCAGCGCTTGCGGGTCGCCGGCCAGCTTGCCGACGGCGAGCAGTTCGTTGGCGCTGAAACTGCGCAGGCGCTTGAGGCTGGGGCGCAGTTCGGCGGCCAGTTGCTGGGGCAGTTCGTCGACGGCCTGGGTCAGGTTTTCCAGGGCCTGATTGGCCGCACTGTGCTGCAGGGCATTGCCGCTGCTGAGGTAGGCCTGGATGTTGTCGGCCACATCATGCTGGAACTGCTGCGACAAGCCGAGGTAACGCTCCATCAGCAGCATTGGTTGTTGCAGGGCGCGCTGTGACCACCACAGCGTGGCGGCCAGGGCCACGCAGACGGTCAGCAAGAGTGCGGTATTGAGGTTGGTGAGCAGCTTGAGGCGCATGAGGGGCTCGATCGACAACTGAACGATGAGCGCTAAATATATTGCTGTTCGATGACGTTTTTATGGCGTCGTTTTTTTGTTAGGCGCCACAGGCCGGGCGGTCGCTCTGATAAAGCTCCACGCGATTGCGCCCGCCATGCTTGGCCTTGTAGAGCGCCTCATCGGCCTGTTTCGACAATGCCTTGCTTTCCAGCCCTGGGCGCAGCATGGCGATGCCGGCGCTGAAGGTGCAGCTCAGGTCCTGCGGCTGGGCCGGGTAGTGGATTTCGGCGAAGCGCTGGCGGATCTCGTCCAGTACCCTGAGCGCCGATTGCTCGTCGGTGTCGGGCAGTACCACGGCGAATTCCTCGCCGCCGTAGCGGCCGATATGGTCGGTCTTGCGCAGGCGTTGCTTGAGGAACAGGGCCAGGCTCTTGATCACGCGGTCGCCCATGGGGTGGCCATAGGTGTCGTTGACCCTCTTGAAGTGGTCGATGTCGAGCATCGCGAAGGCCAGCGGCTGCCCATCGCGGCGCGCGCGGAAGCAGGCGTCTTCAAGCAGTTGCAGGGTGTGGGTGTGGTTGTACAGCCCGGTGAGGCTGTCACGCACCATGCGCGCCTTGAGGCTGCGCGCCCGCGCCGCACGGTTGCGCACGGTGGCGATCAGATGACGTGGCTTGATCGGCTTGGTGAGGAAGTCGTCGCCACCTTCGCTCATGGCGTCGAGCTGCTTGTCCAGATCATCCTCGGCCGACAGGTAGATGATCGGCACGCTGACGTAGCGGTCGTTATGGCGAATCACCTTGGCCAGCTCGGTGCCGTTGCACTCGGGCATGTACATGTCGAGGATGATCAGATCCGGCTGGAACTCGGCCAGCGCGTCCATCGCCCGGATCGGTTCGGTCAGGGTGTGGGTGAGAATGCCGGCGCTGTTGAGCACCCGTTCGGTATGGGTCGCCTGGGCCTTGGAGTCGTCGACGATCAGCACCTTGTAGGGGTCGTACTGCACGACATGCGTGAGTACCTCGATACGTTCGAGCAGGCTCGATGCATCCAGCGCGCCGACGAAGAACTCCTGTCCGCCTGCGCGTACCGCCGCCAGGCGCGTCGGGGTGTCGGTATCGGTATGGCTGTAGAACAGCACGGGAATCTTGTGTTCCAGGCCTTGCTGGGCAGCGTTGGCCAACTCCAGGCCAATGCCGGAGAAGTGCACGTCCATGATGATGGCGGCCGGGTGACGCTCGCTGACGGCGGCGCGGAAGGCGTCCGCATTGTCCAGGGCGTGTGCCACCAGGCCGAAGAATTCCAGTTGCTGGGCCAGGCGTTTGGCCCGCTCGTGATCCTGCAGGGCCAGGTACACCGGCTTGCGCAGCGGCGGCAGGAAAGTCTGCTCGTACTGGTCGCCATGCCGCAGGCCAGTGCGCGACATGCGTTGCATGATCTGGTTGAGCGAGGCGATCAGCGCGCTGTTGAGACGTCCGCGGTTTTCCGTCACGGCTTCCAGGCACTCAGCGATGGCCTGGGCCAGCGCACTGTGCTCGGTCTGCTCGAAGCGCTCGGCATAGCGCAGCAGGCGCGTGTTGGCCTCGCGCAGTTCGCTCATGCCGGCTTCGTTCCATTCGCTGCGCTGCAGGCGCTGCCAGACCTCCAGCACTTGCCGGGCTTGATGGATCACGCGCTGGGCGAAGTGGTGCTTGAGGCGATCGTGATTGGGCTCTGGCGACTCGAGCATGGCCGATTTCCGATGGCAAGCGATTAGTGGCTTGATGCTATCACTGGCGACCATGGATGGACATTGCTGTCGCTCAATTGACGCCAGCATTTTTCGTCGATCAGGCGACAGAAACAGCCTTTCTTTTTTCCAGTGGTAAGTTTGCCTTCATGCCCTGCGTTTTGCTGCGTGCATGTCTTATAGTGCGGAGCAGGTCGCAACCTGTTTTGCAGTTAGCGGTCGAACACACGAACTCGCTAAATGGAAGGACACAGCCATGCTGGACTGGAAGAATCGCGACAAGCCCTCACCCGAAAGAGCCGATAAGGCTGCCGATGGTAGCGGCAGCAAGCTGATGGTTCGCGCTGTGGGAGGGCTGATCGGCGTCTACCTGCTGGTTACCCTGGTCATCGGTTGGTACTGGAGTCAGGAACCGGCAGCCTTTCAGGTACAGCAGCACGCCCAGGCAGCCGCGCAGCAGGCTCAACGGCAGATGGTCACCGGCTATACCACGGTGGAAACCCTCAAGCAGGTCGCCAGCACGCTGCTCGACAAGCCGGGCGGTTACCTCTCCAACGACCTGGCGCCCCCCGGTCTGTGGCTGGACAACATGCCAAGCTGGGAATATGGCGTATTGGTGCAGGTGCGCGACTTCTCCCGGGCGCTGCGCAAGGACTTCTCCCGTTCCCAGTCGCAATCGACCGAAGACCAGAATCTGGCCAAGGCCGAGCCGCGCTTCCACTTCGATAACAAGAGCTGGGCCTTGCCGGCCTCGGAGTCCGAATACCGCGATGGCATCCGCTCCCTGGATCGCTACCTGGCCGACCTGAGCGAGCAGAAGGCGCAGTTCTATGCCCGTGCCGACAATCTCAACAACTGGTTGGGTGATGCCGGTACCCGTCTTGGTTCGCTGTCACAGCGCCTGTCCGCCAGCGTCGGCCAGGTGCGTCTGAACGAGAGCCAGAAGGTCGGTAACGACGTCGAAGAGTCCGGGCTGGTGGGCGAGGGCGGTGTATACGAGACGCCCTGGTTGCAGATCGACAACGTCTTCTATGAAGCCCGCGGCCAGGCCTGGGCGCTGGCCCACCTGCTGCGTGCGGTCGAAGTGGATTTCGCCGATGTGCTGGCCAAGAAGAACGCCACCGTCAGCGTGCGCCAGATCATCCGCGAGCTGGAAGCGGCGCAAGCTACCCTGTGGAGCCCGATGGTGCTCAATGGCAGTGGCTACGGCATCCTCGCCAACCACTCGCTGGTGATGGCCAACTACATCTCCCGCGCCAATGCCGGCCTGATCGACCTGCGCCAGTTGCTGAGCCAGGGTTGATGGTCGCGATCTCGGCGGCCGAGGCGGCGCATCGCGCCGCCTCCGATGGCGAGCAGGTGGCCTGGGTCGACGAACGTGATCACCCGCTCGGCAGCATGGCCCGTGCCGAGCTGCGCGAGCGCGGTCTGATCGGGCGCTGTACCTATATCCTCCTGTTCGACTCCGCCGGCCGGCTCTGCGTGCATCGGCGCACCCTGAGCAAGGCCCTGTATCCCGGCTACTGGGATCTGGCCGCCGGCGGCATGGTGCTGGCCGATGAGGATTATCGGCTCTCCGCCCAGCGTGAGCTGGCCGAGGAGCTGGGCATCAGCGATGCCGAGCTGGTGGAGCACGCGCATTTCTTCTACGACGCACCGGAAAGCCGGCTGTGGTGCCGGGTCTACTCGGCCGTGTCTGATGCGCCGCTGGTGCTGCAGCCAGAGGAGGTGCTGGAGGCGCGCTTCATCAGCCTCGATCAGCTATTGGAGGAAAGCCGTCGACTGCCCTATTGTCCGGACTCGTTGGTGGCGCTGCAGCACTACATAAAAAGGCCGCTTGCGGCTAGCTGATGTCCCTCTCCCATTTATGGGAGAGGGTGGTCGTGTCGGCGCCTGTATTCGTTCGTAGGGTGCGCTGTGCGCACCGCCTGTACCTCGGATGCAGGGGCTTGGTGCGCACGGCGCACCCTACGGCGTCGCGGATTCCGGTGCTCCGCGCAGCATGACGAACAGCGTCGCCAAAGTGCCGCACAATGACGCAAATCTGGTCTTAGCAAGCCCAGTCTTTGTCGTTACACTGCGCGGCCTTTGCGGCGGACGTCTGTCCGCCAGCGCTGCCCCTGCCTGAGTGGGGCCTCGCGGTCGACCTCGGTCGTCGGCCAGTCGCTATCCTGACCCCTATGAGGACAAGCCGGTGGTCAAGAAAGCCTCTTCATTCTCCGCCCTGGGCGGTCTCGTCTACTCCACCGATGGCGGTCGCCATTGCCCGGATTGCAACCAGCCCGTCGATGCCTGCATCTGCAAGCACACGCGCATCCCCGAGGGCGATGGCATCGCCCGCGTGCGCCGTGAAACCAAGGGCCGTGGCGGCAAGACCGTGACCACGGTCAGCGGCGTGCCGCTGGCCGAGGAGCCGCTCAAGGAGCTGGCCAGCGCGCTGAAGAAGCGCTGTGGCACCGGCGGTGCGCTCAAGGACGGGGTGATCGAGATTCAGGGCGATCATGTCGAACTGCTGCTGGCCGAGCTGAGCAAGCGCGGCTTTACCGCGAAGAAGTCCGGCGGTTAACAGCAGCCTCAAGCGGCGAGCCACAGGCTTCGAGCAAAGCTGCGGCTGTCATTCGTCATATTTTTGTTTCACAGTGCTTGCCTGCAGGGGGCGCCTACCATTTCCCAGGAGAACTCGATGTCCGCACGACGTACACGCAAAGACGACGGCAGCCAATGGACCGTAGCCGATAGCCGCAGTGTCTATGGCATTCGCCATTGGGGCGCCGGTTATTTCTCGATCAACGATGCCGGGCGTGTCGAAGTGCGCCCCAATGGCCCGGACAGCCAGCCGATCGACCTCACCCAGCAGGTCGACGAGCTGCGTCAGAGTGGTTTGTCGCTGCCTTTGCTGGTGCGTTTCCCGGACATCCTGCAGGATCGCGTGCGGCGTCTGACCGGGGCCTTCGATGCCAGCATCCAGCGCCTGGATTACCAGAGCCGTTACACCGCGCTGTACCCGATCAAGGTCAACCAGCAGGAGGCGGTGGTGGAGAACATCATCGCCACGCAGAACGTCTCCATCGGCCTCGAAGCCGGCTCCAAACCCGAGCTGCTGGCCGTGCTGGCGCTGGCGCCGAAGGGTGGCACCATCGTCTGCAACGGCTACAAGGATCGCGAGTTCATCCGCCTGGCGCTGGTCGGGCAGAAGCTCGGCCACAACGTGTTCATTGTCATCGAGAAGGAATCGGAGGTCGCCCTGGTGATCGAGGAAGCGGCCGAACTCAAGGTCGCGCCACAGATCGGCTTGCGTGTGCGCCTGTCCTCGCTGGCGTCCTCCAAGTGGGCCGACACCGGCGGCGAGAAGTCCAAGTTCGGCCTGTCCGCCGCGCAGATTCTGCAGGTGGTCGAGCGCTTCCGCGCCGCCGGGCTGGATCAGGGCATTCGCCTGCTGCACTTTCACATGGGCTCGCAGATCGCCAATATCGCCGACTACCGCAAGGGCTTCCGCGAGGCCATCCGCTATTACGGCGAGCTGCGCGCCATGGGCCTGCCGGTCGATCACATCGACGTTGGTGGTGGCCTCGGCGTGGACTACGACGGCACCCACTCGCGCAATGCCAGTTCGATCAACTACGATATGCAGGACTATGCCGACGCCGTGGTCGACATGCTCAAGGAGTTCTGCGACCGCCAGGAAATCCCTCATCCGCACATCTTCTCCGAGAGCGGCCGGGCGATGACCGCACACCACGCCGTGCTGCTGGTGCAGGTCACCGATGTGGAGCGGCACAACGACAAGGTGCCGGAGATCGATCCGGACGTGGAGCAGCCGGAGGTGTTGCGCTGGCTGATCGAGTTGCTCGACGACAGCGACCCGGAAATGGTCGCCGAGACCTACTGGCGCGCCACCCATTACATCGAGGAAGTGGCCGCACAGTATTCGGCCGGCAAGCTGAGCCTGGCGCAGAAGGCCCTGGGCGAGCAGTACTACTTCGCCATCTGCCGTCGCCTGCACAACCAGCTCAAGGCCCGCCAGCGTTCGCACCGGGCAGTACTCGACGAGCTCAACGACAAGCTCGCCGACAAGTACATCTGCAACTTCTCGGTGTTCCAGAGCCTGCCGGACACCTGGGCCATCGGCCAGATCCTGCCGATCCTGCCGCTGTCGCGCCTGGACGAGGAACCGCTGCGCCGTGCCGTGCTGCAGGATCTGACCTGCGACTCCGACGGCAAGATCCGCCAGTACGTCGACGAGCAATCCATCGAGACCAGCCTGCCGGTGCACGAACTGCGTGAAGGCGAGGATTACGTGCTGGGCATCTTCCTGGTCGGCGCCTATCAGGAAATCCTCGGCGACATGCACAACCTGTTTGGTGATACCGATTCGGTGAACATCTACCAGGCCGCCGACGGCAGCGTGGTGCACGCCGGCATCGAGACTCACGACACCATCGAGGACATGCTGCGCTACGTGCACCTGTCGCCCGAGGAGCTGATGACCCACTATCGCGACAAGGTGGCCAGCGCCAAGATCAGCGCCCGTGAGCGCACCCAGTTCCTCGACGCCCTGCGCCTGGGCCTGACCCGCTCCTCGTACCTGTCGTCGTAAATCCACGCCCAAGGCGGGGCAGCTTGCCCCGTCTACTTGCTTGCCTTGAGCACCACGAATTTGGGTGTGGCCGCCACCTGCTCGACGCCGCGGAACAGACGTTTGAGCTTGGCGTGATAGCCCAGGTGGCGGTTGCCGACTATCCACAGCTCGCCGCCTGTGACCAGCGCCGCGCGGGCTTGCTGGAACATGCGCCAGGCGAGGAAGTCGCCGACCACCTGCTGCTGGTGGAAGGGCGGATTGCACAGCACCAGCTCCAACGAGTCGGCGGGTTGTTCGGCCAGGCCATCGCCGGCGCGGATCGTCACCGGGCGCTGGCCCAGGGCCGCCTGCCAGTTTTCCCGCGCCGACTGCACGGCCATGTACGACTCGTCCACCAGGGTCAGCTCGGCCTGCGGGCTGCCCAGGGCGTAGGCGATGCCCAGCACGCCATTGCCGCAGCCGAGATCGGCGACGCGGCGTGCGTCCAGATGCCTTGGCAGATGGGGCAGGAAGGCGCGGGTGCCGATATCCAGGCCGTCGCGGCAGAACACATTGGCATGGTTGACCAGCTCCAGTGCCGGTTTGTCCAGGCGATAGCGGGTCGGGTAGGGCGAGCGGGGCGCGGCCTTGTCTTCTGGCGTGGCGCTGAGCAGGCGGGCTTTCTTCAGCGCCAGCGAGGCCTGTACCGGGCCGATGTACTTTTCCAGCAAGTCGCCGGCGGCGCGCGGCAGGTGCTTGACCATGGCCCCGGCCACGACCCGTGCGCCGGGCGCCAGTTGGCTGTGCAGGCGGATCAGTTGTTCCTCCAGCAGTGCCAGGGTCTTGGGCACGCGGATCAGTACCCAGTCGAACGGCCCCCGCGGTGTTTCGTTGCTCGGCAGGAAGGTCAGCGCGTCGCCACTCAAGCCATTGCGGGCGAGGTTCTTGTGCAGGGCGAGAAAGCCCAGGTGCGAGTCGCCGCTGCTGGTCACCCGGCAGTGCCCGGCCAGCGAGCAGGCGAGGGCGCCGAAGCTGTCATTGAGCAGCAGTACCCGGCTGTCTGGCTCGATGCCTTGCTCGTGCAAATGATTGAGCAGGTATTCATCCGCGGCGTCGAAGGCTTGCAGAGGTTCATTGGCCTGGTGCGGCTGGCGCTCCAGCTCGAGGCTGGCGAAGGGGGTCGTGAAAATAGGCATGGAAACCGTCGGTGTTTGCCGGTCGCACAATGCGCGACACTGACAGCAGATTCGGACAAGGGGGCAATTATGACCGTCAGCGACGACAAGTTCACCCGTCAGACCTTGCTGGAAGTACACAGCCTGACCCCGAGCCTGTTTACCCTGCGCACCACCCGGGATCCGGGTTTCCGTTTTCGCGCCGGGCAGTTCGTCCGCCTCGGCGTGGAGAAGGCCGATGGCAGCCTGGTCTGGCGCCCTTATTCGCTGGTGTCGGCGCCGCACGACGAGTTTCTCGAATTCTTCTCCATCGTGGTGCCGGGTGGCGAGTTCACCAGCGAGCTGAGCCGCCTGCGGGCCGGCGACAGCCTGTTGGTGGAGAAGCTGGCCACCGGCTACCTGACCCTGGATCGCTTCGTCGATGGTCGTGATCTCTGGCTGCTGGGCAGTGGCACCGGCGTCGCGCCTTTCCTGTCGATCCTGCAGGACTTCGAGGTATGGCAGCGCTTCGAGCGCATCGTATTGGTGTACTGCGCGCGAACCGCCGCCGAGCTGGCCTATCAGCCATTGATTCGTGGCTTGGTCGAGCTTGAGCACTTGGCCGAGTTCGCGCACAAGCTCACCTATCTGCCGGTGGTCACCCGCGAGCAGGCGCCGGGGTGCCTGAATGCGCGCATCACCGAACTGCTCGACAGCGGCGAGCTGGAGCGCGTCGCTGGGCTCGAGCTGACGCCCGAGCATTCGCGGGTGATGATCTGCGGCAATCCGCAGATGATCGACGACCTGCGCCAGCGCCTGAAGGCTCGCGGGCTGAACCTGAGCCTGACGCGGCGGCCGGGCCAGGTGGCGGTGGAGAACTACTGGTGATCAGTCCTCGCGGATAGCCTTGATCCGATGCTCCCAGCGGCGCTTGGCGAAGCGGCGCATGTTGGGGATATCGTCGGTCTCGTCGAGGATCGGCTTGCCGATGATGGTTTCCATGATGTCTTCCAGGGTCACCAGGCCGCGCCAGCTACCGAACTCGTCGTACACCAGGCACATGTGCTGACGCTCCTGCATCAGCAGGGTCATCAGGTTCTCCACGTTCATGCTTTCCGGTACCACCTTGAGCGGTTTCATGATGTGGGTGATGGGCTCGGCATCGTTCTCGGCAGCCAGGGCGTCGTAGCGAAACACCACGCCCAGCGGCGATTCGTCTTCGCCTATCACCGGGTAGCGGGAGAACTGGCTTTCGCGGGCACGGGCCTTGAACGCGGCGATGGACTCGTCCGGCGCCGCCGATTCGCAGACGATGCGCGGCGTCATGATGTCGCGCAGACGAATTTCGTGCAGGTCGAGAATATTGCCGATCACCCGCTGCTCGTCTTCGTCGAGCTTACCCACCTCGCGGCCGAGCAGGGTCAGCGCCTTGATCTCCTGGCGAATGTCGTGCTCCGGCTCCTTGCCGCCGAACAGGCGCATGATCAGGTCCGAAAGTACGATGAACGGCTTGAGCACCAGGATCATCGCCCGCAGCAGGCTCGGCAGCCAGGGCGCCAGGGCGCGCCAGTAACGGGCGCCGATGGTCTTCGGCAGGATCTCCGACAGCACCAGGATCAGCAGGGTCATGACCGCCGAGGCGATACCCAGGTAACCGTCGCCGAAGACGATTGCCACCTGCGCGCCGACACCGGTGGCACCGACGGTATGCGCCACGGTATTGAGGGTCAGGATGGCCGCCAGTGGCTGGTCGATCTTGTCCTTGAGTGCCTTGAGGCGCTCGTAGAGACGAGGCCTATCGACCTTCTGCTGGGCGATGTAGCTGGGGGTGAGGGAAAGCAGGGCGGCTTCGAGAATGGAGCAGAGGAACGAAACCAGGATGGAGAGGACAGCGAACGCTATCAGGAGTGTCATGTAAGGGGGTAAGTGGCCAAGGGCTGTTCAATCTACCGAAAAACGCGCAGAAAAAGACCCGTCAAGCTGCAACAAATCGTGTCATGGCTGGCGAAGCTCGGGCACCTGCTCCGCCAGCCGCGTACCCTTCAGCCCTTGTCTTGCTGCGCCTTGAGCAGATCACGGATCTCGCTGAGCAACTGTTGATCCTTGGTCGGCGCAGGCGGTGCAGCCGGGGCGGCTTCTTCCTCGCGCTTGAGGCGGTTCAGGCCCTTGATGCCCATGAAGATGGCGAAGGCGACGATGGTGAAGTCGACCACGGTCTGGATGAACTTGCCGTAGGCCAGCACCACGGCGGGGGTGTCGCCCTCGGCGGCCTTGAGCACGATGGCCAGGTCGGAGAAATCGACACCGCCGATCAGCAGGCCCAGTGGTGGCATCACCACGTCGCCGACGAAGGACGAGACAATCTTGCCGAAGGCGGCGCCGATGATGATCCCCACGGCCATGTCGACCACGTTGCCCTTGACCGCGAAGGCCTTGAATTCACTGATGATGCTCATGCGTGCTCCCTGGGTTGGTGTTCGCCCTGATTATGGCTGTTGTTTCGACGTCCGTCAGGCGGCGCCGTTCATTTGCCTTGCTGGCAGCGGCAGGTCCCATGACATCGGCTAGGCTGAAGGGGATCACTGCATTCGGAGGTTTCCATGGCGCTCGAACATCACTCATTGTCCCGTGAGTTCCCCCAGCAGAGCGAGATGCTGCGTTGGCTGTTGCAGAACGACGGTCATTTCGCCCGGCTGGCTAGCGAGTACGAGGCACTGGATAAGCGCATCTACGAGATCGAGGACGGCCGTGCTGCGGTCGATGATCTGGTGCTGCAAGGGCTCAAGTTGCAGCGCGTGGCGCTCAAGGACGAAATCGCCCAGTTGCTGGCCAAGGCGAGCTGAGCTTGATCGGCGTCAACAGGGCCGGGCAGGGCCGCGGCTAAGCTGGTGGCACCCTTTCTACAGGAGCCTGGCCATGCATATCGAACATCACCCGCTGGTTCATGATTTTCCCGAGCTGCGCGAAGCCTTGCACCGGCTGCGCCAGGAGGATAGCCAATTCGCCCGTCAGGCCGACGAGTATGAAGCGCTGGACAAGCGCATCTGCCGCGTCGAGGACGGCATCGAGCCGCTCGACGACCTATCGTTGCAGGCGCTCAAACTCAATCGCGTAGCGCTCAAGGACGATCTGGCGCGGCAGCTCAAGCGGGCCAATGGTCAATGCTGCGGCTGTGGCAATGGTTGCAAGGGCTGAGCGCCAGACTCGCTCAGTGCGCGGCGCCCGGCATCAATGCACGGGCGGGTTTACCAGGTAGCTGAGCAACCCCTGTGCCTCATCCTCCGTCCAGATTGCCCGGGGTGGCCTGGGTAATTCGCTGAACAGTTGCTGCCAGAAGGCCAGGGCCATTTCGTCCTGGCGGTAGAAGCGCAGCAGCCAGGGGCTGCCATCGCCCATCACGCTCTGTACCACGGCGCGGCCAATGCCCAGGCGGCGGTAGCGCTTGAGCACGAACAGATCGGCGAACTCCGGCGCATCGATGCCCGGCAGTTCGCTGCGCTCGATCAGCACGAAGCCGGCAATGAAACCGTCGGCCAGGATCAGGCTGGCGCTCCAGCCGGGCTCCTGCCAGTAGCGCAGCAGATGTTCCTCGTGGATGTAGAAGCGGCCGTCCGCCTCGACATCCTCCTCTTCCCAGTCCGAGCTGTCATAGCTATAGAACTGGTACAGGTTGCGGATCAGGGGCGCCTGTTCGGCGCGGGTCGGCAGCAGTTCGATCTGCATGGCAGTCCTTGGTCAAGGTCGTGGTCTGTAAATTTATCCAGTTGTTCGGTATCGTTCCAGCCTTCGCTCAGCAGGCAGGACGACTTCCTCAATGGCCAAGGCAAAACGCATGTACGGCTGCACCGAGTGCGGCGCCACCTTCCCCAAATGGGCGGGGCAGTGTGGCGAGTGTGGAACCTGGAACACCCTGGTGGAAACCCTGGTCGAGGGCGCCGCGCCCAGCGGGCGTACCGGCTGGGCGGGGGACAAAGCCAACATCAAGACCCTGGCCGAGGTCAGTGTCGAGGAAATTCCGCGTTTTTCCACCGCCTCCAGCGAGCTGGATCGGGTGCTCGGCGGCGGTCTAGTGGATGGCTCGGTGGTGCTGATCGGTGGCGATCCCGGCATCGGTAAGTCGACCATTCTGCTGCAGACCCTGTGCAACGTCGCCCAACGCCTGCCGGCGCTATACGTCACCGGCGAAGAATCGCAGCAGCAGGTGGCCATGCGCGCACGGCGGCTGGATCTGCCGCAGGACAAGCTCAAGGTGATGACCGAGACCTGCATCGAGTCGATCATCGCCACCGCGCGCCAGGAAAAGCCCAAGGTCATGGTGATCGACTCGATCCAGACCATCTTCACCGAACAACTGCAATCGGCCCCTGGCGGCGTGGCCCAGGTGCGCGAGAGTGCGGCGCTGCTGGTGCGCTTCGCCAAGCAGAGTGGCACGGCGATCTTCCTCGTCGGCCACGTCACCAAGGAAGGTGCGCTGGCCGGGCCGCGCGTGCTGGAGCACATGGTCGACACCGTGCTGTATTTCGAGGGTGAGTCCGACGGCCGCCTGCGCCTGCTGCGAGCGGTGAAGAACCGTTTCGGCGCGGTCAACGAACTGGGTGTGTTCGGCATGACCGACAAGGGCCTCAAGGAAGTCTCCAACCCTTCGGCGATCTTCCTCACGCGCGCCCAGGAGGCAGTGTCCGGCAGCGTGGTGATGGCCACCTGGGAGGGCTCGCGACCGATGCTGGTGGAGGTGCAGGCGCTGGTCGATACCAGTCACCTGGGCAACCCCCGGCGGGTCACCCTGGGTCTGGATCAGAACCGCCTGGCCATGCTTTTGGCCGTGCTGCACCGCCATGGTGGCATCCCCACCTATGACCAGGACGTGTTCCTCAACGTGGTCGGTGGGGTCAAGGTGCTGGAGACGGCCTCCGACCTGGCGCTGATGGCGGCGGTGATCTCCAGCCTGCGCAACCGCCCCTTGCAGCACGATCTGTTGGTGTTCGGCGAGATCGGCCTGTCCGGCGAAATTCGTCCGGTGCCCAGTGGCCAGGAGCGCCTCAAGGAGGCGGCCAAGCACGGTTTCAAGCGCGCCATCGTGCCCAAGGGCAATGCCCCCAAGGAAGCCCCGCCCGGCCTGCAGATCATCGCCGTGACGCGCCTGGAACAGGCGCTGGATGCCTTGTTCGAGTGATGTGGCTCGGCTGCAAGCCGGGGGCTTTTGTGGCGCAGTCCTTCCCGGATTTCATCCGGGCTACGTTTCTGCCTGTTAGCCGCGATTCAGGTATGCGGCGTTCTGTCGCGAACCGGCTCTGGTGAAAATTGACCGGGATCAATGAGTAGCAAGCTATCGACGCGCAGCATGAAGGCGTATCCAAACGAGGAGACACCATCATGTTCCTGTTCTTCGACTTCTTCTCTCGTGCCTTCAACTTCGACGCCCAGGCCGTGCAGCCACGCGATGACGCGCAACGTGAGCGGCAGCGTATCGCGGCGCGCCGGCAGCGTCGCCAGGCCGCCGAGGCAGCCTGCCGCGCTCACTGAGGTAGGCTTGCAAGCAGCGGGGTAGGGTGGCATCCCCAGGGTTCGGACGGACGCTGTCTGAACCCGCAATCCTTGTGGCTTCCTTTCACGGTGGTCAGCCCGTGGGTCAAGGTGTCGGTGTAAAGTCGGTCTTGATACCGGATTGGCAAGTTTGTGTGTTGGGTGGTGGCTTGCTTGGTGTTTTGGACGCCGCTTTGGGTGTCTTCAGATATTCCGGGTTTCGCCCCCTCGGGCGACTCACTTTTCTTTGAACTGCGCAAAGAAAAGTAAGCAAAAGAAACGCACCCCCGCCATCCGGCCCCGGCTGCGCCGGGGTTCGTTCGCTCCATCGTCGCTCCTAGGGTCGGCGTACATGGGCCATCCCTGGCCCATTACGCCTCTCGCGGCATCCATGCCGCTCGCCCCTCTGCGCAACGATTCCACTCACCCTCCTGAAGGGGGACTTTCGCGCGCCTGAGCGAACCGGCATTTCAGGGTATGCGCAGTGTGTTCTGGTAGCTATGAAGTAGCGATGTGGCTACCGAGTTAAACCAATACTTTCATTCGCGTAGTTTCATCTCGCCGGCTTTCAGCCGGCATCCCGGTCAGCCCTACGGCTGACCTCATGTTCAAGCACTGCGCACTACTTCTGGGTTACCGCAGGTTCAGGCGCGTGCAGAGCCCGCCCAGGAGGGTGAGCGGAATCGTCGTGGAAGAGGTTGAGCGACATGGATGTCGCGAGAGCCACGATGGGCCATGGATGGCCCACCGTGGCGGGCCTCTGGAGCGGCGATGGAGCGAACGAACCCTGGCGCAGCCAGGGCCGGATGATCGGGCGGAGGGTTTTGGTTACTTTTGCCCGTCAAAAGTGACTCGCCCGGGAGGGCGAAACCAAAGACATCAACAAAAACGCGGCAATGCGGAACAGGCACAAAAACAACCAACACCGTATTGCCAATCCGGTATCAACCAAGCATTCCCCTCCCTAAAATGCGCGTCACCTTCAATCTTGACGCCCCCGCGAGGATTCACCGCATGTCACCTGCCGCCATTCCCGTCACCGTGCTCACTGGCTTTCTCGGGGCCGGCAAGACCACTCTGCTGCGCCACATGCTCAAGGCCGAGCATGGGCTGCGCCTGGCGGTGATCGAGAACGAATTCAGCGCCGCGCCCATCGATGGGCAGTTGCTCGGCGACGACCCGGTGAAGCTGGTCACCCTGGCCAACGGCTGCCTGTGCTGCTCGATCCTTGGCGAACTGGAGAAAGCCTTGTTGCTGCTGCTGGAGAAGCTCGACAAGGGCGAGCTGGCCTTCGAGCGCCTGGTGATCGAGTGCACCGGCCTGGCCGACCCCGCGCCCGTGGCGCAGACCTTCTTGTCCACACCGGAGCTGAGTGAACGCTATCGGCTCGATGGCATCGTCACCCTGGTCGATGCCGTCAACGCCGAGCGCCACCTGAGCGAAACCATCGCCCAGGCCCAGGTCGGCTTTGCCGATCTCATCCTGCTGAGCAAGACCGATCTGGCCGTTGCTGGCAGCGTCGAGGCGCTGCGGGCGCGTTTGCAACGGATCAACCGGCGTGCGTCGATCCAGGCGGTCGAGCATGGCCGCATCGAGCTCGCTACCTTGCTCGACCTGCGTGGCTTCGACTTCGAGCCCAGGCCGACGCGCGGCTTGATGCTGCGGCCGCTGGCGCCTGTGGCGAACAAGCCGGATCGTATCCAGACCCTGGTGCTGGAAAGCGCCGAAGCCATCGATGCGCAGCGCCTCAGCGCCTTCATCGAAGGCTTGCTGGGGCGCTTCGGCAATGCGCTGCTGCGCTACAAGGGGGTGCTGGCTGTGGCGGGAGAGCCGCAACGCCTGGTGTTCCAGGGCGTGCTGCGCTTGTACAGCTTCGACTGGGGTAGCGAATGGGGCGTGGACGAGCCACGCGAAAGCGTGCTGGTGTTCATCGGGGACGACTTGCCGGAGCAGGAGATTCGCCAGGGCTTCGCCGAACTGACCCAGCCTGGCTGAGCCGAGCCGCTTCAGGCCTTGCTGCCAAGTGCCGCCAGTTCGCGCTCCAGCAGCTCTTCGTCTCCAAGGTTGAGTTCCACCAGGCGGCGCAGGTGGCTGATCGACTCCAGGTCGATATGGTGGCAGACGAAGCCGAGAAAACCGGGTTGGGTGCGGGTCAGCGCGACCTGCATCTTCACCGGCGTGCCGTCGCTCAGTTGCAGCGATGCCTCGAAGCCCTGCTCCGGATCGCCGTCCCAGCCTGCGGGTTCTTCCACCAGCAGGCCTTTCAGCGACAGGTCGTGCAGCACCACCTCCCAACGCCGATCGCCCTGCGCGAGGACAGTGGGGGCGTCGAAAGCGATGCGCTGGAAGCGCCGACGCTCGTTGGCTGTATCGCTCATGCTGGAACTCCGATTCAGATTTCTCACAACTATAGTCAAGGCTGCCGAACACGTTGTGAATTCGTGCACAAGGCCGCGAGTAGTTCTTTCAATTGTTTGACAGTTGGGCAAGTCTCGCCAAAGCTGTTGGTGCGGTTTTTATTACTCGATATTGCGGAGCGACAATATGGACAAGCGACTTCTGAGCAAGGGTTTGATCTTTGGTGTGCTGAGCATGGCCAGCGTCGGTGCCTTCGCCGATGCGGCAGGGGGCAATGGCTGCGGTTGGGGCAACATGTTGTTCGAGGGCCAGCGTGGCATGGCTCCGCACTTCCTGGCCACCACCACCAATGGCACCTCGGGTAATGCCACCTTCGGCATGACCTCCGGCACCAACGGCTGCGATACCAGCGGCGCGCTGGGCTACAACGGCCGCTCCATGCTGGCGATGAACGGCATGCTCGATTCCATCGCCGAAGACATGGCCATGGGCCAGGGCGAGGCGCTGGATGCCTATGCCACCCTGCTGGGTGTGGAGGCCAAGGATCGCGCGCATTTCGCCAAGGTGACTCATGACAACTTCGGCACCATCTTCAGCCAGGCCGACGCCACCAGCGAGCAGGTGCTGGCCGCCACCCTGGATGTGATGAGCCGCGACGTGCAACTGGCGCGCTATGTGAAACAACCGGCCTGAGGCAAATCCCAGGCAAAAAGAAGCCCGCCAATTTGGCGGGCTTCTTTCGTTTAGATGCAGCCTCAGTTGCCGTAGACCGGGAACTTCGCGCACAGCGCCTTGACCTGCTCACGCACGCGGCCTTCGACTTCGTCGTTGCCGATGTTGGCCAGCACTTCGCAGATCCAGCCAGCGAGCTGGCGGCACTCGTCTTCCTTGAAGCCGCGAGTGGTCACGGCCGGGGTGCCGATGCGCAGGCCGGAGGTGACGAACGGCGAGCGCGGGTCGTTCGGTACGCTGTTCTTGTTCACGGTGATGAAGGCGCGGCCGAGGGCAGCGTCGGCGTCCTTGCCGGTGATGTCCTGCTTGATCAGCGAGAGCAGGAACAGGTGGTTCTGGGTGCCGCCGGACACCACCTCAAAGCCGTTGTCGATGAACACCTGGGCCATGCTCTGGGCGTTCTTGATCACCTGGGCCTGGTAGGCCTTGAACTCCGGCTGCAGGGCTTCCTTGAAGCACACGGCCTTGGCGGCGATGACGTGCTCCAGCGGGCCACCCTGGCCACCCGGGAATACCGCGGAGTTGAACTTCTTCTCCAGCTCTTCGTTCTTGCGCGCCAGGATCAGGCCGCCGCGCGGGCCGCGCAGGGTCTTGTGGGTGGTGGTGGTAACCACGTCGGCGAACGGCACCGGGTTCGGGTACAGGCCGGCGGCGACCAGGCCTGCCACATGCGCCATGTCGACGAACAGATAGGCGCCAACCTTGTCGGCGATAGCGCGGAAACGCGGGAAATCCAGCACCTGCGAGTAGGCGCTGAAGCCGGCGATGATCATTTTCGGCTTGTGTTCCACGGCCAGGCGCTCGACTTCGTCGTAATCGATCAGGCCCTGGTCGTTGATGCCGTACTGCACGGCGTTGTAGATCTTGCCGGAGAAGCTGACGCTGGCGCCGTGGGTCAGGTGGCCGCCGTGGGCCAGGCTCATGCCCAGCACGGTGTCGCCGGCGTTGAGCAGGGCCATGTACACGGCGCTGTTGGCCTGGCTGCCGGAGTGCGGCTGGACGTTGGCGTAGTCGGCGCCGAACAGCTCCTTGGCGCGGTCGATGGCGAGTTGCTCGACCACGTCGACGTACTCGCAGCCACCGTAGTAGCGCTTGCCCGGATAGCCTTCGGCGTACTTGTTGGTCAGTACGCTGCCCTGGGCTTCCATCACCGCCGGGCTGGTGTAGTTTTCCGAGGCGATCAGCTCGATGTGCTCTTCCTGGCGCTGAGCTTCTTGCTCCATCGCGGCAAAGAGTTCGGCGTCAAAACGAGCGAGGGTCAAATCACGGCTGAACATGGCGGTCCCCTGAAAATCAGCTAGGCGAATGAGAGAGGGGGCGGATTCTACCGCAAGGGTCGCAAAAAGGCATATGAAGGTCGGTCATGAGACGGACGAAAGCGGCTCAAGAGCAGCTTAAAAGCAGCTACAAGCCTCAAACTGCAAGCTTCAAGTAAAAGCCCAGGGCGAAACGCCTGCAGCCTTAGTCCAGCATGAACAGCGTCCTGCCGCTGAGCTGCTCGCCGAGCTCGGCGGCCGCTGTCGGCCGTCCCAGCAGGAAGCCCTGCACCTCGTCGCAGCCGTGTTCGCGGAGGAAGTCCAGTTGCGCCTGGCTCTCCACGCCTTCGGCAATCACCATCATGTTCAGGCTGTGGGCCATGGCGATGATGGCACGGGCGATCTGGGCGTCCTGTTCGCCATCGGGCAGACCGTCGACGAAGCTGCGGTCGATCTTCAGCACGTCGATGGGGAACTGCTTGAGGTAGTTCAGTGACGAGTAGCCGGTGCCGAAGTCGTCCACCGCGATGCACAGGCCCAGGCGCTTGAGGTCATTGAGGGTCTGCATGGCGCTGGCCACGTCGCGCATCAGGATGCTCTCGGTCAGTTCCACTTCCAGGCAGGCGGGCGGGATGCCGATGGCGTCGATGATGGCGGCGATACGGTTGGCCAGATCGCCTTCGGCGAACTGACGCGCGGAGAGGTTGACCGAGACCTTGGGGATGCGAATCTTCTCTTCGTGCCAGCGCTTGAGCTGGCGACAGGCCTCCTCCAGCACCCACTCGCCGACCTGCACCACCAGGCCGAGTTCTTCCAGCACGGGAATGAACTGGTCGGGCGGCACCAGGCCTCGGGTCGGGTGATCCCAACGCAGCAGGGATTCGACACCGGTGAGGCGCTGGCCATCGCCGGAGAACTGCGGTTGGTAGTGCAGCACGAACTGGCCCTGCTCCTGGGCATGGCGCAGGTCGCTTTCCAGTTCCAGGCGTTCCAGCGCGCTGGCGTTCATTTCCGCCTGGTAGAACTGGAAGTTGTTCTTGCCACGTTCCTTGGCGTGGTACATGGCGGTGTCGGCGTTTTTCATCAGTTGGCTCAGCTCGTCGCCATCCTGGGGAGCGAGGGCGATGCCGATGCTGGCGGTGACGAAGAACTCGCGACCTTCGAGCACGAAGGGGCGCGCCAGGCTGGAGAGAATCTGTTCGGCGACGTGGATGGCGCGCGTCAGCGCCCCTTCGCGGCTGTTCTGTGGCTGCAGCAGCAGGGTGAACTCGTCACCCCCCATGCGCGCCACGGTGTCGTCGCCGTTGACGCAGGCCGACAGGCGTACGGCCACGTCCTTGAGCATGCGGTCGCCAGCGGCATGGCCGAGGGAGTCGTTGATCGGCTTGAAGCGGTCGAGGTCGAGGAACATCAGCACCACCCAATCGTCATTGCGCTCGGCGTGCTGCAGGGCGCTGTGCAGGCGATCCTGGAACAGGGTGCGGTTGGGCAGGTGGGTCAGGGCGTCGTAGTAGGCCAGGCGGTGGATGCGTTGCTCGCTGGCCTTGCGCTCGCTGATGTCGCTGAAGAAGCACACGTAGCTGACCAGATCGCCTTCTTCATCCTGCACGGCGGTGATGCCGACCCAGGCCGGGAAGTTCTCGCCGACGCGGCGCTTGAGCCACACCTCGCCCTCCCAGCTACCGCGCTGGTTGAGCTGGCCGAGGATGTACTGCACGTGGGAAGCCTGCTGACGGTCGGCGGTGAGCATGCTCGGTAGCTGATCCAGCACCTGGCCGGCGGAGTAGCCACTGATGCGGCTGAAGGCCTTGTTGACCTGCACGATGTAGCCTGCCGGATCAGTGACCAGGATCGCCGCACTGGAGTGCTCGAACACGGTGGCGGCCATGCGCAGATCCTTTTCCGCGCGGCGTTGCTGGCTGATGTCCCGGCCTACGCCGAGCAGCCCCTCGAAGCGGCCATTCTCGTCCCACATCAGCACCACGCGCAGTTCCACGGGGATCTTGTGGTCGTCGGCGCGCAGGCAGTCGAAGACGAAGAGCTGATCGGGCAGTTCCTCGCGCAGGCGGTCGAGGCGTGAGCGTTCGTCCAGCGCATCGCGGATGCGTTCGAGCAGCAGGTTCAGGCCCTTGAGCTGCTGCGGGTTGGCCGCCAGGCGCTGCAGGCCGTGGCTCATCATCCAGTTCACCGTGTAGCCCAGCACCGGTTCCACCGAGGGGCTGACGTAGTTGAGCTTGAGGCTGCTGTCGGTGGAGAAGATCACGTCGCTGATGCTTTCGGCCAGCAGTCGATAGCGCTGTTCGCTGTCACGCAGCGACTGGTTCTGTTCGATCTGTTCGGTGATGTCCTTGGCCACGCCGATCAGGCGGCTGACTCGGCCATGCTCGTCGCGCGCCAGGGCCTGTTCGCGAATGCTGAACCAGCGCCATTGGCCATTGCGGTGACGCCAGCGCAGCACGGATTCGAGCAACATGCCGTCGCCCACCACCTTCTGCAGGTTGCGGATGCGCCAGTAATAGTCGCTGTCGTCGGGGTGCAGCACCTCCACCCAGAAGTCATCGTCCATGGCCTTGAGTTCATCGCTGCTGTAGCCCAGCTTGAGTCCCAGGCTGTGGTTGCTGAACAGCACGCGTTTGTTCTGCAGGTCATGCACGTAGAGCAGGTCGGGCACCGAACGCACCACCTCGGACCAGAAACGCTCGCGTTCGATCAGCGACAACTCGATGCGCTTGCGGCTGGTGATGTCGCTGATGCTCAGGGTTACCGCCTGGTAGTCCTGGATCATCTCGGGTAGGCGCAGCACCAGCCAGACGTGACGCTTGAGGCCCTGGCGGGTGACGAGCTGGGTTTCCAGCTCAACCAGATTGGGGCCTTCGGCTATGGCCACGGCCAGCCTGAAAGGCAGGTCATCGGCGCCCATCGCGGCGCTCTCGAAGAGCTGCTGCCACGCCTGCTCGGTGGTGTTGGCGCCCAGCAGGTTGAGTGCCACCTGGTTGGCTTCGGTGATGTGCAGGTTCTGCAGCAGTTGCGCGTGATGCTCCGGGTTGGCGGCCAGCCAGCGTTGCAAGCCGGCGCTGTCGCGTATGCGCTGTTGCAGGAGGAAGCTGCGCAGCTCCGACAGGTCGAGTACGCACAGGGCGACCCCGGTGCCCTCGAAGATATCCTGATAGCGCCGCCGGGTTTCCTGCAGCACGCGCATGGCCTGCTGTTCATCGGTGACATCACGCAGCACCCAGACGAAGCCGCCCAGCCGGGAGCCATCGCTGATGTCGTTGCGGGTCACGGCGAACAGACGCACGCGGCCAGGGGTTTCCAGGCGCACCAGTTCGGCGGCCATGTTGCAGGCCTGTTGCGAGCCGATCAGCAGCAGGGGGGCGAGATCGGGCAGCAGATCCAGCAGATGGGTAGTGCCGGCGGCCTTGTTGTCCAGGTCGAAGACCTGTTCGGCCTTGGGGTTGAGATAGTTCAACGTGCCATCGGTCTGGGTCACCAGGATGCACTCTTCGACCGCTGCCAGCGCGCTGGCGGCCTGGCGTAGCGAGCGCCGTGACTCGGCATTGAGGCGCTGCAGGCTACGCCGCTCACGCTGCAGGCCATGCAGGGCGATCAGCGTCAGCAGGGCCAGCAGGCCGAACAGCAGGAGCTTGCCGGCGAGGATCGGCATGAGCTGGCGGCTGATCTGCGCGGAATCGAACAGGGTGCGCAGTTGCCAGTCGCTGCCCTCCAGGGGAAAGAACTGCAGGCTGCTGGCATGTTCCTGAGCGGTTACCTGAGACAGCAGCGGCGGGGCCGCTGCGAAGGTCTTGGCGCGGGCCAGTACGCGGCGGCTGGCGATATCTTCCAGCAGCCAGTCGTTATCGCTCTGGCCGGTTTCGCCGAGCCATTGGCTCACCGCGCTGCTGCTCAGGCACAGCACGCTGATGCTAGCGTCTGGCTGGCGTAGCAGCAGGTAGAGCATCTGGCTGTCGTAGGGGTTGAGGCTGTAATGGTAAGGCGCCTTGCCGCTGCGTAGTTGCAGGCTGCGGATGAACGGCAGGTCGCTGCGCGCTGGCGCCTCGGTATCGAGTTGCTGACCTTCGGCATCGAGCTGAACCACGGCGCTCAGCGAAGGGAACAGGCTATGCAGAGCGTTGAGCTGTCCTGCACTGAGCGGTTGCGCATCACCTTGCACAATGGCCTGGGCCGAACGAGCCTTGAGGCGCATGTTCTGGTTCAGGTGGAGGGCGAGTTGGCTGGCGTAGTGCTGACTCAGACGGCGCTGGTTGTCCAGAAGCTGTTGATGCTCCTGCAGTAGCTGCCAGGCGAGCAGACCGAGCATGGCCAGCACCAGCACGATCAGGGCTCGTCGCAATGGCTCGCGACGTCTGGGTTGCGCTTCTCCCGGCGACGATGAAGGCGGTGTGGGGGGCATCGACACGTCTGGTGGACCTGCTACTGACAACGACTGAGCGGTAAGGAGAGAACGCGGGCAGCGTGCAAGCGGGCTAGCATGCCTATAAATGTGGCGAAGTGCCAGTGCGAGGCCGAGCATGGGTTTGCCCTGCCCGGCACATTCCGGTAGCTTTGCGACGCACACGGGCTGCATCGGCCCGTGCATCATCCGCGCGATACCCAGGTGGCGTTCGCCGCCTCAGGCTGCTGAAATTTCTGCACATTGTAGCCTTCGCGCAGCGTTTTCACTCTTTTTATTCAAGTCAGGTTCTCATGGCTCAGTACGTCTATAGCATGCATCGGGTCAGCAAGGTCGTCCCGCCGAAGCGTGAAATTCTCAAGGACATTTCTTTGTCGTTCTTCCCGGGCGCCAAGATCGGCGTACTGGGGCTCAACGGTGCCGGTAAGTCCACGCTGCTGCGCATCATGGCCGGCGTCGACACCGAGATCGACGGCGAAGCCCGGCCGATGCCCGGTATCAAGGTCGGCTACCTGCCGCAGGAGCCGCAGCTCGATCCGGCCAAGACGGTGCGTGATATCGTCGAAGAGGCGGTAGGCGAGATCAAGCAGGCCCAGGCACGCCTCGACGAGGTATACGCCGCCTACGCCGAGCCGGACGCCGATTTCGATGCGCTGGCCGCCGAGCAGGCCAAGCTCGAAGCCATCCTGCAGGCTTCCGACGGCCATAACCTGGAGCGCCAGTTGGAAGTCGCCGCCGACGCCCTGCGCCTGCCACCATGGGACGCCAAGATCGAACACCTGTCCGGTGGCGAGAAGCGCCGCGTGGCGCTGTGCCGCCTGCTGTTGTCGGCGCCCGACATGCTCCTGCTGGACGAACCGACCAACCACCTGGACGCCGACTCGGTGGCCTGGCTGGAGCGCTTCCTGCACGACTTCCCGGGCACAGTGGTAGCGATTACTCACGACCGTTACTTCCTCGACAACGTTGCCGGCTGGATCCTCGAACTCGACCGCGGCCATGGCATTCCCTACGAGGGCAACTACTCCGGCTGGCTGGAATCGAAGGCCAACCGCCTGGCCCAGGAAGCCAAGGCCGAGGCCTCGCACGCCAAGGCCATGAAAGCTGAACTGGAATGGGTACGTCAGGGTGCCAAGGCGCGTCAGTCCAAGTCCAAGGCGCGTCTGCAGCGTTTCGAGGAAATGCAGTCGCAGGAATTCCAGAAGCGCAGCGAGACCAACGAGATCTACATTCCGGCCGGCCCGCGCCTGGGTGACAAGGTCATCGACTTCCACAACGTGTCGAAGTCCTTCGGCGACCGCGTGCTGATCGACAACCTGTCCTTCAGCATCCCCAAAGGCGCCATCGTCGGCGTGATCGGCGGCAACGGTGCGGGCAAGTCCACCCTGCTGCGCATGATCACCGGCAAGGAACAACCGGATTCCGGCACCATCGAGATTGGCGAAACCGTGCAGATCGCCAGCGTCGACCAGAGCCGTGACCAGCTCGAAGGCAACAAGACCGTGTGGGAGCAGATTTCCGACGGTTTCGACATGATCAAGGTGGGCAACTACGAGGTGCCGTCGCGTGGTTACGTCGGTCGCTTCAACTTCAAGGGCGCTGATCAGCAGAAGTTCGTCAAGGATCTCTCCGGCGGTGAGCGCGGTCGTCTGCACATGGCGCTGACCCTCAAGCAGGGCGGCAACGTGCTGCTGCTCGACGAACCGTCCAACGACCTCGACGTGGAAACCCTGCGCGCGCTGGAAGAGGCGCTGCTGGACTTCCCCGGCGCCGCCATCGTGATCTCCCACGATCGCTGGTTCCTCGACCGTATCGCCACCCACATCCTCTCCTACGAGGACGATGGCAAGGTCAGTTTCTTCGAGGGCAACTACAGCGAGTTCGAGGCCGACCGCAAGAAACGCCTGGGCGATGCCGCCGCGCAGCCGCACCGCGTGCGTTACAAGAAGCTGGCGCAGTAAGCGTCGGTCATAAAAAACGGAGCCTTCGGGCTCCGTTTTTCGTTGTGGAGGGTGCTCAATCTCGTAGGGTGCGCTGTGCGTACCGGTTGCGGGGATCATAGTCGTTGCGCACGGCTTATCCTGTGTCCTCAGAGCTTAGCCAGCAGGCTCTCCAGCGCTCGGGCCTGATCCTCGGACAGGTCGATGATATGAAAGCCTGCCCAGCAATGCTGGTTGTCCGCCCCTGGCCGGCTCCACAGGCAATCGGCGCCCAGGCGCACTTCATCGAATCGCTCGTTGCCAGCCTGGCACACCAGACGACATTGGCAGACGGCATCGGCTGCCAGTGGAGTGTCGCTGAACAGCATGAAGCCATCTATCGACAGGTCGACGACACGGCCCAGGCGCAGCCCCGTATTGACATCGAAGACCTCCAGTTGCAGCTCGGTGCCGTGACGGCTGTGTCGGCGACGTTCTTGCATGTGGGCTCCTAGCAGGCTGTTGAAAAACTATCTACGTTGCCATTGCTGCGTTAAAAGCAGGCTCAAAATGCTCATTTACAGCTCGTAAAGTCGAGCGCGACTCCGACCGTTTTTCGCCTGTTTTTGCGGGGCCGCCATCGGTATTGCACTGGCTGCCTCGGCTCGGGCTTCCTGCTTCGCTCTACCTCCTGCATCCAGGCAGTCGTCGCCTACGCTTTTCAACGGCCTGCTAATGAGGCTCGGCCGCGCGCCCGGTAAAGCGCTGCAGCACCCGGTAAATGGCGGTAAGGGCACGATCCATCAGGGGCGTGGCATGCTCGGGAGGAAGGATACGCGCCAGACCCTGTTCCATCTCGCAGGCCAGCAGGGTCAACGGCTTGACCGCGACGCGCTGGCCCTGATGGTCGACGAACATGTAGTTGTGCGTCGTCGGGCTGAACCAGGACAGCTTGAGCAGGCGGCGCTGGCCATTGCTGACGAACTCGAACCAGGTGCCGAACTCGAGCTTGGCCAACTCCTGGCTCAAGGCTTGCGCTCGGGGCGAGAGTTCCGCTCTGGGCGGTGCCTGGCGCGCCAGGTCGGCGTCTTCGCCGAGCATGGCCCCCAGCGGGCTCTGTGGCAGGTTCGGTTTGAGCTGGGCGGCCAGTTGCGGCTGCCTGGCTTGCACGGCGTGCTGGCAGGCCACCAGATCCTGCAGCAGGCGACGGATGCCGTCCTCGTGATAGCCACCGAGCAGCTCCAAGCCTTTGCGCAGGTCGCTTAGTAATGGGATGCGCAGCTCCTGCAAGCGCTGGCGCTCGGTCTCGGGCAGCGGGGTGCCGCTCCAGGCCAGTTGCTCGGCCACTTCGCAAGCGCGTTGCCATTCTTCACTGCGTTCGCCATGGCGCAGCAGGCCGAAGACCAGCACATCGGCCCAGGTCAGCTCGAGGAAGTTGCGGATGATCAATGGCAGGTCACGCTGCGCAACGCTCTGCTGGATCACCCCAAGCGCCCGTTCGCGGGCGGCCAGCAGGCGGTCACGGCCCTTGGCCGCCTCCACCACCCGGCGCTCGCGCAGCTCCATCTTGTGGCGCAGGGTGTCGGCGTACTCGTTGAATTCACGCAGCAGTTCGTCGAACAAGGCCAGGTCGCCGGTGAAATCCTGGATGACCCGCTCCACCACCCAGCGCATCTTCGCCAGCAGGCCGTGTTCCTCAACCTCGTTGGCATGCAGCACGCCGGCCTGGGCCATGGCATTGAGCAGGCGCCGGGCTGGATGATCGTGGCGGGTGAACAGCGCCTTGTCCTGCAGGGCGATCTTCAGATAGGGCGTGTGCAGGTGCGACAGGGCGGTCTTGCAACTGTCCGGCAGGTTGCCGTCGTCGAGGATGAAGTCGAACAACATGCCCACCAGGTCGATCACGTCGGCTTCCTGGTCGGCCACCTTGCTCTGCTGGGCTCGCGCGCTGTGCGTGGCCAGTTGCGCTTGCAGTGCGGCCTTGAGCCCTTCTACCGGCTGCGGCTTGTGCAGGCGCTGCGCCAGCTCCTGCGCCGATTGCCGCTGCATGCGGTTGAGGGCCTCGAGCAGCTCGCTTGCGCTGTAGGTGCGGCTGGCGCTACGTGGGGAGAAGCTGATGATGCTGGGGGTACCGCCGAGCAGCGGTTGCTCGGGGTTTTGCCGGCGATGCTCGCCCAGCAGGCTGGCCAGGCCGCTGAACAGTGCGCCTGGGTCGCTGGGCGGTGGTGCGTTGAGGTCGAGCATGCCGGCGACCGTGGTCGGGGCGCTGGCGCTCTGGCCGCCGGGCGTCGGCGCGGCCACTGGCGTCTGCTCGGCTGGCGCCGGTGGCGGCGTTTCGGGCTGCGATCCGCTGGGGCTGATGCGCGCACGGTACTTGAGGTTGGGCAGGATATCGGCGTCGATCAGGCGCTGGTTCAGGGCCTCGTACAGGTCGTCCAGGCCGTGCATCACGTGGCGGTCGAAGAGGGTGTAGAGGACGGTCTTGATCTGCAGCGGAAAAGGGCAGGGCGCCAGCGCCTGGCGGAAGGCCTGGGCAATGGCCTGCGGGCCGAAGGGGTTGCTGTCCTCGTCGAGTTTCTGGCCATTGTTGAGCAGGGCCAGGCGTTGATCCAGGGCGAACAGGGCTTGGCTGCAGCGTGCCTTGACGCGGCTGGCCATGTTGGTCACCAGCAGGCTTTCTTCGTAATCCTCGTTCTGCACCAGGGTCAGGTGCTCGGCGTCCAGTTCCGTCGGGGCGATGGTCTGCAGCTTGCCTTCGAGGAAGTCGGCGAGGTTGTGTGTGACGTGCTGATGATAGCGGCGCTCGATCTGCGCTCGCTGGCGGCGGATTTCCCGCATGTTGTCGAAGAACAGCGTCTGTACGCTGTTGTTCTCGGCTTTCTCGGCGCACTCGAAGAGGGTGTCGTCGACCTGGCCGAAGACCCCGTTCAGGTGTTCGGCCAGGCGATTCATCACCAGCTTGCGACAGGCCTGCGCCAGATCACCGAAGCGCGGCTGTATGCCTCGGCTGGCGAGGTTGATCACCTTCGGCTGACTCGGCGGCTTGTCCTGAGTGCTCATGGACGATCCTGAAAGCTGTGCGTGCGGCCCTTTGCCGACAGTAGGGCACCTTTAAAAACTACCTACGTTGCCATCGCGGCGTTAAAAACAGGCTCGTGCGCGAGTCCGATCAGAATGCTCATTTACAAAACGTAAACTGCGCTTCTTCACCTGTTTTTGCCTTGCGCTAGCTGCCTCGCCTACGTTTTTAGAGGTGCCCAGTACTCGGCAATGCTCTCCAGTGTAGTCGATATGCCCGACGCAAGGCATTGTCATAAAAGCAGTTTGTGGGGGTTGACAGGGGTAATTTGCTGCGTAAAATGGCGCGCCTCTGAAGCGGTAAAGCAAAAGCCGAAACGCCAAGAGATGGAAGACCGAAGTTCCGCGATAGCTCAGTCGGTAGAGCAAATGACTGTTAATCATTGGGTCCCTGGTTCGAGTCCAGGTCGCGGAGCCAACTTCCTAACGGGGTATAGCGCAGTCCGGTAGCGCGCTTGCTTTGGGAGCAAGATGTCGGGAGTTCGAATCCCCCTACCCCGACCATTTTTAGGGTCGTTAGCTCAGTTGGTAGAGCAGTTGGCTTTTAACCAATTGGTCGTAGGTTCGAATCCTACACGACCCACCATATAGAACGACGAAGCCCGCCTTGTGCGGGCTTCGTCGTTTCTGTGCCTTGTATTCTCCTCAGATTTCCACCTGGGTGCCCAGCTCGATCACTCGGTTCAGCGGCAGGTTGAAGAAGCGCAGGCTGCTGTTGGCGTTCTTGATCATGAAGGCGAACAACAGCTCGCGCCAGCGCGCCATGCCGGTACGGGGGCTGGCGATCACGGTTTCGCGGCTGAGGAAGTAGGTGGTGTGCATCGGCGTGAAGTCCACCGCCTCGTCCTGGCATAGTGCCAGGGCGCGCGGCACGTCCGGGCGTTCGCTGAAGCCGAAATGCAGGATCACCCGGTAGAAGCCCTCACCATGCTCGTGCATCTCCAGGCGCTGGCTCGGGGCGACGCGGGGGCTGTCTTCGGTGACCACCGTGAGCAGCACCACACGTTCGTGCAGCACCTGATTGTGCAGCAGGTTGTGCAGCAGGGCGTGGGGTACGGCATCCACGCGTGCGGTGAGGAACACCGCGGTACCACGCACGCGTAGCGGCGGCTGGCGGCTGATGCTGTCGATGAAGGTGGCCAGCGGCAGGGCGTTTTCCAGCAGACGTTCGACGAGGATTTCCTTGCCGCGCTTCCAGGTGATCATGAGGGTGAACAGAATCACCCCGGCGATCAACGGGAAGGCGCCACCGGCGACGATCTTTGGCAGGTTGGCGGCGAAGAACAGGCTGTCCACCAGCAGGAAACCGAGCAGCAGCGGGATCGACAGCCACCTGGGTGTCTTCCACAGCAGCAAGACCACCGCCGCCGCCAGCAGGGTGGTGATCAGCATGGTGCCGGTCACCGCCACGCCGTAGGCCGAGGCCAGTGCGCCGGACGAGCCGAAGCCCAGCACCAGCAGCACCACACCGATCATCAAGGCCCAGTTCACCGCACCGACGTAGATTTGCCCCTGCTCGGTTTCCGAGGTGTGCTGCACGAACATGCGCGGCACGTAGCCGAGCTGGATGGCCTGGCGGGTCAGGGAAAAGGCGCCGGAGATCACCGCCTGCGAGGCGATCACCGTGGCCAGGGTCGACAGCAGCACCATCGGCAGCAAAGCCCAGCCAGGTGCCAGGCGGAAGAAGGGGTTGTGCGCCACCTCCGGGTCGCTGAGGATCAGCGCGCCCTGGCCCAGGTAGTTGAGCAGCAGGCCCGGCAACACCAGGTAGAACCAGGCGCGGGCAATGGGTTGGCGACCGAAGTGGCCCATATCGGCGTACAGCGCCTCGGCACCGGTCAGCGCCAGCACCACGGCGCCGAGTATGGTCACGCCGATGCCCGGGTGGGCGATGAAGAAGTGTACGCCCCAGTAAGGATTGAGGGCGCGCAGGACTTCGACGTGTTGGGCGATGCCGTAAATCCCGAGGCCAGCAAGGGTGAGGAACCAGACCAGCATCACCGGCCCAAAGAGAATGCCGATGCGCGCCGTGCCGTGTTTCTGGATCAGAAACAGGCTGATCAGGATGACCAGGGCCAGCGGCACGATCCAGCTATCGATGCCATCGAACGCCACCTCCAGCCCTTCCACCGCCGAAAGCACCGAGATGGCCGGGGTGATCATGCTGTCGCCGAAGAACAGCGCGGCGCCGAACAGGCCGAGCATCAGCAGGACGCGGCGCAAGCGCGGATAGTCGCGGGCGGCGCGTTGGGCCAGGGCGGTGAGCGCCATCACGCCGCCTTCGCCGTCGTTGTCGGCACGCAGGATGAACAGCACGTACTTGATCGACACCACCCACACCAGCGACCAGATGATCAGCGACAGCACGCCGAGCACGCCGTCGTGGTTGGCTTGCACGCCGTAGCTGAACACTTCGCGCAGGGTGTACAGCGGGCTGGTGCCGATATCGCCATAGACCACGCCGGTGGCGGCGATGAGCAGGGCCAGGGCTGACTGAGGTGAAGCCGACGAATTGTCGTTAGCCAAGTGAGCTGTCCTGAAAGTGGGCATCCCTGCCCAGTGTAGATGGCCTCTAGTGCAGCTTGAGGCGTGGTTCGGTACTGCGTCCGATGCGGTCGCTGAGCATCAGCAGGGCCGTGCGCAGCGGGCCGTACAGGGCCATCTGGTGCATGCGGTAGAGCGACACGTAGAACATCCGCGCCAGCCAGCCTTCGAGCATCACGCTGCCGGTGAGGTTGCCCATCAGGTTACCCACGGCGGAGAAGCGTGACAGCGAGATCAGCGAGCCGTAGTCGCGATAGCGGTATTCCGGCAGCGGGCCACCGACCAGCTTCTGGCGCAGCGATTTCACCAGCATCGAAGCTTGCTGATGCGCGGCCTGGGCACGTGGCGGGACATTGCGCCCCTCGCTGCCAGGCTGCGGGCAGGCCGCGCAGTCACCGAAGGCGAAGATGTCATCGTCCAGCGTGGTCTGCAGGGTCGGGCGCACCAGCAGTTGGTTGATGCGGTTGCTTTCCAGGCCGTCGAGCGCCTTGAGAAAGCCCGGCGCACGAATGCCGGCGGCCCAGACCTTGAGGCTGGCCTTGATGAACTGGCCATCGGCGGTCTTCAGACCATCGGCCGTGACCTCGCTGACGGCGGCACCGGTCAGCACGGTGACGCCCAGCTTTAGCAGCGTCTGGTGCACCGGGGCGGCGATGCGTTCGGGCAAGGCGGGCAAAACGCGCGGGCCGGCTTCGATAAGGGTGATGCGCATGTCTTCCGGGCGAATCCGGTTCAGGCCATAGGCCGCCAGTTGCTGCGCGGCGTGGTGCAGCTCGGCGGCCAGCTCGACGCCAGTGGCGCCGGCGCCGACGATGGCCACGTCGATCTGCGTACCCTGGGCCTGCTCGTTGGCGTGGGCGCGTAGGTAATGACTCAGGAGCTGGCGATGGAAGCGTTCGGCCTGCGCACGGGTGTCGAGGAACAGGCAGTGCTCGGCGGCGCCCTGGGTGCCGAAGTCGTTGGTGGTGCTGCCGACTGCGATCACCAGGCTGTCATAGGCGATCTGCCGTTCGGGCATCAGCACCTTGCCGTCTTCGTCCAGCGTCGGCGCCAGGGTGATGGTCTTGCCGGCGCGATCGAGGCCGGCCATGCGCCCGAGCTGGAACTCGAAGTGGTTCCACTTGGCCTGGGCCACGTAGTTCAGCTCGTCTTCCGAGGAGTTCAGCGAGCCGGCGGCGACTTCGTGCAGCAGCGGCTTCCAGATATGGGTCAGGTTGGCGTCGACCAGAATGACGCGCGCGGCGCCGCTCTTGCCGAGTTTTCTACCCAGGCGGGTAGCCAGCTCCAGGCCGCCGGCGCCGCCGCCGACGATCACGATGCGATGGGTCATGGTGAATGCTCACAAGGCTTTGAAAAAGACGTTGCGAGTCGAGCCGGGCGAGTGCGGGGCAGCTCATAGCACCAGTCGACTCAGAAGACGGCTGAGAATGCCCAGGCCGATGACCACCAGCAGGATGAAGGCCAGCAGGCGCCAGACCCGGAAGGGTGGGCGTTCGACCTGGTGCTGGGGGGTGCTCAGATACTGGTCGACCTTTTGCTGGTCGTCGGGGCTAAGGCGGCTGGTCATCGGGGCCTCTCTGATATGGCGGCCATTCTAGGCTTGGCCGGTGGTATTGGCGAGTATAGGTTCCAGGCTTTGCACCGCGTCGCCCTGGCGAATGATGCCGCCCTGCACCACCCGTGCGGTAATGCCCCCGTGTCCGCGCATGGCCTGGAAGGTGCCTTTGCCCAGGCGGGCTTCCAGCTTGGCGCAGGGCTGGCACCAACCCGTGGTCTCGAAAATCGCCTGGCCGATGCGAAAACGCCGGCCCTTGAGGCTGAACAGGTTGATGCCGGCCACGGCGATATTGCGCCGCAGTTCGCTCGGCTGCAGGGGCGCGTCACGGCCGAGCAGGGCGCCGACCACCGCCAGGTGCTCCCACTGGATCAGCGTCACCTGTCTGGCGTTGCGCGGGCCGGGGCGGCTGTGGTCACCGGTCAGGCCTGCCTGCAGACGGCTTTCCACCACCTCCACTTCAATCATCGGCGCGCCGCGTTGCGGGCGCACACCGAGCCAGCGCACCTGACCGATCTGCGGCACCTCGGCGAGCAGTTCCGGCAGCGTATTCACAGGCCGATCCCGACGTCGAACAGCAGGCTGCGCCCCAGGTTCTGGCGCAGGAAGTCCGGGGCGTCCGGGTGGGCGAACAGCACACGAGCGAAGCGCGGGCCGACCATCGACAGCGAGCGCCAGCCCTGGCGCAGGTATTCGGTGGGCGGCGGGAAGAAGCTGTTGCAGTCCAGCTCGGCGCGCTTGAGGCTGACGAAGGCGACCAGATCCAGCTCGCCCAGGTCGATGCCGCGCTCCTGGTAGTTATGCGCCTTCTTGCGCAGCGTCGGCGCCAGGCGCGCTTGCAACTCACTGGCGGGGATGCGCTTGGGGCGCGCCTCGCGCCGCACCAGTTGGCTGAGGGAAAAGGCGCTGCGGCGGCGTTCCAGCTCGGCGCGCCATTCATCGTTGAGGCGGCGGCCTTCGTCGAGCACGAAGAACACCTCGAAGTTGGCGTCACGGAACAGCACGTCCGGCGGCTCCTGGCCGCTGGGGGTGAAGTCTTCGCTGCGCTGGCGCACGTTCAACGCCTGCAACAGACGCTGGCAGACCCAACGCTCACGCTCCCACTTCTTGGCGTTGGAGAGAAAGGCGTTGGCCTGTTCGGCTTGATGGGTGAGCAATCGCAGATAGTCTGAATCGTCCATGGCGCCAGCTTAGCCGCATGCCGGGGCGTCATGCCAGCGTCGGCAGCGCAAGCACCTCGGTGTAGACTGCGGGCGCGATGAACGAATGAGAGGGCCATGCATGATCGCTTCCAACCTGCTGGCGTTCAGCACCTTGTTGGTGGGCTGGCTGATCTACTTGCCGGTGCTGCTCTGGGCCGTGCTGCGTGCGCCCTGGCTGGAGCTGTTCAGCGATCTGCGCCGTCAGCACCTGCTGTTTGGCACCATGCTTGGCCTGTTCCTGCTGTGGCTGGTGCGCCGCGACTTCGATTCCGGCCTGTCCTATCACTTCATCGGTATGACCGCCGTGACCCTGCTGCTGGACTGGCCGCTGGCCATCCTCGCCGGCCTGGCGGCGCAGCTCGGCCTGTTGCTGATGGGGCGTCTGGATCTCGCCGCACTGGGCGTCAACGGCATCCTGCTGATCCTGCTCCCCGTACTGATCACCGAGTTGTGCGCGCTGTACGTCGAGCGCCGGCAGCCGCGCAACCTGTTCGTCTACATCTTCTGCTGCGGCTTCTTTCCGGCGGCGCTGGCCACCCTGGTGACGCTGCTCAGCGGCCTGGCGCTGTTGTGGATGGACGGGCTGTTCCCCATGCCGCCCTGGCTCGAAGACTTCGCCGGCTACCTGTGGCTGGTCATTTTCCCCGAGGCCTTCATCAACGGCACCGTGGTCACGGCCCTGGTGGTGTTCTACCCGGACTGGCTGGAAACCTTCAATCGCAGCCGCTACCTGCAGGCGCCCTGGAAGGACAACGAGCGTGATGGCTGATCGGTCTTCATCAGCTTGCTGAATGCAGGGTTTCGTGTTGATCCGTGTCAAGTGTGTCGCTGTCGCTGGCGCCATCCTGTGGCAAAGCGCAGGAGGTGATCATGGGGATTCATGCATGGGCGAGGGCGGCATTGCAGGCCGACCTGCAGGCCGCTGAAGAGCAGGGTTTCGACAGGCTGCTGGTGCTGCGCACGCTGCTCAGCGAAGTGGTGCAGATGAACAAGGCGCAGCGCGAGGCGCAGGAGCTGGCGCATGAGCTGCAGTTTCTTGCCGATAATCTTGATGATGAGCGGGAGTATGTCTTTATGCGGCCGTAGGGCCTGTCCCTTATTGGCAATGCGGTTTGTCGTTTTTGGGGCTTGTCCCGAATTGCCGCGTTTTTGCTGATGTCTTTGGTTTCGCCCTCCCGGGCGAGTCACTTTTGCCCCGGATGGCCGGCCCGACAAAAGTAACCAAAACCCTCCGCCCGGTCATCCGAGCTAGGCGCCCCCGCCCTGCTGCGCCAGGGTTCGCTCACTCCATCGCCGCTCCAGAGGCCCGCCGCGGTGGGCCATCCCTGGCCCATCGCGGCTCTCGGCTTTGGCATCCTGCGTCGCTCTACCTCCTGCATCCATGCAGTCGTCGCGACATCCATGTCGCTCAACCTCTTCCACGACGATTCCGCTCACCCTCCTGGGCGGGCTCTGCACGCGCCTGAACCTGCGGTAACTCTATGGAACTCTGTGTGCTTGAACATGAGGTCAGCCTTAGGGCTGACCAAGACAAAAACAGCAATAATGAAACTAGACAAATGAAAGTATTGGTTTAACTCGACGACCACATCGTTGTTTCACAGCTACCAGAATACGCCGGGCAAGCCATGACATGCCTGTTCGTTCAGGCGCGCGAATGGCCCCTTCAGGAGCGAACGAACCCCGGCGAAGCCGGGGCCGGATGGCGGGGCCAAGCCTTTTTGCCTTCTTTTGTGGCGTTTGACAAAAGAAGGTCGCCGGGGGGGCGAAACGGGAGCTTTCAGCAGAACACCGATAATCAGCTTGAGCACCAAGAACAACACACAAACTTGCCAGTCCGGTATCAACCCTCCACAAGGCTGCTGCATGCACTCTAGCGGGTGCGCGCCGCTCAGTGCGGCCTGGTCGGCAGATCACCGCTGAACAGCTCATCTTCCAGATCGTTGCCAGGAATGGCGTGCTCCTCGGCGGCCCAGGCGCCCAGGTCGATCAGCTTGCAGCGTTCGCTGCAGAACGGCCGATAGGTACTCTCGGCTTTCCATTCCACGGGTGCGCCACAGGTCGGGCATTGAACGAGGGTGGTCATGCTTGGCCTCCACGCAGGGTCAGATAAAAGTCATGTAGGCGCTCGACTTCGCGATCCAGCCAGGCCAGATCACGGTCGTTGCACAGCACGTCGTGGGCATGGCGCAGGCGCTCTTCGCGGCTGGCCTGCGCCTGCAGAATGGCGCGCACCTGCTCTTCGTTGGCGCTATCGCGGGCCATGGTGCGTTCGATCTGCAGTTCTTGCGGCACATCCACTACCAGCACCCGGTCGGTCAGGCGATGCTGGCCGGACTCGATCAGTAGCGGCGACATCAGAATCGCGTAGGGCGACTCGGCACGGGCCAGCACCTGCACGATCTCCTGGCCGATCAGCGGGTGCAGCAGGGCTTCCAGCCAGCGCCGCTCTTCAGGGGCGGCGAAGATGCGCTGGCGCAGGGCGGCGCGATCCAGCGTGCCGTCGGCCTGCAGGATGTCCGCGCCGAAGTGCTCGACGATTTTCGCCAGCGCCGGGCGGCCCGGCTCGACCACCCAGCGTGCGGCATGGTCGGCGTCCACTGTGTGCACGCCGCGGTCGATGAAGGCCTGGGCGACGGCGGTCTTGCCGCTGCCGATGCCGCCGGTCAGGCCGAGAATCCAGGGTTTCATCACGAGGTTGCGATCCCGTTGCTGCTCAAGGGCGCGATTGTAGGGGGGATTGCCCGAGGACGCGAACGTCGCGCCTCGGGCCGGAGGCTCAGCGGCTGACTGGGGTCAGGCGCAGCAGGTGGATGCGCCGGCTGTCGGCGTTGAGCACACGGAAGCGGAATTCGCCGATCTCGGTGACTTCGTTGCGCTTGGGCAGATGGCCGAAGGCGTTCATCACCAGGCCGCCGACGGTGTCGTACTCGTCGTCGGAGAACTGGCTGTCGAAGGCCTCGTTGAAGCTGTCGATGGGGGTCAGCGCCTTGATCAGGTAGTCGCCGGAGGGCAGTGGCTTGATGTAACCGTCTTCCTCGACATCGTGCTCGTCCTCGATGTCGCCGACGATCTGCTCCAGCACGTCTTCGATGGTCACCAGGCCGGCGACGCCGCCATATTCATCGATCACCACGGCCATGTGGTTGTGGTTGGCGCGAAACTCGCGCAGCAGCACGTTGAGGCGCTTGGACTCGGGCACGAAGGTGGCCGGGCGCAGCAGGTCCTTGATGTTGAAGTTGGGCTGGTCGCCCTGCAGGATCAGCGGCAGCAGATCCTTGGCCAGGAGGATGCCGATGACGTCGTCGAGGCTTTCACCTATCACCGGGTAGCGCGAGTGGGCCGCCTCGATGATGGCCGGGAGGAACTCCTGCGGCGTCTGGCTGGCCTTGATGCTGATCATCTGCGAGCGCGGCACCATGATGTCGCGTACCTGCAGGTCGGCGACCTGAATGGCGCCTTCGACGATGCTCAGCGCTTCGCTGTCGAGCAGTTTGTTCTGGTGGGCTTCGCGCAGGACTTCCAGCAGTTCCTGGCGGTTTCTCGGCTCATGAGCAAAAGCCTGGGTCAGCTTGTTGAACCAGGACTTCTGCTCGTTGCTCGATCGGTCTTCGCTCATGGCGTTTTACTCGGGGTCCTTTTCATTAGGAGGTTCGTCACCGGCATAAGGGTCGGGATGACCCAGTTCGGCGAGCAATTGTCGTTCCAGATCTTCCATCTCGAGGGCTTCGTCCTCCTCGATATGGTCATAGCCCAGCAGGTGCAGGCAGCCGTGGATCACCAGATGTGCCCAGTGCGCTTCCAGTGCCTTGCCTTGTTCGGCCGCTTCGCGCTCGACTACCGGCACGCAGATCACCAGGTCGCCCAGCAGCGGGATGTCGAGAATCCCATCGGGAATCTCGGCGGGGAAGGACAGGACGTTGGTGGCGTAGTCCTTGTGCCGCCAGGTGTGGTTCAGCTCGCGGCCTTCGGCTTCGTCGACCAGGCGGATGGTCAGCTCCGAGTCGGCTGTGCGCTGGCGCAGGGCCAGTTCGCACCAGCGGCGCAGTTGCGCCTCGTCCGGGTGCTGGCCATCAGTGGCCAGTTGCAGGTCGAGTTCAAGCATCCTTATTCTCGACCTTGGCGTTCACACGGGCATCGTGGCGCTCGTACGCTTCGACGATGCGCTGCACCAATGGGTGGCGCACCACGTCCTTGGGTTGAAAGTGGGTGAAGCTGATGCCCGGCACGTCGCGCAGTACTTCGATGACGTGGGCCAGGCCACTCTTGGTGCCGCGCGGCAGGTCGACCTGGGTGATGTCGCCGGTGATCACGGCGGTGGAGCCGAAACCGATACGGGTGAGGAACATCTTCATCTGCTCGACGGTGGTGTTCTGACTCTCGTCGAGAATGATGAAGCTGTTGTTAAGCGTGCGGCCGCGCATGTAGGCCAGCGGCGCGATCTCGATCACCTGCTTCTCGATCAGCTTGGCCACGTGGTCGAAGCCGAGCATTTCATACAGAGCGTCGTACAGTGGGCGCAGGTAGGGGTCGATCTTCTGCGCCAGGTCACCGGGCAGGAAACCGAGTTTCTCGCCGGCTTCCACCGCTGGGCGCACCAGCAGGATGCGCCTTACCTGTTCGCGCTCCAGCGCGTCCACCGCGCAGGCCACGGCCAGGTAGGTCTTGCCGGTACCGGCGGGGCCGATGCCGAAGTTGATGTCGTTGTCGAGGATCGCCTTGACGTAGCGCTGCTGGTTGGCGCCGCGCGGCTTGATCACGCCCTTGCGCGTGCGCAGGGTCACCTGCGGCGCATTGCTGGGGTTGACCAGCTCCTCGACGCCGGACTCCTGCAGGTACAGGTGCACCAGGTCGGGCGACAGCTCGGTGGCTTTGGTTTCGCGGTACAGCTTGCGCAGCAGGGTCTCGGCAGCCTGGGCCTTGTCGGCACTGCCGAGCATCTCGAACTGATTGCCACGGTTGCGGATTTCCAGACCGAGGCGCTCTTCGATCAGGCGCAGGTGCTCGTCGAACTGGCCGCAGAGGTTGGCGAAACGGTGGGCCTCGAAGGGCTCGAGGGTGAAGCGATGAGGTTCTAGGGAAGCGTTCAAGGTGATGGTGTGATCGTCACTTGTCTGGGTATGGAAAGGCAGCATAACGCCGGGCGCCGACAACGCAAAGTGGGGGCGCCCGCGACGTTAGTGGAGGGTGTCCGTATCCAGCAGGGTGCCGCGCAGCGAATGGGGCAGGGCGTCGTCGATATGCACGTCGACGAACTGGCCGATCAGGCGTGGATTATCACAGCGGAAGTTGACGATGCGGTTCTGCTCGGTGCGGCCCTGGAGCATGCCGGGGTCTTTCTTCGAGTAGTCGCTGACCAGGATGCGCTGCACCGTGCCGACCATGCGTCGGCTGTTCTCGAAGCCGTTCTGGTTGATGCGGTGCTGCAGCAGGGCCAGGCGCTGCTTCTTCACCTCTTCCGGGGTGTCGTCGGCCAGATCGGCGGCCGGAGTGCCCGGGCGCGAGCTGTAGATGAAGGAGAAGGAGAAGTCGAAACCGACGTCCTCGATCAGCTTCATGGTCTGCTCGAAATCCTTCTCGGTCTCGCCGGGGAAGCCGACGATGAAGTCCGAGCTGATCAGGATGTCCGGCACGGCGGCGCGCAGCTTGCGGATGCGCGACTTGTACTCCAGCGCGGTGTGGTTGCGCTTCATCGCCGCGAGGATGCGGTCGGAGCCGGACTGCACCGGCAGGTGCAGGTATTTCACCAGCTGCGGAATCTCGGCGTGAGCCTGGATGATGGCGTCGGAGAACTCCAGCGGGTGGCTGGTGGTGTAGCGGATGCGCTCGACGCCATCGAGTGCGGCCACGGCATGCAGCAGCTCGGCGAAGTCGGCGATATGGCCGTCCGGGGCTTGCCCGCGATAGCCGTTGACGTTCTGCCCGAGCAGGGTGACTTCCTTCACGCCCTTCTCGGTAAGGGAGGTGATTTCCATGAGTACGTCGACCAGCGGGCGGCTGACTTCCTCGCCACGGGTGTAGGGCACCACGCAGAAGGTGCAGTACTTGCTGCAGCCCTCCATCACCGAGACGAAGGCGCTGGGGCCGTCGACGCGTGGCTCGGGCAGGCGGTCGAACTTCTCGATCTCGGGGAAGCTGATGTCCACCTGGGCGGTCTTGGTCACGCGCGCGGCGTCGATCATTTCCGGCAGGCGGTGCAGGGTCTGCGGGCCGAATACCACGTCGACATAGGGTGCGCGGTCGCGGATCGCCGCGCCTTCCTGGCTGGCCACGCAGCCGCCGACGCCGATCACCAGATCCGGGTTTGCCTGCTTCAGCTCACGCCAGCGGCCGAGCTGGGAGAACACCTTGTCCTGCGCCTTCTCGCGGATCGAGCAGGTATTGAGCAGGATCACGTCGGCTTCTTCGGGTTTTTCCGTGACCTCCAGGGCCTGATGCTCGCCCAGCAGGTCGACCATGCGCGAGCTGTCGTACTCGTTCATTTGGCAACCGTGGGTTTCGATATAGAGCTTCTTGGTCATGGCACTGTCTGAGGTGGTTAAAAAATGACCGCGCATTATAGGGGAGCGGCGGGCGACAGGCTACAAGCTTCAGGCCGCAGGCAAGCGCACAAAACCGTAGTCGGGTAGCCCGGATGCAATCCGGGGGCTTGCGCCGTTCATTCCCGGATTGCATCCGGGCTACGCTTGCTTGCAGTTTGCAGGGGGCGGCCATCCGTCTTGCAGCTTGCAGCTTCCGACCTTGTGCTATTCTTCGCGCCCCGTTTTTCCTGACTTCGAGTCTTCATGAGCAAGCGTGATCCCATCTACAAGGTGATTTTCCTCAACCAGAGCCAGGTGTACGAGATGTATGCCAAGCAGATCTACCAGAGCGATCTTTGGGGCTTTCTGGAGGTGGAGGAGTTCGTCTTCGGTGAGCGCAGCCAACTGGTGGTCGACCCCAGCGAGGAGAAGCTCAAGGCGCAGTTCGAGGGCGTGGTGCGCAGCTTCGTGCCGATGCACGCGATCATCCGTATCGACGAGGTGGAGCGCCTGGGCACGGCGAAGATCAGCGAGGCCAAGGGCGGCGGCAACGTGATGCCGTTCCCCATGCCGATGCCGGACAAGTAAGCGACAAGCTGCAAGCCATAAGCTTCAAGCTGGCTAGGTGCATGTCTTGGCTTTTACTTGCTGCTTGAGGCTTGCAGCTTGCGGCTGCTCTTTCAGGGCAAGGGCGCGAAAGGTGAGCGGCTTTCGGCGGTCTGCAATTCCAGCAGGTAGCTGCGGAAGATCTGCCCCAGCACCTGGGTGGCGATTTCCAGTTCGTCTCGACGCATCTGCGCCGACACCAGGTCGGCGGTGTCCATGGCTTCGTCCGAGCCGTTGACCGAGGCCATCTTCAACACGATGTAAGCCTGCACGTTGTTGGCTGGTACGCCTTCGCCACGGAAGAACATGGTGCCCAGGCGCAGTTGCGCTTCGGCATGGCCCTGCAGCGAGGCGCGCTCGAACCAGCTCAGCGCCTGCTTGAGGTCGCGCGGGGTGCGCTTGCCGTCGTAGTAGTACTCGCCCAGATCAAAGGCGGCCTGAACGTTGCCGCTGCGCGCCATCTCCTGGCAACTGGCAAGGGCTTCGGGCATGTCTTCGGCTGGGCCGCTCAGGGCACAACTGCCGGTCGCCGGGATCAGCAGTGAGTTGCCGCCTGCGAACGCAAACAGCGGGAGGAAAAGCAACAGGCAGCCCATGGACAGGCTGCGGCCGGTGCGAGTCATCTGAATAACGGTGCCTCAGCGGTTCGGGGCGGGTTACGGGCCCGGCCGGCGCGATACGTGCCGACCGATGCATTATGGAATAAACCGCGCGCTTGTTACAAAGCCTTTACCGCACCGGGTTGCGGGCGCTCCCCGGCAGGCTCAGCAGTAGCCAGGCCAGCAAGGGGTAAGCCGCTGCAAGCAGCAGGTGGAACAGGTCGACACGGCGCAGTGGCCCGATCACGCCCTCGCTGCCCACCGCCAGGCCAGCCAGCAGCAACAGGCCCACCACGGCGGCTGCAGTAATCGCGGGGGGACGGCGTGGCCACTGCAGCGCACCGGCATAGAGGATCAGCGCCAGCGTCGCCAGATGCAGCGCCAGGCGATAGTCCTCCAGATGGCCGAACTGGCGGAACAGCTCGAAGAAGGCGCACAGCCCGAGGACGATGCGCCCCCAGTTCGGCCGGCTCCAGGCCCAGCCACGGCCCAGTGCCAAGGCGGCGGCGCCGAGCAGCGGCAGGCCGAGAAAGGCGCTGGCCTGGGAGAGCCACAGGTGCGCGGCCTGCCAGCTCGGGTCGAAGCCGTAGCGAATCACGCCGACACTGGCCGCTGCCGCCGGCAGCAGGAAACCGAGCAGGGCGCAGAACAGCGCCGGCTGATCGCCCTCGCCATGCCGCCTGCGTGCCCGAGCAATCAGCCAGGCGCAGGTGGCGCAAGCCAGGGCCAGCAAGGCATCGCTGAAGGCGGTGCTGTACTGCATCAGGCTTTTTTCAGCTCGGCGAAGGCGCGCTCGGCAGCGGCGAAGGTGATTTCCAACTCCTTGTCGCCATGGGTGATGGAGGTGAAACCGGCCTCGAAGGCGCTCGGTGCCAGGTATACGCCGCCGTCCAGCATCAGGTGGAAGAAGCGGTTGAAGCGCGCGCTGTCGCTGGCCATCACGTCGGCGAAGGTGACGATGTCGTCGGCGCCGCTAAAGTACAGGCCGAACATGGCACCGGCCTGGGTGGTGACGAAGGGAATGCCGGCGGCATCGGCGCGTTGTTGCAGGCCATCGAGCATGCGTGTGGTGTAGTCGCTCAGCTCGGCGTGGAAGCCAGGACGGCTGATCAGCTTGAGGGTGGTCAGGCCAGCGGCCATGGCCAGCGGGTTACCCGACAGGGTGCCGGCCTGGTACACCGGGCCGAGCGGGGCGATGCACTCCATGATCATGCGCTTGCCGCCGAAGCAGCCGACCGGCATGCCGCCACCGATGATCTTGCCGAAGGTGGTCAGATCCGGGGTGACGCCGTAGTGCGCCTGGGCACCACCGAGGGCGATGCGGAAGCCGGTCATCACTTCGTCGAAGATCAGCACCACACCATGCTTGTCGCACTGCTCGCGCAGGCCTTCGAGGAAGCCCGGCGCCGGCGGCACGCAGTTCATGTTGCCGGCCACCGGCTCGACGATGATGCACGCCACTTCCTTACCGACCTGCGTCAGGCATTCGGCCACGGCGTCGATGTCGTTGAACGGCAGGGTCAGGGTGTGCTTGGCGAAGGCCGCCGGCACGCCAGCGGAGTTCGGCACGCCCTGGGTCAGGGCGCCAGAGCCGGCCTTGACCAGCAGGCTGTCGGAGTGACCGTGGTAGCAGCCCTCGAACTTGATGATGCTGTCGCGGCCGGTGTAGCCACGGGCCAGGCGGATGGCGCTCATGGTCGCCTCGGTGCCGGAGCTGACCATGCGCACCATCTCCATCGACGGCACCAGCGAGCACACCAGCTCGGCCATCTCGGTTTCCAGCGCGGTCGGCGCGCCGTAGGACAGGCCATGCTCCAGTTGCCGGCGCACCGAGTCGAGCACGTCCGGGTGGCTGTGGCCGAGGATCATCGGGCCCCAGGAGCCGACGTAATCGACGTAGCGCTTGTCGTCTTCGTCCACCACATAGGCGCCTTCGGCGTGCTTGAAGAACAGCGGCGTGCCACCGACGCTGCGGAAGGCGCGCACCGGTGAGTTGACGCCGCCGGGGATGTGCTTCTGGGCGTTGGCGAAGAGGATTTCGGAACGGGACATGACAGGTTCTCTCTGCAAAAGGTCAATCGAACAGCGCGGCGAAGGCGCGGGCGCGGTCTTCCACCTCAAGGGCGGAGTCCGCAGCGAACAGGGCGTGGATCACCGCGACCAGGCTGGCGCCGTGGGCGATCAGGCCAGGGGCGGTGTCCAGGGTCACGCCGCCGATGGCAACGATGGGCTGGGTAAAGCGTGCGCGGGCCTGATCCAGCAGCTCCAGGGTGGCAGCCGGTGCGCCGGGCTTGGTGTGGGAATTGAAGAAGCGGCCGAAGGCGATATAGCTGGCGCCTTCGACGACGGCACGTTCGGCCAGCTCTAGCTGGGCATGGCAGGTGCCGCCGAGCACCACATCTGCGCCGAGGTGGGCGCGGGCGGCGGCCAGCGAGCCGTCGCTCTGGCCCAGGTGCAGGCCGACGCCCAGGCGCGCGGCCAGTTCCAGGTCGTCGTTGATGATCAGCGTGGCGTCGTGGCGCTGGCACAGCTCGGCCAGGGCCTGGGCTTCATCGAAACGGCGCACGGCATCGGCGGACTTGTCGCGGTACTGCAGCAGACGCGCGCCGCCGCTCAGCGCCGCTTCGGCGTAGGGCAGCAGCTTGCCGCCGGCCAGCAAAGGCGTATCGGTAATGGCGTAGAGGCCGCGAAGATTCATGCACCGAAATCCAAAGGCAGGCGGCGTGGCACGTACTGGCCGTGGCCGGGTTGCTCGGCATCGCGCAGGGTGCGCCAAGTGTAATCCAGGGCACTGTTCACGGCGCTGACCAGTTCTTCGCCCAGGGCCAGGCGACCGGCCAGGGTGCTGGCCAGGGTGCAACCGGAGCCATGGTAGCTACCGGGCAGGCGCGCGCAGGTGAAGGTATGACGGCTGCCATCGCGGCTATAGAGGCGGTTGTGCACCTCGGCTTCGTCGCCGTGGCCGCCAGTGATCAGCAGGTGCTCGATAAAGGGCAACAGCTTTTCGGCGCATTCATCCGCGCTGCCTTGCGGCAGTTCGGCGAGGATGCGCGCTTCCGGCAGGTTCGGCGTGGCGATGGTGGAGACGGCGAACAGGCGTTCGCGCATGGCATAGCCGACGTCGTCCTTGCCCAGCGCGCCGCCGCCGCCGGCGCGCAGTACCGGGTCGCAGACCAGCGGCACGCCTGGCAATTGGCTCATCACTTCGAGCACGGTGTCGACCATGTCCACCGAGCCGAGCATGCCCAGCTTGACGGCGGCCACCGGCATGTCGGCGATCACGGCACGGGTCTGGGCCAGTACCCAGCCGCGGTCGAGTACGCGAAAATCACTGACATTGACCGTGTCCTGCACGGTCAGCGCGGTCACTGCCGGGGCAGCGTGGCAGCCCTGGGCGAGCAGGGCTTCGATATCGGCCTGCAGGCCAGCACCACCGCTGGGGTCGTGACCGGACATGCACAGCACTACGGGGCGAAAGTTTGGCGTTTTCATGGTGCGCGAGCTTATCACTAACCGTTGTTACGGGCCGCTCCTGTGACGCTGTCCGGCAGAAAAGTGGGGCGAATCTGGCCAAGTGCCCAGGCAGCCCCTAGAGTAGTGCGTTTCGTTTATCAAGTTTCCCTGGCGCAGCGATTCGGGCGGTGGAGTCACGCACTCCCGCTGGCGCTCGACAGGCTTCGTGGGGTCGTATGGGTCGCCTGTTCCTGCTCGTGTTGAGCCTGGTTCTTTCTTCGTTCGTCGCTGCAGCCACCTTCGACGAGCAGATGCGCGCGCTGCCGCTGGGGCAGAGCATCTATGTGTTCGAGGACGTGCGCGGCGACGCCAGCATCGACGATATCGTCTCGCCGGCGCTGGAGCGCAGCTTCATCCAGCATGACCAGTCCGTGCTCAATGCCGGTTACTCGCGCTCGGTGTTCTGGTTGCGCCTGGATCTGGAGTATCGGCCGCAGCAGTCGAGCGGCCCGCGTTCCTGGTTGCTGGAGCTGGCCTACCCGCCTCTCGACCATGTGGAGCTCTACGAGCAGGAAGGTGGCGGACGTTTCCATCTGACCCAGCGCACGGGCGATGCCCTGCCATTCGACAGTCGCCAGCTCCGCCAGAACAACTACCTGTTCGAGCTGCTGTTGCACCCCGGTGAGCCCAAGCGCCTGTACCTGCGTCTGGAGAGCCAGGGGTCGATCCAGGCGCCGCTGACCCTGTGGGCACCCAACGCTTATCTGGAAGACCAGCCAGGGCGCATCTACGTGCTCGGCATCATCTACGGCGTGCTGCTGGTGATGCTGGTGTACAACCTGTTCATCTACCTCAGCGTGCGTGACACCAGCTACCTCTACTACATCCTCTACATCGCTTCGTTCGGCCTGTATCAGGTGTCGGTCAACGGTGCCGGCATCGAGTACTTCTGGCCCAACAGCCCCTGGTGGGCCAATGCCGCCACGCCCTTTTTGATCGGTTCGGCGTCCTTGTTCGGCTGCCAGTTCGCCCGCAGCTTCCTGCACACCGCCGAGCACAGCCCCTGGGTCGACCGCGGGCTGATGTTGCTGATGGCCTGTGGTGCGACGGTGATGGTGCTGGCACTGACCATCAGCTACGCCACGGCGCTGCGCCTGGCCACCTACCTGGCGCTGTGTTTCACCGTGCTGATCTTCGCCGCCGGCATCCTGGCCTGGCTGCGCGGCATGCGCGTGGCGCGTTACTTCATCTTCGCCTGGACGGCCTTCCTAGCCGGTGGCGCGATCAACACACTGATGGTGCTGGGTTATCTGCCCAACGTATTCCTCACCATGTACGCCAGCCAGATCGGTTCGGCCATCGAGGTCGGTCTGTTGTCGTTGGCGTTGGCCGACCGTATCAACGCGATGAAGGAAGAGCGTGCGCGGATCCTCCAGGATGCCAGCCACAAACTCGAAGCGCTGAACCAGGAACTGGCCGACAGCAACCGCTTCAAGGACGAGTTCCTCGCCACCGTCACCCATGAGCTGCGCACGCCGATGAACGGTGTGATCGGCTCGCTGGAGCTGATGCAGACGGTGAAGATGGATGTCGAGCTGGAGCAGTACCAGAAGACCGCTGCCGCCTCGGCGCGCGACATGATGCGCATGGTCAACGACATCCTCGCGCTCACCGAGCTGCAGGCCGGCAAGCTCTACCCACGGCGGCAGGTCTTCAGCCTGCGTAGCCTGTTCGATGACCTGCGCGCGCAGTACGCCCCCCGGGCCGAAGACAAAGGCCTGGTGTTCCATCTGAGCCTCGACGACAGCCTGCCGGACGTTGTCGAAGGCGACGCCGACAAGCTGGCCCAGGCCCTGGGTTACCTGCTGGACAATGCCATTAAGTTCACCCATGAAGGTGAGGTTCGCCTGCAGGTCATGGCCGCTGGACGGGCGGGCGACAGCGTGCCGCTCAGGGTTCAGGTCAGCGACACCGGCATTGGTTTCGACCCTGACCAGGACATGCTCTACCAGCGCTTCCGCCAGATCGATGGTTCCATGACGCGCAAGTACGGCGGCCTCGGCATCGGCCTGGCATTGTGCAGGCAACTGGTGGATCTGCTCGGCGGCAGCCTGGAGCATCATTCCGTGCCAGGACAGGGCAGTCGCTTTCTCGTCGAGGTGCCACTGACGCAGCCGCAGCAGGTGGCTGGCAGCGTACCGCGCCCGGCGCGTGGCCCGGTGGGCAAGGCCGTGCGCACGCCACAGCAATGCACGGTACTGGTAGTCGAGGACAATGCCATCAACCAGTTGGTGACGCGCGGCATGCTGCTCAAGCTCGGCTACCGCGTGCGCACTGCCGACAACGGCGCCGATGCCCTGGAACTACTGCGCAACGAACGGGTGGATGCCGTACTGCTGGACTGCCAAATGCCGATCATGGATGGCTTCGCTACCTGCCGCGCGTTGCGCACGCTGCCAGGCTGTGCTGAGGTGCCGGTGTTGGCGATCACTGCCCATAGCCACAGCGGCGACCGCGAACGCTGCCTGGCGGCCGGCATGAGCGACTACCTGGCCAAGCCGGTGAAGTTCGACGAGTTGCGCGTGCTGCTGCATGACTGGGTGCTGTGCCGCGCCCCGGCGAACGCCTGACCCCTGCGTCCAAACTCCCCTTCCTGTAGGAGCCGGCTTGCCGGCGATGCTCTTCGTCGGTGGCGCGATGATCGCCAGCAAGCTGGCTCCTACAAACAGCACCCCAATGCCTGGTTCGTCCGCCTGTTTGGCCGAAACGCCTCTTTAGCCAAGGTCTGAATCCTGATTCACTCAAGCCAGTGAACGAGGATTCAGACCATGGCCTACCGCCTCAGCGAAGCTCAACTCGACCGTGACCAAGCCCTGCGCGCGCGCATACTCGACTGCGCCCTGCTGCGGGTGGCGGAAGGCGGTTTCGCCGCCCTGACCATGCAGGCCCTGGCCGAGGACGTTGGCATCGCCACCGGCAGCCTGTACCGGCACTTTCGCAGCAAGGGCGAACTGGCTGCCGAGGTCTTTGCCGTGGCCAGTCAGCGTGAGGTGGATGCCCTGGCCGCGGATCTACGCGGGCCAGGGAGTGCCGCTCAGCGCTTGTGCCTGGGCCTGGAAAAATTCGCCGCCCGCGCCTGGCATAGCCGGCGCCTGGCCTTCGCGCTGATCGCCGAGCCGGTGGATACCCAGGTCGACGAGCAACGCCTGCTCTACCGTGAGGCCTACGCCGAACTGTTCATCGACCTGCTCGAGGAAGGTGCGCGCAGCGGCGAGTTTCAGGTCGAGCAGATCGGCCTGGTGGCGGCCTGCCTGGTCGGCGCCATCGCCGAGGCGTTGGTCGGGCCGCTTTCCCCGCCGGCGCGCGCTGCCCGTGAAGCCGGATATCCCACCCTGGAACTGGCCCAGGTCAGCGCCAGCCTTGCCACCTTCTGCCTGCGCGCCGTTGGCGCCAAGGAGACCATGCGATGAAACCCAGCCTGCTCGCCGAAACCCACGAGGTGTTCAACCAGGTGCCTAGCCTGGATGGTGCCAATCTCTATCGCCTCGACCTGCCGCTGCAGGAGTGGGTGCGCCGCTATGGCGGCGCCTGGGCGGACGAGCGCCTTGTTGCCTATGGCGCCCTCGCCGGTGGTTCCCTGATGCAGGCAGGCTTTCTCGCCAACGAAAACAAGCCGCAGTTCAAGAGCCATGATCGCTACGGCAACCGCATCGACCTGGTGGAATTCCACCCGGCCTATCACGAACTGATGCGCACGGCCATCGAGCATGGCCTGCCTTCGCTGCCCTGGATCGACCCGCGTGCTGGCGCCCATGTCGTACGCGCCGGCCTCACCTACATGCACAGCCAGGCCGAGGCGGCCAGTGGCTGCCCGCTGACCATGACCTTCGCCGCCGTGCCGGCCATCCGCCTGCAGCCCAACGTGGCTGAGCAGTGGCTGCCGAAGATCCTGGCCACCGAGTACGACCCGCGTAACCTGCCGATGGAGCAGAAAGCCGGGGTCACCATCGGTATGGCCATGACCGAGAAACAGGGCGGCACCGACGTGCGCGCCAACACCACCCGCGCCTATCCCATCGGCATCGGTGGGCCGGGGCAGGGCTACGAACTGGTCGGGCACAAATGGTTCTGCTCGGCGCCGATGTGCGATGCCTTCCTCACCCTGGCCTACACCGACAAGGGCCTCTCCTGCTTCCTGCTGCCGCGTCACCGCCCGGACGGCACGCGCAACGCCTTCTACATCCAGCGTCTGAAGAACAAGCTGGGCAACTGGGCCAATGCCTCCAGCGAAGTGGAATATCGCGGTGCATTCGCCTGGATGCTCGGCGAGGAAGGGCGTGGCGTACCCACCATCATCGAAATGGTGGCCATGACCCGCTTTGACTGCATGGTTGGCTCCAGTGGCCTGATGCGCCAGGCGTTGACCCAGGCCGCGCACCACTGCGCACACCGCCAGGTGGGCGGCAAGCGGCTGGCCGACCAGCCGCTGATGCAGAACGTGCTCGCTGACCTGGCGCTGGAAAGCGAAGCCGCGCTGGCGCTGTGCATGCGCATGGGCCGCGCGCTCGATCACCTGCATGACGAACAGGAAGACAAGTTCGCCCGCCTGGTCACCGCCGTGGGCAAGTACTGGATCTGCAAGCGCGCGCCGGAAATGATCTATGAAGCCAGCGAATGCATGGGCGGCGCCGGTTACGTCGAGGAAACCATCATGCCGCGCCTGTACCGCGAGGCGCCGGTCAACTCCATCTGGGAAGGCTCGGGTAACGTGCAATGCCTGGACGTGCTGCGTGCGCTGTCCAAGGAGCCCGGCGTGCTCGATGCCTTGTTCGCCGAACTGGGCGACGGTCATGGCGATGCCCGCCTCAAGGCCCATATCCAGCGCCTGAAAGCCGACTTCGCCGACACCGCCGACATCCAGTATCGCGCCCGCCAGCTCACCGAAGACATGGCTGTGGCATTGCAGGCCAAACTGCTGCTGGAGGCCGGCAACAGCGTGGTGAGCGATGCCTTTATCGCCAGCCGCCTGGAAGGCCGTGGCCGTGTCTACGGCACCTTGCCGCGTGGTGTCGATGTCGAGGCGCTGCTGGCGCGTAGCACGCCGCATCTGCTTTGATGCCGGAGCGCTCTTTAACAGGGAAAAGTTGGTAGATTTTTAGCGGCTGATTTTTCCCTTTCGGAACAGTTGATTACGCTAAGTGTGTTCCCCGCGTGAGCGAGGTTGAACCAATCAGGTAATGCTCAACCCGGAGCGTGGAGGCGTGTTTCTCACGCCGAAGTAGCCAGGGGCTCAGGTCAAGTCCGCGATGATGCGATGCACCGGTCATTCAGCCGGTGCATCAGAGCGTTTCAGTCTTCGCTCTCCAGGACGGCTCGCCCATTGAGCGCCTGGATCGGGCGGGCGTTCTTCGCGTACAGGTGCTGGAACTGCGCCAGTTGTTCGTGGGACAGCTCGACTGGCTGTTTAAGTACGCGCCATTGCACGTCTTCACTGCATGGCGGGGTGGTCAGCGAGCCGGCGAAGGCGTAGTAGCCCTGTTGCTGCGGGAGTACGGTTTGTGGCGCGAAGTTGCTTGCCAACTCGACTTTTTCCCCTGCCTTGTCCGGCATGGCCTTGAACACTGAGTCCAGTGCCTGGTTTTTCGCCCCTTCCTTGAACAGCACAGCCACGACCGCCAAATGACCATCGGTAGACTGGTGAACGAAGTGCGCCACCATCGGGAAGCCCTTGCCTGCGATGTGCTCTTCGCTGGGGGTGTGGAAATGAAATTGCACCAGGCGGTAGGGTTTGCCGTCGATCTCGATGCCGCCAGCATTGCTCAGATTCACCTGCACGGTGTGACCATTATTCACCACTTCGGCTGGGCTGGCCTGGTAGTCGAAGGCAATGCGAGGCAGCGATGCGCGGGTTGCATGGCTGATGTCGATCGGCGATTGCGCATGGCCGAGCGCGCAGGTTTCGTAGCCTGGATCCAATTGTGCCCAGTGTTCGGGGCCTTCCTTGCCTTTGTAGCTCCAGTGCGGTTGCTGTTCGGTTGCCATGGCGCCGGTTGTGAACAGAGCTGTTAACGCAACGATCAGGGTCTTCTTCATGTGCGCTCTCGTTACTGGATGAGGGTTCTAAAGGCCCGCGTGGCCCGTAGCCGGTGCGAGTTCGGAAATACTACGCATGGCTTGTAATAAAAAGTTACATCCGCATGGGCGTGGTGTGACGCAGCGCTTATCCGCGGCAGCTTCGGCTGCGTTCAAGACAGTATCCGTTCAGGTGCTAGGCGTTTTGGCAACGGGAGCATCTCGGAGCCTCGCGTAGCTAGCAGGCGTATGGGGGAAAGCTCGGATTGCCGAAGAAGCACATCGCACAGGGCTGAGGTGGGCGGTGCCTTGAACGCGAGTACTGTCTTTTGCCCAAGCTGCGGAGTAAGGTTGCCAGCGATGGTTCCTCCGTGCCCCGGCGCGTGTGGATGAAAAGGGAACAGGGTGCGGCGAATCTCGCCAATGCCCTGGCTGCCCCCGCAACTGTAAACGGCGAACGATGCCCTTCATGCCACTGACTGCGGTCGGGAAGGCGGGCGGAGTACCAAGCCGTGAGCCAGGAGACCTGCCATCGAACCCATCGATCCTCCAACTCGTCGCGCGGTGGGCGCGGCCAAGGAACTTGCATGCATATCGAACCGGGCGTCGTCGAAGGCGCCAAGATCTTCCTCAGTTACGCAACGGCAGTCGGCGCTTTCGGCCTGACGGCCAAACTGGCGCGCGATGCCATTCGCGACAATGGCGGGGCGGCTGCCCTGGCCCTGCGCAGCCTGCTGACCACCGCGTTGGTGTTCTGCTTCTTCGAGGTGTTGCCGCACCATCCCGTGGGCGTTTCCGAGGTGCACCTGATCCTCGGCTCCACCCTGCTGTTGCTGTTCGGTGCGGGTGCCACCGCCATAGGCCTGGCCGCTGGGCTGCTGTTGCAGGGCCTGCTGTTCGCCCCGTTCGATCTGCCGCAGTACGGCATGAATGTCACCACCCTGCTGGTGCCGCTGTGGGCCATCAGCGTGCTGGCCAAGCGCATCGTTGCGCCAGGCACCGCCTATGTCGACCTTTCCTACAAGCAGGCGCTGGCACTGTCGACTGCCTATCAGGGTGGCATCGTCGCCTGGGTCGGCTTCTGGGCCTTCTACGGCCACGGCTTCACCAGCGACAACCTGGCAGCCGTGGGCAGCTTCGGCCTGGCCTATATGAGCGTGATCCTGGTCGAGCCATTGATCGACCTGGGTGTGCTGGCCGGGGCCAAGGCGCTGGCGCGTTTCAGCCAGGGGCCGCTGTTCAACGTGCGTTTGCATCAGGCGGCGGCCTGATGAGGGGGCGCGGCGGCCGAATTCTTCGGTCGCCGCGCTATGTTTTGCCGCGAGGTTGCAGGCAAGATAGGGGCGTTCGTTCAGTCAGGAATACGCCCACGTGAAAGTCTGTTCCGATGATTTCGTCGTTGTTCACACCCCCGAAGAGGCGGTCGACCGCCTGGCCGCGTTGTATGAGGAAGCTACCGGCGCTCTGAGCCAGGCCCTCAAGCGCTATCTCAAGGCGCGCGTGCGCCCGGATGCCGACGAGCACTGCCTGTTCCGTTATCCCGAATTGCGCCTGGCCTACCTGTGTCAGGGCGAGGTGCCGACCACCGTGCGCGCCTATGCCAAGATTCAGGTGCCGGGCATCTACGCCATCACCGTGACCCAGCCGGCGGCCTTCCGCAAATACCTGCTGGAGCAACTGCGCCCGCTGATGAACGACTTCACCCTGCGCGTCGAGGTCGGCCGCAGCCAGCAGAATATCCCCTATCCCTACGTAGTGGAGGGCGGTGACGAGCTGGCCGGCAGTGGCGTGACCGCCGCCGAACTGGCGCGGGTATTCCCCAGCACCGATCTGTCTGCTGCCACCGACGGCACCGCCGATGGCCTGTACGACTGGGAGAACATCGACCCGCTGCCGCTGGCGCTGTTCGACGCGGCACGCACCGACTTCTCGCTCAAGCGCATCCAGCACTACACCGGCAGCGACTGGCGTCATGTGCAGCCGTGGATTCTGCTGACCAACTACCACCGCTACGTCGACCAGTTCATCCGCCATGGCCTGGACATGCTGCAGGGCGACTCGCGTTTCACCCGCATGGTGCTACCGGGCAACGTGGTGGTCGAGCGCGGCATGGCCGAAGGCGAGATGCAGGCGATCATCGAGAACGTGGTCTGGCATCGTTACCAGATGCCGGCCTATCACCTGCAGGCCGCCGACGGCCACGGCATCACCCTGGTCAATATCGGCGTTGGCCCGTCCAACGCCAAGAACATCACCGACCACCTGGCCGTGCTGCGCCCGCACTGCTGGCTGATGATCGGCCACTGCGGCGGCCTGCGTCAGTCGCAGACCATCGGTGACTACGTGCTGGCCCACGCCTATATGCGCCGCGATGGCATTCTCGACCGCGTGCTGCCGCCGAATATCCCGCTGCCGGCGCTGGCCGAGGTGCAGCAGGCGTTGCAGGAGGCCGCCAAGCTGGTCACCGGCGAACAGGGCGACGATCTGAAGAAGCGCCTGCGTACCGGCACCGTGCTGACCTACGACGACCGCAACTGGGAACTGCGCTGGGCGCAGGAACGGCCATTGATCAACCTGTCGCGGGCGGTGGCGGTGGACATGGAGAGCGGCACCATCGCCGCCCAGGGCTATCGCCTGCGGGTGCCCTACGGCACGCTGCTGTGCGTGTCGGACAAACCCCTGCACAGCGAGATCAAGCTGCCCGGCGCGGCCGGCGCCTTCTACGAGCGCGCGGTGACCCAGCACCTGCATATCGGCATCGCCGCGCTGGAGCTGATGCGCAGCCAGCTCAATTCGTTGCATTCGCGCAAGCTGCGCAGCTTCGACGAGCCGCCGTTCCGCTGATGGGCAATCCAGTGGTGAAGGCTTGAACGGGGTCAGCAGGTTGCTGTTTGCCAGTGGTGCGCACAGCGCACCCTACACATTCAGCCACCGCTGGTAGGCGTAGCTCAGGCTGCTGCCGGGGTTTCGTCGCGCAGCAGTTCGGCCAGGGCCTGGCGGTCGATATTGGCGCCGCTGAGCACCACGGCCACGCGCTGGCCGGCGTTGGCTTCGCGCTCCTGCATCATGGCGGCGAGGGCGGCAGCGCCGGCACCTTCGGCGAGGTTGTGGGTGTCTTCGTGGTAGGCGCGGATGGCGGCGCGAATTTCCTCATCATCGACTCGCACGATGCGTGCGGCGCCGGCGCGGAGCATGTCCAGCGTCAGTTGTTGCGGCTGGCGGCAGGCCATGCCGTCGGCCAGGGTCTCGGCGCGTTCGGTCTGCACTAGGCGACCTTGCTCGAAGCTGCGTGCATAGGCATCGGCGCCGCTGGCGACCACGCCAACGATCTCGGTGTCGAGGCCGAGCAGGTCGCGGGTGCGGATCATCGCGCAGATGCCCGAGCCGAGGCCGATGGGCACATAGACCCGGCGCAGATTGGGCACGGCTTCCAGCAGCTCCAGGGCATAGGTGGCCACGCCGCGCACCAGATCCTCATGCAATGACGGCACCCAATGCAGGCCGTCGCGTTCGGCCAGGCGCGCGGCCTCGGCGCGGGCTTCGTCGAAGTCGCGGCCATGTTCGATCACCTCCGCACCGAGCGCGCGCATTGCCGCGTTCTTCTCGCGGGCGTTGCCGTGCGGCACCAGAATGCGAATCGCCAGACCGGCTGCGCGTGCCGCCAATGCCAGGCTCTGGCCATGGTTGCCACGGGTGGCGGTGATCAGGCCACGCACCTGCGGCTCGCGGCGCAGCAGGGCGTCGATATAGACCAGCCCGCCGCGAACCTTAAAGGCGGCAGTCGGGGCGTGGTTCTCGTGCTTGACCCATAGCTCGCAACCGGTGCGCTCGCACAGCAACGGCCAACTTAGCTGTGGCGTGGGGGCCATATGGCGGTGAACCAGTTGGGCGCTCTGGCGCAGTTGGGCGAGGTCGAACATGGCGGGTGCTCCGGGTGGCGTTGACCCGGATGCTAGTGCGGCGCATTGTATGGGTAAATCTTTATATTGCATGGCAAGCAATGTGGCTTCCTGATCTGCAAGACAGCTCCTTACCCACTTACCTGGCACTGGTCGAGGCCATCGCCGCCGCTATCGGCCGTGGCGAACTCAAGCCTGGCGAACGCCTGCCGCCGCAGCGCCGCCTGGCCTGGACGCTGGGCATCAACCCGAGCACGGTGATGCTCGCCTATCGCGAGGCGGCGCGCCGGCACCTGGTTTCCGGTGAGGTCGGGCGTGGCACCTACGTGCTGGCCGGCAGCCGTGAGGCGAGCCTGTTTCGCCTCAAGCAACCGGCCGCGCAGGGCGAGGTCATCGACCTGTCCACCAACGTGCCGGTGCATGATCCGGACAACCACGATCTTTCCGCCAGCCTTGCTGCGCTGGCTGAACGGGGCGAACTGGAGGCGTTGCAGGCTTACCCGTCAGCAGCGCTGGTCGAGCGTGCGCATCTGGCCGGCGCCACCTGGCTGCGCCGCCGTGGACTGGAGCTGGCACCAGGCGGCCTGCTGCTCTGCGCCGGTGCCCAGCAGGGGGTGTCGGCGGCGCTGTTGGCGCTGTGCGAAGCTGGCGAGCCGATTCTGGTGGAGCGCTACACGGCGCCGGGAATCAAGGCCGCCGCGCGTCAGTTGCGCCTGCCGTTGCACGGCGTGGCGATGGACGCACGCGGCATCCTGCCCGATGACCTCGACCGCCTGGCGCGTGCCACCGGAGCCCGTGTCGCGGTGCTTACACCCTGTCTGCAGAACCCTACGGGCGCCAGCCTGGATGCCGAACGCCGCGCGGCCATTGCTGAGGTGGCACGGCGGCGCGGGCTGTGGATCGTCGAGGATGACGTCTACGGCGTACTGGGCAACGAGGCGCCGCTGGCCGTGCAGGCGCCGGAGCGCTGCCTGCTGATCAGCAGTCTGTCCAAGAGCGTTGCGCCGGGCTTGCGTCTGGGTTTTATCGCGGGGGCGCCGGAGCTGCTCGAACGTATCGATCCCGAGGCCCAGGCCACGCGTTGGGCGGTCACGCCGCTGAGCCTGGCGCTGGCCTGTGAGTGGATCGAAAGCGGCATCGCCGAACAGCGCCTGGCCTGGCAGATCGACGAGCTGCAGCAGCGCTGGCGCCTGGCCGCGCGCGTGCTCGGGCCGCGCATGCCGCAGGGCAGGGCGGTGGCACCGCATCTGTGGCTCGATGGCACGCCGCCGGCCGGTTTGGCCGAGGCCTGCCGGCAGCATGGCGTGGAAGTGGTACCGGCCGAGGTGTTCGCGGTGGAGGCCAATCCGGGGCACGCGGTGCGTGTCAGCCTCGCGGCGGCAGCCAGCCGGGTCGAACTCAAGCAGGCGTTGGAGGGGATAGTAGCGGCCTGGCCGCTGGGATAGGTGGGCGTGTTTTCGGGGGGGGTTACGATCCTGCGAGTTGCATATGCAGGATGGGAAAGGGCCTACCGCCGCCATCCAGGCGTGAGCGGTCGGTCACGACGAAGCCCAGATACTGGTAGAAACCCACGGCCTGCGGGTTCTGTTCGTTGACGTCGACGCGGGTGGCGCCCAGCTCGTCGATGGCATGGCGCATCAGTCGCTTGCCCACGCCCTGGCCGTGGCAGGCCGGGTCGACGAAGAGCATTTCCACCATGCCTTCGCTGGTGCCGAGAAAGCCCAGTATCCGACCCGACTCATCGCGTGCGTAGGTCAATTGCACGGCCGGGAAATACTGCCCGCGCAGCAACGGCTTGATCACCTGCAGGTCGCTTTCCGGCAGGAAGTGATGGGTGGCGCGCACGGCGGCCTCCCAGATTTCTACCAGGGTGGGCAGTTCGGCGTCGGTAGGGGTGTCGAGAATCAGCGGCATGATGGCAGTTATCTTGAGCAAAGCAGGGCGCAGAGCGTGCCAGCTCTGCGCCCGTGCTGTCATTTGCTGGCGTCCAGCACCACGCGGTAGCGCGCCTTGCCGCTGCGCAGATGGTCGATGGCCGCGTTCACCTGGCTCATGGGGAACTGCTCGACCTGCGGGAGGATCTGGTGCCGCGCGCAGAACTCGAGCATGGTGGCCATGGTTTTCGGCGAGCCCACCGGCGAGCCGGAGAGGCTCTTCTGCTGCGGGATCAGATTGAACACATGCACCGGGATGGCGCTGGGCACGATGCCGACGAAGTGCAGCCGGCCCTTGCCGCGCAGGGTGCCAATCAGCGCTGGCCAGTCGAGGTCGGCACTGGCAGTGACCAGGAGGAAATCCAGGGTACCGGCAATGGCCTTCAGCGCCGCGCTGTCGGTGGAAGCCACCACCTTGTGCGCACCCAGGCGCTTGGCTTCATCCTGCTTGTTCAGCGACGAGGTGAAGGCGGTCACCTCGCAGCCCCAGGCGTTGAGAAAGCGCAGCGCCAGATGGCCGAGGCCGCCGATGCCGACCACGCCGACGCGGTCGGTGGGCTTGATGTCGAATTCCAGCAGCGGGCTGAACACTGTCGAGCCAGCACAGAACAGCGGGCCGACCAGCGCTGGGTCGAGGCCATCGGGCAGTGGCACGGCCCAGGCCCAGTGCGAGCGCAGGCGGTCGGCGAAACCGCCGTGGCTGCCAACGATGGTCGGCTTCACCGAGCGGCACAACTGGTGTGAGCCTTCCATGCACGAGCCGCAATGCATGCAGCTACCCTTGTACCAGCCGATGCCGACCCGCTGGCCCAGCTTGAGGCCGCGCGCCTGCTCGCCGAGGCGGACGATGGTGCCGACCACCTCATGGCCGGGGATGAAGGGGTAGCGTGCATTGCCCCATTCGTTGTCGATCATCGACTGGTCGGAATGGCAGATGCCGCAGTACTCCACCGCGACCTCGACTTCTTCGGCGCCGAGCGGGCCAGGGTCATAGCTCAGGCGCTCCAGTGGCGCCTTGGGCGTGGTGGCGGCCCAGCCGGTGAAGGTGGCGAGTTCGGCGCTATTGCTCATCGGTGGCTCCTGCATGCAGAGGGTGAATCAGCAGCTTAGCTGCCATTGTCGATCAGGGAAGCACCATCAGCGGCGTTTATCGTGAGTTACACTGCGTAGCCCTGTCTGACCGAAGTTCGTTGCATGTCGCGCCCTCGTTCCCTCTCCAGTCGCCGCCCCGTTGCCCCTCGTCGCGTGGCCAAGGCGCCACCTGCACAGCCGCGCCTGTTGATCCTCAACAAGCCGTTCGATGTGCTCACCCAGTTCAATGACGATCAGGGACGTGCCACCCTCAAGGATTTCGTCGAAGTACCTGGCGTCTATCCGGCCGGGCGTCTGGATCGAGACAGCGAAGGCCTGCTGCTGCTGACCAACGACGGCCGTTTGCAGTCACGCATCGCCGACCCCAAGCACAAGTTGCCAAAGACCTACTGGGTGCAGGTGGAGGGGGAGCCGAGCGAGGAACAACTGCAGCAGCTACGTGATGGCGTGACGCTCAATGACGGCCCGACCCTGCCGGCCGAGGCGCGGCGCCTGGATGAGCCCGAGCTGTGGCAGCGCAACCCGCCGGTGCGCTTTCGCAAGAGCGTGCCGACGGCCTGGCTGGAGCTGGTGATCCGTGAGGGGCGCAACCGCCAGGTGCGGCGCATGACCGCTGCGGTGGGTTTGCCCACCCTGCGCCTGGTGCGCGTGGCCATTGGCCCCTGGCGGCTCGATGGCCTGCAGCCTGGGCAGTGGCGTGAGGTGCCGGCGCTGCTCCCGTGAGGATGGCGTGGCCGAGAGCAGAGGCCTTGGTGCGCATGGCGCACCCTACGGGGTGGGTCGGGTGTGCCGTGCGCACCTAATTTGGCAGCGCGCTCAGGGACGCGGGCGATTTGTCGCAGGTGGCGGCCCTGGCACAAATGACCTGGATCAATAACCGGCCTTGATCACGGCGATACCTTTGTTCAGCACTTCACGCCAGGCCTGGCCCACGTTGGCATCGTACTCCTTGTCGTGCTCGCTGATGGTCAGCAGCAGCGCGTCGAGCCACAGGTCGTAGAGTTCGGGGCGAATGTCCAGACGCTGGCGCGAGTGCGATTCGCCGAGGGCACGCAGCTTGGTGTCAGGCATGCCGCGGGCGTGCATCACCAGATTGAGGATGCCCTGACGTAGCAATTGCTTCTGCGCAGTCATGTCGGTATCGACGAATTTCTCGCGGATCAGCGGCGAGCTGGCGAGGAAGTGGCGGTAGAAAGCATCGAAGAAATCCGGGCTGGCGCAGCAGCGGCCATAGCTTTGCATCACACGATCGGCGGCGGTCATTGAGGTTCCTTGTGAATGACGAGTGGCAGGCAGCCTGGGTTTCCGGGTGAGGTTCAGCCGTGAATGCCGCGGGTGACCTCGATGATGTAGGTGATGATGGGCTTGGCCAGGAATGCGAACAAGCATAGCCCCAGGCCGAGAAACAGGATAGCGGTACCCAGGCGACCGGCCTTGGACTTCTTCGCCAGATCCCAGATGATGAAGAACATGAACAGGATCAGCCCGCCCACCAGGACGTACATCATCAGGGCTTCAAATTGTTCGGTTTCCATGGTGCCTCGTTATTCGCAGGGAAAGCGCAGGGCGAAAATTATACGCGCCCTGACCTGGTGCGCGGCATGATCGGTTTCACCCTGCGACTTTCAGTCGCGTAGGTGCTGCAAGGGCAACTGCGTGCTGGAGAGAATCTGCTGCAGCACGAAGCTCGAACGCACACTGGAAACCCCGTCGATCCGCGTCAGCGTACCCAGCAGCAGCTTCTGGTAATGATCCATGTCCGGCACCACCACCTTGAGTTGGTAGTCGGCGTCCATTCCGGTGACCAGGCAGCATTCCAGCACTTCGGGGCATTTGCGAATCTCATCCTGAAAGTGCTCGAAGCGCTCGGGAGTGTGGCGATCCATGCCAATCAGCACGTAGGCGGTCAGGCTCAGGCCGAGCTTCTTGCGATCGAGCAGGGCCACCTGGCCGATGATATAGCCGTCGTCTTCCAGTTGCTTGACCCGCCGCGAGCAGGGCGAGGGCGACAGGCCGATGCGTTCGGCCAGCTCCTGATTGGACAGCGCAGCGTTGCGCTGCAATTCGGCAAGAATGTTCAGGTCGTAACGGTCGAGTTTGTCCATTTTTTCAGTGGCTCATTATTTGATTGCGCTAGATAGTGCTCCTTTGGTGATTGGTTGCGCAATCGGTAAGTTTGTAAGCAATATTCGCAATCTTCTCTCGGCGCAGCAGGCGTAAGCTTTCTCTCAGTTTCACGGCCCGGACGAAAAGTCCTACCGGCCTCGCCCAACCAGGCGAGCCGGCGCCGACGATCCCACCGGATCGCACCGGCACCCGGGCCCGCACTGCCCAACCAGGCAGGCGACGAAAGCGGCGACACCATTGCCAGCACCGGACAGATTTCCCGAGGGGGCCGCAAGGCCCCTTTTTAATGCGTGCGATTCGGCGGCTCAGTGGTGGACTACTTCGGGCGGGTCGGCATGCACCAGCACTTCGGCCTGCGGGTAGTTCTGGCGGATCGCTGCTTCCACCGCTTCGCAGTGCGCGTGGGCCTCGGACAGGCTCATCTCGCCGGGCAGTTCCAGGTGCAACTGGACGAACCAGCGCGTGCCGGAGATACGCGTGCGCAGGTCATGGGCACCCAGTACGCCGGGTACGGCTGTGGCCAGCGTGTACATGTGCCGGGAGGTTTCGCTGGGGAGTTCTTCATCCATCAGCACGGCGATGGCGCCGCGCACGATGCTGATGGCGCTCCAGAAGATGTAGAAGGCTATGCCGATGGCGAAGAGCGCATCCATTTGCTGCCAGCCTAAGCGGGTCAGCAGCAGGGCAAGCAGAATGCTGCTGTTGAGCATGATGTCGGAGCGGTAGTGCAGGGAGTCGGCATGGATGGCCGTGGAGCCGGTTTCGCGTACCACCTTGCGCTGGAAGATCAGCAAGGCGACGGTCAGGGCCAGTGACAGCAGCATCACGGCGATACCGGCGCCTTCGGCAGCCAGTGTCTGTGGCGATTGCAGACGCTCGACGCCCTGCAGGCCGATGAGGATGGCGCTGACGCCGATGAACAGCGCCTGGCCGAGACCGGCCAGCGCTTCGGCCTTGCCATGGCCGTAGCGGTGATCGTCGTCTGCCGGGCGCAGGGCGAAGTGCACGGCGATCAGGTTGATCAGCGAAGCGGCGCTATCGAGCAGCGAGTCGGTGAGCCCCGCCAGCAGGCTCACCGAACCACTCAGCCACCAGGCGATGGCTTTAGCCAGCACCAGGGTCAGCGCCACCGCCAGCGCTGCCCGGGTGGCCAGGCGCATCAGCCTGGCATGCTGCGGGTTGTGCATGATCTCAGGCGGCCGGACGCAGGCCGTAGGCGGCCAGTTGCTGGCTGCTGCCGCTGTGCTGGATCAGACGCGGGTCGTCAAGCGGCAGTTGCTGGCCGGTGCTGTTCTCGATCAGTTGCTTGAGCGCCAGTTGGTCGACCTGGCCATCGGCCCCGATGACCTGCTTGAGTTGCTGTGGATCGACCTGGGCGGTCTTGCCTTCCGGCAGGTAGATGGCGCCGGTGGCGAAGTCCACGGCGAAGGCGATCAGGCCGGGAATCACGTAGAAGAGGATGCCGATGGCGTTGGCACCGGCGATCAGCGGGTCGATCTTGCCCTCGATCTGGCCGCGACGATCCGGGTAGAAGATCGTGCCGCAGGCACTGAGTTGAGCGAGCAGGGTTGCGGCGACGACGCCAGCGATGACACGGGATTTCGTGCGCATGAGCACCTCCAGGAAAAAGTGGCGCAACTATAGCAGTTCGACATTGCAAAACCGTTGTTCGGGCCGGCTCGGCTGAGCCAGGGGGCTTCATCGTGCCGGCTTTACCGGTACTTCTCAGACCGGCCAGCACGCTGGCGGTTCGCCGTTATCGCGTGGCGCCGCAGGCAATGGCGGATAGGGCGATTGCCTCTTGCGGGCAAAGCATTCTTCGCCTTAACCTGACTAAAGTCAGGATTCTTGAGCCGATGTGATTCTTTCGCATAGCTGAAGGCCTTACCGGTGGCGTGCAATCGCATGCTCGAGCCAAGGCGTGACGGAGCCTTTAGATCATTGCCTTGATTGGGACTGCGACGCCTGAACTCCCTTCCATGACGGTGTTTGCATGAAAACAAAAATGAACGGTGCCAGATCCCTTTTACAGACGTTAGTCAATTGCGATGTCGATGTTTGTTTTGGAAACCCAGGAACTTCAGAAATGCATTTCGTCGCGGCTCTGGATTCCGTGCCAGAGATGCGCAGCATTCTATGTCTCTTCGAGGGGATCGTTACGGGGGCTGCGGATGGGTACGGGCGCATTGCCGGGAAGCCGGCCGCAACGTTGCTTCACCTGGGGCCCGGCCTTGCCAACGGCCTGGCCAATCTGCACAACGCCCGGCGTGCCAATACACCTATCGTGAACATCGTGGGTGATCATGCCACCTACCATCTGCAGTACGATGCACTGCTCACATCCGATATCGTGGGGTTTGCCCGGCCGGTATCCGCCTGGATTCATGAGTCTCGTAGCGCGAAAACAGTAGCGGGTGATACCGCGCGAGCCGTGCAGGCAGCACGCTCCGCGCCAGGTGGTGTGGCAACCTTGATCCTTCCGGCCGACACGGCCTGGAATGAAGCCGACCACGCGGCAGGCTTGTTGCCGGACATCAGCCCTGCAGCGGTTTCCTCTTCTGTTGTCGAGCACGTGGCTGCGCTGCTACGTAACGGCAAGAAGACTGCACTTCTCATGCGCGGAGCTGCTCTCCATGGTGACGGCCTGGAGGCAGCCGGGCGGATCCAGGCGGCAACGGGCGCACGGCTGTTGTGCGATACCTTCTCTCCTCATATGGAGCTCGGTGCGGGTCGGGTCACGGTGGAACGTGTTCCGTATCTGGCGGAAAAAATCGTCGAGTCGCTGGCCGATGTCGAGCAACTCATCCTGGTAGGAACCAAGCCGCCGGTTTCATTCTTTGCCTATCCAGGAAAGTCGAGCTGGTGCACCCCCGACCAGTGTTCCATCAGCTATCTGACGCTCCCTCACGAGGACAGTGTTGGCGCACTCGAGGGTCTTTCAGAAGCCTTGAACGCATCCAGACAGGACGTTCGCCGTACCCCTTTCCATCTTCCAGGCCTTGCCAGCGGGCAACTGACTGCACAGGCAGTCGCTCAGGCGATAGCCGAATTCACCCCTGAAAATGCGATATTCGCGGATGAGTCCACAACGGCTGGGGTGGCGCTGCATACAGCCATGGCCGCGGCTCGTCCCTTCACTCATCTGCCCCTGACCGGTGGCGCGATCGGCTCGGGTATCACTCTCGCCATAGGTGCGGCGGTTGCCGCGCCGGATCGCAAGGTCATATGCCCCCATGGCGATGGTGGCGCAGCGTTTTCCATGCAGGCGTTGTGGACGATGGCGCGGGAGAACCTGGATGTCACGGTGGTCATTTACGCCAATCGTTCCTACAGCATTCTGAATATCGAACTGCAACGTGTTGGCGCTGAGGCCGCAGGCAGCAAGGCGCTGTCGATGCTCGACCTGCACAACCCGGAAATGAACTGGGTGAAGCTTGCCGAAGGCATGGGTGTGGAAGCGAGCCGTGCTACCACCGCCGAAGAGTTCAACCAGCAGTACCAGTCCGCGATGAACGCTCGTGGGCCGCGCCTGATTGAAGCGTTGATCTGAAATCACTGTACGAGGCCATGCGTGCCGTCTGACGAGGCGCGACGACCTCCTTTTACCACCACGAGCGGTCATGACTTTTATCGAGGACACAATGGTTAACGAAACCTTCAAACAGCTGAATAAATTCTTCATCGATGGGCAATGGGTCGACCCGGTCGACGGCGGTAGGCCCCATGACATCACCAACCCTGCGACCGGAGAGAAATCCGGTGTTCTCCTGTTCGGTGACGAGCGCGATGCCGTGCAGGCCATACAGGCTGCTCATGCGGCATTCCCCAGTTACTCGCAGGCGAGCTTGAGCAAACGAATTGAGCTGCTTGATCGCATTGGCGACATTTATGAGCGCCGACTGGAGGAGATGGCTCGAGCGATCACCCTGGAAATGGGCGCTCCCCTGCACAGTCTGTCGATTCCTGCTCAGGCAGCGGCGGGGCTGATGCACTTCAGGGTGGCGGCTGCCATTGCCCGTGAGTATCCCTTCGAGACAAGCGCTGGCGCAGCGCGGGTGATCAAGGAGCCGGTCGGCGTGTGCGCGCTGATTGCGCCCTGGAACTGGCCTATGAATCAGGTGGCATGCAAACTTGCACCGGCCCTGGTAACGGGATGCACCGTTGTACTGAAGCCAAGCCAGAACGCCCCCTACTCATCGCAGCTACTCGCTGAAATCCTGGCCGAAGCCGGCGTACCCGCCGGGGTGTTCAACATGATCCATGGGGAGGGCAGCCGGCTTGGCCAGATACTGGCCTCCCACCCATTGATCGACATGATCTCGCTCACCGGTTCCACGGGGGCGGGTACCCAGGTCTCCAAGGCCGCAGCGGATACCATAAAGCGAGTCAGCCTGGAGTTGGGTGGCAAGTCTGCGAACATCATTCTCGATAGCGCAGACCTGACGGCTGCAGTGACGCACGGCGTTCTGTTGATGATGGCCAACTCGGGGCAGAGCTGCACGGCGCCGTCCCGAATGCTGGTGCCTCGCAACAAATTGGCCGCTGTAGAGACAATAGCCAAGGCCGTATGCGCGGGTATAAAGGTTGGCGACCCCCTGGCGCCTGACACCCAGATGGGCCCGATCGCTAACCGCAGGCAGTATCTGAAAGTCCTTGAGCTCATCGATACAGGCCTCAAGGAGGGCGGGCGGCTGGTTACCGGTGGTGTGGCCATGCCGGATACGCCGCCCAATGGCTTTTACATTGCGCCGACGGTATTCGTTTGTCCTGATGGGAAAAGCATCATCGCTCAAGAGGAAATCTTCGGGCCGGTACTGGTGATCATTCCCTACGATGATGAACGGCATGCCATCGAAATGGCCAATGACTCGATCTACGGTTTGTCAGGCTACGTTTTCGGTGCTGATACAGCCGATGCCGAGCGTGTCGCTCGACGGTTGCGCACGGGGATGGTTCATCTGAATGGCGCGAACGTCGACCCTGCGGCGCCCTTTGGCGGTTACAAGCAATCCGGAAATGGGCGCGAATGGGGGGCTGCTGGGATCGAGGAGTTCCTGGAAACCAAGTCGATGTTCTTGGCGTAGCCTGATGAGGGCTCGGGTGCCAGCACGCTCAGGCTGCTGGTGCCCTGAGTGGCAATGGACAGGTGGTGGGATTTCCCGCGTTAAGCCGGATTACTGAACATGTGTTGACTGTGCTGGAAAGTGCGCCGTGGGCGCACTTGAATGCAGCAGGTTAGAAGGTCTTGCTCGCGCCAAAGACCAGGCCGGCGCTGCAGGATTCCGCCGTGCCTACCGTATACAGACATTCGGTCTTCGACAGGTCGGTGTCGATATAGCTGACGGACCAGTCGATACCCACGACGTTCTTCTTTAGCGATACCTTTCTGGTCGTATAGTTGTTGCGCGTGTCGCCATCGGAGCTATACAGGATCTCACCAACGTCGTGGTAGCCGACCTCAAGCAGAAGAGAAGTGTCGTAGGGGGTCGAGAAGGTATAGCCAAGATATTGGTATTTGGCGTTCGGTGCGTCTTCCATGGCGAAATCGTAAATGAAAGTATATTTAAGATTCTTGTAGGTCAGGGCGCCGTAGAACTCATTCAATGAATACGACGAGTTCTTGGGGTAAATATACCTGCCCATGGTTGTAGTGACGCTGATGTCATCGTTCAACTGCTTGAATATACCGAGGTAGCCCCCTGTCTCCAGCCGGGTCTTGGTACCGAAATCGACGCTGGATGCCCAGAAGCCAAGGAGTGCACCGCTGTCGTGCAGGATGCTCAGTTCACTCTGAACGGCTGGGTCGCCTTGGGTCTGAGACATGCCGTTGCTGCGGTAGTCCGAAAGCAGGTTGATCGTCAGATAGGCATTGGTGCTGTCATTGATTTCGATTGCGTGCGCTGGCAGCGCTGCAAGGGTGATGAGTCCGACACTAAAACCAGAAAAATTCTTGAGCATTTTCGAGTCCCATTGGTTTTGTATTAGTAAGGGCAGTTCTAAGAGGCTTTTTTGCAGTTTTATATCGTTGTGCGGTTTGTTATTTTCGGATTTCAGGTATGAGTTGGCCCTCCCTTTGAACAAGGGTTTTTATGCTGGGTAATTCATCAGGCTCGCCGGCTGGCGAGCCTTTATGAGAAAAGCGGGTGTTTTACAGCTTGGAGTTGGCGAGTGCCGGTTCGCTTGTGATGGCTGTAAGCGCGGCTTCTTTCAATTGGTTTTCTGCGTCTTGCTGGGCGATTCTCGTATCGAACGTTCTGTATTTGATGAAGAGCAGGGCGCCGAGAATGTTCAAGACGATCGGAAGCATGACGACCGCCATGCGAATGCCGCTGATCGCGGAGTCGGGTTGCGCGATAGAGCCATCTTCGGTTTCGATCAAACCGGAAATGCTCAATACGCTCCCTGCCACGACTGCGCCTATTGCAAGTGCGGTCTTCTCACCGGCAATGAAGACGCCACTGAGCAGGGCGCCCTGGCGGGAATCCCCGTGTCGGATGCAGTCCGATAGCATGGCATAGCCGAAGGCCTGAATAGCCCCCTCAGCCAACCCCGCGAATGCACCTACCGCATAAATATGCAGCATGCTTGACTGGTGATCCAAAGAGGCAAAGCCGAGACTTGCGAATACAGCTATCACATATGCACTGGTGAATGTGGCATGTTTTCCTGCTTTCTTGCCAACGGCCAGAAAGATCGGGATGGTGGCAATGGAAACGGCAAAGGACAAGAAGAAGATGGACGCAACCGTAGAAACATCTTTGCCGAGCACATAGGTTACGAAGTATGCAAGGGATGCACTGACAATGCCGCCTGCAATCATGTGAAGAATATATGTGGACGTCAGGTAGGAAAAAGGCCTGTTTCCTACGATTGCGCGCAGTGTATCCCTGAGTGGGATCTTTTCAGTGATAGTGGTTCTTATTGGCTCTTTGGATGCGAAGAAGGTGATCAGCATGCTGACGCACATGATCCCGGCCAGGCTGATCCCCATGGCCGCGTAACCGGTGCGAGAGCCTCCGAAATGTTCCACGATCATGGGGGCGCCAGCACCGGCTAATAGGCAGCCCATCATGGAGTAGGACGCGCGATATGAGTTGAGTACGGAGTTGTCGTTGTAGGTGGTGGTGATTTCGCTATTGAGTGCGCAGTAGGGAACCAGGAACGCGGCATAGCAGAATGAGCAGGCAGTATAGGTCACGGCGATGAAGCAGGCCGACAGGAGAGGGTCTTTGAAGGGAGCCGCCCATATGCCGAGGAACAAGGGGAATATGAGGATAGCGGAAGCAAGCAGATAAGGTCTGCGCCGACCCATGCGGGTGGAGGTTCTGTCGGACCAGCTACCGATGAACGGGCTGAATATAAGATCCAGGAATTTTGGGAGTGAGGCTGCGACCGTGGCAATGGCAACAGGGATGCCTAGCACATTGGTCATATAGAACATCAGGAGGATGGCGGGCCCTATGCCATAGATTCCTGAGGAAAGATCTCCAATCGTATAGAGAGGAAAGTTCACAAGGCGGTTCTTGCTTGTCATTGTTTAGCCCTTATGCGGTAGCCCCTACGATTCTTGGCTGTAGAGACTGTTTGCTGTTGTAGTTTTAGGCAGTGACGCGCCTTCCCAGTGGGAAGGGGGTAGCGAGTGAAGCGCTTAACTGAAAAGTACCGCTTGCTTGTTGGGGCAAATGGCGAGTTCTTGTTGTTATCGTTTGCTTTATTTCTTGTTGTTCAGCGGGGGGCGCCCCGCTGGTGATTGGATACCAGGTTGTCAGGCTTCCTATCGCTTGCTCGCTCCAATAACGTGAAGAGAGCGGCGATTGACTCCGGCTCGTCTAGTAACGGCGGGTGGCCACGGCCGGCTACGACGGTCAGAACGGCGTCCGGGTGCCTGTCGATCATTTTCTGGGCACAGTCTGCCGGGAAATAGCTGGAGAGCTCCCCGCGCAGAATGGCTACGGGGGTGCCGCGCGTGTTCAGAAAGGACGTCCAGCCATCGGCGTGCTCCGCTTTCAGGCGAGGGATGTCCTCGAAAGTTTTCAGATCGAAGTCACGCGCCCATCGCCCTGGGCGCGTTTCTCTGTAGGCTCGCCACGTGAGATTCTCCCAGCGCTCGTCGGTCAGCCCGGGATAGGTTTCTCCGAATTGACTCTTCATCCGAGCCACCGCTTCTTCCCAGCTGTAATCGGCATTCTCTACGTTCGACGCCATCTTCTTGGCCGAGGCTTCGCCGACTTCGGCGCCCTGGTCGTTGAGCACGATTCCCTTGACCAGATCCGGTCGTTCGGCAACCAGGTCCTGAGCGATGATTGCACCCAGTGCAACGCCGACTATCGCCACTCGATCGATGTCGAGGTGTTCGAGGAGTTCGACGACATCCTGCTTGGTCAGGTCGTAGTGATACTGCCTGGCATCCTCGAAGCGGCTTGAAAGCCCACGGCCGCGCAGATCCGGCGCGATTACGCGTACCCCCGCTGCGCAGAGCGTCTCCCCCAGTTCGCAGAAATCACGGGAGGTACGCATGAAGCCGTGAAGACAGAGCAGCGGGATGACATCAAGGCCTTGAGCCGGCTTGAAGTCCCTGTAATAGAGCTCTGCTCCCGTAGATGACTCGAAGGTGCCGCTCTGTTCGCGCTTGTTAGCCAGGGGTGGGTTTTCCACGATGGGTCTCCGAACGGACTTCACTCAGATGAGGCCTAGACTATTCAAAAGCTGACGTTAGTCAAGAAAATGTTGCGATCTGATTTCCGTGCCTGCATCATCGCCTCTCCTAAAGACCCATGCAGATGTACCCAGAATGAGTGATCACACCCTAGTAATTGGTGCCGGGCTGTCGGGCTTGGCGGCGGCAGACAAGCTCCAGGCAGCAGGAAAGAAAGTCGTTGTGCTTGAGTCAACGGAGCGCCCAGGGGGGCGTGTGGTTCACCTTTCGCACAAGGGCGACATGGTCGAGGCAGGCGCTCAGGGTTTTCACTCTGGAAGCCACGGTTATGCCCAGACGCTCGGGTTGATCGACAGGTTCGGCTTGACCCGGGATCTGGTTCCACAGGTCAACCAGCAGGCGTGCTATCTCAATCGGCAGGGAGAGCCCGTCTATCCGCTCGGAAACATGGGGCTGGCCAAACTTCTGGGTGTGCGCGGCACGGCAGATTTCGCTTGGTTTGTCGCGAAATACCTGGTGGCGATGAAGAAGTTCTCGTTATACGAGACTCATCTCGATATTCCCGCCTATGACAATATCTCGACCGCCGAAGAGTTTGCCTGGGCGGGTAAGGCATTTACCGACTATGTGCTCCGGCCGGCTGCTCATGCCATGGTCGGCACCGATCTGGAGCACACGAACCTTTATCATTTTCTCAATCTCATGAAGCTCATAAGCACAACGAAGGTTGCAACGCTGCGCAAGGGCAACAGCTCTCTGGCAGAAGCGATTGCCGCCTCGTTGGATGTGAGGTACGAGACTGAGGTCAAGAAACTCTTGTGCGAAAAGGGGCGTGTCACTGGGGTGCAATTGGCCGACGGCAGTACGCTCAAAGCCGATCATGTAATAGTTGCATGCCCTGTCGGCGCTGCCGCGAAGATAATGCCCGATGAGTTCGTTGCCCAGCGGGAGTTCCTGATGGCCTTCCCCAACATTCCAATGACGCTGGTCTATTTCTTCTTGGATCGTCCTCTGGATACGAAGGCTTTCATATACATGGGCCATGCCTACCGAAACATGACGTTCAATATGGCGATCAATCACACGGTCAAGACCCCGCATCTTGTTCCCAGCGGAAAGGGCATCATTTCGGCCTGGCCGAGCTACCCAGACGCCGCGGCCCTGGTGAATATGTCGGATGCCGAGGTGATGACCAAGGCATTGAACGAGATGGATGATTTCTTTCCCGGCATCGCGTCGATGCTGGACGAGGTCAAGGTGCAGCGGCACCACTGGGGGTTGGGTCGCCTCTCGCCTGGGCAGCATGCTAAGATCCTGGCGTTCAAGAAGCATGCTGAACAGTTACAGGGCGTCTCATTTGCAAGTAACGATTATGATGGCGTGCACATGGAGTCCGCTGTGCAAAGTGGTCTGCGGGCAGCAGAGCGAGTGTTGAGAGGTTAATGATCGGCTCTTCACTCCCAATGAATCAAAAAGTGATTATTTAAGTGAAGAGCACTGAGCCTGAGTCGAGTGAAACCGAGGTTGCTGTAGTCAGGGAAAAGGCCTCGCACCGTAAGGGGCGTACATCGCAAGTGGTGCGTGCTGCGCGTGTTCCTGCACAGGAGCGCAGCAGGAAGAGATATCAGGCCATATTGGATGCCACTATCGAGCTCCTCAAGAGCTCGAATGTCGAAGATATAAGCCTGCATGACATCGGCAAGGCGACAGGATTGCCGCCGCCTTCCGTGCATTATCTCTTCAGCACGATGACGGCGATACATATCGAACTGAATGCTTATTTCAACGATCTGTTGACCCAGCGAATCCTGGATTTCAGTCTCGCCCAGGGGTTCTCCGAAGTCTCGAGTTGGCAGGAACTCGTGCGTAGGGCGATGTCGCTAGCGAGGGATGAGCTGAACTCAAGTCGCCCCATGGCTGAAATCATGTTGGGGCCAGTTCTTCACCGGTCGATGCGTGTGAATAACCTGGAGATGAACCGCTACCACGGCAAGGCTGCTAGGGAGCTTTTCGACAAGTTCTTCGTCGTGCCTGACGTCCCGAATATGGCGACCTACCTTATGTATGCTGCCGAAATGTCCGACGGTCTATGGATAGGTTCCTATGCTCGTCACGGGCGAGTCGATGACGAGACGTTCGAGGAGTCGGTTCGGGCCTGTATTGCTTACCTGCGTTGTTACTTCCCGGAAACGATGCCGAGACGCTAGGGGAGGCGCCTCGTATCGAATCGCCACGTAATGCACATTAGTCAGTAAAAAAGGCTGACTAATGTCATGTTTCAGTGGCTCCGTCAGCGTTGCGGCGCGTTCGCGTTCAGCTCTTTTCCCCGGCGATGGAATGTTTCGTACTCCTCCTCCGGTACGAACAGCCCCCCTGTCGTCCACAGGATATGTGTGGCATTGGGCATGTATGGAGCAAGGCCGTGCTTGTCCAGGTATTCGCGTCCTGCGCTGGACTCCACGAGCCACCTGGGGCCGTCGAAGGCTGCCGCAGCCGAAGGTTCTATGCGTAGGGATTCGGTCTCGGCCACGCGATGCAGGTGCTGGAAAAGGCTTTCATCGGCAACCGTGAATACCCCGGCCAGTGCGGATCTCATTACCTGGGAGGCGCATTCCGATGCGCGCGGCACCGCGAGGCCATCGGCTTCGGTTTTGTTGTCCAGGCCCAGGTCATAGACGCTGGGTGTGCTTCCATCCTCGGCAAGCATCGAAACCAGAAAGCAGGGCGATGCGATGGGTTCCGCGAAGAAGCAATGCACATCCTTGCCGAAGATGTGCGCCAAGCCATAAGCGATCCCACCAGGTGCGCCACCCACGCCGCAGGGCAGATAAACAAGGAGGGGGTTCTCTGCGTTCACTGTGATGCCGTGCTCGGCGATCTGGTTTTTGAGTGCCAGGGCCGCGGCGCTGTAGCCACAGAACAGTGACAAGGAGCTTTCGTCGTCGACAAAGTGGCAGAACGGGTCGGCCTCGGCTTCCTTTCTGCCCGCGGCAACCGCAGCCGCGTAGTCGCCCTCATGTTCCACCACGCTGACGCCACGATCGCGCAGGCGCTTTTTCTTCCATTCCTTTGCATCAGAAGACATGTGGACTGTCGTCTGGAATCCCAGGGCCGAGGCGATGATTCCGATGCTCAGGCCAAGGTTGCCTGTGGAGCCGACTGCGACTCGATACTTCGAGAGCAGCTCCCGGCTCGCGAGGCTTGAGATGTTGTCCGCATTTGTCGGGGTGATCAGCCCATGCTGGAGGGCAACCTGCTCGGCGAACTGAAGCACCTCATGAATGCCACCTCGAGCCTTGATCGAGCCGGCGATAGGGAGGCTGTGATCCGCTTTGACATAGAGGCGGCCATGGGCAAGGTCTAGCCCAAGTGCCTGCTGTAGTTGTTGGGTACGGACGAGTTCCGACTCGATGACGCCTTCGCTTGCCTGAAGCTCCGGGAATAGCGCTGTCAGCACCTTTCTGAAACGATGAAAACGATCGGCTGCGTCAAGGATTTCCTGGCGTCCAATACGTTGGCCTTCCCAGGCATTCCCTGGTTTCCCGTCGCCATTGCGGTTCGGGTTTGTCCAGAACGTAGGGGTGCCGTTGGACAATGAGGCCTTAACGTCTTCTGTGCTGGAGTGCTTGTTCGTCATGTTCCTGCCCGTTGATTCAAATAGTTATAACGTGGGACGTGCTGGGGCGTTACTGGCGCAGCATTTTCTCTGCGCCGCGCAGCGCGATCATCATGATGGGGATATTGGGGTTGCCCGATACGAGTGTGGGCATGATGGAGGCGTCAACGACGCTCAGGCCGTCTACGCCATGAACCTCAAGATTTGGGCTCACGACGGATTGATCGTCGCTTCCCATTCGACAAGTGCCTGCCGGGTGATATTGCTGGATGGCGTTGCTGCGAATGAACGAGTCGATCTGCTCGTCGGAAGCCAGTGGTTCCGGCGGGGCTAGTGGACTGCCCCGGTGCGGGGCCAACGCTTCGGACATGAGAATTTCCCAGGCCTTCCTGTAGCCCTCGCGCAGGACTTCCACATCGTTCTCGTGGCTCAACGAGTTGTAGAAAACCCTGGGGCGTGAGGAGGGGTCATTGGAGGCCAGCAGAATTTCGCCGCGGCTTTTGGCGTTGAGCAACTGCACTTTGGCGTGCAGGCAATCCTGATAAGCGGGCTTGAGGACGGGTACCCATACATCCGCTGTCGGCGGCGGAATATTCAAGTAGAACTGCAGGTTCGGCTGGGGCAGTGACGCCGAGGTCTTGAGGAATGCCAGGAGCACGCCCGGCAGCTCGGTCAGAGGGCCAGTTCCGAGCAGGCGGGCTCTAAGCATGTTTCTCGCGGCGCGATCCAGACGCAAGGATTTATGCAGTGGGCTGGCTTCATTGCGTTCAACGAGGATCGAGTAGGCAAGGTGGTCCTGAAGGTTCTTGCCGACAGGCAGATCCTGGATGACGGCTATACCCATCGCGCGTAGATGGTCTGCCGGGCCGATGCCCGAAAGCATCAAGAGATGCGGTGAATTGATCGCTCCGGCCGAAACGATGATGCGGTTGCCATAGGCTGCCAGCTCCTGTCCGTTCCTGACGAACTCGACGCCCTGCGCCTGGCCGTTTTCAACGATGAGCCTCGAGACCATGCAGTCGGTCAGAACGCTCAGATTCAGTCGATCCATGACTGGATGCAGGAAGGCTTTCGCGGAGGAGCAGCGGTTACCGTTCTGAATGGTGTACTGGATCGGGCCGATCCCCTCGGGCGACTCGCCATTATGGTCGTGCGTCAGTGGATACCCCAGATGCCGGCAGGCCTCCATCCAGCTTTCGCTCAGCGGGTCATTGCGCAGGCGTCCGTGCATGGCACCTACCGGCCCATGGGCTCCTCTTTGTTTATTGGGGCTGCCACGCCAGCACTCCAGCTCGCTGAAGGTGGGAGCCACGTCTTCCCAGGCCCAGCCTTTGGCGCCGCCGTCTGCCCAACTGTTGTAATCGTTGGGGTGGCATCGCGTATGGGCCATGTAGTTGATCGACGAGCCGCCGCCAATCACTTTGCCGTGGGGAATGTAGTTCGTGCGCCCGTTCAACTGCGGATCGGGCTCCGAGAAGTCATTCCAGCGATACAGCCCTTTCATGGTCATGATTTGGAGGCCGGCGGGCAAACGAATCAGAGGGTCTGTATCCCAGCCGCCAGCTTCCAGCAGCAGGACCCTGTTGTTGGGGTTTTCAGAAAGCTTGTTTGCCAGCACGCAACCAGCGGTACCCGCCCCGACGATGATGAAGTCATAGGTGGTGGCATTGATTCTTGTGGACACGCGAGTGACTCCTATCTGCTTAGGCTGAAGCTGACGTTCCATTGATGCCCGCCCATCGATGCAGGCATGGCGTAGGCTGCCTGCAAAAATGGACATAAGTCAATAAATGCGCGAGAACAAATGACACTCTATCGTGCGATGGGGAATGGGCCATCCTTTCAGTGGCCGAGTCTGTGAGGCCCGAGATATGCAGATTTATCCTTGCTTTTCCCAGTGGCATGAACCTGAATAGAAAGGTATAGCCGGTAGCTACCCTGCTTTTTCACCTGGTTAGGCGGTTGCTCCTGTTGATGCTTCATGCTAAAAAAAACTGACTTAAGTCAGAAAGAGGTGTGCCATGGATTCGTGTATCGGTTCTGTCATGCAGGTGGCCTATCTGGTTCCCGATCTGGACGAGGCCATCGAGCACTGGGCCAGGCTTGGCGTCGGGCCTTTTTTCGTCCAGCGCAATGTGGCCTACGCCGAGCAGACTTACCGTGGGCAGCCGACGAGATTCGAGATCAGTGCAGCCTTTGCCTATTTTGGCGACCTTCAACTGGAGCTGGTTCAGCAACTGAATGACCAACCCTCGTCATACAAGGACTTTGCCGCTGAGAAAGGCTTCGGTGTCCAGCACCTCGGAATTCTTTCTCATGATCTCTGCGAGGACGCGAAGAAGCTTGAGGCCGCAGGCTTCATGCAGATTCAGCGAATGCTTTCCAGCGCAGGTGTGGAGACGATCCTGTTCGACAGGGATGGCCAAAATGGCTCCGTGATCGAGTTGATAGGGGCATCCCCGTTGGTACTGGAGGGCTTTGCGCAAATGAAGGCGGCAGCAGCCGGGTGGGATGCAAGCATGCCCAAGATCATTCTTATTTGAAGAACATTAATCGGCTGCGAGGTTGGCCATGAGTCTGAAGATCGGTGATGTGTCATACCCTAGTTTGAAGGGAAAGGTTTCAGCGCAAGAGTGGGATGCGCGCGTTCAGTTGGCTGCGCTCTGCCGCCTGATTCCGATGATGGGCTGGGATGACCTTTCCATGCAGTTGGTGTCGGCACGTGTGGGCAATGAATATCTGTTCATTCCCAATGGACCCCTGTTTGAAGAGGTCACGGCCTCTAGCCTGGTCAAGGTGAATCTGGAGGGTGACGTCCTTTCCGATACGCCTTTTGGTATCGTCAAGACCACTTGGTACCCGATGCGCGCCGTTCACGAGGTGCGTGACGACGTGAATTTCGTCATCCATACGCATGATGACATTCTGGCGGCGGTGGCCTGCAACAAGAACGGCCTGCTGCCGATTTCTCAGTCTGCCGCTTTTGCGATGGCGGATGGGCTCGGCTACCACGCCTATGATGGTGTGGAAACTTACGAGGAGAAAATCCCATCTCTGCAGCGCGCGCTGGGCACCGAGAACAACGCCGTATTGCTCCGTAACCATGGCTTGCTGACGGTCGGTTGGGAAGCCAGTCATGCATTCATGCGGCACTACAACGTGCGCAAGGCATGCCGGATTCAACTGCTGGCCGCCAGTGCAGGCAAGGAGGAATTGCTTCATTTCAGCGATGAGATGCTGGGCTCGTTCAAATACGAGCTGACACGTCTCGGGCAGGGTGAGGGTACGACTAATCCGTGGCCCGGCTTGTTGCGCAAGCTGGATGCGCTTGAACCTTCATACAAGGATTGAGGCCTGCTCGATCCTTGAGGTGGCAGCGCCCAATAGTCATTGGGCGCTGATCTTTTGAAGGCTCTGCGAGGTTCAGGGCGAATCGAGTTCCTATCATGCTCGTCAAGCGTGTTGCAGTAGATAAGAAATGTGTCTTGTCCTTTTCCTGCGTGTCGTGGGTGTTCTGGACATTCTTTGCCGCGTCCAGCGCGCCAACCCCTCTCTATCCGCTATATCAACGCGAGTGGGGTTTTGACGCTGTCGTCCTGAGCGTGATCTTCGCCAGCTATGCAGTGGGCATGCTGTCTTCCTTGCTGGTCGTGGGCACCTTGTCCGACTACCTGGGAAGAAAGCCTGTTCTGGCAGCCGCTCTGTTGCTTGAGCTGATTGCCATGCTGTTGTTCATGCGGGCGTTCGATGTACAGCTCTTGATTCTCGCCAGGTTTTTTCAAGGCCTTGCCACTGGAACGGCGACGGCTGTCTTGATGGCTTTTCTATTGGATATCGACGAGGGACGTGCACCTGTTTATAGCAGCGTCTTGCCGCTATGCGGCGTCGCCTGTGGCGTCGTGTTTTCCAGCGTGCTGATAGATCACTCCGCAGCTCCGTTGCGCCTGGTATATGGCGTATTCGGGGTGTGTTTCGTCGTTCAACTGATCATGATGTTCTTGCTCGTCGAGCCCGTTAGGCGTCGGGATGGGGCGTGGCAATCCTTGAGGCCGGTCATTGGAATTCCCTTGCCGGCCAGGAAGGTGTTTTTCAGCATACTGCCCATGAATACCGCCGTATGGTCCTTGAACGGTTTCTTCTTGACCCTGGTGCCGTCTCTTCTGCTGGGCGGCATTGCCAGCGGTTCCGCCCTGGCGTCGGGGCTCGTCGTGGCGTTGATGAGCTTTTCCGCTGCCTTGGCTGTCATCGCCTTGAAGGGGCGAGACTACCGGCTGGTGCTTCGCCTGGGTGTGCTGCTGCTGGCCATGGGCGTGCTGGGTATATTGGGCGCTTGCTATTTTGCCAAGGCGTACCTGTTCTGCGTGTTTACCCTTATCGCCGGGGCCGGTTCCGGTGCGGTCTATGTCGGTATCTCGAAGTGCTTGCTGCCGCTTTCACCGCCCGATCAGAGGGCTGCGCTAGCGTCTTCGTACTATATCGTCAGCCAGCTCGCGTTGATTGTTCCTTCCGTCTCCGTAGGCGTGCTGGTGCGGTTCATTGGTCTTTCCAGCGCTACTTACATCTATGGGGGCTGCGTGCTGTTGTTCCTGGCATTTTCCGGTTTCTTTACCGAGCGGCAGCTCAGGCTTGAGCGTGCGAGCGTAGCTGCGTAGTTTTCATGGCATCCGGCGCTTACTCTGCGGGCGCCGTATCGGTGGGGCGGGGCATAAGGCTAACGGCGAACCTTTGTATACTTCGGGCCTTGTCGCCGGAGTGACCATGAGTTCGTTGCCAATCGATGTTTTGTTACCTGCCCTGCGCGATGCCCTGAGCGCCCGCCACGAAGTGGTGCTGGAGGCGCCGCCCGGCGCTGGCAAGACCACTCGCGTGCCGCTGGCCTTGCTCGATGCGCCCTGGCTCGCCGGGCAAAGCATCCTCATGCTCGAACCGCGCCGGCTGGCCGCCCGTGCCGCTGCTGAGCGCCTGGCCAGCGAGCTGGGCGAGCGCGTGGGCGAGACGGTCGGCTACCGCATCCGCCTGGACAGCAAGGTGGGGCCGAACACGCGTATCGAGGTGGTCACCGAGGGCATCCTTGCCCGCCGCCTGCAGGACGACCCGGCGCTGGACGGCGTCGGCCTGGTAATTTTCGACGAGTTCCACGAGCGCAGCCTGGATGCCGACCTGGCCCTGGCCCTGACGCTCAATGGTCGCGCCATGTTCCGCGCGGCGGACAGCGGCGAGGCACCGCTCAAGGTGCTGCTGATGTCCGCCACCCTGGAAGGCGAGCGCTTGGCCGCGCTGCTTGGCGAGGCACCGGTATTGCGTAGTGAAGGGCGCATGTTCCCGGTGGATATCCGCTGGGGGGCGCCGTTTCAGCCGGGCGAATGGATCGAGCCGCGCGTCGTGCAGGCGGTGCAGCAGGCCCTGGCCGACGAGCCTGGCAGCCTGCTGGTGTTCCTGCCTGGGCAGGCCGAGATCCGCCGCGTGGCCGAGCAACTCGGCGAGGTACTGGCGGGGCGCGACGACATCCTGCTCTGCCCGCTGCATGGCGAACTGGAGCTGGCCGCCCAGCGTGCGGCCATCGAGCCGGCGCCGACGGGCAAGCGCAAGGTGGTGCTGGCCACCAATATCGCCGAGACCAGCCTGACCATCGACGGCGTGCGCGTGGTGATCGATGCCGGCCTGGCGCGGGTGCCGCGCTTCGACCCGGCCAGCGGCATGACCCGTCTCGATACCCAGCGCATCTCCCGTGCGTCCGCTACTCAGCGCGCTGGTCGCGCCGGGCGTCTTGAGCCTGGCGCCTGCTATCGGCTGTGGTCGCAGGCGCAGCATGAGCAGCTCAGCGCCTATTCCAGTGCGGAGATCCTCCAGGCCGACCTGTCCGGGCTGGCCCTGCAACTGCTGCGCTGGGGCGTGACGCCGCAGGAGCTGAGCTGGCTCGACATGCCGCCGCCGGCTACCTACGCCCAGGCGCTGGATCTGCTCGGCCGCCTCGGCGCGCTGGACGAGCGCGGCGCACTCAATGCCCATGGCCAGGCCATGGCGGAGCTGCCCAGCCACCCGCGCATCGCCCATCTGCTGCTACGTGGCCAGGCGCTGGGCCTCGGCGCGCTGGCCTGCGACCTGGCCGCGCTGCTGTCCGAGCGCGATATTCTGCGTGGCGGTGGCGCCGATCTGCACAGCCGACTGGCTCTGCTCAGCGGCGAAAGCCGCGCCGGGCGTTACGCCATGGGCGGCGTGCAGCGCGCCCGACAATTGGCCAGGCAGTTTCAGGGGCTACTCAGGGGGCGGGCGGTGAGCCAGGCCGTGAGCGACCCCGAACACCCGCGCTGGCTCGGCTGTCTGCTGGCCTTCGCCTACCCGGATCGCATCGCCCAGCAGCGCCGCGCTGGTGGTGCCGACTACCGCCTGGCCAATGGCCGCGCCGCGCAGTTCGCTGAAGCCGATGCGCTGATGAAGCACGAATGGCTGGTGGTGGCCGACCTGGGTAGCCGTCAGGGCCAGCGCGAGGAGCGCATCTATCTCGCCGCCGATCTCGACCCGGCGCTGTTCGAGGGCGAACTGGCCGAGCAGGTGGCGACGCTGGAGGTGCTCGACTGGGACGAGCGCGAAGGCGTGCTGCGTGCCGAGCGCCAGCGCAAGGTGGGCGAACTGGTGCTGGAGCGCCAGGCGCTGGCTGCGCTGGACGACGAGGCACGTGGCCGCGCCCTGGTCGGCCTGGTACGGCGCAAGGGCCTGGAACTGCTGCCCTGGACGCCCGAGCTGCGCCAATGGCAGGCGCGCGTGGCCTTGCTGCGCGAGTTGGACGTGCAGCAGCAGGGGCAGAGCGACTGGCCGGATCTGTCCGATACCGCGCTGCTGGCCAGCCTGGAGCAGTGGCTGACGCCATTCTTAAGCAAGGTCAATCGCCTCAGCCATTTCGCAGGCCTCGACCTGCCATCTATCTTGCAGACGCTGCTGCCCTGGCCGCTGCCGCAACGCCTGGATGAGCTGGCGCCGCGCACCCTGAGCGTGCCGTCCGGCTCGCGCATCGCCATCGACTACACGGAGCACCCGCCGGTGCTCGCCGTGCGCCTGCAGGAGCTGTTCGGCCTGGCCGCCACGCCGCGTATCGCGGGTGGCCGCCTGGGGCTCAAGCTGCACCTGTTGTCGCCGGCACGCCGCCCGGTGCAGGTGACTCAGGATCTGGCCAGCTTCTGGGCCAATACCTATATCGAGGTGAAAAAGGACTTGAAGGGCAGATACCCCAAGCACTACTGGCCGGATGACCCCTTGATCGCCGAGCCCACGGCGCGAGCCAAACCGAGAAAGTGAGAAACCGATGCTGACCCTGAACGTCGGGCCGCTGGCCCTGGGTATTACCCATGTGCTGCTGTTCGGCAGCCTGCTCGTGGCGACGCTGGTCGGCTGGCTGATCGGTCGCCGTCATGGCTGCAACCCCGAGCGCCAGTTGTTTCGCTCACTGCTGCTCGGGCTGCTGGTGGCGCGGCTGGCCTTCGTGCTGGTGTATGCCGAGTTCTACCGCGATGCGCCGTGGCGCGCGTTGGATATCCGCGATGGTGGTTTCATCGCCTGGCCGGGCGTGCTCGCCGGGCTGGCGTTGGGCGCCTGGTACTGCTGGCGGCAGGTGCAGTTGCGGCGCTCCTTGGGCGTGGCGATGGGCGTCGGCCTGGCGCTATGGCTCGGTGGCAACCTGATGTTGCATGCGCTGGAGCAGGGCACACGATTGCCTGATCTGCAGGTGCGCGACATGCAGGGTAATCCGGTGAATCTGCGCGATTACGCCGGTCAGCCGCTGGTGGTCAATCTGTGGGCCACCTGGTGCCCACCCTGTCGGCGCGAGATGCCGGTGTTGATGCAGGCGCAGCAGCGCGAGGGCGCAATCGCCTTCCTCTTCGTCAATCAGGGGGAAAGCGCCGCGCTGGTGCATGAGTTTCTGGCTGCCCAGCAACTGAGTCTGGACAACCTGCTGCTCGACGAGCAGGTCAGACTGGGGCAATTGGTGGGCTCGCGCGCACTGCCCTCCACGCTGTTCTACGATGCCGAGGGGCGACAGGTCGGCAGCCATCTCGGCGAGCTGTCGCACGCCAGCCTGGAGCGAGCCTTGGCCCGATTGCGTGGCGATTGATGACTCAATACAGCCACAGCTCCTGGCCGGCATCCTTCAGCCGTTGATAGGCCTGGTCGAGTTCATCGCGCAGGCGCTCGGCACCCGGCGCATGGCGTGAGTAGATCAGCCGCAGCGGCAGGTGCTGCACCTCGACGAAGGGCAGATTGCCAATGCCCAGCGTGTTCATGGCCTGCTCGACGGGGGCGCGATAGTCCAGCAGGTAGTCAGCGCGCCCCCGCTGGAGCATTTCCAGTGCCGCGGTGTGGCTGCCGGTGCGGTGCTGGATGATGTTGCGTGCCGGATCGTGCAGCCATTGATTGATCTCCTGCCAGTAGCTGTAGCCCGTGATCAGGATGACCCCGCGCCCCTGCAACTCGTCTGGAATGATGGGGGCCGGCGTGTCGTAGCGAAAATACAGGTTGAGGGTGATCTCACCGAGCAGGTGGTGGCTTTCCAGGGTATGCCCGGCCAGCTCCGGCTTGCCGGGCGCGCCGAACCAGAGCTGCACGCTGCCGTCGCGCAGACCGTTGTACAGGCGGGCACCGGGGTAGGCGCGAAATTCGGCCTCGTAGCCCGCCTCGTCGAGCAGGCGTGCGACCAGTTCCAGCCCTGAACCGCTGGGCAGGCCCTGGGTATCGGTATAGGTATAGGGGGCGAATTCGTAGTAGCCCACGTGAATGCGCGGCTTGGCGATGGCCTCCTGGATGAGGAGCGGCCACAGCAAGGCGAGGCTTAACAGGCAGAGGCGTCTTGGCATCCAGAGTCGCGGCTCTTGGCCGTCTTGTCATTGGAGAGGTGGTACTGAAGCTGAGAATGGAGAAGTCGTGGCGGCCTGTCCAGCCTGCCGTGCCTACTCCTGATGCGGCAGGAAGAAGCGCCCGATGACCGGCAGATGGTCGGAGATGCGCTGCGTATCGTGCTGTCGTACCTGGCTGCTGAAGGGCGTCAGGCGCTGGCTGTAGAACAGGTAGTCGAGGGTGCGATCCGGGCCGCTGGCGGCGGGGTCGTTGGGGAAGTGGGTGTACCACTGCGCCTGTTCGGCGCCGTTGGCCTGAGACAGGCTGGGGATCATCGGGTAGCGACTGGCAAGGGCCAGCAGTTCGCTGTCGGCGGCGTACCAGCCACGCTGCGCGGGCGGCAGATGCTGGAACTGGCCAGGCGGCAGCAGGTTGAGGTCGCCGCCCAGTATCCAGGGCAGGTCATCTTTCTTTAGCTGCTGCAACAGCGTATCGGTCATCGCCACCTGGCGCTGCATGGTGTCATCGCCTTGGGCGAAGGCATCGAAATGGGTGTTGATGGCCACCAGCTCGCCGCCGCCACGGATCGGCAGGTAGCTGAGCAGCAGTGCGCGTTTGAGCTGGAACAGGCGGCTGATCGGGTCGCTGGGCATTTCCGGCAGTTGCAGGCGTTCGGCACGGGCGATCTGGAAGCGACTCAGGGTGCCGAGCTTCATGCCGACGCTGCCGAGGATGCGCGGGTGCGGGACGAAACCGGCCTTCCAGTAGAAGGCCTGGCTGGCGCAGGGGTAGAGGTCGCTCAGGCGTTCTTGCAGCAGCGCGAGCTGATCCTGGTAGTCGGTGGCCCGAGCGCCGTCGTGCAGTTCCTGCAGCAGCACCAGATCCGGTTTCTCCTCGCGCAGGATGCGCACCACCTCGTCGAGGTTGGTGGCCAGGTCGGCAGCGCTGGGGCGTTCGTCGGGGCCATCGCCATCGGGCAGGTCATACCAGAATACGTGGCGCTTACCGGCCAGATACTGCACGTTCCAGGTCATCACCTTGAGCGCCTGGCCCGGTTGCAGTGTTGGCACCTGGCCGTTGCAGGCGGTCGCTGCCGGCTCGCGCGCCTGGGGTTGCCAAGTCAGGGCGTAGATCAGCGCGCACAGGCCGCCGAGCAGTAGCACCAGGGCCAGTGCGAGCAGGCGAACGAGGCGAGGGAGAGGCATGGCGGTGACGGCGATCGGCTTTCAGGAGCGGGGCAGGATAACCGACTGCGCCGGTAACGCCCAGGCAAGGGTGGTGTGCAGCATGCCGGGGTGCTAGAAAGAATCGAGGACAGGAGAACGCTCATGCATCGCAAGGTATTTACCAACAAGGTATTCGAGCGCAAGGTGGTGGTGATCAGCGGTGGCTGTGCCGGGATCGGCCGGGCGTTGGCCTTACGCATGGCCCAGGCCTGGGCGCGGTTGGTGATTCTCGACCTGGATCAGGCGGCGCTGGACAGCCTGGTGCAGCACCTGGCCGACCACCACAACGTCGAAGCCCTCGGCCTGCTCTGCGACGTGGCCGACGCCGACGCGGTGCAGCGGGCCATGGCGCTGGCGGTCGAGCACTTCGGCGGCATCGACGTGCTGATCAACAATGCCGGCGTCACCCACCGCAGTACCTTCGCCGATACCAGCCTGGCGGTATTCCAGCGGGTCATGGCGGTGAACTACTTCGGCGCCCTGCACTGCACCCAGGCGGCGCTGCCCAGCCTGATCGCACGTGGCGGCCAGATCATCGTGCTCAGTTCTCTGTCGGGCATCGCCCCGCTGCTCTATCGCAGCGCCTACAACGCCAGCAAGCATGCGCTGCATGGCCTCTTCGAGACCCTGCGCTACGAGCTCAAGGGCTCGGGAGTCAACGTCATGCTGGTGTGCCCCGGTTTCACCGCCACCGACCTGCGCAAGAACGCCCTGGTGGGCGACGGCTCGGTGGCCGCGCAACCGCCATTGGCCATGGGCAAGGTGGCCTCGCCGAGGGACGTGGCCGAAGCCATCTACCGGGGCGCGCTCAAGCGCCGGCGTCTGCTGGTGCTGTCCAACGTCGACTGGCGCGCGCGGATTCTTGCGCGTTTCTTCCCGCGCCTGTTCGAGCGGGCGCTGCTGCCGCGCCTGTCCGGGCTCAAACCGGCACGTTCGCAGCGGTTTTGATGAGTCCTGGCGGCTGACGCACCTGGAGCAGCTACAGGCGGCGCTCGACAGCATGCTTGCCGACGGCTGGGGCACGCGTGCGGCGCAGCGTTAGCGGGCCGGCGAGGCCCCGGAGTGCCCTAAGCCAGGCTCTGATCCCAGAATGCCGCCTCGATCTTGTGGCCGTCGAGGTCGCGCACGAAACAGCCGTAGTAGGGCGCGCCGTAGTCCGGGCGCGGCCCTGGTTGGCCCTCGTCCTTGCCACCGGCTGCCAGTGCCGCCTGGTGAAAGGCATGCACCGCAGCCTTGTCCGGAGCGATGAAGCCGAAGTGGCAGCCATTGCCGAGCGTCGCCGGCTGGCCGTCGATGGGCGTCTGCACCCAGAACTCCGGGTAGTCGCGGCCGAAGGCCACGGCGCCGGGATGGCGCATGATCTCGCGGCAGCCCAGGGTGGCCAGTACCTGGGCATAGAAGGTGCTGGCCGCCTCGAACTGGTTGGTGCCGATGGAAACGTGAGACAGGATGCTGGGGTTGCTGTCACTCATGGTCGCGTCCTCGTGTGTCGAGTGTGCAAGCCTAGTCGCTGTCTCGCGGCTCTGCCGCCGGCTCGGGTTCGAGCAGCATGAATAGGCGGAAGGCCACTACCACGGCAAGCAGTTGGGCGAAACCGCTGGCCGTTTGTTGCAGCACCCAAGGCAGGCTGTCAGTGCGCTCCGGCAGCGTCCACCAGTTCAGCAGCCAGAGTGGCACCAGCACGCAGGCCAGGCAGGTGAATATTGGCAGGAAGCGCCCCTCGGTCATCGCGAAGCTATTCTGCAAGGCACGCAGCGGTGGCGCCTGGTGCAACACCAGGAAGAGTTCGGCGAAGGCCAGGCGCACCATGATCCAGATGCCCGGCACGATGAACAGCGATAGGCCGAGCATGATCGCCAGCGTACTCAAGCCAACCAGCAGTGCGAAGCGCGGCCAGAGCTGCAGGGCTGCCGCCAGCAATGGGCCCGGGTCGGCCTGCTGGCCATGGCTACGGGCATGCAGGAAGAGAATCAGCGGTGCGGCATACAGCGGGTAGAACAGCGCCCCGAGGAGGATGGCGTAGGCCGGGTTGGCGTTCTCGCCGAGCTGCGCGGCGAGCAGGGCCTGGCAGATGGCCTCGAGCAGCAGCAGTGGCAGGCACAGGCGGGCAATGCTGAACAGGTTGCGGCTGAAGAAGAACCAGGCGTCGCTCAGCACGGACAGAGCATTCATCGGTGGGCTACCTGTGGCGCGAAGGGGGCAAAGCGATTCAAGAGAACTCCTGGGAGGCAATCGAGCATGGCGCAAGGATAGGGCGCGTGACATGACCAGACCAGCCCCATCAGGCTCTGGCATACTGACTCGACTCATTTTCCCCAGAGGAGTCCCGGTGAAGAAGATCGCCGTATTCGCCGACGTGCAGAACCTCTATTACACGGTGCGCCAGGTGTATGGCTGCCATTTCGACTACAGCGTGCTGTGGGCGGAAGTCAGCCGCCGTGGTGTGATAGTCGAGGCCTATGCCTATGCCATCGACCGTGGCGACGCCAAGCAGCAGCAGTTCCAGCAGATCCTGCGCAAGCTCGGCTTCACCGTGAAGCTCAAGCCCTATATCCAGCGCAGCGACGGCTCGGCCAAGGGCGACTGGGACGTGGGCATCACCATCGACGTGCTCGATGCCGCCGCGCGCGTCGACGAGATCGTCCTGGCTTCGGGCGATGGCGACTTCGACCTGTTGCTCGAACGCGTGCGCAGCCGTGGCGTGGAAGCCATCGCCTTCGGCGTGCCGGGGCTGACGGCGCAGTCGCTGATTCGTGCCGCCAGTTTGTACGTGCCCATAGAGGGTGAGCTGTTGTTACGCAATAACTGAGGTTTTACGTGGAATCCATTGCCGTCATCGACTTCGAGACCACCGGCGTGTCGCCGAGCCAGGCGCGCGCTACCGAGATCGGCGTGGCCATCATCGAAGGTGGGCGTATCGTCGACCGCTATCAGAGCCTGATGAACAGTGGCTCCTGGGTGCCCCCCTTCATCGAGCAGCTCACCGGCATCAGCAATGCCATGCTGCGCAGCGCGCCGCCGGCGCAGCAAGTGATGAACGAAGTGGCCGACTTCATCGGCGAGCGGCCGCTGCTGGCGCACAATGCCGCCTTCGATCAGAAATTCTGGGATGCCGAACTGGCGCGGGTGCGCCGTCGTCGCACGCAGCCTTTCGCCTGTTCCTTGCTGCTGTCTCGGCGCCTGCTGCCGGAAGCGCCGAGCTACAAGCTGGGTAACCTCAATGCCTGGGCCGGCCTGCCGGACACCGGCCGCGCCCACCGCGCCCTGGCCGATGCCGAGATGGCGGCGAACCTGACCCTGCACCTGTTCGGCCTGCTGCGCGAGCGCTATGGCCGACACCAGGCCGACCATGCCTTGCTGTGCCAGTTGCAGAACCTTTCTGCCGCCAAGGTGCGAGCGCTGTTAGCCACAGCGTAGCCCGGATGTAATCCGGGGATTGCCTTGCCGATTTCCCGGATTGCATCCGGGCTACCTAGGGTCTGCAAGCGGGCTCCTACAGGAAGGCTGACGCGGGTAAACTGCGCGCCTGTTTCCTTTCCGATTCGGTTGCCCCATGACCTTCGCCTCCCTTGGTTTGATCGAGCCGCTGCTGCGCACCCTCGTCGAGCTCGACTACCAGACCCCGACCCCGGTGCAGAGCCAGGCCATTCCCGCCGTGCTCAAGGGCCGCGACCTGATGGCCGCCGCGCAGACCGGCACCGGCAAGACCGCCGGTTTCGCCCTGCCGCTGTTGCAGCGCCTGACCCTGGAAGGCCCGCAGGTAGCGAGCAACTCGGTGCGCGCACTGGTGCTGACGCCAACCCGCGAACTGGCCGAGCAGGTGCTGCAGAGCTTTCTGAGCTACGGCCAGCACCTGCCGCTGAGCAGCTACGCGGTGTATGGCGGGGTCAGCATCAACCCGCAGATGATGAAGCTGCGCAAGGGCGTCGATGTGCTGGTGGCCACGCCGGGGCGATTGCTCGACCTGTACCGGCAGAATGCGGTGAAGTTCGCCCAGGTGCAGACCCTGGTGCTGGACGAGGCCGACCGCATGCTCGACCTGGGCTTCGCCCGCGAGCTGGACGAGCTGTTCAGCGCGCTGCCGAAAAAGCGCCAGACCCTGCTGTTTTCCGCCACCTTCTCCGACGCCATTCGGCAGATGGCTGGCGAGCTGCTGCGCGACCCACTGTCGGTGGAAGTCAGCCCGCGTAACGCCGCGGCCAAGAGCGTCAAGCAGTGGCTGATTCCGGTGGACAAGAAGCGCAAATCCGAGCTGTTCCTGCACCTCTTGCGGCAAAAGCGCTGGGGCCAGGTGCTGGTATTCGCCAAGACCCGCAAGGGCGTCGACCAGCTCGAACAGGAGCTGCTGGCCATGGGCGTGGCCGCCGACTCGATCCACGGCGACAAGCCGCAGCCGAGCCGCCTGCGCGCTCTGGAGCGCTTCAAGGCCGGCGAGGTGCAGATTCTGGTGGCCACCGACGTGGCCGCGCGCGGGCTGGACATCGACGACCTGCCGCTGGTGGTCAACCTCGACCTGCCGATCAACGCCGAAGACTACGTGCACCGCATCGGCCGTACCGGCCGTGCCGGCAGCACGGGGGAGGCCATTTCCCTGGTGTGTGCCGATGAAGTGGAATTGCTCGCCGCCATCGAACGGCTGATCCGCCAGGTACTGCCGCGCCGCGAGGAGCCGGACTTCATCCCCGACCACCGGGTGCCGCAGACCACCCTCGACGGCCAGGTGCTGAAGAAACCCAAGAAGCCCAAGCAGAAACTGATTCCCGGCGCGGGCAAACCCGCCGGCAAGGGCAATATCCACCTGGGCCGCTGGTTCGAGGAGGATGACGCCAAGCCGAAAGCCAAGGCAGTGCGCAAGGTGCCGAGTTTTGGTGGCAAGCCCAAGGGCGGCAAGAAAGCCTGAAGGCTGTCAGCCCATCACGCCAAAGCCACGCGCCATCAATGTGGCCAGCAGCGGGATGACCAGCAACAGCAGCAGCTCCAGGCGGATGCTCCAGGTCACCAGGGTGATCTGCCGGGGGCTGGGCTCGGGCACCTGGCCGGCCCGCAGGGCGTTGCGCCAGTTGAAGAACACATAGGTGGGCATGATCGACAGCAGGGCAGCGAGGATGAACAGCCCGACCTTGGCATGGAACAGGGCGTTGCCCAGGTAGTAGGCCGTACCCTTGCCGAACCACAGTACCCGCGCCAGGCCGGTCAGTAGCACGACGCTGGCACAGACGCCGTAGGCGATGTCGGTGATCATCAGGCTACGCGCGCGCAGCAGATCCAGCGGCGCCTTGAACAGCACGTGCTCGATGCTGAGCAGGGCGAACAGGGCGAAGATCGCGATGAAGTGCAGGTAGGCGAAGAAGGCGTTGGTCATGTTCATGTCCAGAGGGTCAGGGGGCCAGTTCACTGCGATTGCGTCCGCTGTCCTTGGCTCGGTACAGCGCCTGGTCGGCTCGTTTGAGCGCGTCGTTGCTGTCTTCCTCGCTGCCTAGCAGGGCGCAGCCGAGGCTGACGGTTTGGCGTAGTTCGGTGTCATCGAGTGGGATGGGCTGTTCGGCCATGGCCAGGCGGATGCGCTCGGCGATCTGCAGCAGCTCCTGCGGTGTGCGCACCTGGGTGAGAATGACGAACTCTTCGCCACCATTGCGCGTCACCACGTCTTGCGGCCGCACTGCAGCGCTCATGCGTCGGGCGCTTTCCCACAGCACCCGGTCACCCGCATCATGGCCATGGCGGTCGTTGACCTGCTTGAAGTGATCGAGGTCGCAGTAGATCAGCCCCAGGCGCAGACCGTTGCGCTCGGTGGCGGCGCGCTGCAGGGGCAGAAAGTGCAGCAGGCCGGCGCGATTCCACAGTTGGGTCAGAGGGTCGAGCATGGCCTTGCGCTGTTCACGATCGAGCGCGTCACGCAGCTCGTCCGCCTGCTGCGCGTTGTGCTGCAGGTGGAGATAACTCTCGGCCAGGTAGGCCAGATCACGGAGTTGGCACTTCTGCCGAGCCGTGAGGCGCCTGGGTTGCGGGTCGGCCAGGCAGAGCGTACCGAGCGGCAAGCCTTCACCATCGTGCAGCGGCCAGCCGGCATAGAAGCGCGCCCCAGGGTTGCTCAGGGCGATTTCCTTGCCGGCGAAGCGCGGATCTTTATCGCTGTTCTCGATGAACAAGGGCTTGTCCTTGAGCACGGCGTAGGAGCAGTAGGAGATGCTGCGCGGCGTTTCGGCTATGTCCAGCCCCTGGCGGCTCTTGAACCACTGGCGGTCGTTGTCCACCAGGCTGACCAGCGCCGTCTTCACGCCGAACAGCTCGCGCGCCAGACGGGTGATCGCATCGAGGCACGGCTCGGCAGGGGTATCCACCAGTTCCAGGCGATCCAATGCCTGCTGACGCTCGACCTCATTGACGGGTAGTTGGGCTCTGAGCATTGGCGGTCTCTCCTGGGCTACGAGGCGGGAACCATTGGCCATGGCGGCTCAGTTGCCAAGCATAGACGCCCAGTAGCAACGCGCGCAGTCCCATGAAGCTGAGAAAGGCCAGCCACAGGCCATGGTTGCCCAGGCCGTGCAGGGCCAGGGCGATCGGTAATGCCAGCAGCAGCGCGGCGAGCATGGCATTGCGCATCTCGCGGGCTCGGGTGGCGCCGATGAACAGGCCATCGAGCAGATAGCTCCACACCGCCAGCAGCGGTAGCGCGGCCAGGTACGGCAGAAATTGCGCGGCCAGCTCGCGCACCTCGGCGATATTGGTCAGCAGGTTGACGAACATCTGCCCGCCGAGCAGGAAGAACAGGGCGAAGCCGAGGCTGGCCAGCAGCGACCAGGCGCCGGCCACCAGTAGGGCGCGGCGCAGGGCAAGGCGGTCGCGCGCCCCTAGGGCATGGCCGCATAGCGCCTCCACCGCATGCGCCAGGCCGTCCAGGGCATAGGCGGTCAGCGTCAGGCCGTTGAGCAACAGGGCATTGGCGGCCACCGTGGCATCACCCAGGCGCGTGCCCTGCACGGTGATGAGGAAGAACACCAGTTGCAGGGCCAGGGTGCGGATGAAAATGTCGCGATTGACCGCCAGCAACGGGCGCCAGTTGCGCCAGCGGCGTAGCGCCGCCCGATCGAGCTGGCCGGGGTAGCGGGCGAGCGCCGCGCGCGTCAGCCACAGGCCGATCAGCGCGCCGCTCCATTCGGCGATCACCGAGGCCCAGGCGGCGCCGGCCACGCCCCATTCCAGGCCAAGTACGAAGAGCAGATCCAGGCTCACGTTGAGCAGGTTGGCGGTCAGCAGGATGAGCAGCGGGCCACGCGCGCTCTGCGTGCCCAGCAGCCAGCCGATCAGGGCGTAGGTCGCCAGGCTGGCGGGCAGGCCGAACAGGCGGATGTGGAAATAGGCGCGGGCCAACTGATCCAGTTCGGCCGAAGGTTGCATCAGGCCCAGCGCGGCCTGGCTGAAGGGCAGGGCCACCAGGCTCAGCAGCAGGGCGAGCAGCACGCCCAGACCAAGCCCTTGCAGCAGCACCTGGCGCAAGGCGCCGCCATCCTCGCGTCCGGCGGCCTGTGCGGCGAAGCCGGTGCTGCCCATGCGCAGAAAACCCATGGCCCAGGTCAGCAGGGTATAGAGGCTGCCGCCGACCGCCACCGCCGCCAGTTGATGGGCGTGCGGCAGGTGGCCGATCACGGCGGTGTCGACCAGCGCCACCAGTGGGATCGACAGGTTGGAAAGGATCATCGGCGCGGCCAGTGCCCAGACCTTGCGTTGGGTCGGGGCATGGCGCCAGGCATCGAGCAGGGCGGACATCAGAGGCTCCGGCAAAACGCCGAGTATAGGGCACTTCTAAAAACTACCTGCGTTGCCATCGCTGCGTTAAAAACAGGCTGGAACGCCAGCCTGGTCAAATGCTCATTTACAACTCGTAAACTGCGCTTTTTCGCCTGTTTTTGCGGGGCCGCCATCGGTATTGCGCTGGCTGCCTCGCCTACGTTTTTAGAGGTGCCCTATAAGGGGCTGTGTGGACTGTGCACGGCTTGGCGAAATTCGTCGCTGCATCACGTCCTGTCATGGCGGCTCGGCTATAGTGTGGCCTTTCGCGCACCTTTCTCCCGGAGCCCGCAATGCCGAACAAAGGACTGCTTCTGGCCCTGGTGCTGAGCCTGCTCAGCGCCTGTGATTCCTCCCAACCTCCCGCCACGGTGACCAGCCCCGAGCCTGCCGCGCAGCAGACCCAGGCGGCCAAGCCAGCGGTCGACCGCGAGGCCTTGGCCAAGCGCTATGCCGGTCGTGAGCTGGAAGTGGTGGACGTTTCCGAAGTGCAGCTCGATGGTGCCAGCGCGCTGTCGGTGACCTTTTCCGTGCCGCTGGATCCCGACCAGCGCTTCGCCGAGCGCCTGCACCTGGTCGACAGCAAGGACGGCAAGGTCGATGGCGCCTGGGAAATCACCGACAGCCTCAACGAGCTGCGCCTGCGCCACCTGGAGCCGCAGCGCAAACTGGTGCTGACCATCGACGCTGGGCTCAAGGCGATCAACGGCAGCAAGCTGGCCGCCGAACACATCAGCCGTTTCGAGACCCGCGACCTGCAGGCCAGCGTCGGTTTCGCCAGCCGCGGTTCGCTGCTGCCGACCCGCCTGGCCGAGGGCCTGCCGGTGATCGCGCTGAACGTCGACAAGGTCAACGTCGAGTTCTTCCGCATCAAGCCCGAGGCACTGCCGCGCTTTCTCTCGCGCTGGGGCCGCGCCAGTAACCTGGATACCTGGGAGGCGCGTGAGCTGCTGCCGATGGCCGACCTGGTCTATGGTGGCCGCTTCGACCTCAACCCGGCGCGCAACACCCGCGAAACCCTGCTGCTGCCGATTGCCGGCCTGGAGCCGTTCAAACAGCCAGGGGTGTACCTGGCGGTGATGCGCGAGGCCGGCAGCTACAGCTATTCGCAACCGGCGACGCTGTTCAGCCTCAGTGACATCGGCCTCTCGGCGCACCGTTACCGCGACCGTCTGGACGTCTTTACCCAGGCTTTGGAGGGAGGGGCAGCGCAGTCCGGCGTGCAGCTCGAACTGCTCGATGGCGATGGCGCGTTGCTGGCAGAAGGCAAGACCGATTCCGCTGGCCACGCGCAACTGCCGCTACCGGCCAAGGCCGAGGTGCTGCTGGCCAAGCAGGACGAGCAGACCAGCCTGCTGCGCCTGAACGCACCAGCGCTGGATCTGGCCGAGTTCGACATCACCGGCCCGGCCGCGCATCCACTGCAGTTCTTCGTGTTCGGCCCGCGCGACCTTTATCGCCCGGGTGAAACCGTGCTGCTCAACGGCCTGCTGCGCGATGCCGACGGCAAGCCGGTCAAGGCCCAGCCGGTCAGCGTCGAGGTGCGCCGCCCGGACGAGCAGGTCAGCCGCAAGTTCGTCTGGAACGCGGATGACGATGGCCTCTATCAATACCAGTTGCCACTGGCCGAGGAGGCGCCGACTGGGCGCTGGCAACTGCTGCTGGACCTCGGTGACGGCCATCGGCAGCTCTACGAATTCCTGGTCGAAGACTTCCTGCCCGAGCGCATGGCATTGGAACTCGAAGGTCAGGATGGCCCCATCGCTCCGGGCGACGAAGCCAGCTTCAGCGTCACCGGGCGCTATCTCTATGGCGCCCCGGCGGCGGGCAATCGCCTGTCCGGGCAGCTTTACGTGCGTCCGCTGCGCGAGGCGGTGGCGAGCCTGCCGGGCTACCAGTTCGGCGACATCACCGAGGCGGATCTGACCCAGGATCAGGAGCTGGAGGAGCAGAATCTGGATGAGCAGGGCCATGCCACCCTCACACCGGAAAACCGCTGGGGCGATGCCCGCTCGCCGCTGCGCCTGATTCTCCAGGCCAGCCTGCAGGAGTCCGGTGGCCGGCCCATCACCCGTCGGGTGATCCAGCCGGTATGGCCAGCCGAACGTCTTCCAGGTGTGCGCGGGCTGTTCGATGGCGAAGAAGTGGATGCCGACAGCATGGCCGAATTCGAGGTGCTGGTGGCCGATGCCGAGGGCAACAAGCTGGCTGCCGACAACCTCAACGTGCGCCTGGTGCGCGAGCGCCGCGATTACTTCTGGAGCTTCTCCGACGGTGAAGGCTGGCGCCACAACTACACCGAGAAATTCCTCACCCTCAGCGACGAGCCGCTCAAGGTGGCGGCGGGTGGCACGGCCAAGGTCAGCTTCCCGGTGGAGTGGGGGCCGTATCGCGTCGAGGTGGTGGACAACCAGACCGGCCTGGTCAGCAGCCTGCGCTTCTGGGCTGGCTACCGTTGGCAGGACAACGCCGACGGCGGCGCCGTGCGCCCCGATCAGGTCAAGCTGGCGCTGGACAAGCCTGGCTATGCCGCAGGTGATGTGGCCAGGATCACCGTCACCCCGCCGGCTGCTGGCAATGGCTACCTGCTGGTGGAATCCAGCGACGGCCCGCTGTGGTGGCAGGAAATCAGCGTGCCGGCTGAAGGCAAGACCTTCGAGCTGCCCATCGACGAGAAGTGGGCACGGCATGACCTGTACCTCAGCGCTCTGGTGATCCGCCCCGGCGAGCGCAAGGCGCAGGTCACGCCCAAGCGTGCGGTGGGCCTGCTGCACCTGCCGCTGGAGCGCGCACCGCGCAAGCTGGCGGTGAGCCTGCAGGCGCCCGAGAAGATGCGGCCGAAGCAGCCGCTCAAGGTCAAGGTCAGCGCGCGCAACGCCGATGGCAGCATCCCCGACAAGGTGCACGTACTTCTGGCGGCGGTGGACGTGGGCATCCTCAATATCACCGAGTTCGCCACGCCCGACCCCTTCGCCAGCTTCTTCGGGCGCAAGGGCTATGGTGCCGATCAAATGGACATCTACGGGCAACTGATCGAGGCCCAGGGCCGCATCGCCAGCCTGGCCTTCGGCGGTGATGCCGGTCTCGAAGCCGGCGGCAAACGGCCGGACACCAGCGTGCTGATCGTCGCCCTGCAGAGCGATGCGCTGAAGCTGAACGAGCAGGGTGAGGGTGAAGTCAGCCTGGACATCCCCGACTTCAACGGCGAGCTGCGCCTGATGGCCCAGGCCTGGAGTGACGAGCGCTTCGGCATGGCCGAGGCCAAGACGGTGGTGGCCGCGCCGCTGATCGCCGAACTGTCGATGCCGCGCTTTCTCGCCGGGGGCGACGAAACCACTCTGGCGCTGGACGTCACCAACCTCTCCGGCGCCGCGCAGAAGCTCGACGTGCAGCTCGACGTCAGCGGCCAGTTGCGCCTGCTGGGCAACGCCCAGGCACCGCTGAGCCTCAAGGACGGCCAACGCACCACCCTGCGCATCCCGGTGCGTGCCGAGGGTGGTCTGGGCCAGGGGCATATCCAGGTCAAGGTGCAGGGCCTGAGCCTGCCCAACGAGCAGCTCGGCAGCTTCAGCCGCGACTGGACGCTGGGCGTGCGCCCGGCCTACCCGGCGCAGTTGCAGCACTTCCGTGCGGTGCTCAACGAGGGCGAGCCCTGGAGCATGCCGGCCGGCACCCTGAACCAGTTCGAGCCGGCTGGGTTGGAGGCGGTGCTGGCCCTGTCGAGCCGCCCGCCGCTGAACCTGGGTGAGCAGATCCGCGCGCTCAAGGCCTATCCCTACGGCTGCCTGGAGCAGACCACCAGTGGCCTGTATCCATCCCTCTATGCCGATGCCGCCAGCCTGAAGAAACTGGGCCTCGCAGGTGAGCCGGACGAGCAGCGGCGCAAGAGCATCGAGCTGGGCATCGAACGCCTGCTCGGCATGCAGCGGCACAACGGCGGTTTCGGCCTGTGGAGCGCCGAGAGCGAGGAAGAGTACTGGCTCACCGCCTATGTCACCGACTTCCTCCTGCGCGCCCGCGAACAGGGCTTCGGCGTACCCGCCGAGGCCTTGAAGAAGGCCACCGACCGCCTGTTGCGCTACTTGCAGCAGAGCAGCCTGATCGAAGCCAGCTACAGCCAGGATTCCGCCCATACCCGTTTCGCCGTGCAGGCCTACGCAGGTTACGTGCTGGCGCGCAGCCAACAGGCGCCCCTGGGCGCGCTGCGCAGCCTGTTCGAGCGCCGTGGTGACGCGCGCTCTGGCCTGCCGCTGGTGCAACTGGCCGCCGCGCTGAAACTGATGGGCGATGCGCCGCGCGCCGAGCAGGCGCTGAACCAGGGGCTGATCCTGCAGCGCGATGGCGAGCGCTGGATGGCCGACTACGGCAGCGCCCTGCGTGACCAGGCGTTGATCCTCGCTGTGCTGGAAGAGCAGGACATGGCAGCCGGTCAGCGCGAGCAGCGGCTGTTCGATCTGGCCGACGAACTGGCCAGCCAGCGCTGGTTGTCGACCCAGGAGCGCAACGCGCTGTTCCTCGCCGGGCGCGGCATCCTCGGCAAGCCGGAGCAGGCCTGGAGCGCCAAACTGGCCAGCGGTGCCTTCCAGTTCGAGCTGAGCAATCAGCAGCCGGGCCTCAAGCTCGAACGTGACGAACTGGCCGAGCCGCTGAGTGTGAGCAACGCCGGCAGCGCCACGCTGTACCAGCAACTGACCCTGTCCGGTTACCCGACCCAGGCGCCGCGTGCCGGTGGCGAGAACCTCAGCATCGAGCGCGAATACCTCGGCATGGATGGCCGCCCGCTCGACCTGCAGCGCCTGAACAGCGGCGAACTGGTGCTGGTGCACCTGGCCGTGCGTGCCAAGCAGCGCGTGCCCGATGCCCTGGTGGTGGACCTGCTGCCGGCCGGCCTGGAGCTGGAGAACCAGAACCTGGCTTCGAGTGCGGCGAGCCTCGAGGACGCCGGCAGCAACGTCAAGGAGTGGGGCCGGGCCATGCAGAACGCGCGCATCAAGCATCAGGAATACCGTGGCGACCGCTACGTGGCAGCGGTGGACGTGGATGGCTACGACACCACCCACCTGCTGTACCTGGCCCGCGCCGTGACCCCAGGCAGCTACCGCGTGCCGCCACCGCAGGTGGAGTCCATGTATCGGCCGAACTGGCAGGCCCTGGGCAGCGCGCCGCAGGGGATGGTGGTGCGGGGAAGATAAAAGCCGCCCTTCTCCCCCAGCCCCTCTCCCGCAAGCGGGAGAGGGGAGCGCATGGGCACGCGGCTGTGGGCTTGGCACGTGCAAACTCCCTCTCCCATTTATGGGAGAGGGTTGGGGGAGAGGGCAAACCCGGTTCAAGGAGGAACCATGACACTACTCGACAACGCCAAGCGCCTGCGCCGTGAAATGACCGACGCCGAGCAACGACTCTGGCATCACCTGCGTGCTCACCGCTTTCTTGGCTTGAAGTTCAAACGGCAGAAACCCATTGGCCCCTATATCGTCGATTTCATCTGCACCGAACGATGGCTGGTCATCGAACTCGACGGTGGCCAGCATCAGCAGCAGGCGGAGTACGACCACCAACGTGAGCGTTATCTGGCAGGTCGAGGCTATCGTGTACTGCGTTTCTGGAATCATCAGGTACTGGCGGAAACGGAGGCGGTACTTGAACGGATTCGTCTTGCAGTCGGCGAGCAAGACGGTTTGTGAGTGTCGCCACCTGTCTTGGCAAAACGCTGATCCGCTCCCCTCTCCCATTTATGGGGGAGGGGCTGGGGGAGAGGGCCTTGCATGCGCCGCCTGACTCGCCGCTGGCTCCTTATCCTCCTGCTCCCCCTGGCCCTGCTCTGGCTCGCCGACCGCCTGTTCCCGCTGCCCTTGCCCGAGGACGACCTGGCCCGTGTGGTGCTGGCCGAGGACGGCACGCCGTTGTGGCGTTTCGCCGATCGCGATGGCGTATGGCGTTACCCAGTGACGCCGCAGGAGGTCTCGCCCTATTACCTCGAAGCGCTGCTCACCTACGAGGATCGCTGGTTCCGCCAGCACCCCGGGGTCAACCCGCTGGCGCTGGGTCGCGCCGCCTGGCAGAACCTCTCCGGCGGGCGCGTGGTGTCCGGTGGCAGCACCCTGTCGATGCAGGTGGCGCGCCTGCTCGACCCGCATGGCCGCAACCTGTCCGGCAAGCTCAAGCAGCTCTGGCGTACCGCGCAACTGGAATGGCACCTGTCCAAGGATGAGATCCTCACGCTGTACCTCAATCGCGCGCCCTTCGGCGGCACCCTGCAAGGCGTGGCGGCGGCGAGCTGGAGTTACCTGGGCAAGCCGCCGAGCCAGCTCACCCGCGCCGAGGCGGCGTTGCTCGCGGTACTGCCGCAGGCGCCCAGCCGCTTGCGCCCGGATCGTCACCCCGAGCGGGCCCAGGCCGCGCGCGACAAGGTGCTCAGGCGACTGGCCGAGTTCCGGGTGTGGCCGCAGGCGCGTATCGATGAAGCCCTGGAGGAACCGGTATTCCTCGCCCCGCGCCGCGAACCGAGCCTGGCGCCCCTGCTGGCGCGGCGGCTGAACCGCCCAGGCAGCCCGCCGTTGATTCGCACCACCCTCGATGCCGCGTTGCAGCTACGCCTGGAAGATCTGCTGCTGGGCTGGCGCGCACGCCTGCCGGAGCGCACCTCGGTGGCCATTCTGGTGGTCGAGCACGAAAGTATGGCGGTACGCGCCTACCTCGGCTCGGTGGATATCGCCGATACCGCGCGCTTCGGCCATGTCGACATGGTGCGTGCGCTGCGCTCGCCCGGCTCGACGCTGAAACCCTTCCTCTACGGCCTGGCGTTGGACGCCGGGCTGATCCATTCCGAGTCGCTGCTGCAGGACGTGCCCCGGCATTACGGCGATTACCGTCCCGGCAACTTCGCCGCCGGCTTCACCGGCCCGGTGTCGGCCAGCACTGCCCTGGCCACCTCGCTCAATCTGCCAGCGGTGCAACTGCTCGAAGCCTATGGGCCCAAGCGCTTCGCCGGTGAGCTGCGCAGCGCCGGTGTGCCGATCCGCCTGCCGGCCCTGGCCGAGCCCAGCCTGGCGCTGATTCTCGGTGGTGGCGGCACGCGCCTGGAATCGCTGGTGAGCGGTTACAGCGCCTTTGCCCGAGGCGGCATGGCCGCACGGGTGCGCCTGCAACCGAGCGATACCCTGCGCGAGCGGCGCCTGCTGTCGCCGGGTGCGGCCTGGATCATCCGCCGTATTCTCAGCGGTCAGGCGCGGCCTGATCGCGACCCGCGCGCGCAACTGGCGCAGCGCCCCACCCTGGCCTGGAAAACCGGCACCAGCTATGGCTTTCGCGACGCCTGGGCCATCGGCGTCGGCCCGCGTCATCTGATCGGCGTGTGGATCGGTCGCCCGGACGGCACGCCGGTGCCTGGTCAGTTCGGCCTGGCGTCCGCCGCGCCCCTGCTGCTGCAGGTGCATGATCTGCTGGTGGGCCGCGACAGCCAGCGCGGCCTGGCGCCGCCGCCCGACCCGCAGCCGGCTGAGGTCGGCGTCGCGGCCATCTGCTGGCCACTGGGCCAACCACTGGCCAAGGATGATCCCAATTGCCGCCGGCAGCGCTTCGCCTGGACGCTGGAGGGCACCACGCCGCCGACCCTGCAGGCGACCGACCAGCCCCTGGGCAGCGGCCTGCGCGAGCGCTACTGGGTGAATGCCAAGGGGCTGCGCGTGGCGCCCGGTTGCCCAGGTGCCGAGGCCCGCGAGCTGCTGCTCTGGCCGGCACCACTGGAGCCCTGGCTGCCGCGCCGCGAACGGCGTACCGCGCGCCTGCCGGCTGGCGACCCGAACTGCCCACCGCCACCCAGCGGCCAGGCAGCGCCACTGAGCATCGTCGGCGTGCGTGAGGGTGACCGTCTGCGTCGACCGCAGGGCAGCAGCGAACCGCTGCGGTTGAGCTTATCCACCCTGGGCGGCAGCGGTCAGCGCTGGTGGTTCGTCGATGGTGAGCCACAGGGCGAAACCCCGGCCAATGGCAGCTTCAACCACGGTTTCGCGCCCGGTCGGCACCAGCTCAGCGTGCTCGATGCCGCTGGGCAGACGGCCAAGCTGGAGTTCAGCGTCGGGCCATAGCAGGCTGTTGAAAAACTACCTGCGTTGCCTGGCCGTCGTTAAAAACAGCCTCAAAATGCTCATTTACAGCACGTAAACTGCGCTTTTTCGGCTGTTTTTGCCTAGGCCAGCCTGCCTCGCCTACGTTTTTCAACGGCCTGCTAGGCATGCCCATGCGACGTATTGCAACAGAAACTCGGCAGACTGGCGTTCGTCTACCTGCAAACGAGCACGTCGTGATGATCGCTGTTGCCAAGGGGATGCTGGGAAAGCTGAATGCCCTCAGTCCATGGAAATGGACGCTGTTGCTGGCCTTGTTGTTGTTCGCTTACCAGATCCGCGTGATGCATCTGGACGAGCGTTTGTATTACTGGATCAAGACCTCCCTGCATCAAGAGCAGTGGCAGAGCCGTAGTCTGTGGCTGCCACAGTACCGGGTCAGCATCGATGCCAAGCCGGTCGCCGGCGTGGACAAGAACTTCTCGGGCCTGAGCTATGACACCGACCGCCAGCAGCTCTGGGCCGTGCTCAACGGCCCGGAGCAGTTGCTGCGCCTGAGCCTCGACGGCGAGGTGCTCGACCGCCATGTGCTGCAGGGCTTCGATGATGTCGAGGATGTCGCCTACCTGGGCGATGACCTGTTGCTGCTGGTGGAAGAGCGCAGGCACGCGCTGGTGATCGTGCCGGTGCCTGCACCCGGCAGCACGCTGCAGCGCCAGGGCCAACGCGCCCTTACCCTGACCATCGATGCCGGCGACAACGAGGGTTTCGAGGGGCTCGCCTATGATCCTGGCAGCGACCGCCTGTTCGTGGTCAAGGAGCGCAAACCGCGCAAGCTCTACGAGATACGCGGCCTGCGGCGCAGCCTGGAGGGCGACTTCGGCCTGGAAGTGATAGACCGCCAGGCCTGGGTTGACCAGGCGTCATTCGCCCGTGATCTGTCCGCTGCACATTTCGATGAGCGCACCGGCCATCTGGTATTGCTCAGCGACGAGTCCAAGCTGATGGTGGAGCTAGGCGCCGATGGCGAGCTGATCAGCTTCCGCTCGCTGCTGCGCGGCTTCGCCGGCTTGCATGACAGCGTGCCACAGGCCGAGGGGCTGACCTTCGACCCGCAGGGCAACCTCTACCTGGCCAGCGAGCCCAATCTGTTCTATCGCCTGGAGCGGCGCTGAGGGCTCGCGCCATGCGACGAAGTGCCTGGCGAATCCACGCGGATGATCTAGGCTTGACTAGCGATTCGCTCGGCAACGTACCGAGCGTCAGCCTGATGTGGGAGAACCCAAGATGGACATGAACCGTCGACAGTTCTTCAAGGTCTGTGGTGTAGGCCTTGGAGCATCGAGCCTGGCGGCTCTGGGGGGCGCACCCCCGGCAGCCTTCGCCGACCAGGTGCGGCATTTCAAACTCACCAGCACCACCGAAACCCGCAACACCTGCCCCTACTGCTCGGTCGGCTGTGGCCTGATCCTGTACAGCCAGGGCGACGCTGCGAAGAACGTGGCGCAGAACATCATCCATATCGAGGGCGACGCCGACCATCCGGTCAACCGGGGCACCCTCTGCCCCAAAGGCGCTGGCCTGCTGGATTTCATCCACAGCCCCAACCGCCTGAAATACCCGCAGGTGCGCGAAGCCGGCTCCAATGAGTGGAAGCGCATCGACTGGGACGAGGCGCTCGACCGCATCGCCCGGCACATGAAGGCCGACCGCGACGCCAATTTCATCGAGAAGAACGCGCAGGGCCAGACGGTCAACCGCTGGCTCAGCGCGGGCTTCCTGGCCGCCTCGGCATCGAGCAACGAGGCCGGCTACATCACCCACAAGGTGGTGCGTTCCCTTGGCATGCTGGGGTTCGATAACCAGGCACGTGTCTGACATGGCCCGACGGTGGCAAGTCTTGCCCCGACGTTTGGCCGTGGTGCCATGACCAACCACTGGACCGACATCAAGAATGCCGATCTGGTACTGATCATGGGCGGCAATGCCGCCGAGGCCCACCCTTGTGGCTTCAAGTGGGTGACCGAGGCCAAGGCACACAACCAGGCCAAGCTGGTGGTGGTCGATCCGCGCTTCACCCGTTCGGCTTCCGTGGCCGACCTCTACGCGCCGATCCGCACCGGCACCGATATCGCCTTCCTCGGTGGTCTGATCAACTACCTGCTGGAAAACGACAAGATCCAGCACGAGTACGTGCGCAACTACACCGACGTCAGTTTCGTGGTGCGCGAGGACTATGCCTTCGAGGATGGCATGTTCAGCGGCTACGACGCCGAGAAGCGACGCTACGAAAAGAGCAGTTGGGGGTACGAGATCGGCGAAGACGGCTACGCCGTGGTCGACCCGACGCTGAGTCACCCGCGCTGCGTCTTCAACCTGCTGAAGAAACACTACAGCCGCTACACGCCGGATCTGGTCAGCAGCATCTGTGGCACACCCAAGGCGCAGATGCTGCAGGTGTGGGAGACCATCGCCGAGTGCTCGGCGCCGGGCAAGGTCATGACCATCATGTACGCCCTGGGCTGGACGCAGCACTCGGTGGGCTCGCAGATGATCCGCACCGGCGCCATGCTGCAACTGCTGCTCGGCAACATCGGCATGCCCGGTGGCGGTATGAACGCCCTGCGTGGTCACTCCAACATCCAGGGGCTGACCGACCTGGGCCTGCTCTCCAACCTGCTGCCGGGCTACCTCAGCCTGCCGCTGGATGCCGAGCAGGACTACAGCGCCTATATCGCCAAGCGCTCGCCCAAGCCCTTGCGGCCGGGGCAACTGTCGTACTGGCAGAACTACGAGAAGTTCCATGTCAGCCTGATGAAGGCCTGGTACGGCAAGAACGCCACGGCCGAGAACCATTGGGGCTTCGACTGGCTACCGAAGCTGGACATTCCCGGTTACGACGTGCTCAAGGTCTTCGACATGATGTACCAGGGCGAGGTCAACGGCTATTTCTGCCAGGGCTTCAACCCCCTTGCCTCGTTCCCTGACAAGGCCAAGGTGGGTGCCTCGCTGGCCAGGCTCAAGTACCTGGTGATCATGGATCCGTTGGCCACTGAGACCTCGGAGTTCTGGCGCAACGCCGGCGAGTTCAACGATGTCGACAGTGCCAGCATCCAGACCGAGGTGTTCCGCCTGCCCACTACCTGCTTCGCCGAGGAGGACGGCTCGCTGGTCAACAGCGGGCGCTGGCTGCAGTGGCACTGGAAGGGCGCCGAGCCACCCGGCCAGGCGCGCACCGACATCGCCATCATGGCCGGGTTGTTCCATCGCCTGCGCCGGGCCTATGCCAGCGAGGGCGGTGCCTTCCCCGAGCCGATCCTCAACCTCGACTGGTCCTACCTGAGACCGGATGAACCCGGCCCGGACGAACTGGCCCGCGAGTTCAACGGCAAGGCCCTGGCCGACCTCCACGACCCGGTCAGCGGCGCCCTGCAGGCCAAGGCCGGCGAGCAGCTCTCCGGCTTCGCCCAGTTGCGCGCCGATGGCTCCACCGCCAGTGGCTGCTGGATCTTCTGCGGTTCCTGGACGACCCAGGGCAACCAGATGGCGCGGCGCGACAACGCCGACCCCTATGGCATGGGCCAGACCCTCGGCTGGGCTTGGGCCTGGCCGGCCAACCGGCGCATCCTCTACAACCGTGCCTCGGCCGACCCCAGCGGCAAGCCCTGGGACGTGGAGAAGAAGCGCCTGGTGTGGTGGAACGGCAAGGCCTGGGGCGGCACCGACGTGCCCGACTTCAAGGCCGATTCGCCACCGGATGCCGGGATGAACCCCTTCATCATGAATCCCGAAGGGGTGGCGCGCCTGTTCGCCGTGGACAAGATGGCCGAAGGGCCGTTTCCCGAGCACTACGAGCCGTTCGAGACGCCCATCGGGCGCAACCCGATGCACCCGGATAACCCGGTGGCGGTGAGCAACCCGGCGGCGCGCGTGTTCGCGGACGACCTCAAGCATCTGGGTAAGGCCGATGCCTTCCCCTATGCGGCAACTACCTATCGCCTGACCGAACACTTCCACTTCTGGACCAAGCACTGCCGGCTCAACGCCATCGTTCAGCCCGAGCAGTTCGTCGAGATCGGCGAGGCGCTGGCCAAGGAGCTGGGCATCGTCGCTGGCGAGCGTGTCAAGGTGTCGTCCAACCGCGGCTACATCAAGGCCGTGGCGGTGGTGACCAAGCGCATCAAGGCGCTCACAGTGGATGGCAAGACCGTGCATCAGATCGGCATTCCGTTGCACTGGGGCTTTGCCGGCGTGGCGCGCAACGGCTACCTGACCAACACCCTGACGCCCTTCGTTGGCGACGGCAACACGCAGACCCCGGAATTCAAGTCGTTCCTGGTCAACGTGGAAAAGGCATAGGAGCAGCGCCATGGCCTCACAAGACATCATTGCCCGCTCCGCCACCACCACGCCGGCGCCCTCGGTGCGCGAATTGGGCGAGGTGGCCAAGCTCATCGACGTGTCCAAGTGCATCGGCTGCAAGGCCTGCCAGGTGGCGTGCTCGGAGTGGAACGACCTGCGTGACGAGGTCGGCCACAACCACGGCACCTACGACAACCCGGCCGACCTCACTGCCAGTTCCTGGACGCTGATGCGCTTCACCGAGCACGAGGATGAAAGCGGCAAGCTGGAATGGCTGATCCGCAAGGACGGCTGCATGCACTGCGCCGAGCCAGGCTGCCTAGCGGCCTGCCCGAGCCCCGGCGCGATCATCCAGTACGCCAACGGCATCGTCGACTTCAACCAGGACAAATGCATCGGTTGCGGCTACTGCATCACCGGTTGCCCGTTCGACATTCCGCGCATCTCGCAGAAGGATCACAAAGCCTACAAGTGCAGCCTGTGTTCCGACCGCGTTGCTGTGGGCATGGAGCCGGCCTGCGTGAAGACCTGCCCGACCGGCGCCATCGTCTTCGGCAGCAAGGACGCCATGAAGGAGCACGCCGACGGGCGCATCGCCGATCTCAAGTCACGCGGCTACGACAACGCCGGGCTGTACGATCCGCCCGGCGTCGGCGGTACCCACGTGATGTACGTGCTGCACCACGCCGACCGGCCCTCGCTCTACGCCGGCCTGCCGGACGAGCCACAGATCAGCCCCATGGTGGCGTTGTGGAAGGGCGTGGCCAAGCCGCTCGGCCTGCTGGCCATGGGCGCCACGGCGCTGATTGGCTTCTTTCATTACCTGCGTGTCGGGCGTAACCGCGTGGAGGAAGACGAGCCCGTGACAGGTGATTCTGCCGTGCACCAGGTCGACCCGACGGTGCACACCTATGATCCGAAGCAGCGGCCGTAGGAGACCAGCATGAAACACGATATCCAACGCTATACGGCCGGCGAACGCAGCAACCACTGGGTGGTGGCGATTTTCTTCGTCCTCGCCGGCCTGTCCGGCCTGGCGCTGTTCCACCCGGCGCTGTTCTGGCTCAGTAACCTGTTTGGCGGTGGGGTGTGGACGCGCATCCTGCATCCCTTTCTCGGCCTGGCCATGTTCCTGTTCTTCCTCTGGCTGGTGATGCGCTTCGCCGGGCACAACCGCCTCGAAGCGCGTGATCGTCAGTGGCTGGCGCAATGGCGCGACGTGCTGAGTAATCGTGAGGAGCGCCTGCCGCCAGTGGGACGCTACAACGCCGGGCAGAAGCTGCTGTTCTGGGTGTTGCTGCTGTGCATGCTGGTGTTGCTGGCCACGGGCATGGTCATGTGGCGGCAGTACTTCAGCCACCTGTTCGGCATCGAGCTGATCCGTCTGGCCTCGCTGCTGCACGCGGCGGCGGCCTGGGCGCTGATCGTCAGCATCATCGTGCACATCTACGCCGGCATCTGGGTCAAGGGCTCCATCGGTGCCATGCTCAGTGGCTGGGTCAGCCGCGGTTGGGCGCGCAAGCACCACGGCGCCTGGTACGAAGAGGTGAGCAAGGACAGCGACAAGCACCACTGATGCGGAAGGACTTCAGCGGCGAGAAAAGCTCGCCGCCAAAGCGCCTGAACCACTGCCAGCAAACTTCATCGGCCTGGTCTAGGCTGATCTAGCGAAATCACGGGAACAGTCCCTAAGGAGTCCTGCGTGTCAGGCCAGATTCTCGAGCCGGGGCAGATCGAAGCCGCGGCCAATGTCCCGCCTTTTCTGCACCTGCCCGAAGCGGATCTGTTCGGTCGCCGTGCCCATCGTTTGCGCAGCCTGGCGACCGATCACCCTCTGTCGGCCTACCTGCTGCTGATGGCCGAGCTGTGCGATGCCCAGCAGCGCGTACTGGATGCCCCTCCGGCGCTGCCTGGCCCTTCGGCCGAAGCGCTGGCACGCAGCCTCGAACACCGCATGCCGCCGCTGGGCTTCGATACTCTGGTACGCGGTGATGCCTGGCTGCCAGCGCTCGACGCGCTGCTGACGAGTTTTTCGCATGTCGGCAACCCGTCCGTCAGCGCGGCCCTGGTGGCCCTGCGCGAAGCCGACAGTGGCCAGCGCAAGGCCTGGGCCATCGCGCTGCTGGGCGGGCAGTTCGATCTGCTGCCGGCGGCGCTGGTGCCCTTTCTCGGCGCGGCCCTGCAGGTGGCGTTCAGCCACTGGCTGCTGGCTCTGCCCAGCGAACGCCTGGTCGAGGCCAGCAGCCAGACGCTGTGCCCAGCCTGTGGCTCGCCGCCGGTGGCCGGTATGCTGCGCCATCGCGGCCAGTACGCCGGCCTGCGCTACCTGTGCTGCTCGCTGTGCGCCTGCGAATGGCATCACGTGCGGGTCAAGTGCAGCCACTGCGAGTCATCCAGACACCTGGCCTACCTGTCGTTGCAACGTGAGGGTGTGGCACCCGAGCGGGCGGTGATCCGCGCCGAGGTCTGCCCGAGCTGTCAGGGTTACCTCAAACAGTGCTACCTGGAGTTCGACGACCAGGCCGATGCCATTGCCGATGACCTGGCCAGCCTCGACCTGGACATGCGCCTGAGTGAGGAAGGGCACCTGCGCCGTGCGCCGAACCTGCTGCTGGCTCCCGGCAGCGACGGCTGACTGAGGCTAACGATGAACGCCAACGCTGCCCGTCTACCCTCCATCGACCGTCTGTTGCGCTGCGATAGCGTCGCCCCCCTGCAACAGCGCTACGGCCGCGATGCCCTGCTGGCCACACTGCGTGACCTGCTCGACGAACTGCGCGAACCCGCCCGCAGCGGCCAGCTCGCCGCCGTGGAACTGAGCGAGGCGGTACTCGCCGGGCGCGCTGGCGAACGCCTGGCCGCGCGCCATGCCAGCCGTGTGCGTCGCGTGTTCAACCTCACTGGCACGGTGCTGCACACCAACCTCGGCCGCGCTCTGTTGCCGGAGGAGGCCATCGACGCCATCACCCTGGCCGCACGCTACCCGCTCAACCTGGAGTTCGACCTGGCCAGCGGCAAGCGTGGTGATCGCGACGACCTGATCATCGGCCTGATCCGCGAGCTGACCGGCGCCGAGGCCGTCACCGTGGTCAACAACAATGCCGCCGCCGTGCTGCTGGCGCTCAACAGCCTGGGCGCACGCAAGGAAGGCATCATCTCCCGTGGCGAGCTGATCGAGATCGGCGGCGCCTTTCGCATCCCCGACATCATGGCCCGCGCCGGGGTCAAGCTGGTGGAAGTCGGCACCACCAACCGTACCCATGGCAAGGATTACGAAGCCGCCATCGGCCCGCGTTCCGGCTTGTTGATGCGCGTACACACCAGCAACTACAGCGTGCAGGGCTTCACCGCCAGTGTCGCCACCCGCGACCTTGCCGTCATCGCCCACGCTCATGGCCTGCCGCTGCTGGAAGACCTCGGCAGCGGTAGCCTGATCGACCTGTCGCGCTGGGGCCTGCCCAAGGAACCCACGGTGCAGGAAGCGCTGCGCGATGGGGCCGATATTGTCACCTTCAGCGGCGACAAGCTGCTCGGTGGCCCGCAGGCCGGCATCATTCTCGGCAGCAAGGAACTGATCGGGCGAATCAAGAAGAACCCACTCAAGCGTGCCCTGCGTGTGGACAAGCTGACCCTGGCCGCGCTGGAAGCGGTGCTCGGCCTGTACCGCGACCCGGATCGCCTCGGCGAGCGCCTGATCAGCCTGCGCCTGCTCAGCCGTCCGCAGGCGGATATCCGTGCCCAGGCCGAACGCGTCGCCCCGACACTGGCCAGCAGCCTTGGCGAGCCCTGGCAGGTCAGCGTGGAGAACGCCCTGGGCATGATCGGCAGCGGCGCGCAGCCGGTGGCGCGCCTGCCCAGCGCGGCCTTGTGCGTCCGCCCGCAGACCTCCAAGCGCCTGCGTGGTCGGGTGCTGCGCGAGCTGGAAGGGCAGTTGCGCGAGCTGCCGATCCCGGTGATCGGTCGTATCGACGACGACGCCCTGTGGCTCGACCTGCGCCAGCTCGACGATGAACCCGCCTTCGTCGCGCAATTGGCGCAGCTACGCGAGGCGCAGGCGTGATCGTCGGCACCGCCGGCCATATCGACCATGGCAAGACCGCGCTGCTGCAGGCGCTGACCGGCCAGCAGGGTGACCGCCGCCCGGCCGAGCGCGCCCGTGGCATCACCATCGACCTGGGTTACCTCTACGCCGACCTGGGCGATGGCCAGCTCACCGGCTTCATCGACGTGCCCGGTCACGAACGCTTCGTCCACAATATGCTCGCTGGCGCCTCTGGCATCGACCTGCTGTTGCTGGTGGTGGCCGCTGACGATGGGGTGATGCCGCAGACCCGCGAGCATCTGGCCATCGCCGAACTGCTGGGCATCCGTCAGGCCTTGGTGGCGCTGACCAAGATCGACCGGGTCGATGCCGCGCGCCTGCGACAGGTGCGCGATCAGGTCGACGTCTTGCTCGCTCCGGGGCCGCTGGCGGGGGCCGATTTGCTGGCGGTGGACAGCCTTGGGGGGCAGGGTATCGCAGCCCTGCGCGAACGCCTGCTGACGTTCTCGGCGGCTCATGATGTGCGCAGCGTTCAGGGCTATTTTCGTCTGCCCATCGATCGCGCCTTCAGCGTCGAGGGTGCTGGCGTGGTGGTCACCGGCACCGCCTTCGCCGGGTCTGTAGCGCTGGCTGACGAACTGCTGCTCAGCCCCTCCGGGCGGCGCGTACGGGTACGTGGCCTGCATGCGCAGAATCGTCCGGCCGACAGCGCCGTCGCCGGCCAGCGCGTGGCCCTGAACCTGGCGGGCGAGCGCCTGGTGCTGGAACACCTGCATCGCGGCGACTGGCTGCTGGCGCCAGCATTGCTGGCCCCCAGCAGCCGTATCGATATCGAGTTGCAGCTACTGGCCTCGGAGGCACGCGCACTGGCGCACTGGACGCCAGTGCACGTGCACCTGGCCGCGCAGGACGTTACAGGCCGCGTCGCCCTGCTTGATACGGAGAGCCTTGCGCCCGGGCAGTCGTGCCTGGCGCAGCTGGTGCTCAATGCCCCGGCGCATGCCGTGCATGGCGACCGTGTGGTGCTGCGTGACCAATCGGCGCAGCGCACCCTGGGTGGCGGCAGCGTGCTCGACCCCTTCGCCCCGGCCCGAGCTCGTCGTGCGCCTTCACGCCTGCTGCAACTGCGGGCGCTGCGTGATGCCAGCCTGGAACAGGCCTTGCCGGCGCTGCTGCAAGCGGCACCCAACGGCCTCGACCCCGGCCTGCTGGAGCGCCAGTTCAATCGCCTGCGCGCAAGCTGGAACCTACCCGACGGGCTGTGCGAGCTGCCCACCCGACAGGGTACACGGCTGTTCGATGGGGCCTGCCTGCAGGCACTGCGTGATGCTCTGCTGGAAGGCCTGCGCCGCTTCCATGACGAATCGCCGGACGAGCTCGGCCCTGACCGCGATCGTCTGCGCCGCTATGCCCTGAGCGAACTGGAACGTCCGGTGTTCATCGCCCTGTTGGAAGAGGCGCTGGCCGACGGCCGCATTGCCAGTAGTGGGCCTTGGCTGCACCTGCCGGATCACCGCGTGCAACTGGGGCCGGAAGACGAAGCACTACGGGAGCGACTCTGGCCGCTGTTGCTCGCCGGCGGCTTCGACCCGCCCTGGGTGCGCAATCTGGCCGACGCCGTGCAGCAGGACGAAGCGACCGTGCGCCTGCTACTGCGCAAACTGGCGCGCCTCGGCCAGTTGCATCAGGTGGTCAAGGATCTGTTCTACCCCGAACAAACCCTGCACACCCTGGGCTGCCATGCGCTGCACCTGCTGGAGCAACACGGTAGCCTGCGCGTGGTCGACTGGCGCAACCGCATCGGCATCGGCCGCAAGCGCAGCATTCAGTTGCTGGAATACTTCGACCGCATCGGCTTCACCCGTCGCCTGGCCAATGAGCGGCGCATCCGCAGCGACTCGGCACTGGCGATTCAACTGATGGGCAGACGGAGCGAGGAGGGCATGCCGGCGCCGGATTGACGACCACTGGTCGCCATGGGCTACCCTGCACGACGAACGCAACGGCTGCCATGCAAAGTGCAGCTACCGATCAAGGAAGGCAATCACGCCCGGTGGCGTGGCCGGGCTTCAAACCCGGTGGGGGACGGCATCCGTTCCTGGGTGAGTTCGACTCTCACTGCCTTCCGCCACTTATCGAGTCGCACCGCGAATCCCGAACGGTTCATTTCAGGCTGCAAGGGTGCGCCTTGGTTAAAGACTCTTCTCCAACTGTACCAGGGCAATGCGAGCGCCATCCGACGCGCGCCTTTCGACTATGGCGGCGGGGCGATAGCCCAGACGGGTATAGAGCAGCAGGCCGCCGGTGTTGGCGTTGAAGCATGACACCTTCATCACGGGGGCTTTGTACTGATCGCGTGCGATCCCTTCCAGTACTTCCAGCAGATACTGCGCCACGCCCTGGCCGCGCGCCCAGGGGGCGACCATCAGGTTGCCCAGGGCGCAGAACTCGCCGTGCTGCCATTGGTAGAAATTGGCGAAACCGGCGACCTTGCCGTCGAGCGTGACCACCGTGCTTTCGCGGCGCTCTGCCATGGCGGCGGCAAGCTGGCCGACGTCCAGTGGCCAGGCAGCCTTGGGGTAGCAGAAGAACAGTTCCTCGGCGCTCTGTGGGAAGCCGATCACCTCGTCGAGGTCGGCGGCGATGGCCGGGCGGTGTTGCAGGGCTGTGGGCAAGTGTTCGTCTCCTCGCTCAGCAGGCTGTTGAAAAACTACTTGTGTTGCCTGGCCATTGTTAAAAACAGCCCTGCGTGCGAGCCCAGGCTAGGCGCCCCCGTCAAAAATGCTCATTTACAACTCGTAAAGTCGAACGCGACTCCGAGCGTTTTCTAGCTGATTTTGCCTAGGCCAGCCCGCCTCGCTTACGTTTTTCAACGGCCTGTTAGCGCGGTGGGTATTGCGAGAGGATTTGTGTCACCGTCTCGCGGATCGCCCGTTCGCGTTCGGCCGGGCTGGGTGGCTGGCTGCGCATGATCTGTTCGCCGCTGCCGCGCCAGACCAGCTTGCCGTCCTTGGCGTCGTAGAGGTCGATCTGCAGGGTGGCCACCTTGTAGTCCACGCGGCGCGTCTCGGTGAAGGCCGGGCCACCCCAGTAACCGCCCCAATAGCCACCCCAGCCACCGCCGTACTGGGTGGTGATCTGATCCTGGCGTTCGTCGACGATCAGCACCGCCTGCACCTTGAGGTCGCCCTGGCCGTCGCGGGCCTGGCGCAGGCCTTGTTGTTCGAGCTGATCGTTCACCGCTTGGCTGATGCGTTGCTCGGTGAGATCGCTCTTGAGACGGGCATCGTCGGGTTGATAGAGCAGCTTGTCGCTCATCCAGCTCCAGGTGCGGTAGGCAGCAAAATCGCGGCTGGGGTCGAAGTCGCGCTCCAGGCTGACGCTGGCACAGCCGCTCAGCAGCAGGGCGAGAAGCAGGCAGGGCAGGGTACGCATGCTGAACTCCTGATAATCAATGTGGGGGGTAGCCGGCGAGTGCAGCACGAATGGCCGAACGGATGGCTTCGGCCTGGTCGCTTTGATCCTTGCCGGCCAGGGCTTCACCGCTGCCTGACCAGACCACCTGGTGATCCCGTGGGTCGATCAGCTCCAGGCGCACCACTGCCACCTTCTGTTCGTAGGTGCGGACGATGGGTGTGCTGCCCCAGGCACCATATTGACGGCCCCAGGGGCCGCCGCCGTAGTAGGCGCCGCTGTCGTCGTAGTACTGGCGCAGGCGGGTTTCCTGGTTGAGGCGGGCGCTGACCAGCAGATCGCCTTGACCGTTCTGCGCCGGGCGCAGGCCAAATTGGTCGAGGCCGGCACTGACGCTGTCGGCCAGTTGCTCGCCACCGATCCAGGCGGCGCCGGACGGTGGCCGGCCACCGTCCCAGCTCCAGGTGCGGTAACGCCCGTAGTCGCGCGGTGGCGCCGGGTAGGCGCTGCGGTCGAAGGTATTGGCGGCCCCCGGCGGTGCCGGAGGCATGGGCAGGGATTCGGCCTGATAGGGGTTCGGGCTCTGGCAGGCGGCCAGCAGGGGCAGAACGAGCAAGGCTATGAGGCAGCGCATGGTGGGCTCCGTGGTCGCGCTCGACATCACGATATGGGCTCAGGCTACGCCGGGCTCTGCGGTTCGTCCAACCTGCCGCGAAAGGCGTTCAGCTTGGCCGACAGATCCAGTGCAGGTAGCGACCCAGGCCGGCGAAGCTGGGGTGGCGTCGGTACGCCAGCTCCATCTCCAGCAGGTCGACCAGCTCGGCCTTGGCCTGAAATTCCGGCGGCATGTAATCGTGGAACACGCGCACGCCGCTACGGCTTTCGACCTGCCAGTGCGCGCCGAGTTGCGTGGCCAGTTCGCGTGGGTCGAGCGGGCGCTGCGGCGTCAGGCTCTGGCCCTCGCCGGCGAAGCGCTCTTTGCGCAGCTTGCGGAAATGGCCCTTGAGCAGGTTACGGTAGATCAGCGCGTCCTTGTTGTAGAAGGCCAGCGACAGCCAGCCATCCTTGGCCGTGAGCTGGTGCAGCACCGGCAGGATAGCCGCCGGTTCGGCCAGCCATTCCAGCACGGCATGGCACAGCACCAGATCGTAGGGCTGCTGCAGTTGGCCGAGCAGGTCTTGCCAGGGCGCCTGGATGAAGGTGGCGTGTTGGCCAGCCTCGGCGAAGCGCTGGCGCGCGCCTTCCAGCATGGGTTCGGCCGGTTCGGCCAGGGTGACCTGATGGCCACGCTGGGCCAGCCACAGGCTCATATGGCCGAGGCCGGCGCCCACATCCAGCACGCGCAGCGGTCGATCCGGCAGGGCTTCGGCCAGGTCAGCCTGCAGCACGGCGAGGCGGATGGCCCCCTTGGCGCCGCCATAGATCTTCTCGGCGAAGCGGGTGGCGAGTTCGTCGAAGTGGCGGTCGCTCATCGGCCGAAACGCCTTTCGCTGTCGGTCAGCTTGGCGCGTACCACTTCGTTCATGTCCAGCCCCAGCTCGCTGCACAGAAGCAGAAGATAGAGCACGATGTCGCCCACTTCCTGGCCAGCATGGGCGAGCTTGTCGGCCGGCAGCGCGCGTGATTCGTCCTCGCTCAGCCACTGGAAGATTTCCACCAGTTCGGCCATTTCCACGCTGGCGGCCATGGCCAGGTTCTTCGGGCTGTGGAAGCGTCGCCACTGGTTGGCGTCGCGAATGGCATGCAGGCGGGCGGTGAGTTCGGGCAGGTTCATCGGAGCGGCTCCTTTCGAGCCGCATAGCTTCTGCGCGAACGCCATGCGCTGCAAGCAGCGCATCATCAAACCGTAGCCCGGATGCAATCCGGGAAGCCCATGGCGCGCAACTCCCGGATTGCATCCGGGCTACGTGCTTCGCGAGCAGAGCTCGCTCCTACGAGGGCCGTCGCGGCTAAAGCCCCTCCCACAGGCGGGCTGAGGAGGCACCTGCGTCAGTCCTCCAACGGCTGCCAACTGCCCACCATGTGCGGCGTGTCGTTCTCGCCGATCAGGCGGAACTGGCCGCTGGGCCCCGGTTCGCTGGCCTGCAAGGCGACATGGGTGGGCAGCAGCACCGGCTTCTGGAAGCGCACCTCCACCTGATAGCCGGCCTGCGGCAGGTGTTCCTGCAACGCGGCCAGGCTGCGCGCCTTGTTCCACAGACCGTGGGCGATGGCGCGGGGGAAGCCGAACAGGCGCGCACTGAGTGCGCTGAGATGGATCGGGTTGTAGTCGCCGGCCACACGGGCGTAGCGGCGGCCGATATCGGCTCGTGCCGACCAGTCGTCCAGTGGCGCCAGTGGCAGCGGCGCCTGCTCGGCACGTGGCTGCGCCTGGCCATCGAGACGCAGGGCGCGGCAGAGGATGCGGCTGTCACCTTCCCAGAGCAGGCCGAGCTGATCTTCCAGACGGGTGATGAGGCTGAAGGTGGCACCCTTGTCATGGGGTTGCAGGTCGGCCACCTGCACGCTGACCTGGAATGGCCCCAGGCCGCCCAGCGGGCGTAGCACGCGGATACGGTTTTCCAGATGCACCAGGCCGAGCAGCGGGAAGGGGAAACGCTTGTCGGTGAGCAACTGCATCTGCAGACCGAAGGCGAGGATATGCGGGTAGACTGGCGGCAGGTAGCTGCCAGCGCTGATGCCGCAGACCTGGCGGTAGCGCGCCAGGTGCTTGGGATCCACCTCCACCCGGCAGCGCAGGCCGAGTTCGGGCAGTTGACGGCCGGTGACTTTGCGGCGCAGGGCCGCGCGCAGGAAGAGGCCGGGCAGGGCCGGCGGAACATCGAGATCGAGCCAGTCGATGGCCATTGGGGCGAACTCCTTGGCGAGTGGATGGCGGCAGCTTAACGAGCCCAGGCGTGCAGACATTGGCTGTGCTGCCCGGTATCTGCGCCGGGCAGCCAATCCGTCTGCCGCGCCGGTTTGCGCAGCGTGGCTCGGAGCCCCTAAGATGGCGCGGTTGACGAATAACAACAACAGCCGGAAATCATGCGAGACCTGACCGACGATGTGGCGCTGATGCGCCCGGTAATTGATGCTCTGCGTGCCAGCGGAACCGACCCTGATCGCGTGCTGCTGCGTGTTGGCCTGCCGCCAGGCGGGTTGCCGGCTGGGCGCTTTCCGCACAGTGCGCAGGTGGCGTTCTGGAAAGCTGCCAGCGAAGAATGCGGTGAGGAGCATGTAGGGCTGTACCTGGCCCAGCACCTGCCGGCCTTTCACGGCCTGCTGCTGGAGTACCTGTTCCTCTCCAGCGAAACCTTCGGCGCCGGCCTGCGCCATGCCCTGCGCTACGTGCGCCTGCTCTCCGATACCCTCAGTGCCCGGTTGGAGGTCAATGGCGACCAGGCCGTGCTGACCCTGGGCATGGAGCCCGATACGCCACGTCACTTCCCGGAAATGCTCGCCGGCGCGGTGATCCGCCTGTTCGCCGCGCTTACCGAGAACGACTTTCGCCCGCATGAGGTGCGCTTCATGCACGCCGAGGGCGCGCCTGCCGAGCGTTACCAGGCCGTCTACGGTTGCCCGGTACGTTTTGCCTGTGCATCCTGCGCGCTGGTGTTCGACGCCGCCGTGCTCAACAAGCCGTCGCGGCATGCCGCACCGGAGCTGCTGCGCATGCACGAGTCGCTGGCGCGGCGGCAACTGGCCGAGGTGGAGCGCCTGGATCTGGTGCGCCAGGTACGCGAGCTGATCGCCGAACTGCTGGTCGATGGCGGCGCCACCCTGGAACAGGTGGCGGCGCGTCTGAACATGCCGGCACGGCGCCTGCGCGAGCGCCTGGCCATGGCCGGGGTGCGTTTCAACGACCTGATCACCGACTACCGCTGCCGCCTGGCCAAGGAACTGCTGCTCAAGACCGACGAGCGCATCGAAGTGATCGTCGAGCGCACCGGCTTTTCCGAACCCAGCACCTTCTACCGCGCGTTCAAGCGCTGGGTCGGCGAAACGCCAGTGGAATTCCGCAAGCGCGGCAAGGGCTAAGGCGGCTACAGGCCGCAAGCTACAGGCAAGAGCAGGTTCGTTTGCAACTCGTAGCCCGGATGCGATCCGGGAAGCGCATGGCACGCAACTCCCCGGATTGCATCCGGGCTACAGAAAGGGACACGCTCGCTTGCAGCTTGCTGGGGGCGGCCATCCGTCTTGCAGCTTGCAGCCGCTCTTATGCCCCCAACAGGCTCTGCCCACACACGCGCAGCACCTGCGCGGTCACCGCACCCGAACCCGGCTGGGCGAACCAGGCCACGGCTTCGGCCACGTCCTGCGGCAGGCCGCCCTGGCTCATGGAGTTCATACGCCGGCCGGCTTCGCGGATGCCCAGGGGAATGGCGGCAGTCATCTGGGTTTCGATGAAGCCCGGCGCCACCGCGTTGATGCTGATGCCCTTCTTCGCCAGGGCCGGTGCCCAGGCCTGGGCCAGGCCGATCACGCCAGCCTTGCTCACCGCATAGTTGGTCTGCCCCATGTTGCCGGCGATGCCGCTGATCGAGGCGATCAGCACCACGCGGCCGTTGTCGTGCAGCTTGTCGGCGTCCAGCAGCGCCTGGGTCAGTACCTGTGGGGCCTTGAGGTTGACGTCGATCACCGAGCTCCAGAAGGCGTCGCTCATCTTCGCCAGGGTCTTGTCGCGGGTGATGCCGGCGTTATGCACGACGATGTCCAGGCCGTCGGGCAGTGCCTCGACCAGGCGCTGCGGCGCGTCCTCGGCGCAGATGTCTAGGGGTACGGCGCGCCCGCCCAGGCGTGCGGCCAACGCCTGCAGGGCCTCGGCTGCGGGCGGTACATCCAGCAGCACCACCTCGGCGCCGTCGCGTGCCAGCACTTCGGCGATGGCCGCGCCGATGCCGCGCGAGGCGCCAGTGACCAGCGCCTTCTTGCCGATCAGCGGGCGCGTCCAGTCCTTGACCTGTTCGCCACAGACGCCCAGGCGCAGCACCTGGCCGGACACGTAAGCGCTCTTCGGCGAGAGGAAGAAGCGCAGCGCGCCTTCCAGTTGTTGGTCGCCGCCCTTGCCGACATAGAGCAGTTGCACGCTACCGCCACGGCGGATCTCCTTGCCCAGCGAGCGGGTGAACCCCTCCAGCGAGCGCTGCACGCTGGCGGCGATGGGGTCTTTCAGCGATTCCGGAGCGCGCCCCAGAACCACCACGCGCGGGCACTGCGCCAGGCCCTTGAAGGTGGGCTGGAAGAAATCACGCAGCTCGATCAGTTGCTCGAAGCGGGTCAGATGGCTGGCATCGAACACCAGCGCCTTGAGTTTGGGGCCGTGCTCGGCCGTCCAGCGAGGCAACTCCAACTGGCCTTCACGGGCGACGAACACCTGGTCGGTGAGCTTGCTGGCGAAAGGCTGCACGGCCTTGAGCAGGTCGCCATCGCCACCGAGCAGCAGCGCGCCGTCCACGGGCCTTACCCGGCCTGCCATCCAGCGCTCCAGGCGCACGGGTGCCGGCAGGCCGAGGGTGCCGACCAGGCGGCGACCGGTAGGGGAGTTGGCGAAGGCAAGGTAACGATCGGACATGAAAGGCTCCTGCAGGCGGATCGGAAGTCATGTCACTGTACGCAGTGACGCACAAAGCGCAATTGACCGCTCTGACTGGTCGATCGGCAAGGCGGCCAATGCGGGCCGGTGCGCAGGCGCTAGCCTTGAACCCAATTATCACCCGTAAGGAGTCAGCATGACCCAGTTACGCCGGGTCGCCATCGTCGGCGGCAACCGCATCCCCTTCGCCCGCTCCAACACCGTCTACGCCACGGCGAGCAACCAGGAGATGCTGACCAGTGCCCTCGAAGGCCTGGTGGAGCGCTTCAACCTGCACGGCGAGCGCCTCGGCGAGGTGGTGGCCGGTGCCGTGTTGAAGCACTCGCGGGATTTCAACCTGACCCGTGAATGCGTGCTCGGCTCGCGCCTGGCCGCGGAAACGCCGGCCTATGACCTGCAACAGGCCTGCGGTACCGGCCTGGAGGCGGCCCTGCTGGTGGCCAACAAGATCGCCCTCGGGCAGATCGAATGCGGCATCGCCGGTGGCGTCGACACCACTTCCGATGCGCCCATCGGCGTCAACGAAGGTCTGCGCAAGATCCTCCTCGAGGCCAATCGCGGCAAGCGCACGGCGGACAAGATCAAGAGTCTGCTCAAGGTGCGCCCGCGTCACCTGGCCCCGGCCATCCCGCGCAACGGCGAGCCGCGCACCGGGCTGTCGATGGGCGAGCACTGCGAGCTGATGGCACAGCGCTGGGCCATCCCGCGCGACGAACAGGATCAACTGGCCCTGGCCAGCCACCAGAACCTGGCGGCGGCCTATGCCGAAGGCTGGCAGGACGATCTGCTGACGCCGTTCCGGGGCCTGACCCGCGACCAGAACCTGCGTCCGGACATCAGCGCCGAGAAGCTCGCCAGCCTCAAGCCCTGCTTCGAGCGCGGCCCGCGTGGCACCATGACTGCAGCCAACTCCACGCCGCTGACCGATGGCGCCTCGGTGGTGCTGTTGGCCAGTGAAGAGTGGGCCAAGGCCCGTGGCCTGCCGATCCTGGCCTATTTCCGCGATGGCGAGGCGGCGGCGGTGGACTTCGTGAAGGGCAAGGAAGGCTTGCTGATGGCGCCGGTCTACGCCGTGCCGCGCATGCTCGCGCGCAACGGCCTGAGCCTGCAGGACTTCGACTACTACGAAATTCACGAAGCCTTCGCTGCCCAGGTGCTGTGCACCCTCAAGGCCTGGGAAGACGCCGAGTACTGCAAGGAGCGCCTGGGCCTCGACGCCCCGCTGGGCGCCATCGACCGCAGCAAGATGAACGTCAAGGGCAGCTCCCTGGCCGCCGGCCACCCCTTCGCTGCCACTGGCGGGCGCATCGTCGCCAACCTGGCCAAGCTGCTCTCCGTGGCCGGAGAAGGGCGCGGGCTGATCTCCATTTGCGCGGCAGGCGGGCAGGGCGTGACTGCCATCATCGAGCGTTGATGGTCTGCGGCCGGTGCCTTGCTGGCGCTCGGCCGCGCCAATGGCTCCACGATTAGGGCGGCCTGCCTCGAGCATGGCCGCCCTCTTTTTTGTCTACCGTCGAGCGAGAGGCAGCAGAGCTGCAATGCCTCGCTGCGGTGGCCTGTCGCGCGGCAAATGACCACAGCGCAGGCTGCGCGGTTAACAGCTAGTCTTCTAACGTGCATTGATCCAGATCAATGTCATGTTTCGCGCATAGCATCTCAGGCCTGCGGGCCGTTTCATTCGATAAGAACAACTACCGTTCGTGTGACTCCAACGTCTGGAGCCTGTGGCTCGGCTTTGCGTGCCGGGGCCGAGATAACCCTGAATGAGGACGTGTCATGTTTGGTCTAGAGGCGCTCGAACTCGCCCGGATTCAATTCGCCTTCACCATTTCCTTTCATATCGTCTTTCCTGCCATTACCATCGGTCTGGCCAGCTATCTGGCCGTGCTCGAAGGGCTGTGGCTGAAGACCAGCAACACGGTGTACCGCGATCTCTACCATTTCTGGTCGAAGATCTTCGCAGTCAACTTCGGCATGGGGGTGGTGTCCGGCCTGGTCATGGCTTACCAGTTCGGCACCAACTGGAGCGCCTTCTCCGACTTCGCCGGGGCGGTCACCGGGCCGCTGCTGACCTACGAGGTGCTCACCGCGTTCTTCCTCGAAGCGGGCTTCCTCGGCGTCATGCTGTTTGGTTGGAACCGTGTCGGGCCGGGGCTGCACTTCTTCTCCACGGTGATGGTGGCCATCGGCACGCTGATCTCCACATTCTGGATTCTTGCCTCCAATAGCTGGATGCACACGCCGCAGGGGTTCGAGATCGTCGACGGGCGGGTGATCCCAGTGGATTGGTTCGCCGTGGTGTTCAACCCCTCGTTCCCCTATCGCCTGGCGCACATGGCCACGGCGGCCTTCCTCGCCACCGCCTTCTTCGTCGGCGCTTCGGCGGCCTGGCACCTGCTGCGCGGGCGCGACAACCCGGCGATCCGCAAGATGCTGTCGATGGCGCTGTGGATGGCGCTGCTGGTGGCGCCGGTGCAGGCCTTCATCGGTGACCTGCACGGCCTCAATACGCTCAAGCACCAGCCGGCCAAGATCGCTGCCATCGAGGGCCACTGGGAGAACGTCGGTGACGAACCGACCCCGCTGATCCTGTTCGGCTGGCCGGACATGCAGCGTGAGGAAACTCGCTTCAAGGTGGAGATTCCCGCGCTCGGCAGCCTGATCTTGACCCATAGCCTGGACAAGCAGGTGCCGGCGCTCAAGGAGTTCCCGCCGGAGGATCGAGCCAACTCCACCATCGTCTTCTGGACCTTCCGCATCATGGTCGCCATGGGCCTGCTGATGATCTTCGTCGGCCTGTGGAGCACCTGGCTGCGCCGTGGTGGCCGGCTGTACAGCTACCGGCCGTTCCTGCACATGGTCTTGTGGATGGGGCCGAGCGGCATCATCGCCATTCTCGCCGGCTGGTACACCACCGAAATCGGCCGCCAGCCCTGGATCGTGCATGGCCTGATGCGCACCGCCGATGCCGCCTCCGGTCACAGTGCGACGCAACTTGGCTTCACCCTGGTGTTGTTCGTGGTGGTCTACTTCCTGCTGTTCGGGGCCGGTATCGGCTACATGCTGCGCCTGGTGCGCAAGGGGCCGAAGCTCGACGAGGGCAAGGAAGTGTCGTCCGGTGGTCCGGGGCAGCCGCGTACGCCGGCGCGACCGCTGTCTGCGGCCGAAGAGGGCATGGACGAGGGTGAAACCGACAGCTTGCCGGAGAGGAACTGAACATGGGTATCGACCTTGCGCTGATCTGGGCGGTGATCATCGCCTTCGGGGTGATGATGTACGTGGTGATGGATGGCTTCGATCTGGGCATCGGCATCCTCTTTCCGTTCGTCCGTGACAAGGGTGAGCGCGACGTGATGATGAACACCGTGGCGCCAGTCTGGGACGGCAACGAAACCTGGCTGGTGCTCGGCGGCGCGGCGCTGTTCGGCGCCTTCCCGCTGGCCTACTCGGTGGTGCTGGATGCGCTCTATCTGCCGCTGATCCTGATGCTGCTGGGGCTGATCTTCCGCGGCGTGGCCTTCGAGTTCCGCTTCAAGGCCAAGGCCGCCAAGCGCCATCTGTGGGACAAGGCCTTCATCGGCGGCTCGCTGACTGCCACTTTCTTCCAGGGTGTGGCGCTGGGGGCGTACATAGACGGTTTTGAGGTGGTCAATCGGCGCTTCGCCGGTGGCGCCTTCGACTGGCTGACGCCGTTCTCGGTGTTCTGTGGCGTGGCGCTGATCGCCGCCTACGCGCTGCTCGGCTGCACCTGGTTGATCATGAAGACCGAGGGCCGTCTGCAGCAGCAGATGCACGACCTGGGACGGCCGCTGGTGCTGGTGCTGCTGGGGGTGACCGGCATCGTCAGCCTGTGGACGCCCTTTGCCCATCCGGCCATCGCCGAGCGCTGGTTCAGCCTGCCCAACCTGTTCTGGTTCATGCCGGTGCCGGTACTGGTGCTGCTGTGTACCTGGGCGCTGCTCAGGGCGGTGGCGAACAATGCCCATTACGCGCCGTTCATTCTCACCCTGGTGCTGATCTTTCTCGGCTATAGCGGCCTGGGCATCAGCCTGTGGCCGAACGTGATTCCGCCATCCATCAGCATCTGGGACGCCTCTGCGCCGCCACAGAGCCAGGGCTTCATGCTGGTCGGGGCGCTGTTCATCATCCCGTTCATCCTCATGTACACCGCCTGGAGCTATTACGTGTTCAGAGGCAAGGTGACGGTGGATGACGGTTATCACTGAGGGCTCGGCCATGACCGAAACCGAAGAGAAGAAACCGCTGTGGCAGCGCCTGGGCTGGCTGGTACTGATCTGGGCCTGCAGCGTCACCGCCCTGGGCGTGGTGGCCTGGCTGCTGCGCCTGTTCATGAGTGCGGCGGGGTTGAGCACGCCGTAGTCGCTTAACCCTGCGGGCGCTAGGGGCTGACGTGTCAGCCTCCCCCGAGAGGGTGGGCAAACTTCGCGTTGCCCACCCTACTTGCTGCGGCGATGAGGTGTGTCGGCTGCAAGCATCAGCCTAGCAGGCTGTTGGAAAACTACCTGCGTTGCCTGGCCGTCGTTAAAAACAGCCTCAAAATGCTCATTTACAGCACGTAAACTGCGCTTTTTCGGCTGTTTTTGCCTAGGCCAGCCTGCCTCGCCTACGTTTTTCAACGGCCTGCTAGCGGCTCGCCTTTTTCAACCATCGCTGCCCATGCAGCTACGCTGGGGCGCTTTTGCATCCGGGCATACCACTCGCGAAGTGCCTTGCACTCGTCGGGGATCGGTAACTTCACCAGCGTCGAGAAGATCATGCCGCCAATGACGGCTATATCCGCCATGGAAAAGGATGCCCCGGCAACGAATGGCTGGTTCTTCAGTACGCCATTGAAATAGCGCATGCCTCGTAAAGCCTTGTCACGCATGCGCAGGCCCCATTCCTCATTCTGATAAAGCTCGACGTGTGGGCCCAGGCCTGGGGTGGCATGGTGAAAGTACAGGCTTACGGCATCGAGAAACTCGATCTCGGCGCGCTTGGTCATCATGTGGATCAGCCCTTTTTCAACGGCGGTTTTACCAGTAAGCGTCGGTGAGCCCTCCAAGTCGTCCAGATACTGAGTGATGGCCGTGCATTCCGCGATGCGGGTGCCGTCCTCCAGCTCCAGAACCGGGAGCGTGCCCGAGTAGTTCATTTCGAGAAATTCAGGCGTCTTGTGCTCACCTTTCCAGAGGTTGATCGACACGAAATCAATTCTTGGTAAAAGGCCTTTCTCTGCGAGCGCTATGCGAACTCGCGCCGGATAGGGGCCGTTGTACCAATCGTAGATTTTCATCGGCAATTGGCGGGCGTCGGTTTGGTGATGTGGAGTAGTGTTCATATGTATATCTACCTATCAATTGGTAGATTCAGTTATAGGCGCCATTTACTTGCTGTCAACGCCTATCTATCAGTTGGCAGGTTTAAGGGTTGCGGTTAGCATTCCGGTCATCTTTTAACCGGTGAGGCGATGGCGTGAGTGCAAACGCAAAAGAGGCCATCCTGACGGCTGCAAGGAAGGCGGCACAGTCTCATGGCTACAGCGGGCTGAATTTCCGTGATCTGGCGGCTGCGGTCGGTATCAAGAGCGCGAGTATCTACTACCACTTTCCCAGTAAGGCCGATCTCGGTGCTGCGGTAGCCAGGCGCTACTGGGAAGATACGGCAGCCGCACTGCAGGCAATGCTGGAAGGGGCTGACAGTCCGCTTGAATGCCTGCAACGATATCCCTCGATTTTTCGACGATCGCTCGAGAGCGAAAACAGGTTGTGCCTGTGCAGCTTCATGGCCGCAGAGTACGAAGACCTTCCCTCGCAAGTGAAGAGCGAGGTGCAGGCGTTCGCCACCGTCAACGTGGCCTGGCTTTCCAAGGTTCTGCTTGCGGCCGGTGTCGGTGAGCCGGCAGCGTGCGAGGAACGAGCAAAGGCTATTTTCGCTGCCATTGCCGGTGCCCAGCTTATGGCCCGCAGTCGCGCCGATATCACGTTGTTCGATTCGCTTCTGGAGGGTTATCGGAAGGCCGGACTCCTGCCTGCCTGAGTTTCAGGCGTTGCAGTGACACGCAATAGCCTCTGTCACGTGCGGCCTTGCAGGGTTGTTAGACTGTTCCTTTTGCCGCCATTCGATGGGTGCCCAATGTTCGCCTTCAGCGAAACCCTGCAACGCCGCTTCGCCGCGCTGCATGCCACTGCCGACTTCTGGTCGTTGCGCCATGTACAGGAGCGTAGGCAATCCTACTGGGTGCGCCGACACGTGGCGCAGGCGCCGTCCTTCGTCGATGACGGCGGTGCCATGCTCACGGCCCGCGTCGGCGGCATCGAAGCCTATGCGGCCACCAGCGATCTTAGCCAGGCCGGCCTGCAGGCTGCGCTGGAACGGGCCGAGCAGATGGCGCGGGCGCTGGCCAGGCATAACCTGCTGAATCTCGGTGACCTGCCGCAGCCTGCCGAGCAGGCCGATGATGTGCTGCCGGGCTACGAGCAGCCGCAGGCCAGCGCTGCGCACTGGTTCGAGCTGCTGATGGCCGAGTCGGCGCTGATTCCCCGCGACGCGCGCCTGGTGGACAGCCATGTCGGGCTGACTCTCACCAGCCACGAGCAGATCTACCTCAACAGTGCCGGTGCCTGCCTGCGGCGTGCCCAGCGCTATGTGTTTCCGCAGCTTGGGGTGACCGCCAGCGACGAGCACGACAGCCAGAGCCGCAGCTTCGGCGGCACGCATCTGGCGCGCCAGGGCGGGGCCGAGGTGCTGCAGCAGCTCGGCGTGAGCGGCAGCGCCGCGCGTATCGCCGACGAGGCGCTGCAACTGCTGCTGGCGCCCAATACCCCGAGCGGTGCGCGTGATCTGCTGCTGTTGCCCGATCAGATGATCCTGCAGATCCATGAATCCATCGGCCACCCGCTGGAGCTCGATCGCATCCTCGGCGACGAGCGCAATTTCGCCGGCACCAGCTTTATCCGCCAGGAGGATTTCGGCAGCTATCAGTACGGCTCGCCGTTGCTCGACGTGACCTTCGATCCGGCGCTGCCGGGCGAGCTGGCCAGCTACCGCCATGACGACGACGGCACCCCGGCCGAGCGCCAGTACTTGATCAAGGACGGCATTCTCCAGCGCCCGCTGGGCGGCGCGCTGTCGCAGTGGCGCAGCGGCCTGCCGGGCGTGGCCAACAGCCGTGCCTGCAACTGGAACCGGCCACCCATCGACCGCATGGCCAATCTCAATCTGGAACCGGGCGACCAGACCCTGGCCGAGCTGATCGGCGGCATCGAGCACGGCATCCTGATGAGCAACAACCGCTCCTGGTCGATCGACGATGCGCGCAACAAATTCCAGTTCGGCTGCGAATGGGGCCAGTTGATCGAGAATGGCGAGCTCAAGGGCGTGGTGAAGAACCCCAACTATCGCGGCATCAGCGCACGCTTCTGGCGCAGCCTTCGTGCGGTGGGCGATGCCAGCACCTTCGAGATACTGGGCACACCGTACTGCGGCAAGGGCGAACCCAATCAGGTGATTCGCGTCGGGCATGCCTCGCCGGCCTGCGTGTTCGCCGCTGTCGACGTATTCGGAGGGGCGGCCTGATGGATGCACGTGAGCATTTCAACGCGTTGCTGGCGCATCTGCAGGGGCAGATCGGCGGCGACGAAGGCTTCACCCTGGCCTACGCGGCGGAGGATTCCACCTTCATCCGCTTCAACCAGGGGCGGGTACGTCAGGCCGGGCAGGTGCAGCAGGCGTACGTCACCCTGTCGCTGTATCAGGGCCAGCGCCATGGCGAACACAAGCTGGCCCTGAGCGGGCTGCTCGACGAGGATGCGGCTGCTCTGCTGCAGGCCTTGCAGCAGTTGCGCACGCTGCTGCCGAGCCTGGCCGAAGACCCCTACCTGCGGCTCGATCGCGAGGCCTGGCGCAGCGAGTCGACGGCTGCTGCACCGGCGCTGGATGGCGCGGCCATGGCGGCACAGGTGGTTCAGGCAGCGAGTGGCCTGGATCTGGTCGGCTTTCTCGCCGTCGGCCCGCAACATGAAGGCTTCGCCAGCTCCTGGGGCGCCTTCGGCTGGTATGCCGCCAGCAGTTTCAGCCTCGAGTTCAGCCTGTTCCATGACAACGGCCAGGCGGTGAAGAGCGCCTATGCCGGCGAGCGCTGGGACGCCCAGGCATTTGCCCGCAAGCTCGATGCCGCGCGGCAGCAACTGACATTTCTCGGTCGTCCGGCCAGGGCGCTGGCGCCAGGGGCCTATCGCGCCTATCTGGCGCCGGCGGCCCTGGAGGAACTGATCAGCCTGTGCTGCTGGGGCTTTGGTGCCCAGGCTCTGGCCTCCGGCGGCAGCCCCTGGCAGCGCCTGTTCACTGGCAAGGCCGAACTCAGCGCGCAGGTGAGCCTGGAGGAGCGCATCGAAGGCGGCCTGGCCCCGGCCTTCACCGCCGAAGGGCCGCGTCAGCCGTTGCGGCTGATCGAGCGCGGCCGCCCTGGCGAGCGTATGGTCAGCTCGCGCAGCGCCGCCGAATACGGCTTGAGCGCCAATGGCGCATGCCGGGGCGAATACCCCTTGTCACTGCAGATGCAGGGCGGCGACCTGGCCGAGACCGAGGTGCTGCAGCGGCTCGGCAGCGGCCTGTATATCGGCAACCTGTGGTACGGCAACTTCTCCGACCTGCCCGCCGGGCGGCTGACCGGCATGACCCGTTTCGCCACCTTCTGGGTCGAGGACGGGCAGATCCAGGCGCCGGTGGAGAGCATGCGTTTCGACGATTCGCTGTTCGATATGCTCGGTGCCCACCTCGAGGCGCTGACCCGCGAGCCGGAGCTGCTGTTGCCCAGCGGCACCTACGGCGCCCGGCAGACCGGCTCCATGGCGCTGCCGGGGGCGCTGCTGTCGCGCTTTACCCTGACCCTGTGACGTCACTCGAGCATGTGGGCGCGTAGCGCCCGCTCTTCTCGCATGATGTGGATGATGAACACCTTGCCCTCTGCCGGGCGGTAGAAGACCCGACAGGGCGGGACGACGATTTCGCGATACACGGAGTTCGGCAGTTCTCCGGGAGCGCGGCCTGACAGGGGGGACTCCGCCAGGCGCGCGACGGCTTCGACGACCTTCCTGACCAACGCGCGAGCAGCGTCGGGTTTGTCGAGGGCGATGTAGTGCGCCAGCTCGTCGAGTTGTTCGAGGGCGGGACTCGTCCAGACTATTTCAGCCATTTGCCCAGCCGTTCCCTGGCCTGTTCATGGCTGAGGGTATTGCCCTCCAGTACGGCCCGTTCACCGCAGGCCAGGCCATCCAGAAGGGCGAGGCGCCTCTGCATGAACTGGTAATCATCGACATCCACCAGATAGGCCGAGGGCACTCCATGCTCGGTGATCAGCACGGGCTCTTTGGACTCGTGAAGGTCAGCGAGGATCTTGGTGGCTTGTCGCTTCAGGTTGGTGACCAGTTCGACTTTCATGCGGAGGGCTCGATGCTTAGGTGAGAGTGTCACTTTAGTGATACTTGTCGCGTTGGGCAATTGCGGGGGCCGTCTGCCACCGAACTGTCACACCCGTGTCGCGTTACCGCCATGTCCGCCCGTTAATTTGCTCGCCAATGAGATCGATCTCAGGTGAGCGAACATGACGGATCTGAAGAAAGTGGCAGGGCTGGCGGGGGTTTCCCGGGCGACGGCAGCGCGGGCCTTCGCCTCACCCGGGCTGTTGCGTCGCGACACCCTCGAGCGGGTGCTGGCGGCGGCGCGTGAGCTGGGTTTCCGGCCCAATCGCCTGGGGCGGCAGATGCGCCTGCAAACCACCAACCTGATCGGCGTGGTGGTGCCCAATCTGCTCAACCCGGTATTCGCCGAGCAGTTCCAGGCCATGGAGCAGGCGGCGCGTGCGCGCGGCTACAACCTGCTGCTGGCCACCACCGACTATATGGCCGATCGCGAAAGCGAGGTGGTCGAGGACCTGCTGCGCCAGCGCGTCGATGGCCTGGTGCTGACCGTCACGGATGCCCGGAGCAGTGATGTGTTGCAGGCGCTGGCGCGGGAGGCCACGCCCTTCGTGCTGGCCTACCATCAGCCGGAGAACCCCCGTTACAGCGCCGTCTCGGTGGATAACCGCGCGGGCATGGCCCTGGCCACCCGGCATCTGCTGGCCGCCGGGCATCGGCGCATCGGCATGGTGGCCGGCTCGGCCTTGCAGTCCGACCGCGCCCGCCTGCGTTACGCCGGTTATCAGGAGGCCATGCACGCTGCCGGGCTGGCGGCCTTGCCGCTGATCGAGATGCCGGCCCATACCCAGGCCGACTTCGCCGCCATCGAGCCCTGGCTGCGCGGCCCGCAGGCGCCCAGCGCGCTGCTGTGCTCCAACGACCTGCTGGCCATCAGCCTGATCAATGCCTTGCGCCGCAATGGCTGGAGCGTGCCGCAGCAGCTCTCGGTCATGGGCTTCGACGGCATCGCCCTGGGCTCGCAGGTGCACCCGACGCTGTGCAGCGTGGTGCAGCCCATCGCCGAGCTGGCGCACACCGTCATCGACCAGTTGCTGGCGCAGATCACCGGTGCCCCACCCGTTACCTACTGCCTGCCTTGCCGTATCCAGCCAGGCGAGAGCATCCGCCCCTACGAGGACACGACCCATGACGCGCTTGCATAAAACCCTCGCGACACTGCTGCTCTGCGCTGCTTCCAGCTTCGGCCAGGCCGCCGAGACGGCGATCTGCTACAACTGCCCGCCGGAGTGGGCGGACTGGGGCACGCAGCTCGAGGCGATCGCCCAGGACACCGGCATCCGGGTGCCGCTGGACAACAAGAACTCCGGCCAGGCCCTGGCGCAACTGGTGGCCGAACGCGCCGCGCCCATGGCCGACGTGGTCTATTACGGCGTCACCTTCGGCCTGCAGGCGCAGCAAGCCGGGGTGGTCGGCAGCTACAAGCCCAAGGGCTGGGACGAGATCCCGGCAGGGCTGAAGGACCCCGAGGGGCACTGGTTCGCCATCCATTCCGGCACCCTGGGCCTGATGGTCAATGTCGATGCCCTGGGCGGCCGGCCGGTGCCGCAAAGCTGGGCCGACCTGCTCAAGCCTGAGTACCAGGGCATGGTCGGCTACCTCGACCCGTCCAGCGCCTTCGTCGGCTATGTCTCGGCGGTGGCGATCAACCGCGCCATGGGCGGCGATCTGGACGACTTCGGCCCGGCCATCGACTACTTCAGGAAGCTGGCCGCCAATTCGCCGATCGTGCCCAAGCAGACCGCCTATGCGCGGGTGCTGTCCGGTGAGCTGCCGATCCTGGTGGACTACGACTTCAATGCCTACCGCGCGCGGTACAAGGATCAGGCCAACGTCGCCTTCGTGATCCCCACGGAGGGCAGCATCAGCGTGCCCTACGTGATGAGCCTGGTGAAGAACGCGCCGCACCGGGGCAACGCCGAGAAGGTGCTGGACTTCGTGCTCTCCGACCAGGGCCAGGCGCTGTGGGCCAATGCCTACCTGCGCCCGGTACGGCCGGTGCCGATGCCGGCCGAGGTGAGTGCGCGCTTCTTGCCGGCCAGCGACTACGCCCGTGCCGACGTGGTGGATTACCAGAAGATGGCTGCCGTGCAGGAAGCCTTCGCCGCGCGTTATCTGAAAGAGATCCGCTGAGATGAGCAGCACGTTGCGCGCCGCCGCCGCTCCGATCGCCCGCCACCCGGCGTGGCGTTGGCGACCCGGCGCCGCCATCGCCTTGCTGCCGGCTGTCGCGGTGTTGCTGGCCTTCTGGCTGCTGCCGCTGGCCCATCTGGTTTTGCTCGGTGGCGAGCGCCGGGGCGAGGCGGGTAGCGGCTACTGGCAGGTACTGAGCAGTGCCCAGTACCTGAGCGGGCTGGCGCAGACCTGCCTGCTGGCGGTCTTGGTGACCCTGGCCGCGCTGCTGGTGGGCAGCATCAGTGGGGTGTTCCTCGCCCGCCAGCGTTTCCTCGGGCGCTCGGCACTGGTTGCCCTGCTGACCTTTCCGCTGGCCTTTCCCGGCGTGGTGGTGGGTTTTCTGGTGATCCTCCTGGCCGGGCGCCAGGGCCTGTTCGCCAGCCTGGGGCTGAGCCTGACCGGCGAGCGCTGGGTCTTCGCCTACTCGCTGGCCGGGCTGTTTCTCGGCTACCTGTATTTTTCCATTCCCCGAGTGATCCTCACCGTGATGGCGGCCAGCGAAAGCCTGGACGTCAGCCTGGAGGAGGCCGCGCATTCCCTCGGCGCAGGCCATTGGCGGGTGACCTGGGACGTGCTGGTGCCGGGGCTGACGCCCGCGCTGGTGTCCTGTGGCGCCATCTGCTTCGCCACGGCCATGGGGGCGTTCGGCACCGCCTTCACCCTGGGCACGCGGCTGAACGTCACGCCGGTGGCGATCTACAACGTGTTCACCAACTACGCCAACTTCGCCGTGGCCGCCGCGCTGTCGGTGATCCTCGGCGCGCTGACCTGGGCCGTGCTGTTGCTGGTGCGCAAATGGGTCAGGCGATCCGGAGGCCTGCTATGAAGCGCTCGCGCCTGTTCGCCGCGCAACTGGCGTTCACCTGCCTGGTCTGCGCCTTCATGCTGGTGCCGGTGTTGCTGTCGCTGCTCGCCGGGCTGACCCGCAACTATTTCCAGGGGCTGTCCAGCGGCCTGACCCTGGCCTGGCTGCAACAGGTGTGGCAGGCCTACTCGCCGACGGTGTGGCTGTCGCTGCAACTGGCGCTGGCCTGCGCCCTGTGCGTCTGCATGATCGGCGTGCCGGCGGCTTACGCCCTGGTGCGGATGAGCAACCGCTTCAGCCGCGCCTTCGAGGAACTGATGGTGCTGCCGGTGGCCATGCCCGGCCTGGCCAGCGCCCTGGCGCTGCTGCTCACCTACGGCCACCTCGGCGGCTTTCGCGGCAGTTGGCTGTTCATCCTGGTGGGGCATGTGCTGTTCACCTTGCCGTTTCTGGTGCGCCCGGTGATGGCGGTGATGCAGCGCCAGCAGTTGCCTGTGCTGGAGGAGGCCGCCGCCAGCCTCGGCGCCGGGCCGTTGCGGCGCTTCTTCAGCGTGGTGGTGCCCAACTGCCGCGCCGGCATTCTCGCCGGGGTGCTGATGGTGGTCACCCTGTCGCTGGGTGAATTCAACCTGACCTGGATGCTGCATACGCCGCTGACCAAGACCCTGCCGGTGGGCCTGGCCGACAGCTACGCCTCGGCGCGGCTGGAGGTGGCCAGCGCCTACACCCTGCTGTTCCTGTTGATGATCGTGCCGCTGCTGATTGCCTTGCAGGCCATCAGCGCGCGGCTGGCCCGTGGAGACCAACGATGAGCGCAACCTCGATTCGCCTGCACCATTGCCGCAAGGCGTTCGCCGATGGCACCGTCGCCGTGGATGACCTTTCGCTGGACATCCAGGCCGGCGAGACCCTGGCCATTCTCGGCCCGTCCGGCTGTGGCAAGACCACCACGCTGCGCCTGATCGCCGGGCTGGAGCGACCGAATGCGGGCCAGGTGCTGTTCGCCGGGCGCGATGTCACGGCGCTGCCCATCGAGCGCCGTGACGTGGGCATGGTGTTCCAGAACTACGCGCTGTTCCCCAACCTCGACGTGGCCGGCAACATCGCCTATGGCCTCAAGGTACGCAAGGTGGAGCGCGCCGAGCGCGAGCGGCGCTGTGCAGAGCTGCTGGAGCTGGTCGGCCTGCAGGGCCATGGCCGGCGCGCCATCCATGAACTGTCCGGTGGCCAGCGCCAGCGCGTGGCCCTGGCGCGGGCCCTGGCTCCCCGGCCACGGGTGTTGCTGCTCGACGAACCGCTGGCGGCCCTGGACGCGCAACTGCGTGAGCACCTGCGCGCCGAGCTGGGGCAGATCCTGCGTGAGCTGGGGATGACCGCCGTGTTCGTTACCCATGACCAGGACGAGGCCATGGCCCTGGGCGATCGCATTCTGGTCATGCAGCATGGCCGCATTGCCCAGTTGGCCACGCCGCGTGCGCTCTATCAGCAGCCGGCCAACCGCTTCGTGGCCAGCTTCGTCGGCACCCTCAACACCTTCGTCGTGCTGGGGCGCACGGCCAACGGCGTGCAGGTCAGCGGCGGCGAACTGCCCTGGACGGGCAGCGAGCTGCCCAGCACCCTGTACTGTCGCCCCGAGCACCTGCGGGTCACCTGCGAGCCAGGCCACATGCGCGGGCGCTTGCTCGGGCAGTTCTTCCAGGGCGCGCAGAGCCGCTTGCTGGTGGATGTGGGCGGCGCCCAGCCGCTGACGGTGGACAGCGCCGACGAGCGCTTGCTCGCCCCGGGCGAGTTGATCAACCTGGCCATCGAGCCGCAACGGGTGTTCAGCCTCCATGCCTGATGCCATCACCTGCCAGGCAGCTGGCTCGTCCTTTCTCATCGCGCAGATCAGCGACCTGCACCTCAAGGCCCACGGCAAGCTCAGCTATGGCGTGGTCGACACCCTGGCGGCGTTGCGCCGGGCCGTCGAGCAACTGAATGCCAGCCAGCCGCGCCCGGATATCGTGGTGGTCAGCGGCGATCTGGTGGACTTCGGCCAGCCCGAGGAGTACGCCGTGCTGCGCCCCGAGCTGGAGCGCCTGCACATGCCCTATTACCTGGTGCCCGGCAACCACGATGAGCGCGCCCACCTGCTGGCGGCATTCGCCGACCACGACTACCTGCCGTCATCGCCGCAGGCACCGCTGGACTGGGTGGTCGAGACGCATCCGCTGCGCCTGATCGGCCTGGACAGCACGGCGCCGGGGCGCCATGGCGGGCAACTGGAGGACGGCCAGTTGCGCTGGCTGGATGCGCAGCTCGCGGCGCGCCCGCACACGCCCACGGTGCTGATCCTGCATCACCCGCCGTTCGTCAGTGGCATCGGCCATATGGATCGCGAACCATTCCTCAACGCGGCGGCCCTGCAGGCGGTCATCGCCGGGCATGCGCAGGTGGAGCGTCTGCTCTGCGGGCACCTGCATCGTCCGATGCAGCGGCGCTTCGCCGGCAGCCTGTGCTGCGTATGCCCGGGCGTGTCCCATCAGATCGTGCTGGATCTGCGATCCGATGCGCCGGCGCATTTCAATCTGGAGCCGCCCGGTTACCTGCTGCACCACTGGCAGGCCGAGCATGGCCTGGTGACCCACACGGCCGTGCTGGGCCAGTACCCCGGGCCCTATCCGTTCTATGACGGCAATGGCCTGATCGATTGAGGGGGAGGGCTCAGGCGTCTTGAGCGATTCGCCAAAGCACGCCGCTGGGGTCTAACACCATGAACTCGCGCATGCCCCAGGGCTGATCCTGCGGCGCTATCAGGCGCGTACCGAAACGCTGGTCGAGGCGCGCCGCCTGAATGCCTTCCCACCAGGCATCGACTTGCTCCACCAGCAGGTGCATGACGAAGTTCTCTGCCTGTTCCTTCACGTAGAAATTCTGCAGCAGGAAGGCGCAGTGGTTGCCGTGGCTGAAGTGGGTCATTTGCTCGTCCCCCCAGCCACGTTTGAAACCCATCGCCTGGTAGAAGTCCTGACTGAGCCTGAAGTCCCGTGCCGGGACGAAGGTTTTCAGCTCGACGCTGCGCAGCATGTAAATTCCTTTTTCTCTAGAGTCGTGGTCTGGTTGCCGCATCCCCGGATGGCATCCGGGCTACGGCCTCAATTCGTGGATTGCGCCTGTGCCGCCACGGCTACGGCGGTCATGTCGTAGATCACCAGGCACACGTGCTCCACCGGCTGGCCGGCCAGCGGCAGCAGGGTGACGTTCTGGTACATGAAGTCGGCCTGGCCGGTGATCGGCTGGTAGCTCTTGAAGCGCATCAGGTAGGGGCGTTGCTGCCACAGGCTGAAGGCGCGGGTGCCCAGTTGCACCACGCTTTCCACCTTGCGTTCCAGCCAGGGGCGATCGATGTCCGGGAACAGCTCGAACAGCGAGCGCCCCTGCACCTGATCCGGCCCCAGCCCGGAATGGTTTTCCATGAAGGCATTCCACACCTCGACGCGGTACTGGCGGTCGAGCACCACCACGCCGACATCGATACACTGCACGATGTCCAGCAGCCAGTGGACTTCCTTGATATCGATCTGCGCGGGCATCGCCTCACTCCATCAGGTAGCCGATCTTGCCGGTCAGGCGTTTGATCGAATCTTCGGTGAACAACAGCAGCAGGTCGAAATGGATGGCGTGGCCCTCCAGGCTGTAGCTGATCTCCACGGCCAGGGTCTTGCGCCAGCGTTGCTTGTTGACCTGGATGAGCTGGTCGAGGCTGGCATGCTGGCCGAGCAGTTGCGGATGGCCCTGGGAAAAGCGCAGGTCGAGCTGCTCGGCGATGCCGGCCAGGCAGGCACCGATCAGGATGCTGGCCAGATCCAGCAGCATCTCGGAGGTCTGCGTCTCGTCCTTCGGTTGCCAGCCCAGCAGGTGCGCCATGTCGCCCACTTCCGAGTCATGGAACAGCAGCAGCGCTTCGCCGGCGATGGCTTCGCCGATAAAGCCCTGGCAGATGGCGCTGAAGCGCTCGCCACGCTGGGCGTCCATCAGGGTCATGTGCAGTTCGCTGACCTCGAAGATGTTCACCTGCGGCACGGGAAGCTGCACGAACACCCCGAGCACCTTGGCCAGCAGCGCGGCGGCGCGGCCCATGGCCACGTTGGTCACCTCGCGCAGGGCATCGCGGAAGCTGACTTTGAGTTCGGCCAGGGCCTGTATCTGCGCCTGTGCCGTCGGGCTGCCCTGGGGGTTGAACAGGCCCAGCTCGATCAGGGTCTGGCGCAGGATCTCGGGGTCGGCCGGTTTCTTGATGAAGGCCAGCGCACCCAGCTCGCGCACGCGGCGCACGGCTTCGTCCTGCACGTCGCCGGAAACCACGATCACCTTGCAATTGAGCCCCTCGGCACGCAACGCGGCCAGGGTCTGGTAGCCGTCCAGCACCGGCATGGTCAGGTCGAGCAGCATGACCTGGCCCTGGCCCTGGCGGATCAGCGCCAGGGCTTCCTCGCCATTGCTCGCCTGGCTGAGGGTGACCGGCCACTCGGCCGGCAGCGCGCGGATCAGTTGCTTGCGCGCCATATTGGAGTCGTCGCAGACCAGCAGGGGAATCACGGTGGGGGATTACCTGTGTGAAGAAGCGCTGGATTTGAGCATAGCTGCATGCCGTGGCGTGTCACAGCGCTTTTTCAAGCGTAGCCCGGATGAAATCCACGCGTGTCTGCCGACCAGGTTCCTTCGTAGGGTGCGCTGCGCGCACCGGCTTCGCCGCGTTACCCGGTGTGGCCTGTGCGGTGCGCACGGCGCACCCTACCGAGGAGCCCCCGTCGTGTAGATCGCTATTGCAGCCACTTCATTACCCCCTGCGCGGCCACCCGGCCGCTGGCGAAGCAGGCGGTAAGCAGGTAGCCGCCGGTGGGGGCTTCCCAGACTACTGCTGCCAGTTCGTAGGGTGCGCTGCGCGCACCAGCTTCGCCGCGTTACCCGTTGCCGCCTGTGGTTTCGGTGCGCACGGCGCACCCTACCGAGGAGCGCTCGTCGTGTAGATCGCTATCGCAGCCACTTCATTACCCCCTGCGCCGCCACCCGGCCGCTGGCGAAGCAGGCGGTGAGCAGGTAGCCGCCGGTGGGGGCTTCCCAGTCGAGCATTTCCCCTGCGCAGAACACGCCGGGCAGGGTATTTAGCATCAGGCTGTCATCCAGCGCCGCGAAAGGCACGCCGCCAGCGCTGCTGATGGCTTCGTCCAGTGGACGGGGGCGCAGCAGGGTGATCGGCAGCGCCTTGATCCAAGGCGCCAGCGCGGCTGGCTCGGCGAAAGCTTCGGCGGGGGCCAATTCGCGCAGCAATGCGGCTTTCACCCCGTCCAGCCCAGCCTGGCGGTGCAGGTGCTTGGCCATGGAATGCTTGCCGCGCGGTTTGCCCAGCGCCTGCTGCAGTTTGGCCAGCGGCATCTGTGGCAGCAGGTCGAGGTGGATCACGGCCAGGCCGTCGGCCTCGATGGCGCGGCGGATATCGGCGGAGAAGGCGTACACCAGGCTGCCTTCGATGCCGCCTGCGGTCAGCACGAATTCACCGATGCGAGGCAACTGGCCGGGCAGGCTCAAAGCGACGTTCTTCAGCGGCGCCCCGGCGAATTTCTCCCTGAGATATTCACTCCAGTCAGCCACTTCGAAGCCGCAGTTGCTCGGCTTCAGCGCTGCCACCTCGATGCCGCGCGCCTGCAAAAGCGGCACCCAGGCGCCGTCGGAGCCCAGTCGTGCCCAACTGCCGCCGCCCAGGGCCAGCAGGCAGGCATCGGCGGCCAGTGCGCGTTCGCCGTCCGTGCCGGCGATACGCAGGCTGCCGTCCGCGTTCCAGCCCAGCCAGCGGCTGCGGGTATGGATGGTCACGCCCAGCTCGCGCAGACGGCGCAGCCAGGCGCGCAGCAGCGGCGCAGCCTTCATGTCGGTAGGGAACACGCGGCCGGAGGTGCCGACGAAGGTGTCGATGCCCAGGCCATGAATCCAGGCGCGCAGGGCGTCGGCATCGAACTCGCGCAACAGCGCCGCGATCTCGGCCTGGCGCTCGCCGTAACGGCCAACAAAGGCGGCCTTGGGCTCGGAATGGGTGATGTTCATGCCGCCGACACCGGCCAGCAGGAACTTGCGCCCCACCGAGGGCATGGCATCGAACAGCTCCACGCGCACACCGCCCTGGGCCAGCACTTCGGCGGCCATCAGCCCGGCCGGGCCGCCGCCGATGATGGCGACTTGATGAGCACTGGGCTGAGCGGCTGTAGTCATGGTGATGAGCAGGCAGGAGAAAGGCTGCGCATTCTACCCGAGTGCTTCCCGGTCTTGTCATTTGCCCCGGGTTGGGGCAGGTTCAGCTCGAACCTTTTCGGCTGGAGCCCGCTATGTCCCAGATCTGCCCCGACATCGATCCCGATGGCCTGCTCGAATATTCGGTGGTCTACACCGACCGCTCGCTGAACCATATGTCGCAGTCGTTCCAGGGTGTGATGCGCGATATCTCCGCCACCCTGAAGCAGGTCTACAACGCCCATGCCGTGGCGGTGGTGCCGGGCAGCGGCACCTATGGCATGGAGGCGGTGGCGCGCCAGTTGGCCACCGAGCAGAAGTGCCTGGTGATCCGCAACGGCTGGTTCAGCTACCGCTGGACGCAGATCTTCGATATGGGCCGGATTCCTTCCGAGTCCATAGTTCTCAAGGCGCGCCCGGTCGCCGATGGTCCGCAGGCCGCCTTCGCCCCGGCACCGCTGGAGGAAGTGCTGGCCACCATCGCCGCCGAGAAACCGCAGGTGGTGTTCGCCCCACACGTGGAAACCTCCTCGGGCATGATCCTGCCGGACGACTACCTGCGCGCGGTGAGCGATGCGGTGCATGCGGTCGGCGGCCTGTTCGTGCTCGACTGCATCGCCTCCGGCACTCTCTGGGTGGACATGCAGGCCTGTGGCATCGACGTGCTGATCAGCGCGCCGCAGAAGGGCTGGAGCGCCTCGCCCTGCTGCGCCCTGGTGATGCTCAGTGAGGCGGCCCAGGCGCGCGTCGAGGCGACCCAGAGCACCAGCTTCGCCTGCGACCTGAAGAAGTGGCTGCAGATCATGCAGGCCTACGAGCAGGGCGGCCATGCCTACCACGCCACCATGCCCAGCGATGCCCTGGCGCGTTTCCGCGACGCCATGCTGGAGGCCAAGGCCATCGGCTTCGCCAAGGTGCGCCAGCAACAGCAGGAACTGGGTGACCGGGTGCGCGCCCTGCTGGCCGCGCGCGGCTTCAAAAGCGTTGCCGCCAAGGGCTTCGAGGCGCCGGGCGTGGTGGTCTGCTACACCGACGATGGGCAGATCAAGAGCGGCGCCAAGTTCGCCGCCGTCGGCCTGCAGATCGCCGCTGGCGTGCCGCTGCAATGCGACGAACCGGCGGGTTTCCAGACCTTCCGCCTGGGCCTGTTCGGGCTGGACAAGCTGGGCCATATCGAGCGCACGGTGAAGACCCTGGAGCAGGCGTTGGACAAGGTACTGGGCTGATCCTCAGCCCAACCCTCGCGCCGCCCACACCCGGGCGGCGCTGTGATGGAGGATGCCGTGACGGCGGGCGAGGGCGACGTGATCCTTGGAGTAGCCGCCGCCGATCACCCCCAGTACCGGAATGTCGCGGCCCAGGCAGTGCTGCAACACGGCTTCGTCGCGCGCGGCCAGGCCGGCGTCGGTGAGTTGCAGGTAGCCCAGGGCATCGTCCTTGTGCACATCGACACCGGCGTCGTAGAGCACCAGGTCCGGCTGGTAGATCGGCAGCAGGTAATTTAGCGTGTCGTCCACCACCTTGAGGTAATCGGCGTCGCCCATGCCTCGTGGCAGGGGAATGTCCCAGTCGCTCTGCGCCTTGCGCGCCGGGAAGTTCTGTTCGCAGTGCAGCGACACGGTAATGGCATCCGGCTCGTCTTCCAGCAGCCGCGCGGTGCCGTCGCCCTGGTGCACGTCGCAGTCGAAGATCAGCACACGATGTACGCGACCGGCTGCCAACAGGTAACGGGCGATCACCGCCAAATCGTTGAAGATGCAGAAACCGGAGGGGAAGTCGTAATGCGCATGGTGCGTGCCGCCGGCCAGGTGGCAGGCCAGGCCGTGGCGCAGCGCCAGTTCGGCGGTGAGCAGCGAGCCGCCTACGGCGCGCACGGTGCGCCGCGCCAGCGCCTCGCTCCAGGGCAGGCCGAGGCGGCGCTGCTCTTCCTGGGACAGTTCGCCCGACATGTAGCGGGTGATGTAGTCCGGGCAGTGGGCCAGGGCGAGAATCTCCGTTGGGCACAGCTCGGGGCGTTGCAGCTCGGCATCGGTGGTCAGACCGCTGTCCACCAGGTGGTCGCGCAGCAGGCGGAATTTTTCCATGGGGAAGCGATGCCCGGTGGGGAAGGGCGGGCTGTAATCCTCGTGGTAGACCAGCGGTAGGGGCATAGGAACTGTATTCATCGAGTCGACGACGCCCTATGGTCGCAGCCAATCGAGGCAATCACCAGGCCGTCGCTTTTTCGCCGGGCAGCCACTGGCGCTGTCGCGTTGAACGTCCTTCAAGCGATGGAAGAAAAAGGTTTCTTCGCGGAATCTCGGGAAAGCCAGTTTTGATATCGGACTGGCAAGTTTGTTTGTTTTTTGGTGTTCTGGACGCCGCTTCGGTGTGTTCGGAAACTCCTTGTTTCGCCCCCTCGGGCGACTCACTTTTCTTTGAAATGCGCAAAGAAAAGTAAGCAAAAGAAACGCACCCCCGCCATCCGGGTCTCGCTTCGCTCGACTTCCCTCACTCCGGCACTGCTCCGGGGTCGGCTTACAAGGGCCGTCCCTGGCCCTTTAAGCCTCTCGCGGCATCCATGCCGCTCGCCCCCTGCGCAGCGCCTACGTTCGGCCTCCTGAAGGGGGCATCCGCGCGCCTGAACGAACAGGCACGCCATAGGTTGCTCGGCGTGTTCTAGTGGTTATGAAATCGCGATTGGGTCGTGGAGTTAAACCAAAACTTCCATTCGCGTAGTTTCATTCGCTTGAATAGCTTGCCGGCTTGCAGCCGGCATTCAGGTCAGCCCTAAGGCTGACCTCATGTGCGACCACTCCGTGCTAATTCTGGGTTACCTTGCGTTCAGGCGCGTGCAGAGCCCGCCCAGGAGGGCGAACGCAATCGTCGTGGAAGAGGTTGAGCGACATGGATGTCGCGAGAGCCGCGATGGGCCAGGGATGGCCCTTCGCGGCGGGCCTCTGGAGCGGCGATGGAGTGAGCGGACCCTCGCGCAGCGAGGGCCGGATGACCGGGCGGAGGGTTTTGGTTACTTTTGCCCTACAAAAGTGACTCGCCCGGGAGGGCGAAACCAAAAACATCAACAAAAACGCGGCTATTCGGAACAGACATAAGAGCCAACACACAAACTTGCCAGTCCAGTATCAACCAGGCATTCCCCCTGAAAACGCGATAAACCAAGAAAAACCTCACAGCACGTAGAACAGAATCGCCACGAAGTGCAGAAGGCTGCCAGCCATCACGAACAGGTGCCAGATGCCATGCCAATGGCGAAAGCGGCTGTCGTAGGCAAAGAAGATGATACCCACGGTGTAGAGCACGCCACCGGCGGCCAGCCATTTGAAACCGCTCATGCCCAGAGCGGCGATCAAGGGGTTTACCGCCACCAGCACGATCCAGCCCATCACCGCGTAGATGATCAACGACAGCACACGTGCCTCGGAGCGGGGTTTGATTTCCTGCAGCATGCCGATCAGCGCCAGGCCCCATACGATGCCGAACAAGGTCCAGCCCCAGGGGCCACGCAGGGTTACCAGGCAGAACGGGGTGTAACTGCCGGCAATGAGCAGGTAGATCGACAGGTGATCGAGTTTTTGCATCACCCGTTTCGCCGGGCCGCGCATGCTGTGGTAGAGGGTGGAGATGCTGTACAGCAGTATCAGGGTGACGCCGTAAATCGCCACTGCGACGATTTTCCAGGCGTCGCCCGTGGCACTGGCCAGTACCAGCAGCCATATTGCACCGATGGCGGCCAGAACGGCGCCGATCAGGTGGCTCCAGGCGTTGAATCTTTCTCCGTGGTACATGCTACCTGCCGTCGTTATCCTGTTGAATCGACGACCTATGGTCGCAGTCTCATGAGTCAATCGCCATGCCCCTGATCGAAACCTCCACCGAGCGCCTGCTGCTGCGCGCCTGGCGCGATGCCGACCTGCCCGCGCTGGTCGCGCTCAATGCCGATGCCGAGGTGATGCGCCATTTCCCTGCACCCCTGGATGCCGAGCAGAGTGCGCAGATGTTGGCGCGCATACAGGCGCATTTCGATGAGTACGGTTTCGGCTTCTGGGCGCTGGAGCGGCGCGACAATGGCGAGCTGATCGGCGCCACTGGCCTGGCGCACGTCGGTTTCGAGGCGCCCTTCGTGCCGGCCGTGGAAATCGGCTGGCGCCTGGCCCGTGCCCACTGGCACCAGGGCTATGCCAGCGAAGCGGCGCGTGCGGCGCTGGCCGTGGCCTTCGAGCGGCTCGGGCTGGAGCAGGTGGTGAGTTTTACCGTACCGGTCAATCTGCCGTCGCAGGCGGTGATGCGCACCATCGGTATGCGTCGTGACCAGGCCGGCGACTTCCTCCATCCGTTGTTGCCGAGCGGCCATCCCTTGCAAGCGCATGTGCTCTACCGTATCCAGCGCAGCGAGTGGCAGGCAGGCGCTTCGATGGGTATTGCTGGCTAGTGGCAAACCGATGCCGACAGCAGCACGCAAATTCTTTACCATCGCACACCTTGCCAACCTATTCCCCCCTGCACGAGGAGAGACCCCATGACCCAGGTGCTCGATGATCTGGTCGCGCTGCTGAGCCTGGAGCAGATCGAGGAAAACCTGTTCCGTGGCCGTAGCCAGGATCTGGGCTTTCGCCAGTTGTTCGGTGGTCAGGTGCTGGGCCAGTGCATTTCCGCCGCCAGTCAGACGGTGGAAGAAGCGCGCCATGTGCACTCCATGCACGGTTATTTCCTGCGCCCTGGCGATGCCAGCCTGCCGGTGGTGTATCAGGTCGACCGTACCCGTGACGGCGGCAGCTTCAGCACGCGGCGCGTCACTGCAGTACAGAAGGGCAAACCGATCTTCTTCTGCAGCGCCTCGTTCCAGTATGACGAAGAGGGCTTTCACCATCAGAGCGCTATGCCCGACGTGCCCGGCCCCGAGGGGCTGAAATCGGAACTCGAGCTGGCGCGCATGGTGGCGCCGATGATCCCCGAGCGCATGCGGGAGCAGGCGACCAGCGACAAGCCCATCGAGATCCGCCCGGTCACCCTGATCAACCCTTTCGCGCCCAAGCCCTGCGAGCCGGTCAAGCATGTCTGGTTCCGCGCTGCGGGCACGCTGCCGGACGACCCGCAACTGCACAAGTACCTGCTGGGCTACGTCAGCGACTTCAACCTGCTCACCACCTCGATGCAGCCCCATGGCGTGTCGGTGTTCCAGAAGTTCATGCAGGTGGCCAGCCTCGATCATTCGCTGTGGTTCCACCGCAACCTGCGCATGGACGACTGGCTGCTGTACGCCATGGACAGCCCCTGGGCCGGCAATGCTCGTGGTTTTTCACGCGGCAGCATCTACAACCGCCAGGGCGAACTGGTGGCCTCGGTGGCGCAGGAGGGCCTGACCCGCGTGCGCGAGGACTGGAAGTGAGCCTCGGGGCCGTGCGCCACTGGGTGTTCGACATGGACGGCACCCTGACCCTGGCGGTGCACGACTTCCCGGCGATCAAGCGGGTGCTGGGCATCCCTCAGGAAGCCGACATCCTCCATTACCTGGCCGCGCTGCCGGCCGAGGAGGCGGCGGCCAAGCATGCCTGGCTGCTGGAGCACGAACGCGAGCTGGCCGTGACCTCGCGCCCGGCACCCGGCGCCATCGAGCTGGTGCGCAGCCTGTGCGAGCGCGGTTGCCGGCTCGGCATCCTCACCCGCAACGCCCATGAGCTGGCGCTGCTGACCCTGCAGGCCATCGGCCTGGACGACTGCTTCGCCGTTGAGGACATCCTCGGCCGTGACGAAGCACCGCCCAAGCCCCATCCCGGTGGCCTGCTGCACCTGGCCGAGCGCTGGCAGGTGGCGCCGAGCGAGCTGCTGATGGTGGGCGACTACCGTTTCGACCTGGAGTGCGCCCAGGCCGCCGGCGCGCGCAGCGTGCTGGTCAATCTGCCGGACAACCCCTGGCCGCACCTGACCGAACTGCATGCCGTGGATTGCGCGCAGTTGCTGGCCCGTCTGGGCTGAGGCGATCTCTGGGAGCGTAGCCCGGATGCAATCCGGGGGCAGAGTGCCAGGCATTCCCGGATTGCATGCGGGCCATGGTTTGGATCCAGTGGAGCCTGGGCCATGGAAGGAAATACCGTCTGGTCTTTCCTTCAAGGAGCCGCCGTTCGATCAGCGAACACAATATCGTTGCCCTAAAACAGGGCTTTCAGTCAGGATTCGCGCGCCTTTCGAGCGTTTTCAATCGAGTCGGCCTGGCGCCGCTGCGGTGCCGATGAATTGTTCTTTGGATCCAACTCTGCCAGCTTCGCAGCAGTAGTCCCGACAAGAACAATCAAGGGTTTGCGCTGATGACTCACGCCTTCTTCCCGGCGGCAGGCTGTGCCTGGCCGTCTTCCTCTCTCCCTTCGTTGGCTGTGCGCCTGCCGGTAACCGGCGAAGGGGGGGCGCCATGAGCGATCTGCGACAGGTCGTCGATCAAGGCCCGATGCGTGGCTTCCAGTGGGTGGCCATTGCCGTGTGCGTGGTACTCAACATGATCGACGGTTTCGACGTGCTGGTAATGGCCTTCACCGCTTCCTCCGTGACGGCGGAGTGGGAACTGAGCGGGGGCGAACTGGGCATGCTGCTCAGTGCCGGTCTGCTCGGCATGGCGCTCGGCTCGCTGTTCATCGCCCCCTGGGCCGACCGCATTGGCCGGCGTCCGCTGATCCTTTTGTGCCTGGTGTTGTCCGGCACTGGCATGGTGCTGTCGTCGCTGAGCCAGTCGCCCACGCAACTGGCCTGGCTACGCGGGGTGACCGGGCTGGGCATCGGCGGCATCCTGGCCAGCAGCAACGTGATCGCCAGTGAGTACGCCAGCACGCGCTGGCGGGGCCTGGCGGTCAGTCTGCAATCGACCGGCTACGCCCTGGGCGCGACGCTTGGCGGCCTGCTGGCGGTCTGGCTGCTGTCGCACTGGGGCTGGCGCTCGGTATTCCTCACCGGCGGGCTGATCACCTTCGCCGCCATCGCCCTGGTGCTGCCATGGCTGCCAGAGTCGCTGGATTTTCTTCTGAGCAAGCAGCCGCGCCATGCGCTGCAGCGGGTCAATGCCCTGGCCGCACGCCTGCGCCAGCCGGGCCTGGCGGCATTGCCGGCCAGGCCCGCACAGGCCACCGAGAGCAACGGCAATGCCGTACTGCGGCTGTTCACGCCGTCATTGCTGCGCGGCACATTGTTGATCTGGCTGCTGTTCTTCCTGGTGATGTTCGGCTTCTACTTCATCATGAGCTGGACGCCCAAGCTGCTGACTTCGTCCGGGCTGTCGGTGCAGCAGGGCGTCACCGGCGGGGTCTTGCTGAGCATCGGGGGCATCTTCGGCGCCACGCTGCTGGGTTTGCTCTCGGCACGTTTCGCCCTGCCCCGGGTGCTGGCCGCTTTCATGCTGATCACCGCGCTGTTGCTGCTGCTGTTCACCGGTATCGGCTCGTCCTACCTGGCGGCATTGGGCATGGGGCTGCTGATTGGGCTGTTCTCCAACGGCTGCGTCGCGGGCCTGTATGCGCTGTCGCCGCTGCTCTACGGTGCCTCGATCCGTGCCACCGGCGTGGGCTGGGCCATCGGTATCGGCCGTGGCGGGGCGATACTTTCACCCACCGTGGCCGGGCTGATGCTCGATGGTGGCTGGCAGCCGCTGGAGCTGTATGGCTGGTTCGCCCTGGTGTTCGTGGTGGCGGCGCTGTTCTTGCTGCTGCTGTTGCCGGCACGCCGGGCGGCGCGGCTGACACCTTCGCAGGCCTGAGCCGAGCCGCTTACAGGCGCGTCGCCTTGAAGGTGTCGCAGCGCCCTGGCTGGCCCGTGTCGAAGCCGGTGCTGAACCAGCGCACGCGCTGCTGCGAGGTGCCATGGGTGAAGGCGTCCGGCACCACCTGGCCACGGGCCTGTTTTTGCAGGCGATCATCGCCGATGGCGCTGGCAGCGTTCAGCGCCTCTTCCAGGTCGCCGGGCTCCAGCCAGGCGTGGCGACGCTGGGCGTGATGGGCCCAGACCCCGGCCAGGCAGTCGGCCTGCAGCTCCTGGCGCACCAGCAGGCCGCCGTCGCCCTCGATGCGTTCGCCGCGCTGACGTGCAGCGTTGACCTTGGCGGAGACGCCGAGCAGGGTCTGCACATGGTGGCCGACCTCATGGGCGATCACGTAGGCCTGGGCGAAATCGCCGGCGGCCGCGAAGCGCTGCTCCATTTCGCGGAAGAACGCCATGTCGAGGTACACGCGCTGGTCGCCCGGGCAGTAGAAGGGGCCGACTGCCGAGCTGGCGAAACCGCAGGCCGAATCGACACCGTCGGAGAACAGCACCAGTTGCGGGTCGCGGTATTGCTTGCCGGCCTGCTGGAACAGTTCGCGCCAGGTGTCCTCGGTGTCGCCGAGGATGGCGCTGACGAAGTCGCGCTGCTCGTCCTGAGCCGGCGGAGTATTGGCGGGTTGGTTGATCTGCGGCTGGCTGGCCTGACCGGCGATCTGGCCGAGAATCTGCAGCGGATCCTGCCCCGTGAGCAGGCCAAAGGCGACGATCAGCGCCACCGCCCCCAGGCTCAGCCCGCCGCCGATGCGCCTGCCCGAGCGGCCGCGTGCGTCCACGACATTGTCACTGCGTCTACCCCGTTGCCAGCGCATGGTTGTGTTCCCCGTTTGCTCAGTTGGCGGGATGGTCGCTCAACACCACATCCTGGCGCTGGCGATCCAGACCGATGACCTGGTAGGCGTCCACCCGCCCATCGTATTCCATGCCGGGCGAGCCCATGGGCATGCCCGGCACGGCGGCGCCGAGCAGGTCGGGGCGTTGGCGCAGTTTGAGGATGTCGGCGGCCGGAACATGGCCTTCGACGAACTGGCCGTCGATCACCCCGGTATGGCACGAGGCCAGGCGTGGCGGCACGCCGAGGCGCTGCTTGACCGCGCTCATGTCCTTTTCCACATGGTCGTTGACCACGAAACCATTGGCTTGCAGATGATCGATCCAGGCGGTGCAGCAGCCGCAGTTGGCGTCGCGGTGCACGTCGATGGTCAGCGTTTCGCCAGCCTGGGCCAGCGAGCTGAAAAGGCAGAGAGCGAGAAGAGTAGGGCGCATGATGGGGCTCCTGAGGGCGATGGTGTCGAGGATAACCCCATGGCTGAGCAGGCCCAAGCATCCGTAGCTGCGAAGCCAGGCTTCGCAGCTACGGGTAGGGACTGTTGATGTTGCTACGCAACCTCAACAGGTTCTAGGTCACTCCAGCAGCTCCATCAGGCTCGGGTCACGCTGCACCGGCTTGATGTCGTCCATATCCACGCTACCCTTGAGCATCAGCTTCAACTGGCTGGCTTTCTGGCAGGCGTTCTTGCCATCGACGAAGACGCCGCCCTGGTTGCACTTCCAGTCATAGAAGTTGGCCAGGCCACCGGCCAGTTGCAGGCTGTAGTCCGTGCTCTTGGTACCTTCGCTGAAGGGCTGGCCGGCCGGGATGTTCTGGAACCAGCGCATCCACTCCGGCGAGCCGACGGCAGGCGGGTTGGCCTGGAAGGTCGGGTTCATGATTGCCAGTTGCGGGTACTCACCGGTCATGTGGCAGCTCATGCAGGAGCTTACCGGGTTGTCCACCGGGCCGTTGAGGCGACCGTTCCAGCCCAGGTGGGTCGGCGGCAGCTCGCGGGTGTTGGCGTTGATCGCGGTTTGCTTGAGGTTGGGGTTGATGCGGGTCTCGGTCGGCTTCGGGTTGCTGTAATCGTTGCCGTTGTCCTGCGGGTCGTTGCCCCACATGATGCCCACCGGCACCAGATTGTCCCAGCCCGGCTTGCCGGTGATGGCGCCGTTGTACTGGAAGGTACCGAAGATCCAGCCGGTTTCGTCGATGCGCGTATCACGCACGGCAATGTCCATCTGGATCAGAGCCACCTCCTTCACCACGCGATCGCCCGAGTCGAAGGTCTTGGTGATATAGCCCTGCCACAGCACCGGGTTCTGCAGGAAGGGCACCTGGCTGCGGTCGACGTCGGCGAACAGCGGTTTGCACACCACGGTGCCGTTGGCGAAGCTGTTGGGCTTGGAGGTGAAATCCGGGTTGGGGTTGCTGGGATCCTTCCACACCTGGCCGATGGTGTAGGCGCCGATATCGTTGTAGATGCCCACCGCGTAGGTTTGCCCGGAGGTGGTCTGGGTCGGGGCGAGCTGCTTGGGTTGGATCTGGGCTTCCTTGGTCAGCCCGTGGATGCCTTCGCGGCCCAGTGGGCCGTAGTGTTGCCAGGGCATGTGAAACCAGCCGCGTACCTTGTTCTTCTGCACGTTCCAGTCGTTTTCCACGTTGCCTTCCAGGCAATACTCCTTCACTGCGTCCATGTAGGCGCGCCAGGTCTCGAAGTCGTTGTTGCGCTCCTTGGGCAGCAGCTTGAAGAAGGCCGGCAGGGCCGAGGCCGGTGGCGCTGAGGTGGGGTAGGTCTGGCTGAGCTGGAACAGCGGGCCATCGTATTCCTGTTCCGATGGCTTGAAGCCGAAGTCGGGATAGACCCCGGCCTGGGCGGCAGTGGCGAGCAGCGGCGTGGTGATTGCCAACGCGCGGATCAGGGTTCCTTTTACGTTACGCATGATCATCTCCTTGATGGAACGCGCCTGCCGGGTCGTCCGTTGGCGGGGCGTCCTTTATGGTTTTCGGCTAGGTGCGGCGCAGGGCCGCTTCACGGTGTTGCGTGGGGGCTCCTGGAGGCAGGTGGCAGAATGCACTCGACAGGAACTGAGGGGTCACGCTGGAGGCGTACTACGGACTTCTCGCGGGCAGGCATGTCGACCTCCTTGTCGAGTACGGTTACACCCTTAGGTGTAGATCACCCTGGCGAAAGTGCAATCGAGCCAAGCTTGGTGCAGGGCATGGCGATTTTCGTCGTATGCTCTGTGTCTCAACCGAACGAGGAGTCCTGGCATGCTGTTCGCCCGAATCGTATTGACGATCCAGATCGTCGTCCTCGCCGGCCTGGGACTGGCCTACTTCATTCGCCCCGAGGAGATGGCCAGCTTCAGCGGCGCGCTGCTGATGGGCAATGCCGCGGTGACCGAGGTGCGCGCCTATTACGGTGGCCTGCAACTGGGTCTGGCGGCCTACCTGGCGATGGCGCTGACGCGCCTGGATCTGCTGCGCCCAGCCCTGATGCTGCTGGTCTTGCTCTATGCCGCGCTGGCCCTGGCACGTGTCGCCGGGCTGTGGCTGGACGGCGGTGCGCAACAGACCTTCAACCTCACCGCGCTGCTACTGGAGGTGGTATCGGCTGGTTTGGCCTGGTGGGCGTTGCGCGGCATTCGGCGCGAGGGCTGATTAGCCTCCGGGCGGTAGGGGATGCTGGACAAAGAAGGTTCTTCGCGGAGTCTCGGGAAAATCAGTATTGGGACGGGACTGGCGAGTTTATGTGTGGCTCGTTGGTTGTTCGGGTGCCTGTTCCGAATTGCCGTGTTTTTGCTGATGTTTTTGGTTTCGCCCTCCCGGGCGAGTCACTTTTGCAGGGCAAAAGTAACCAAAACCCTCCGCCCGGTCATCCGGCCCTCGCTGCGCGAGGGTTCGCTCACTCCATCGTCGCTCCAGAGGCCCGCCGCGGTGGGCCATCCCTGGCCCATCGCGGCTTTCGCGGCATCCATGCCGCTCAACCTCTTCCACGACGATTCCGTTCGCCCTCCTGGGCGGGCTCTGCACGCGCCTGAACCTGAGGTAACCCAGAATTAGCGTGGAGTGCTTGAACATGGGTCAGCCTTAGGGCTGACCGGGATGCCGGCTGAAAGCCGGCAAGCTATTCAAGCGAATGAAACTACGCGAATGAAAGTTTTGGTTTAACCCGGCGGCCACGTCATGGTTCCACCGTTACCAGAGCACGCCGGGCATGCCCGGAACCAATGTACGTTCAGGCGCGCTAACTCCCCCTTCAGGAGGCCGAACGTAGGCATTGCGCAGGGGGCGAGCGGCATGGATGCCGCGAGAGGCTTAAAGGGCCAGGGATGGCCCTTGTAAGCCGACCCCGGAGCGGTGCCGGAGTGAGGGGAGTCGAGCGAAGCGAGACCCGGATGGCGGGGGTGCGTTTCTTTTGCTTACTTTTCTTTGCGCAGTTCAAAGAAAAGTGAGTCGCCCGAGGGGGCGAAACCCGGAATCTCTGAAGACACCTAAAGCGGCGTCTAAACCACCAACACAGACCAACAAGACCACACAAACTTGCCCGCCCAGTGTCAATCGGCCAGGTTGTGTAGCCCGGATGCAATCCGGGGATTTCCACGCGACCAGGTTCCCGACACTCAGCGTCTTTCCAGCAGCACCCCGGCTTCCATATGGTGGGTGTAGGGGAACTGGTCGAACAGGGCGCTGCGCGTCACCTGGTGGGTGTCGGCGAGCTGGGCGATGTTGGCGGCCAGGGTCTCCGGATTGCAGGAGATGTACAGAATGCGCTCGAAACGCCGGGTCAGCTCGCAGGTGTCCGGATCCATCCCGGCGCGTGGCGGGTCGACGAAGACGCTGCCGAAGTCGTAGCTCTTCAGGTCGATGCCGGCCAGGCGGCGGAACGGGCGCACCTCGTTGAGCGCCTGGGTCAGCTCTTCGGCGGACAGGCGCACCAGCTCGACGTTGCTCACGCCGTTGTCGGCCAGGTTGGCCAGGGCCGCGTTCACCGAACTCTTGCTGATCTCGGTAGCCAGCACACGGCGCACGCGGGTGGCCAGCGGTAGGGTGAAGTTGCCATTGCCGCAGTACAGCTCCAGCAGGTCGTCTGCGCGCTCGCCGAGCACCTCATGGGCCCAGCCGAGCATCTTCTGGCACACCACTCCGTTGGGTTGGGTGAAGGCGCCCTCCGGCTGGCGGTAGCGGAAGCTGCGCCCGGCCACACTCAGTTCTTCTTCCACGTAATCGCGGCCGATCACCAGGCGTTGCCCTCGCGAGCGGCCGACCAGGCTGACGTTCAGTTCGGCCGCCAGGCGTTCGGCCTCGGCCTGCCAGGCCGCGTCCAGCGGGCGGTGGTAGGCCAGGGTGATCAGCGCATCGCCGGCCAGGGTGGTGAGGAACTCCACCTGGAACAGCTTGAACGACAGCGCCTCGCTGGTCTGCCAGGCGGCGCGCAGACGCGGCATCAGCTCGTTGATGCGCCGGCTGGCGATGGGGAAGTCGTCCAGCAGGATCGGCGTGTGCTTGTCGCCCGGGGCGAACATCGCGTAGTGGCGCTGGCCGTCTTCACGCCACAGGCGGAATTCGGCGCGCAGGCGGTAGTGTTCGCGCGGCGAGTCGAACACCTCGGGCTCGGGTGCTGCGAAGGGTGCCAGCAATGCGACCAGGCGGGCCTTCTTCTCGGCGAGTTGGGCGTCGTAGGTGGCGGGGTCGAATGCGGGGCGGCTCATCGGTCACTCATGCAGGCTGAAAAACGGGGCGCCATTGTAGCGGAGGCGATGGTCGCGTGCCTGGGGTTGCTCGTCGGCGGCGCGCAAGCCCCTGAGTCGTAGGGTGGATGACGCTTTTTTCATCCACCCTCTGCGTGGCCGGAAAGAAGGTGTTGGTGGACATGAAAAACGATGTCCACCCTACGCCTGGCGCTACGAGCGGCCAGCGTCCCGATCCGCACAGATGTAGGGTGGGCCGGGCAGCGATCCGCTTCAGCCCACCGATACCTGCGATGACATGAGCGCCTGCCTTCAGAACAGCGACAGCTTGATCACGCAGAAGATGGCCAGCGCCACCAGCATGCCGTTCAGTTCGCGGAAGCGCCCGGCCAGGGTCTTGGCGGCGACCCAGGTGATGAAGCCGAAGGCGATGCCGGTGGCGATGGAGTAGGTCAGCGGCATGGCCAGCGCGGTGACCACCACCGGGGCGGCGACGGTGATGTCGTCCCACTCGATCTCGGCCATGCCCGAGGCCATCAGCACGGCAACGAACAGCAGCGCCGGAGCGGTGGCGAAGGCCGGTACGCTGCCGGCCAGCGGGGCGAAGAACAGGGCGAGGAGGAACAGCACGGCGGTGATGATGGCGGTCAGGCCGGTGCGCCCGCCAGCGCTTACGCCCGCCGCCGATTCGATGTAGCTGGTGGTGGTGCTGGTGCCCAGCAGCGAACCACCGAGGGCGGCGGTGCTGTCGGCGATCAGCGCGCGGCCCATCTTCGGCAGGTGGCCGTCCTTGCGCATCAGCCCGGCTTTCTTGGCCACGGCGATCAGGGTGCCGGAGTTGTCGAACAGGTCGACGAAGAGGAAGGCGAAGATCACGCTGATCAGGCCCACGTCCAGTGCGCCGGCGATGTCCAGTTGCAGGAAGGTCGGGGCCAGCGACGGCGGCATCGACACCAGGCCGCCGAACTGGCTGACGCCCAGCAGGATGCTCAGGCCGGTGACCACCAGGATGCTGATCAGCACCGCGCCGGTCACGCGCAGCGCTTCCAGGCCGATGATCAGGAAGAAGCCGAGGATCGCCAGGATCGCCTGCGGGCTGGCCAGGTTGCCGAGGCCGACCATGGTCGCCGGGTTGGCGGCGACGATACCGGCGTTCTGCAGGGCGATCAGCGCCAGGAACAGGCCGATACCGGCAGCGATGGCCGAGCGCAGCTCGAGCGGGATGCTGTTGATGATCCATTCACGGATCTTGAAGATCGACAGCAGGAAGAACAGGCACGCCGAGAGGAATACCGCGCCCAGTGCCACTTGCCAGGTGTGGCCCATACCCAGTACCACGGTGTAGGTGAAGAAGGCGTTGAGGCCCATGCCCGGTGCCAGGGCGATCGGGTAGTTGGCGATCAGACCCATGACCACGGAACCGAAGGCTGCGGCCAGGCAGGTGGCGACGAACACCGCGCCCTTGTCCATGCCGGTCTCGCCGAGGATGCTCGGGTTGACGAAGAGGATGTAGGCCATGGTCAGGAAGGTGGTGACCCCGGCCAGTACCTCGGTACGCACGTTGGTGTTGTGGGCTTGGAGTTGGAACAGTCTTTCCAGCATGTGGGGCTCCCCGGTGCGCGAGCGCGCGGCAATGGTCAGAATCCAAGCAAAGCACATCCACCAGAATGCGCCTCGAACAGGCTTGGTTCCGCGAAAGCCGCGCATCATAGCAGCAAGATTTTTTCCGGTGAATTTATGACCAGGCGGACAGCTTACTACCCGTGAGTCGCGGCTCTGCGCGGCCTCAGGTCAGCACCTGCCGAGCCACTCTCAGGCGCCTTCCTGCTCCAGCAATTGTCGCTTGCGCGCCAATCCCCAGCGATAGCCGCCGAGGCTGCCATCGCTGGCCAGCACACGGTGGCAGGGCAGCAGCAGGCCTATGGCATCGCTGGCGCAGGCTCGGGCCACGGCGCGGGGATGGCTATCGAGTTGCTTGGCCAGTTCGCCGTAGCTGCGCGTTTCACCGCTAGGGATGCGCTGCAGGGCCTGCCAGACGCGCTGCTGGAAGGCCGTGCCGCGAATGTCCAGCGGCAGGTGGGCGGCGCGCTCGGGTTCTTCGAGTTGCGCCAGCACCTGTTGCAGCCAGGCCTGCAGGCCCTGGTCGTCCCACTCCAGATGGGCGGCGGCGAAGCGTTGTTGCAACTCGCTGTGCAAGGCCTCGGCGCTGTCACCGAAGAGCAGGGCGCAGACGCCCTTGGCGCTGCTGGCGAGCAGCACCAGGCCCAGCGGGCAGGGGGCGATGGCATAGCGCAGGTGTTCGCCGGCACCATGTTGGCGGCGCTGGCTGGGGCTCAGGGCCTGCGGCTTTTCGTACAGGGCACGGGTACCGGAATAGCCGGCGGCCAAGGCTGCCTGCAGCACGCTGGGCGAGCCGGGCAACTGCGCCTCGAGACGCTTGCGCCGTTCGGCGGCTGCCCAGGCTTTGGGGGTGAGCCCGGTGCGCGCCTTGAAGGCGCGGGCCAGGTGCGACGGCGACAGGCCGATGCGCGCGGCCAGTTGCGTCAGGGTCAGGCGTTGTTCGCCGCGCAGCAGCTCACAGGCAGCCGCGACCAGGGCATCGAGCTGCTGCGCCGGACTCTGGCCCTGCGGCGAGCAGCGTTTGCAGGGACGGAAACCAGCGGCTTCGGCACTGGCGGCGTCAATGTGGAAGCTGACGTTGTCGCGTCGCGGCCTGCGCGCTGGGCAATTGGGCCGGCAGTAGATGCCGGTGCTGTGCACGGCGAAGACGAAGCGACCATCGTGCTGCGCGTCGCGGTCGCAGACGGCCTGCCAGCAGCGATCCGGGTCGAGCATGGCGCGCGCTCCATTTAATGACGATAGCTGGATTGTCCTGCGCGCTTCGCCGTCTGCCAATCCGTATCGCGCTTTCAAACCGAATCGTGGCGTGATCGGTAGGAGGGGCTTTAGCCGCGAGTTTTTTGTCGCGGCTAAAGCCCCTCCCACGGGGTCGTGTTGTGCTGATCGATTGGCGTCAGGCTAGGGTTTCTCGCTGAAACCGCTCCCAAAGCAGAAAGATGCCGAGCACACCTGACCGGTAGGAGCGGCTTCAGCCGCGAAAAGGGCTGGCACCGCGCCGCGCAGCAATACTCACGTGTCAGACGATCCGCTCGACATGGTGGCAAGCCACCTGGCGGGCATCGATCAGCCTCAGCTCGGGGCGCTCGCTGCTGCAGCGCTCGTCGGCATGCGGGCAGCGCTTGTGGAAGGCGCAGCCCGACGGCGGGTCGAGCGGGTTGGGCAGCTCGCCGCTGATCTTCACCCTGGGCTTGTTCGGGTCGGGGTGAATCGCCGGCGTCGCCGACAGCAAAGCACGGGTGTAGGGGTGCAATGGCCGGCTGTACAGCGCTTCGGCCGGGCCCATTTCCGCCGGGCGGCCGAGGTACATCACCAGCACCTCGTCGGCGACATGGCGCACCACGGCGAGGTTGTGCGAGATGAACACGTAGCCGGTGTCGAACTGCTCCTGCAGATCCATGAACAGGTTGAGCACCTGGGCCTGGATCGACACGTCCAGCGCCGAGGTCGGCTCGTCCGCCACCAGCACCTTGGGCTGCAGCATCATGGCGCGGGCCAGGGCGATGCGCTGGCGCTGGCCGCCGGAGAACATGTGCGGGTAGCGCGCGTAGTGCTCGGGGCGCAGGCCCACCTGCTGCATCATCGCCTGCACCTTGTCGCGGCGCTCGGCGCGCGACAGCTCGGTGTTGATCAGCAGCGGTTCGGCCAGTTGATCGCCGATCTTCTGCCGGGGATTGAGCGAGGCGTAGGGGTTCTGAAACACCATCTGTACGTCGCGGCGCAGTTGCTTGCGCTCGGCCTTGCTGGCGCCGGCCACTTCGCGCCCGGCAATCTGCAGGCTGCCGGCGCTGGGCTGCTCGATCAGGGTCAGGGCACGGGCCAGGGTGGACTTGCCACAGCCGGACTCGCCGACCACCGCCAGGGTCTTGCCGGCCGCCAGCGTGAAGGACACGCCATTGAGTGCCTGCAGCGTGGCTGCCGGTTTGAACAGGCCGCGCGAAACGCTGTAGTGGCGGGTCAGCTCACGGGCTTCGAGTACGTTGCTCATCAGGCCACCTCCAGGGGAAAGAAGCAGCGCGCGGCGCCACGGGCATGTTCGTCCAGCGTCGGGCGTTGCTGGTGGCAGCGCTCCTGCACGTAGGGGCAGCGCGGCGACAACAGGCAGCCCAGTGGGCGGTCATAGCGGCCGGGGACGATGCCGGGCAGGGTGGCCAGGCGGCTGGCACCTGCGCTGTGTTCCGGGATGGCTTTGAGCAGCGCCTCGGTATAGGGGTGGCTGGGGGCGTCGAACAGGGTCGGCACCTGGCCCAGCTCCACCGCTTGGCCGGCATACATCACGCAGACGCGCTGGGCGGTCTCGGCGACCACTGCCAGGTCGTGGGTGATCAGCACCAGGGCCATGCCCTGGTCGCGTTGCAGGCTCAGCAGCAGCTCCATGATCTGCGCCTGGATGGTCACGTCCAGCGCCGTGGTGGGCTCGTCGGCGATCAGTAGTTTGGGCTCGGCGGCAATCGCCATGGCAATCGCCACGCGCTGGCTCATACCCCCGGAAAGCTGGTGTGGGTAAGCGTCGAGGCGGCTGGCGGCAGCGGGAATTTCTACCCGCTCCAACAGCTCCAGGGCGCGGGCGCGTGCCGCCTTACCCTTGAGGCCGAGGTGCTGGCGCAGTACTTCCTCGATCTGGAAACCCACGGTGTAGCTGGGGTTGAGGGCGGTCATGGGATCCTGGAAGACCATGGCCAGATCCTTGCCGACGACTTGCCGGCGCTGCCGGCCTTTCAGGCGCAGCATGTCGGTGCCGTCGAACTGCATGCAGTCGGCCTGGACGATACCGGGGGCATCGATCAGGCCCATCAGCGCCATCATGGTCACCGACTTGCCGGAGCCGGACTCACCGACTATGGCCAGCACCTCGCCCTTGTCCACGCTCAGGTCGAGGCTATCGACCACCGGCATGGCGGAGCCGAAGCGTACGGACAGATTGCGGATATTCAGCAGGCTCATGGGCGTGCCTCCAGGCGTAGGGTGGACGACGCTTCACCCGTCCACCGTCGTGCGTTCAGGGTGGATGAACAGAGCGTCATCCACCCTACGGAGCGGCGAGGTATTGGCATCACTGCAGAGGTAGGGTGCGCCGTGCGCACCGAGAATGCTCCGGATTGCATCCGGACTATGCGGTTACTCATTCCGGGCTCCTCATTGCGCATTCTTGAGTTTCGGGTCGAGCGCGTCGCGCAGGCCATCGCCCATCAGGTTGATCGCCAGCACGCTGAGCAGGATGGCTTGGCCGGGCAGTGTCACCACCCACCAGGCGCGTTCGATGTAGTCGCGTGCCGAGGCCAGCATGGTGCCCCACTCGGGTGTCGGCGGTTGCACGCCAAGGCCGAGAAAACCCAGGGCGGCGGCATCGAGAATGGCCGAGGAGAAGCTCAGGGTGGCCTGCACGATCAACGGCGCCATGCAGTTGGGCAGCACGGTGACGAACATCAGCCGTGGCAGGCTGGCACCGGCCAGTTTCGCGGCGGTGACGTAGTCGCGGTTCAGCTCGCTCATCACCGCGGCGCGGGTCAGGCGCACGTAGGACGGCAGCGAGACGATGGCGATGGCGAAGATGGTGTTGATCAGCCCCGGGCCGAGGATGGCGACGATGGCCACCGCCAGCAGCAGCGAGGGCAGGGCCAGCATGATGTCCATCAGGCGCATGATGCCGGGGCCGAACAGGCGCGGGAAGAAGCCGGCGACCAGGCCCAGGAGGATGCCGGGGATCAGCGACATCAGCACCGAGGCCAGGCCGATCAGCAGTGACAGGCGTGCGCCATGGATCAGCCGCGAGAGCATGTCGCGGCCCAGCTCGTCGGTGCCGAGCAGGAACTGCCATTGGCCACCTTCCAGCCACACCGGCGGGGTGAGCAGGAAGTCGCGGTACTGCTCGCTGGGGGCGTGCGGTGCGACCCAGGGGGCGAACAGCGCGCAGAACACCAGCAGGGTCATGAACGCCAGGCCGCCGAGGGCACCGGTGTTTTGCGCGAAGGCCTGCCAGAACTCCTTGAGCGGCGAGGGGTAGAGCAGGCTCTGGTCGATAGTGGTGGCGGTGGTCATGGGTATGCCCCCTCCATGAAGATGAACTTGGTAGGGTGCGCTGTGCGCACCGAATGTTGACCCACAATCATGGTGCGCACAGCCTGGGCGGCCCCGCGACACCCTACGAGACGATTCATCACGCCTTCCTTACTTCTGATGACGAATACGTGGATTGGCCAGGCCATAGAGGACATCCACGGTGAAGTTGACCAGGATCACCAGGCAGGCGATCAGCAGGATGCCGTTCTGCACCACCGGGTAGTCGCGGGCGCGGATGGCTTCGATCAGCCATTGGCCGATACCCGGCCAGGAAAAGATGGTTTCGGTCAGCACCGCGCCGGCCAGCAGAGCGCCGACCTGCAGGCCGAACACGGTCAGCACCGGGATCAGCGCGTTGCGCAGGCCGTGCACGAACACCACCCGCGCCGGCGACAGGCCCTTGGCCCGCGCGGTGCGGATATAGTCCTCGCGCAGCACTTCGAGCATGGCCGAGCGGGTCATGCGGGCGATCACCGCCAGCGGGATGGTGCCGAGCACGATGGCCGGCAGAATCAGGTGACGCAGGGCATCGGTGAAGGCGCCGGGCTCGTCGGCCAGCAGGGTGTCGATGAGCATGAAGCCGGTCACCGGCGGGATGTCGTAAAGCAGGTCGATGCGCCCGGAAACCGGCGTCCAGCCCAGGTTCACCGAGAAGAACATGATCAGCAGCAGGCCCCACCAGAAAATCGGCATGGAGTAGCCGGTCAGGGCTATGCCCATCACTCCGTGATCCAACAGCGAGCCGCGTTTGAGCGCGGCGACCACGCCGGCGATCAGGCCCAGAGTGCCGGCGAACAGCAGGGCGGCCAGGGACAGTTCGAGGGTGGCCGGGAACAGGGTGATGAACTCGTTCCAGACGCCCACGTTCGAGCGCAGCGATTTGCCCAGGTCACCCTGGGCGAGTTGGCCGATATAGTCGAGATACTGCGCGTACAGCGGCTTGTTCAGACCCAGGCGCTCCATGGCCTGGGCATGCATCTCGGGGTCGACGCGACGCTCGCCCATCATCACTTCCACCGGATCACCGGGAATCAGGCGGATCAGCGCGAAGGTCAGCAGGGTGACGCCGAAGAAGGTGGGGATCAGCAGCCCCAGGCGTCTGGCGATGAATGACAGCATCAGGCGGTTCTACTCCATGACGGTATGTACGCACCGGGCTGCATGGCTCGGCGTTGTTTTGGGCATTGCGTAGCCCGGATGCAATCCGGGGCATTGGTGGATCGGTATGCGCCTCGTGGGAGGCGCTTCAGCGGCGATAGGTTCGCGGCTAAAGCCCCTCCCACAAAGGCTTGGCGCGGACGGCTCACTGCAGCTTCACCCGAGCGAAATTGTTCGAGCCCAGCGGGCTGAGCACGAAGCCCTCGATGCCCTTGCGGATGACTGCGAACTGCTTAGGGTGGGCCAGGGCAATCCACGGCGCCTGCTCATGGAAGATCGCCAGTGCCTGGCGATAGAGTGCGGCGCGTTTGCTCTGTTCGGGCTCCTGGCGCGCCTGGGTGATCAGGGCATCGAAGGTCTCGTCGCACCAGCCGGCCTGGTTTTCGCCACTTTCGGCGGCGGCGCAGGACAGGTTGGGGGTGAGGAAGTTGTCCGGGTCACCGTTGTCGCCGGCCCAGCCCATGAATACCAGGTCATGCTCGCCATTCTTGGCCCGTTTGATCAGTTCGCCCCACTCGAACACACGGATGTCGCTCTGAATGCCGACGGCGGCGAGATCGGCCTGCAGCATCTGCGCGCCGATGCCGGGGTTGGGGTTGGTCGGGCCACCGCCTGGGCGGGTCCAGATCGACAGCTTGAAACCCTCGCCAAGGCCGGCCAGGGCCAGCAACTGACGGGCGCGCTCGGGGTCGTGTGGCCAGTCCTGCAGCGTCGGGTCGCTGCCCCACAGGGTGCTCGGATAGGGCGCCACGGCCGGCGTGGCGTTGCCTTCGCCGAACTGCGCGCGAACATAGGTGGCCTTGTCGAAGGCCAGGTTCAGCGCCTGGCGCACGCGCACGTCATCCAGTGGTGGGTGGCGGGTGTTGATGCCGATGTAGGCGGTCAGCAGCGAGTCCAGCTCCAGCACCTGCAGGCGCGGGTCGCGTTTGAGTTCGGGGATGTCTACCGGGCGCGGGTACAGGGCGACCTGGCAGTCGCCGGCCTTGAGCCGCTGCTGGCGCACGTTGGGCTCGGGGGTTATGGCCAGCAGCAATCGCTTGATCTGGGGCGGGCCGTCCCAGTAGTCGGGGTTGGCGCGAAAACGCACCTGGGCATCCTTGGCATAGCGCTCGAAGATGAATGGGCCGGTGCCGATTGGCTGGCTATTGAGGCGCTCGGGCGTGCCGACGGCGAGTAGATGATCGGCGTACTCGGCCGAGTAGATGGAAGCGAAACCCATGGCCAGATTGGCCAGGAAGGGCGCTTCCGGATGCTTGAGTACGAAGCGTACGCGGTGCTCGTCGAGCTTGTCGATGCGCTCGATCAACTGCGCCAGGCCCATGGCCTCGGCGAAGGGAAAGCCACGTGGCGACAGCTTGTGCCAGGGGTGGTTGGGGTCGAGCTGGCGCTGAAAGCTCCACAGCACATCGTCGGCGTTGAAGTCTCGGCTCGGGGTGAAATCCGCGTTGCCGTGAAACTTCACTCCCTGGCGCAAGGTGAAGATGTAGCTCAGGCCGTCATCGCTGATCGTCCAGCTCTGCGCCAGGGCCGGGACGATCTCGCTGCTGCCGGGAGCGAAGGCTACCAGGCGCTCGAACAGGGTTTCCGCCGAGGCATCGGCGGTTACTGCAGCGGTGTACTGGACGATGTCGAAGCCCTCGGGGCTGGCTTCCGTGCACACCACCAGGCTGTCGCTGGCAGCCAGCACGGGCCCGGTAAATAGCGCGGCCAGCACCAGGCCGGCACGTAGAAAAGGCAGGGTTGGCATGGGAACTCCTCAAGACGGCGCCCTCACGGGCGCCGCACGCATCACTACTTGTCGATGCTTACGCCGTAGAAGGAGTTCAGCGCGAAGGGACTGATGCGGAAGTCATGCACTTCCTTGCGCATCGGCTGGTACACAGTGGAGTGCGCCAGCGGGGTGATGGGCACCTCGCGCTTGAGGATCACCTGCGCCTGCTGGTACAGCTCGGTGCGCTTGTCCACATCGGTGGTGCGCTTGGCGGCCTTGACCAGCTTGTCGTAGTCCTCGAAGCACCACTTGGAGAAGTTGTTGCCGTCGACCGCATCGCAGCCGTAGAGGGTGCCGAGCCAGTTGTCCGGGTCACCGTTGTCGCCGCTCCAGCCGATTAGCATGGCGTCGTGCTCGCCGGCCTTGGCACGCTTGAGGTACTCGCCCCATTCGTAGCTGACGATGCGCGCCTTGATGCCGATCTTGGCCCAGTCGGCCTGCAGCATCTCGGCGATCTGCTTGGCGTTGGGGTTGTACGGGCGCTGCACCGGCATGGCCCACAGGGTGATCTCGGTGCCTTCCTTGACGCCAGCGGCCTTGAGCAGCTCCTTGGCCTTTTTCGGATCGAAGGGCGGATCCTGGATGTCTTCGTTATACGACCACTGGGTCGGCGGCATGCCGTTGACCGCCAGTTGCCCAGAACTCTGGTACACCGCGTTGAGGATAGCCGGCTTGTTCACCGCCATGTCCAGCGCTTCGCGCACTTCCAGCTTGTCCAGCGGCGGGTGGGTGACGTTGTAGGCGATATAGCCGACGTTGAAACCGGCCTGCTCGGGCATCTGCAGGTTGGCATCCTTCTTCAGCGACTCGATGTCCGCCGGGCGCGGAAACAGGGTGACATGGCATTCGCCGGCCTTGAGCTTCTGCATGCGCACCGAGGCGTCGGTGTTGATGGCGAAGATCAGGTTGTCGATCTTCACGTCCTCGGGTTTCCAGTAGTCCTTGTTACCCTTGTAACGGATCACCGCGTCCTTCTGGTAGCGGCTGAACACGAAGGGGCCGGTACCAATGGGCTTCTGGTTGATGTCGGCGGCCTTGCCAGCCTTGAGAAGCTGGTCGGCATACTCGGCGGACTGGATCGAGGCGAAGCTCATGGCCAGGTTCTGGATGAAGGCGGCATCCACCTGGTTGAGGGTGAAGCGCACGGTCATGTCGTCTAGCTTCTCCACCTTGGCGATGTTGCTGTCCATGCCCATGTCGGTGAAGTAGGGGAACTCGCTGGGGTAGGCCTTGCGGAACGGATGATCCTTGTCGAGCATGCGCTCGAAGGTGAACAGCACGTCGTCGGCGTTGAATTCGCGGCTGGGCTTGAAGTAGTCGGTGGTGTGGAACTTCACCTCGGGGCGCAGCTTGAAGGTGTAGATCAGGCCGTCGTCCGAGACTGTCCAGCTTTCTGCCAGGCCGGGCTGAACCTTGGTGCCGCCGCGCTCGAACTGGGTCAGGCGGTTGAAGATGGTTTCCGCCGAAGCGTCGAAATCGGTGCCGGTGGTGTACAGGGCCGGATCGAAGCCGGCGGGGCTGCCCTCGGAGCAGAACACCAGGTTGGCGGCGCTGGCGAGGGGGGCGCTGGCAATCAGCCCAGCGGTAAGCAAAGCCTGGATAATGGCGTTCTTGCGCATCATGACCTCATCGTTTTTTTGCTTGTTGGCGAGGAGCCCCTTGTGAGGGCCTCCTGGCAAGCTATGCAGGGCATGTGCCTGAGGCAAGAGGCAGGCGGCGTTCAGCTCGGGTTGTGTGACGACTCTGTAACCCGTTGTCGCATTTATGAAAGAACAGCGGTGCCAGGTGGCAGAACGCCGCTATCGCTCGATAGCGGCGTTGCTTCGACATGGGGCGTGGCTCAGGGCATCTGCACTTCGATGACGCCATCGGCACTGACCGTGACCTGGCTGGTGCCAGCTTCGATCTGCGGCGTCGGCGCTGCGTCCATGCTTTCCAGGCCCTTGGCCGCGTAGGCGCGCATGGGCATCGGCGGTTGGAAACCGCCGGTATTGAGGCTCAGGCTGACCAGCTTGTAACCCTTGCCGCCGAGCGCCTCGGTGGCCAGTTGCGCGCGTGCCTTGAAGGCGTTGACCGCGTCCTTGAGCATGGCATCTTCGCGCGCCTTGCGGGTATCGCTGGCGATGCTGAAATCCATGCCGGCCATCTTCATCGATTGCAGCAACTCGCCGGTGAGGGTGGACAGGCGGGCGAAATCGGCGCTTTCCAGGCGCACTTCGGCGCGCTCGCGCCAGGCCGTGATCTTCTGCCCCTTGTCATCGTAGACCGGGTAACTGTTGCGGCTGCCCAGCTTGACCGCTACGCCCTTGACCTGGCGCGCCTGCTCCAGGGTCTTGTTGAGGGTGTTGGTGATCTCGGCGGCGAGCTTGGCCGGGTCGGTGTTCTGCGACTCGGTATAGAGGGCGACGTGCATCAGGTCGTGAGCCACTTCCTGATTGACCTCGGCGCGCAGGGATATCTGGTTGTAGCGCGCCTCGTCGGCGAACAGGGCGCTGCTGGCCAGGCTGGCGGCAGTCAGGGCGAGGGCGGTGGCGAGGCGGGTGATTTTTCGCATGAGACAGTTCCTTTTCAGTGGCCGCGATGGCCGTTTCCAGAGGGTAGACGAAAGCAGTTGTGCATTCGGGTTAAACCCGCATGAGGATTTTGGTTCTGGCGGGGCTTGCCGCCAAGGTGTGCGTCCGGTTGCCGCAGCGGCGGAAGGCCGCGACAGGCTTGGTTATACTCGCCTGCATTCAATGGAGTCGTCATGCTCGAACCCGTTCAGCTACTGTCCGCCAGCCGCCAGAACCTCTGGCGCCTGACCCTCATCCGCATCCTCGTGCTCGCCGCCCAGGCCGGCTCGGTGGGCCTGGCCTACAAGTCGGGCATCCTCATGCTGCCCTGGATGCAACTGTCGGTGACCCTCGGCATCTCGCTGCTGCTGTGCCTGGGCACGGCCCTGCGCCTGCGCGGGCCCTGGCCGGTGACCGAGGTGGAGTACGCGGTGCAACTGGCCTGCGACCTGATCATCCACAGCGTTCTGCTGTACTACTCGGGCGGTTCGACCAACCCCTTCGTCTCCTACTATCTGGTGCCGCTGACCATCGCTGCCGCGATTCTGCCGTGGATGTTCACCATCGCCCTCTCCGGCCTGGCCCTGACCGGCTACACCCTGCTGCTGATCTGGACGCACCCGCTGGAGCTGCCCGCTGCCCGCGAGAGCCTGCTGGTCTACGGCATGTGGCTGAGCTTCGCCCTGGCCGCTGCGCTGATCACCTTCTTCGTCGCCAAGATGGCCGAGGAACTGCGCCGCCAGGACGAAATGCGCGCCGAACGCCGCGAGGAAAGCCTGCGTGACCAGCAACTGCTGGCCGTGGCCACCCAGGCCGCTGGCGCTGCCCATGAGCTGGGCACGCCGCTGGGCACCATGAGCGTGCTGCTCAAGGAGTTGCGCCAGGAATACAGCGACAAACCGGCCCTGCAGGACGACCTGGCCCTGCTTCAGGAACAGGTCAAGCTGTGCAAGTACACCCTGCAGCAACTGGTGCGCGCCGCCGAGAATGACCGGCGCCAGGCGGTGGTGGAGCAATCCAGCGTCGAGTGGCTGGAAACCACCCTCAACCGCTGGCACCTGATGCGCCCCGAGGCCAGCTACCGCTACCAGTGTCTGGGCCGTGGTACGCCACCGCGCATCATGCCGCCGGCCGATCTCACCCAGGCGTTGCTGAACCTGCTCAACAACGCTGCCGACGCCTGCCCGGACAAGCTCGATATCCGCCTCGACTGGGATCACCAATGGCTGCGCCTGAGCATCCGCGACCATGGCGTCGGCGTGCCGCTGGCCATCGCCGAACAGCTTGGCCGGCCCTTCTTCACCACCAAGGGCAAGGGCTTCGGCCTGGGGCTGTTCCTCAGCCAGGCCAGCGTGACCCGCGCCGGCGGCACGGTTAAGCTGTATAACCACGAAGAAGGCGGCACCCTCACCGAATTGAAGTTGCCGCGTACCTACGGCGTGGCCTGACAAGGAAAACCAAGCATGAGCGAAGAATCCCTGTTCGAGGGTGAAGAACACCCGCACCTGCTGCTGGTGGACGATGATCCCACCTTTACCCGCGTCATGGCGCGCGCCATGAGCCGCCGCGGCCTGCGCGTCTCCACCGCCTCCAGCGCCGACGAGGGCCTGGCCCTGGCCAAGGAAGACCTGCCCGACTACGCCGTGGTCGACCTGAAGATGGAAGGCGACTCCGGCCTGGTGCTGCTGCCCAAGCTGCTGGAGCTGGATCCGGAAATGCGCGTGGTGATCCTCACCGGCTACTCCAGCATTGCCACGGCGGTGGAGGCGATCAAGCGTGGCGCCGCCAACTACCTGTGCAAACCGGCCGACGCCGACGACGTGCTCACCGCGTTGCTGTCACAACATGCCGACCTCGACAGCCTGGTGCCGGAAAACCCGATGTCGGTGGATCGTCTGCAGTGGGAGCACATCCAGCGCGTGCTGGCCGAGCACGAGGGCAACATTTCCGCCACCGCGCGCGCGCTGGGCATGCACCGCCGCACCCTGCAGCGCAAACTGCAGAAACGCCCGGTGCGGCGCTGAGATGTGGGATGGGCATTAGGCCGTAGGGTGGGCTTTAGCCCGCCAGCGTTGCTCGGCGTGGGCTACGCGGATCGCCGCTCGCTCTACCCTACAAGCTGGCAGGCAGGTTCCTCCGGCTTGCCCATGGCCGATAAATACTTAGCCAGCTAACATAGGTCGCCAGACCTCCCGCTGGTGTGCTTATGTTCGCCGTCGCTGCCCAAACCCTCGCCGTCACGGCCCCCGTATTCGCCATGCTGTTTCTCGGCGTGGTGCTCAAGCGTTTGCGCTGGATCGATGGTGCCTTCATCGATATCGCCTCGAGCCTGGTCTTTCGCGGCACCATGCCGACCTTGCTTTTCCTCGGAGTGGTCAAGGCCGATCTGGATACGGCGCTGCAGCCGGAACTGCTGAGCTACTTCTTTCTGGCCACCGTGGTCTCGTTCTTCGTCGCCTGGGCCTGGGCGGTCTGGCGGGTGCCGTTCGCCGAGCGCGGCATCTACACCCAGGGGGCCTTTCGCGGCAACAACGGCATCGTCGGCCTGGCCCTGGCCACCAGCATGTACGGCGACTACGGCCTGTCGGTCGGTTCCTTGCTCGCAGCGGTGGTGATCCTCTGCTACAACGCCCTGTCGGCGGTCGTCCTGGCCATCTACAGTCCAGGGGTGAAGCCCGGCATCAAGGTCATCGCCCTGAGCATCCTGAAGAACCCGCTGATCATCGGCGTGCTGCTGGCCGTGCCTTTCGCCTACTGGCAGATCCCTCTGCCGCAGTGGCTGCTGACCTCGGCGGAATATTTCGCGCAGATGACCCTGCCGCTGGCGCTGATCTGCATTGGTGGCACGCTGAGCCTGGCCTCGCTACGGCGCAGCAGTGGTGTGGCCATCGGCGCGAGCCTGATGAAGATGGTCTGGCTGCCGCTGCTGAGCACCCTGGGCGCCTGGCTGTGGGGCTTTCGCGGAGCGGATCTGGCGATCCTCTTTCTCTACTTCGCCAGCCCCACGGCCGCCGCCAGCTTCGTCATGGCCCGTGCCGTGGGCGCCAACCACGAACTGGCGGCGGCGATCATCGTCATCACCACCCTGGCCGCCGTGCTGTGCATCAACGCCGGTTTGCTGCTGTTGCAGTGGGGTGGCTGGATCTAGGCTTTCAGCATTGGCCCTGGGTGTTTTTTCAAGGAGAGAAAAATGGGGGATTCCGTTCATTGGTTCGTTGTGCAGTGTGCCTCCGAGGATGAGGCGCAGGTACGGGCCAGTCGAATACTGAATTGGCTGATCGAGCACAAGATAGTCGTGGCGTCACCTTGTCCCAATACCGGCCTTTATCCGCCGGGGGCCGGGGCGCAGGGGTATGATCCGCGCATCGAGTACTGCGGCGTTCAGCTCGTGCAGGAGCGTACAGTGTTCCATGCCGGCGACAGTGGTCTGGATGGCTTGGCCTGTCCGAGCTGTCGGCAGGTCGCAGCCGTTGAAGCGATTGCCTGGGACGACGCTGTCGGCAGTTGGTTCGCTGGGCAAGATGATGTGACGCTGAGCTGTCCAGCCTGTAGCCACGCCAGCCGCTTGCATGACTGGCAGTTCCTGCCCATGCCCTGGGCGTTCGGTAACCTGGGGGTGGGCTTCTGTAACTGGTGGTTGGATGAAGCCCTGACCCAGGCGCTGCTCGCGGAACTGGGGGCGGATGTGCGGCAGGTTCATGCCCATCCATGACGCCTGGCATCGCTGTCGAGAGCGCAGCCTGGTTCTAGCGAAGGTCTACAGCCAGGCTGCTAGCAAGAACTGGTGCGCATAGCGCACCCTACTGTTTCTGCCATTCCTCGATCACGTCCTGCGCGGCGCGGAAGGCGTCGATGCTGGCCGGTACGCCGGCGTACACCGCGCAGTGCAGCAGGGTTTCGCGGATTTCCTCGACCGTGCAGCCGTTGTTCAGCGCGCCGTGCACATGGCCCTTGAGTTCCTGTGGGCATTTCAGTGCGGTCAGCGCGGCCAGGGTGATCAGGCTGCGGGTCGCGCGCGGCAGGCCTTCGCGCGTCCAGACGCCGCCCCAGGCGTGCTCATTGACGAAGTCCTGCAGCGGCTGGGTGAAGGCGCTGGCATTGCCCAGGGCGCGGTCGACGAAGTCATCGCCCATCACTTCTCTGCGCACCTGGAGGCCACGATCCTGGGCGTCGCTCATGGCTGCAGTTCCTGTCCGCGTTGCTTGTGCCAGGCGCGCACGGCGATCACCACCAGGGTGATGGCGGTCAGCGGCAGGGCATAGCCGAGCATCGCCTCGCCAAAGGTCTGCGCGAATGGGCGACCTGTGCTGAACAGCACCAGGTAGAGGGTATAAGCCACGTAGTAGGCGAGGAACAGCGCACCCTCCCAGCGGTTGATGCGGTAACCGGCGAAGAAGATCGGCAGGCAGGCCACGGCCACCGCGATCATCACCGGGAAGTCGAAGGCCAGGGCATTGGGTGATACCGCAATGGAGGCTGGTGACACCAGCGAGGCCAGACCCAGCACGCAGAGCAGGTTGAAGATGTTGCTGCCGACGATATTGCCGACGGCGATGTCGCGTTCGCCCTTGATGGCCGCCAGAATCGAAGTGGCCAACTCCGGCAGCGAGGTGCCGACGGCGACCACCGTCAAACCGATGACCAGCTCCGAAATACCCAGTGCTCGTGCAAGTGTCACGGCGCCTTCGACCAGGAAGTTGGAGCCCGCCACCAGCAGTACCAGACCGACGATGACCAGGCCAAGATTGATTGCCCAGGCGTAGGGTTTTGGCTGCTCGTCGAGGCCGAATTCTTTGGCGAACTCATCGTCCTGGCTGCCCTTGTCCTTGCGTGCGCTGTAGATCAGAAAACCGGTGTAGCTGAGCACGCCGGCGAACAGCAAAGCACCGTCGAGGCGACTCAGCTCGCCATCCCAGGCCAGGCCGAAGGTGAGCAGGCTGGCGCCGATCATGATCGGTACATCGAGGCGGATCAGTTGGCGCGAGACGATCAGCGGCGCGATCAGGGCAGTCATGCCGAGAATCAGCAAAACGTTGGCGATATTGCTGCCGACCACGTTGCCGATGGCCAGGTCGCCGCTGCCATTGAGGGCAGATTGCACGCTGACTGCGGTTTCCGGCGCGCTGGTGCCGAAGGCCACCACGGTCAGGCCGATTACCAGGGGTGGAATGCCGAATTGCGCGGCCAGTTTGGCGGCGCCGCGCACCAGCACTTCGGCACCGGCCACCAGTAGCACCAGGCCGGCGATCAGGTAGACGTAGGTCATCAGGGTCATTGCAGGGAAGCTCCGAGAAAAGTGCGGCTAGTGTAGCCATGGCCTATCACGGCGCCAGAGGGGCGGCGCAGCGATTTGTTACAGGCTCTGTTCAGTCCAGCGCTTCGATACGTACCGGCGCCACGCCTGAGCGCAGCATGCCCAGGCGCTCGGCGGCGGCGCGCGATACGTCGATGATGCGCCCGCGCACGAAAGGGCCGCGGTCGTTTATGCGTACCACCACGCTGCGCTCGTTGTTCAGGTTGGTTACCCGTACTTGCGTACCGAACGGCAGGGTGCGGTGGGCGGCGGTCAACGCATGTTGATCGAAGCGCTCGCCGCTGGCGGTGCGTTTGCCATGGTGCGCCTGGGCGTAGTAGGACGCCTTGCCGGTTTCGCTGCTGCCCGCGCCGCCGCCAAAGGTGGAGCAGCCGCCGAGCAGGGCGAACGCACCGAGTAAGGCCCAGGCCTGTAGCCCGGATGCAATCCGGGGGCTGGTGATTTCCCGGATTGCATCCGGGCTACGGATCATCATGGTGGTTTTCTCCAGATAAAACGACGCCGGGCAGGCCCGGCGTCGTTTCGTTGGCTCGAGGCTCAGTCTTCGAGCTTTTTCTTCAGCAGTTCGTTCACTTGCCCCGGGTTGGCCTTGCCCTTGGAGGCCTTCATGGCCTGCCCGACGAAGAAGCCGAACATCTTGCCGCGCTTGGCTTCGTCGCTGGCGCGGTACTGCTCGACCTGCTCGGCATTGGCGGCCAGTACCTCGTCGAGCATCTTGTCGATGGCGCCGGAGTCGGTGACCTGCTTGAGGCCTTTGCTTTCGATGATGGCATCGGCGCTGCCTTCACCGGCGGCCATGGCCTCGAACACCATCTTGGCGATCTTGCCGCTGATGGTGTTGTCCTTGATGCGCAGGATCATGCCGCCCAGGTGCTCGGCGGAAACCGGCGACTGCTCGATCTCCAGGTCTTCCTTGTTGAGCAGGCTGGACAGCTCGCCCATCACCCAGTTGGCCGCCAGCTTGGCATCGCCGCAGACCTTGGCCACCTGCTCGAAGTACTCGGCCATCTCGCGGCTGGCGGAGAGCACGCTGGCGTCGTAGACAGACAGGCCGTACTGGCTCTGGAAGCGCTCGCGTTTCTGCGTCGGCAGTTCCGGCAACTGGCTGCGTACCTCGTCGAGAAAGCTCTGCTCGATCACCACCGGCAGCAGGTCGGGGCAGGGGAAGTAACGGTAGTCGTTGGCTTCTTCCTTGCTGCGCATGGCTTTAGTTTGGTCGGTGTTCGGGTCGTACAGGCGGGTTTCCTGCACCACCTTGCCGCCGTCCTCGATCAGCTCGATCTGCCGCTGAACCTCACGGTTGATCGCTTTCTCGATAAAGCGGAAGGAGTTGACGTTCTTGATCTCGGCGCGGGTGCCAAAGGCCTCCTGGCCTTTCGGGCGCACGGAAACGTTGCAGTCGCAGCGCAGCGAGCCTTCGGCCATGTTGCCGTCGCAGATGCCCAGGTAGCGCACCAAGGCGTGGATGGCCTTCACATAGGCCACGGCTTCCTTGGCCGAGCGGATGTCCGGCTCGGAGACGATCTCCAGCAGCGGCGTACCGGCGCGGTTGAGGTCGATGCCGCTCATGCCGTGGAAGTCTTCGTGCAGGCTCTTGCCGGCGTCCTCTTCCAGGTGCGCGCGGGTGATGCCGATGCGCTTGACGGTGCCGTCTTCCAGGGTGATGTCCAGATGGCCCTTGCCGACGATGGGGTGATCCATCTGGCTGGTCTGGTAGCCCTTGGGCAGGTCCGGGTAGAAGTAGTTCTTGCGCGCGAAGATGTTACGCGGGCCGATCTCTGCGTCGATGGCCAGGCCGAACTTGCAGGCCATGCGCACGGCTTCGGCGTTGAGCACCGGCAGGGTGCCGGGCATGCCCAGGTCGATCAGGCTGGCCTGGGTGTTGGGCTCGGCGCCGAAGCTGGTGGCGCTGGCGGAGAAAATCTTCGATTGGGTGCTGAGCTGAGCGTGTATCTCGAGCCCGATCACGGTTTCCCATTGCATCTTTAGTGTTCCTCGATCCTGTATGGCATGGACAAGCCCTCTCCCGGCGCTACGCGCCACCCTCTCCCATGAATGGGAGAGGGGAAAAGGCCGCATGGCTGCGCCATGGCCTAGAAGCCGCTCGGTGCTTGTTTATGCCAGTCGCTGACCTGCTGGTACTGGTGCGCGACGTTGAGCAGACGACCTTCCTGGAAATAGTTGCCGAGCAATTGCACGCCCACCGGCAGGCCATCGACGAAGCCGGCCGGCATCGACAGGCCAGGAATACCGGCCAGGTTGGCGGTGATGGTGTAGATGTCTTCCAGGTAGGCGGACACCGGGTCGGCGTTCTTCTCACCGAGTTTCCAGGCCAGGTTCGGCGTGGTCGGGCCGAGGATCAGGTCGACATCCTTGAACGCCGCGACGAAGTCGTTCTTGATCAGTCGGCGGATCTGCTGCGCCTTGATGTAGTAGGCGTCGTAGTAACCGGCGGACAGGGCGTAGGTGCCGACCATGATGCGGCGTTTGACCTCGGCACCGAAGCCTTCGCCGCGCGAACGCTTGTACAGGTCTTCGAGGTTGACCGGATTCTCGCAGCGATAGCCGAAGCGCACGCCGTCGAAGCGCGACAGGTTGGAGCTGGCCTCGGCCGGTGCGATCACGTAATAGGCCGCAATGGCGTGCTGCATGTTCGGCAGGCTGATGTCCTTGACGCTGGCGCCGAGCTTTTTCAGCTCCTCGACCACGGCCATTACCTTCTCACCGATGCGCGCGTCGAGGCCGGCACCGAAGTATTCCTTGGGCAGGCCGATGCGCAGGCCAGCCAGCGGCTGAGCCAGCGCCGCCAGGTAGTCGTCCACCGGCTGGTCGACGCTGGTGGAATCCTTGGCATCGAAGCCGGCCATGGTACCGAGCAGCAGGGCGCAGTCCTCGGCAGTGCGGGCCAGCGGGCTGCCCTGATCGAGGCTGGAGGCGTAGGCGATCATGCCCCAGCGCGACACGCGGCCATAGGTGGGCTTGATGCCGGTGAGGTTGGTCAGCGCCGCCGGCTGGCGGATCGAGCCGCCGGTGTCGGTGCCGGTGGCGGCCGGCAGCAGGCGCGCGGCCACGGCGGCAGCCGAGCCGCCCGAGGAGCCGCCTGGCACGCGGGTTAGATCCCAGGGGTTCTTCACCGGGCCGTAGTGGCTGGATTCGTTGGCCGAGCCCATGGCGAACTCGTCCATGTTCAGCTTGCCGAGCATGACGCTGCCGGCGGCCTTGAATTTCTCGACCACGGTGGCGTCGTAGGGCGCCTTGAAGCCGGTGAGGATCTTCGAGGCGCAGGAGGTCAGCACGCCGTTGGTGCAGAACAGATCCTTGTGGGCGATGGGGGCGCCGAGCAGGGCGCCATTCTCGCCGGCGGCGCGGCGGGCGTCGGCGGCCTTGGCCTGTTCGATGGCGATATCTTCGGTGACGGTGATGAAGCTGTTGAGCTGCGGGTCGAGCTGCTTGATGCGTGCCAGCAGGGCACGGCTCAGCTCTTCGGCGGAGAACTGCTTGGCCTCGAGGCCCTTGGCGATCTCGGCGAGGGTCAGTTGATGCATGGCGGGCCCTTTCCTTTATTCGATGACTTTCGGCACGAGGTACAGGCCGCTTTCCACGGCCGGGGCGATGGCCTGATAGGCGTCGCGCTGGTTGCTCTCGCTGACCACGTCGGCGCGCAGGCGCTGGGTGGCCTCCAACGGGTGAGCCAGGGGCTCGACACCCTGGGTGTCGACAGCCTGCATCTGGTCGATCAGGCCGAGGATGCTGTTCAGGGTTTCGGTGGTTTGCGGAATATCGCTTTCATTCAGGCCCAGGCGGGCCAGGTGGGCGATTTTTTCCACCTCGGAGCGTTCAAGCGCCATGGGGGTCTCCAGTGGAAGATTGGCAGAAAGGCTGCGCAGTACAGGCTGCAGGGAACGGATATCGCGTGCTGGCGGTCAAAGGCCGCGGCGTGCGGCTGCAAGGCCCGGAAAAACAGGCAATCTATCATATTGCCGCCTTGCTCAAAATCCCTGCCGTTGTTAGAGTTTGCCGCACTTTTTACCCGCGCGTTTTTTCCGCGTCTGACTTTTTACCCACGCGTTGCCTAGGGTCCTCTCCGAATGTTCAAGAAACTGCGTGGCATGTTCTCCAGCGATCTGTCGATCGACCTGGGTACTGCCAATACCCTTATTTACGTGCGCGAGCGCGGTATCGTCCTGAACGAACCTTCCGTGGTCGCCATCCGTACCCACGGCAACCAGAAGAGCGTCGTCGCCGTCGGCACCGAGGCCAAGCGCATGCTCGGCCGTACCCCTGGCAACATTTCCGCGATTCGCCCCATGAAGGACGGCGTGATCGCCGATTTCAGCGTCTGCGAGAAGATGCTGCAGTACTTCATCAACAAGGTGCACGAGAACAGCTTCCTGCAGCCCTCGCCGCGCGTGCTGATCTGCGTGCCGTGCAAGTCGACCCAGGTGGAGCGTCGTGCCATTCGTGAATCCGCTCTGGGCGCCGGTGCCCGCGAGGTATTCCTGATCGAAGAGCCGATGTCCGCCGCCATCGGCGCCGGCCTGCCGGTGGAGGAAGCCCGTGGTTCGATGGTCGTCGATATCGGCGGCGGCACCACCGAGATCGCCCTGATCTCCCTCAATGGCGTGGTCTATGCCGAATCCGTCCGCGTTGGCGGCGACCGTTTCGACGAAGCCATCATCACCTACGTGCGCCGCAACTACGGCTCGCTGATCGGTGAAGGCACCGCCGAGCGCATCAAGCAGGAAATCGGCACCGCTTACCCGGGCGGCGAGATCCGTGAGGTGGACGTGCGTGGCCGCAACCTGGCTGAGGGCGTACCGCGCAGCTTCACCCTCAATTCCAACGAAGTGCTCGAAGCACTGCAGGAATCCCTGGCGGCCATCGTGCAGTCGGTCAAGAGCGCCCTGGAGCAGTCGCCGCCCGAGCTGGCCTCGGACATCGCCGAGCGCGGCCTGGTGCTGACCGGCGGTGGCGCGCTGCTGCGTGACCTGGACAAGCTGCTCTCCCAGGAAACCGGCCTGCCGGTGATCGTCGCCGAAGACCCGCTGACCTGCGTCGCCCGCGGTGGCGGCAAGGCGCTGGAGATGATGGATCGCCATGCCATGGACCTGCTCTCCACCGAGTGAGTGGTGCTGCCTTGGTTCGCTTGTCGTGCCGCCTCCGGGCGGCACGCGCACATTCAAGCATTGCAGTACACTCGGCCCTATTTCCGCTGACTGGTTCGCCGTACGCATGATTTCGCGCGCTGTTCAATCCACTGGCGCCCAAGGAGCAGGTCATTAAGCCGCTCTTCGCCAAAGGCCCCTCGCTGGGTATCCGCCTGCTGGTGTTTGCCGTGCTGTCGGCTGCGCTGATGGTGGTAGATGCGCGCTTCGATGCGCTCAAGCCAGTGCGCAGCCAGATGGGCCTGGTGCTCACGCCCTTCTACTGGATGGCCGACCTACCGGTGCGTGCCTGGGAGAATGCCACGCAGCAGATCTCCTCGCGCAACGAGCTGATGGCCGAGAACGAGAAGCTCAAGGCCGAAGCCCTGCTGCTGCAACGTCGCCTGCAGAAACTGGCCACGCTCACCGAGCAGAACGTGCGCTTGCGCGAACTGCTCAATTCCGCCGCGCTGGTGGACGAGGACGTGCTGGTCAGCGAGCTGATCGGTGTCGACCCCAACCCCTATACCCACCGCATCCTCATCGACAAGGGTGAGAAGGATGGCGTGTTCCTCGGCCAGCCGGTGCTCGATGCCCGCGGGCTGATGGGCCAGGTGGTGGAAATCATGCCCTACACCGCGCGCGTGCTGCTGATCACCGACACCACCCACAGCATTCCGGTACAGGTCAACCGCAATGGCCTACGCGCCATCGCCGTCGGCACCGGCAACCCTGAGAGCCTGGAACTGCGCCATGTCGCCGATACCGCCGACATCAAGGAAGGCGACCTGCTGGTCAGCTCCGGTATGGGCCAGCGCTTTCCGGCGGGTTATCCGGTGGCCACGGTCAAGCAGGTCATCCACGATTCCGGCCAACCATTCGCCATCGTCCGCGCCACGCCGACCGCTGCGCTGAACCGCAGCCGTTACCTGCTGCTGGTGTTCTCCGATCGGCGCACCCCGGAGCAGCGCGCCACCGATTCGGCCGAGGCTCAGGAGGCCGCCGACCGCGAGGCCGAGCAGGGGCGCACGCCGGCCCCGGCTGCCGAGGCCGCCGCGCCGGCCGCGGGCGCACCCGCTCAGGAGGCCCACTGATGGTCGCAAGCCAAGCACGCAATGGCTGGGTGATCTGGCTCAGCCTGGCCATCGGCCTGTTGCTCAGCGTATCGCCCATGCCGGAATTCATGCAGATCGGCCGGCCCTTGTGGGTTGCACTGTTTCTCACCTATTGGGTGCTGGCGTTGCCGCAGCGCGTCGGCATGACCACCGCCTGGATACTCGGCCTGGCGCAGGACGTGCTGTTCGGCACGCTGTTGGGGCAGAACGCGCTGATCCTGACCCTGATCACTTTCCTGGTGCTGAGCCTGCATCAGCGCCTGCGCATGTTCCCCATGTGGCAGCAGAGCATGGTATTGCTGGTGGTGTTCGGCCTGGCGCAACTGGTGCAGCTATGGCTCAACGCCCTGACCGGCAACCGCCCGCCGACCTTGGCGTTCATTCTGCCTGCCGTGGTCAGTGCGCTGCTCTGGCCCTGGGTGTGCGTCGCCCTGCGTAGCCTGCACCTGCGCCTCAACGTCAACTGAGCGCGACCCGCCTCCGGGCCGGTCGCGGTTCGCCAAGGGAGATACCCGCATGGCCGAGCTGTTCCTGGCCTCCGCTTCGCCCCGCCGTCGTGAACTGTTGGTCCAGATCGGCGTGCCCTGCGTCACGCAAATCGCCTCGATAGATGAAACCCCATTGCCAGATGAGCTGCCAAAGGCCTATGTAGAGCGCCTGGCTCGGGAAAAGGCGCGCGCCGGCCTGCAGGCGCTGGGCGCGCCTGCCGATGCCGTGGTGCTGGGTGCGGATACCAGCGTGGTGATCGATGACGAGATTCTTGGCAAACCGCAGGATTTCGCCGACTTTCAGCAGATGTTGCGCAGGCTGTCCGCACGTACTCATCAGGTGATGACGGCCGTGGCCCTGGTCAGTCGAGAGCGTGAGGTGGCGCAGGTGGTGAGCAGCGATGTCACCTTTCGTGCCCTGAGCGAGGCCGAGATCGCGGCCTACTGGGCCAGTGGCGAGCCCTGCGACAAGGCCGGTGGTTATGGTATTCAAGGGTTGGCGGCAGTGTTCGTCAGCCGCATCGAGGGCAGTTACTCGGCGGTGGTCGGCCTGCCGCTGTGCGAAACGGCGCAATTGCTGGGCGATTTCGGCATCGCCTGCTGGCAAACTCGGCCCGCGACTTAAACTTTCTGCCACGCCGAGCGGGCAGCTAATCCATCAGGACGGATGCATGAGCGAAGAGATTCTGATCAATATCACGCCGATGGAGTCGCGCGTGGCGGTGGTGGAAAACGGCGTTCTGCAGGAAGTGCATGTCGAGCGCACGCAGAAGCGTGGCATCGTCGGCAACATTTACAAGGGCAAGGTGGTGCGGGTGTTGCCGGGCATGCAGGCAGCCTTCGTCGATATCGGCCTGGAACGCGCCGCCTTCATCCATGCTTCGGAAATCTCCACCCGTGAGGGCTCGGCGGTGGAGCCGATCAGCGCCCTGGTGCACGAAGGCCAGAGCCTGGTGGTGCAGGTGACCAAGGACCCCATCGGCAGCAAGGGTGCGCGCCTGACCACGCAACTGTCGATTCCCTCGCGTTATCTGGTGTACATGCCGCGCACCAGCCACCTGGGCATTTCCCTGAAGATCGAGGACGAGGCCGAGCGTGAGCGCCTCAAGCGGGTGGTCGCCGATTGCGTGGCCGCCGAGGGTATCGAGGAGGCCGGCGGCTTCATCCTGCGTACCGCGGCCGAAGGCGCCGGGGCCGATGAAATTCTCATCGACATCCGCTATCTGCGCCGCCTGTGGGACCAGATCGGCGCGCAGATCCAGAGCGCCAAGGCGCCCAGCGTGATCTACGAGGATCTGTCGCTGGCATTGCGCACCCTGCGTGACCTGGTCAGCCTGCGTACCGAGAAGATCCGCGTCGACTCGCGGGAAACCTTCGGCAAGATCACGCAGTTCGTCGCCGAACTGATGCCGGAAATCGCCGACCGCCTGGAGCACTATCCGGGGGAGCGGCCGATCTTCGATCTGTACGGCGTCGAGGACGAGATCCAGCGGGCGTTGGAGCGCAAGGTGCCGCTCAAGTCCGGCGGTTACTTGGTGGTGGATCCGGCCGAGGCGATGACCACCATCGACGTCAACACCGGCGCCTTCGTCGGCCATCGCACCCTCGAAGAAACCATCTTCAAGACCAACCTGGAAGCGGCCACGGCCATCGCTCGGCAACTGCGCCTGCGCAACCTGGGTGGCATCATCATCATCGACTTCATCGACATGATCGACGAAGAGCACCAGCGCCAGGTTTTACGCACTCTGGAGAAGCAGCTCGAACGCGATCATGCCAAGACCAACATCATCGGCATCACCGAACTGGGTTTGGTGCAGATGACCCGCAAGCGCACCCGCGAGAGCCTCGAACAGATTCTCTGCGAGCCCTGCAGCGCCTGCCAGGGACGCGGCAAATTGAAGACGGCGGAAACCATCTGTTACGAAATCTTCCGCGAGATCCTGCGCGAGGCCCGCGCCTACCAGGCGGAAAGCTACCGGGTGCTGGCCAACCAGAAGGTGGTCGATCGCCTGCTGGATGAGGAATCGGGCAACGTCGCTGACCTCGAGGCCTTCATCGGCCGCACCATCAAGTTTCAGGTGGAAAGCATGTACTCCCAGGAACAGTACGATGTGGTGCTGCTCTGAGCGTGGGGGTTGAGATGAATCGTCTCGCAGTTCTGCTGGCCACGCTGTTGCGCTGGGGCCTGGGCCTGTGCGCGGCGTTGCTGGTACTGGCCGCGCTCTATGTCAGCCTGGGTCGCCAACTGCTGCCATTGGTGGCCGAGTACCGCCTGGAACTGGAGGATCGCGCCAGCGCCGAGCTGGGCATGCCGGTGCGCATCGGCCGTCTGGAGGGGCGCTGGCAGGGCTTTGCCCCCTTGCTGGTGGCCCATGATGTCGAACTGGGCGCCGCTGGCGAAGGGCTGAGCCTGGATCAGGTGCAGGTGATTCCCGACGTGCTGGCCAGCCTGCTGGCGCGTGCGCCGCGTCTCGCCCACCTGCAGGTGCAAGGATTGCAGCTCGACCTGCGCGAGGACGAGCAGGGCGCCTGGCACCTGCGCGGCATGCCGCAACGGGCGACTCCCTCGTTGGACGTGGCGCAGCTACTCGAACGCTTGCAGGTGCTGCAGCGCGCCACCCTGCTCGACAGCCGTGTGGTGCTGCAGCCCTACCAGCACCAGCCGCTGCTGTTCAGCTATGTCAACCTGAGCCTGCGTTACGGTGGTTCCAGCCAGCGACTCGATGGCCGTTTCCTGCTACCCGATGGCCAGCCGGTGGCGCTGCGTCTGCGCACTCGCATGCAGCCACAGCACTGGCGCGAGGCGGCCTCCGAGCTTTACCTCAGCCTGCCGCAGAGTGATTGGGCCACCTGGCTGCCGCCGCGTCTGACCGGCGACTGGCACCTGCAACGCCTGCAGGGCGGTGGCGAACTGTGGCTGACCGCGCAGGGTACTCAGGTGCAGCGCGGCGCCCTGCGCGTGCACGCGCCGCAGGTGCAGGTCGGCTATGCCAAGCGCGCACCGCTGAGCCTCGAGGATCTGGCCTTCAACGCCTTCTTCGAGCAGAACGACGATGGCCTCACCGCGCAGATCGACTCCCTGGCGCTGACGCACGGACAGCAGCGCCTCGGCGAGCTGCACATCGGGCTGTCGCGCCGTGGCGAGGCCGATCAGCCACATTGGGCGCTCACCGCCGATCATCTCGACCTGGCCGCCTGGGCGCCGCTGGTGGCAGCCCTGGCGCCCATGCCGGAGGCCGGCGAGCAGGCGCTGGCGGGCTTGGCGCCGGTCGGCACGGTGAGCAATCTGTCGCTCGACTATTTCCCGGTGGCCAGCGGCGCCGAGCGCCTCAAGTTCGCCGCCAATCTCGAGCGTGTGGGCGTATCGGCCTATCAAGGCGCGCCGGCCGTGGAAAACGTCACCGGCAGCGTGGCCGGCAATCTGGAAAATGGCGAGCTGCGCCTGAATGCCGATGATTTCGCCCTGCACCTCGATCATCTGTTTCCCGAGCCCTGGCGTTACCGTCACGCCCAGGCGCGGTTGACCTGGCAATGGAACGCGCAGGGGCTGACTCTGGCCAGCCCTTACATGCGTGTGGAGGGCGAGGAAGGGCAACTCGCCGGCGATATGCTCATCCGCCTGCTGAGCGATCCCGAGGCCGAGGACTACATGGATTTGCGCGTGGGCCTGCACGATGGTGATGCCGCCTATACCCGCAAGTACCTGCCGACCCGTTCGACGGCCATGAACGAAGCGCTCGCCCACTGGCTGCAGACGGCGATCAAGGGCGGCAAGGTGCAGGAGGGCTACTTCCAGTACCAGGGCTCGATCAACAAGGGGGCGCCGCGTGAAGCCCACAGCATGAGCCTGTTCTTCCGCGTCAGCGATGCCGAGCTGGCCTTCCAGCCTGGCTGGCCGGCACTGCGCGAGGGGCGTGCCGATGTGCTGATCGAGCCCGATACCGTGCGCGTGCGCCTGCAGCAAGGGCGCCTGCTGGACAGCCAGGTGAGCGACGTCAATGCCGATATCGCCCTGCTGCACGACGGCAAGCCGCCGCATCTGAAGCTCGAAGGCGAGGTGCAAAGCAGCTTGCCCGACGCCCTCAAGCTACTGCAGGAAGCGCCATTGGGAACTCAGCAGATATTCGCCGGTTGGCGCGGCGAAGGCCCGCTGAGCGGGCGCCTGCAACTGGACATCCCCCTGCAGAAAGGCCCGGCGCCTGGCGTGGTGGTCGACTTCGCCAGCGAAGGGGCGAGCCTGACACTGGCCAACCCCGATCTGCAGCTCAGCCGCATCAAGGGCGCGTTCCGTTTCGACAGTGCCAAGGGCCTCAGCGCGCCCAAGGTGAGTGCCGAGGTGTTCGGCCGCCCGATCAGCGGCCGCATCATTGCCGATGGCTCGCGCGGCGAGGCACGTACCCGCTTCGATCTGCGTGGCCAGGTGGAGGTCGCTGCCCTGCAGCAGTGGCTCAAGGCGCCGCCGAGCCTGCCGGTGAGTGGCTTGCTGCCCTATCGCCTGCGCCTGACGCTGGCAGGTGATGACAGCCAGTTGCGCGTCGACTCCAATCTGCGTGGCGTGGCCGTCGAGCTGCCGGCGCCGTTCGGCAAGGCGGCCAGCGAAGAGCGTTATGCCGACTGGCGCATGACCCTCTCCGGCAATGAGCGGCGCTATTGGGCGCAATACGCCGACTTGGCCAGCCTGAGCCTGGCGGCGCCGCCGGGCGCCCTGGCCGAGGGGCGCGGTGAGCTGCTGCTGGGCAACGCCACGGCGAGCCTGCCGAGCCAGCCAGGCCTGCGCCTGCGCGGGCACCTGGACGAGCTGGACTGGGACGCCTGGCAGGGCGTGTTGAACAAGCACAAGGTGGCGGTGGACGAACAGAGCCAGCGCCTGTTCAAAGGCGCGCAGTTGGACATCGGCCTGTTCCGCGGTTTTGGCCAGGAGATCCAGGGGCTGAGTGTGGGCCTGAGCCGGCAAGGCGAAGCCTGGGCGTTGCAAGTCGATAGCGAACTGGCCGCCGGACGTGTGCTGCTACCCGATGCCAAGGCCACGCCGATCACCGCCGACCTGCAGCATGTGCGCCTGCCTGCTGCCGACCCGAGCGTTGCCAAACCGGCCGACGCCCCCGACCCTCTGGGCGATTTCGACCTGCGGCGGATTCCGGTGCTGGACATCCGCATCGACCAGGTCTGGCGTGGCGACAAACTGCTCGGCGCCTGGTCGCTGAAAGTGCGGCCGGAGGCGCAAGGCGTGCGTTTCGAGGATCTGGATCTCGATCTGCAAGGGCTGAAGATCGGTGGCAGTGCCGGTTGGCGCGGCATGCCGGGCAATACCAGCAGTTGGTACAAGGGCCGTGTACAGGGCGAAGACCTGGGCAAGGTGTTGCTGGCCTGGAACTTCGCGCCGAGCGTGACCAGCGAACGCTTCCGTGTGGATGTCGATGGCACCTGGCCTGGCTCGCCCGCCTGGCTTTCGCTCAAGCGCTTCTCCGGCAACCTCGACCCGTCCCTGCGCAAGGGGCAGTTCGTCGAGGTGCAGGGCTCGGCTCAGGCCCTGCGCGTATTCGGCCTGCTCAATTTCAACTCCATTGGTCGCCGTCTGCGTCTGGACTTTTCCGACCTACTGGGCAAGGGGCTGAGCTACGATCGGGTCAAGGGCAACCTGCAAGCCACCGACGGCCTGTTCGTCACCCAGGAGCCCATCACCCTGACCGGCCCTTCGAGCAACCTGGAACTCGATGGCAAGCTCGACATGCGCAACGAGCAGATCGATGCCAAGTTGCTGGTGACCCTGCCGGTGACCAACAACCTGCCACTGGCGGCCTTGATCGTCGGCGCACCGGCCATCGGTGGCGCACTGTTCGTCGTCGACAAACTGCTGGGCGACAAGGTGGCACGTTTCGCCAGCGTGCAGTACGACGTCAAGGGCCCCCTGCAGAATCCCGAGATCACCTTCGACAAACCCTTTGAAAAACCGCAATGAGGTCGCGTCTTGGCGTACCCTGGGGCAACCCTAAGCCATGAGCCCAGCCATGAACCTCGCCGTGATCCAGATGGTCAGCCAGGACGACGTGCAAACCAACCTGCGCCTGGCGCGGCGCATGTTGGAGCGTGCCGCACAGGGCGGGGCGCGCCTCGCCGTACTGCCGGAGAACTTCGCCGCCATGGGCCGCCGTGACCTGGCCGCCATCGGCCGTGCCGAGGCCTTGGGCGAGGGGCCGATCCTGCCCTGGTTGAAACGCGCCGCCCGTGACCTCAGCTTATGGATAGTGGCCGGCACCTTGCCGTTGCCGCCGGACGATGATGCCGAAGGCAAGCCGCGCGCCTGTTCGCTGCTGATCGACGAGCAGGGCGAGCGTGCGGCCCGCTATGACAAGCTGCACCTGTTCGATGTCGACGTGGCCGATAACCGTGGCCGTTACCGTGAATCGGACGATTTCGCCCATGGCCAGCATGTGGTGGTGGCGGATACTCCGGTGGGGCGCCTGGGCCTGAGCGTGTGTTACGACCTGCGCTTCCCCGAGCTGTTCGTGCTGCTGCGCGAAGCCGGTGCCGAGCTGATCAGCGTGCCAGCGGCCTTCACCGCCGTTACCGGCGCCGCGCACTGGCAGGTGCTGACTCGTGCTCGCGCCATCGAGACCCAGTGTTATGTGCTGGCGGCCGGGCAGGGTGGCGAGCACCCGGGAGCGCGCCTGACCTTCGGCCATTCGGCGATCATCGATCCCTGGGGTAAGGTGTTGGTTGAACAGGATCAGGGCGAGGGCGCCTTGCTGGGGGCCCGTGATGCCGCCGAACAGGCGGCCATTCGTCAACGCATGCCGGTGCAGCAGCACCGCCGATTTGATTTGTCGGACGTTCCCGCGTCCGTTGTGGAGTTACCATGAATACCATGTTGCAATCCGTCAGCGAGCACCTGCTCGCCCCCGGCAATCTCACGCTCGACAGCCTCGCCAGCGTGCTCGGCGAGGTCGCTGGGCCGGGAATCGATGCCGCCGATCTGTACTTCCAGAGCCAGGTCTCGGAAACCTGGGTGCTGGAGGATGGCATCGTCAAGGAAGGCAGTTTCAACCTCGACCAGGGCGTTGGCGTACGCGCCCAGTCCGGTGAGAAGACCGGCTTCGCCTACAGCAATGCCATCAGCCTCGATGCGCTGAACCAGGCGGCCCGCGCTGCGCGTTCGATCTCCCGCGCCGGCCAGCAGGGCCGCGTGCAGGCCTTCGTCAGCCCGCAGGTGAGCCAGCTTTACGGCGAGGACAATCCGCTGGATGTGCTGAGCCGCGCGGAGAAGGTGGAGTTGCTGCAGCGTATCGACCGCGCCACGCGGGTGCTGGATCCGCGCATCAAACAGGTGACGGTGAGCCTGGCCGGGGTCTGGGATCGCATTCTGGTGGCTGCCCATGACGGCAGCCTGAGTGCCGACATCCGCCCGCTGGTGCGCTTCAACGTCAGCGTCATCGTCGAACAGAACGGCCGTCGCGAGCGCGGCGGTCATGGTGGTGGTGGGCGTACCGACTACCGTTTCTTCCTCGCAGAAGACCGTGCCATGGGCTATGCCCGCGAGGCGCTGCGCCAGGCACTGGTCAACCTCGAAGCCATCGCCGCGCCGGCCGGCAGCATGCCGGTGGTGATGGGCGCTGGCTGGTCCGGCGTGCTGCTGCACGAAGCGGTTGGCCATGGTCTGGAGGGGGATTTCAACCGTAAGGGCAGTTCGGCCTATAGCGGCAAGATTGGGCAGAAGGTGGCGTCGAGCCTGTGCACCATCGTCGACGATGGCACCCTGGCCGAGCGTCGTGGCTCGCTCAGCGTCGATGACGAAGGCACGCCGACCCAGTGCACCACGCTGATCGAGAACGGCGTGCTCAAGGGTTACATGCAGGACAAGCTCAATGCCCGCCTGATGGGCGCGGCCGCCACTGGCAATGGCCGCCGCGAGTCCTACGCGCACCTGCCGATGCCGCGCATGACCAACACCTACATGCTGGCCGGCGAGAGCGACCCGGAAGAAATCATCCGTTCGGTGAAGAAGGGCATCTACTGCGCCAATCTCGGCGGCGGCCAGGTGGACATCACCAGCGGCAAGTTCGTCTTCTCCACCAGCGAGGCCTACCTGATCGAGGACGGCAGGATCACCGCGCCGGTCAAGGGCGCCACCCTGATCGGCAACGGCCCGGAGGCCATGAGCCGGGTGTCCATGGTCGGCAACGACCTGGCTCTGGACAGCGGCGTCGGCACCTGTGGCAAGGACGGCCAGTCGGTGCCGGTGGGCGTCGGCCAACCGACCCTGAAGATCGACGCGATAACGGTCGGTGGAACGGGCGCATGAAGCAGCGGCAAGCTTCAAGCGACAAGCCTCAAGGGAGGAGCAAAGTCGCTTTTACTTGCAGCTTGCGGGGGGCGGTTACCCGCCTTGCAGCTTATAGCTGCTTTTTTAGCGCAAACCGCGCTGAATCTCGTCAAGCTCGCGGATGTACTTGAACACCTTGCGCGCGGCGGCTGGTGGTTTGTTGCGCGCCGCTTCGTGCTGGGCATGACGAACCAGCCCACGCAGGTGCTGGATGTCGGCCTCGGGGTAGAGTTCGACGAAGCTTTCCAGGGCGCTGTCGCCTTCGCCGATCAGGCGGTCGCGCCAGCGTTCGAGGGCATGGAAGCGCTCGTTGTATTCACGGGTGGAGCTGTCCACCTGGTCGATCAGGGCGAGAATCGCCTCGACATCCTGTTCACGCATCAGCTTGCCGATGAACTGGATGTGACGTTTGCGTGCGGCGTTGGCCGTATGTTTGGGGGCTTCGGCCAGGGCGCGACGCAGGGCGTCGGTCAGTGGCAGCTTGGCCAGCAGATCCGGCTTGAGGGTGGTCAAACGTTCACCGAGATCCTGCAGAGCATGCAGCTCGCGCTTGACCTGGGATTTGCTTTTCTCCAGGGAGAAGTCGTCGTAGGAATCAGACATGGGGCGGGTCCAGAGGGAAACGCCGCCATGATAACAGCAGCTACAAGCGGCAAGCTTCAAGCCAGGAGCGGATTTGGCTTTTACTTGAGGCTTGTAGCTTGAAGCTGCTTTTTAGGAGAGGTTATGAGTGACGTAGAACTGATCGGGCCGCAGGCCTTGCCGGCGCTGCAGGAGCAGGTCGAGGCGATTCTCGCCGAGGCCGCACGCCAGGGCGCCAGTGCCTGCGAGGTGGCCGTGTCGGCTGGCCAGGGGCTGTCCACCACGGTACGCCAGGGCGAGGTGGAAACCGTCGAATTCAATCGTGACCAGGGCTTTGGCATCACCCTGTACGTTGGCCAGCGCAAGGGCTCGGCCAGCACCTCGGCCACTGGCGCGGCGGCCATTCGCGAGACCGTGGCGGCGGCCCTGGCGATTGCCAAGCATGCTTCCGAGGACGAGTGCGCGGGCCTGGCCGATGCCGCCCTGATGGCGCGCGAGTTACCGGAGCTGGATCTCTACCACCCCTGGTCGATCACGCCGGAACAGGCCGTGGAGCAGGCGCTGGTCTGTGAGGCGGCAGCCTTCGCGGCTGACAAACGCATCAAGAATGCCGATGGCACCAGCCTCAACACCCATCAGGGCTGCCGCGTGTACGGCAACAGCCACGGTTTCATCGGCGGTTACGCCAGCACCCGGCACAGCCTGAGCTGCGTGATGATCGCCGAGGGTGAGGGACAGATGCAGCGCGACTACTGGTACGACGTCAATCGCCAGGGTGAGCTGCTGGCCGATGCGGCCGGTATCGGCCAGCGCGCCGCCGAGCGGGCGGTCAGTCGTCTGGGCGCGCGACCGGTGCCGACCTGCGAGGTGCCGGTGCTGTTCGCCGCCGAGCTGGCCGGTGGGTTGTTCAGCCATCTGCTGGCGGCCATTTCCGGCGGCAACCTGTATCGCCATTCTTCCTTCCTCGAAGGGGCGCTAGGCCAGCGTCTGTTCCCCGAGTGGCTGAGCCTCGACGAGCGCCCGCACCTGCCGCGTGCCTTGGGCAGTGCGGCCTTCGACGGCGACGGTCTGGCTACCTACGCCAAGCCCTTCGTGGACAAGGGCGAGCTGGTGTCCTACGTGCTTGGCACCTACTCCGGGCGCAAGCTGGGGCTGCCCAGCACGGCCAACTCCGGTGGCGTGCACAACCTGTTCGTCAGCCATGGCGACGAAGATCAGCAGGCGCTGATCCGCCGCATGGGCCGTGGTTTGCTGGTCACCGAGCTGATGGGGCAGGGCCTGAACCTGGTGACCGGCGACTACTCCCGCGGCGCAGCGGGCTTCTGGGTGGAGAACGGTGAAATCCAGTTCCCGGTGCAGGAGGTGACCATCGCCGGCAACCTGCGTGACATGTTCCGCCAGATCCTCGCGGTCGGCAGCGACCTGGAGCGGCGCGGCAACATCTGCACCGGCTCGGTGCTGATCGACAAGATGACCGTCGCTGGTAGCTGAGTTTCCTCGAATGCTCCGGCGCCCTGCGGGCGCCGGATCAGCACAAGCCCACACAGATCACGTGTTGATTATGCTTACCAAATGGTAATAAATATCATTACGTAATCGTCGTGTGGGTCGTCATGTTCCCTCATCATTCCTCTTCCTGTCTGGATTGCTGGCATTGGCAAGGCTGGCGCATTCGTTGCGCCTTGCAGCCTGACGAGCCGCGTCTGCTCGACCTGCATCAACTCCACGGCTGCAAGCTGGTGCGCAGTGGCCAACTGCAGGCCTGGAGCATGTGGCAGCGCCTGCTCGAACTGCTTCTCGACAGCGCCGTGGATCGGGCCTTGCCCTGGCACTGGCGCTGCCTGTGTCTCGACCATGCCTGGCGGCCGCTCTATGCCCTGGATCGACTGGCCGTCACGCGCCAGCGTCAGCAGCGCCTGAACCATCTCCGCAACCGGCTGGCGACCCTGCGTCTGCAGCCTTCCCTCCGTTTCGATGAACCCGCACAAGGACATCCCTATGAATGACATGGCCACGCGCATCGAGCGCGACAGCATGGGCGAGCTGGAGGTGCCGAGCGCAGCCCTGTACGGCGCGCAGACGCAACGTGCAGTGAACAATTTCCCAGTGTCCGGGCGACGCATGCCGGCGGCCTTCATCCGTGCTCTGCTGCTGGCCAAGGCGGCAGCGGCGCGGGCCAACGTCGAGCTGCAGCAGGTCGATGCGGCCATGGGCGATGCCATAGTCGCGGCCTGTCAGGAACTGCTGGCCGGCGACTACCTCGCGCACTTTCCGGTGGACGTGTTCCAGACCGGCTCCGGCACCAGCTCCAACATGAACGCCAACGAGGTGATCGCCACCCTGGCCAGCCGTATTCTGAGTAGCCCGGTCAGCGCCAATGACCACGTCAATTGCGGCCAGAGCAGCAACGACATCACCCCCACGGCCATCCACGTCAGCGCCGCCATCGAGTTGCACGAGCGCCTGCTGCCGGCCCTGGGCCATCTGCTCAAGGTGCTGTGCGAGAAATCCCTGGAGGTGCAGCCCTACGTCAAGACCGGGCGCACTCATCTGATGGACGCCATGCCGGTACGCATGAGCCAGGTGCTCGATGGTTGGGGCCAGCAGATCCAGGCCAACATCGAGCATCTGCGCGCTCTGCAGCCGAGCCTGCAGGCGCTGGCGCAGGGCGGTACGGCGGTGGGCACCGGGGTCAATGCACACCCGCGCTTCGCCGAGTCGTTCTGCCTGGAGCTGAGCGCTCTGAGTGGCATCACCTTCACCCCTGGGCAGAATTTCTTCGCCTTGATCGGCTCGCAGGACACCGCCGTGGCGTTGTCTGGGCAGCTCAGGACGCTGGCTGTGTCCTTGATGAAGATTGCCAACGATCTGCGCTGGATGAACTCAGGCCCTCTGGCTGGCCTGGCCGAGATCGAGCTGGAGGCCCTGCAGCCGGGCTCGTCGATCATGCCGGGCAAGGTCAATCCGGTGATTCCCGAGGCCACCGCCATGGTCGCCGCGCAGGTGATGGGTAATGACGCCACCATCGCCATCGCCGGGCAGTCCGGCAACTTCGAGCTGAATGTCATGCTGCCGCTGATCGCCGACAACCTGCTGGGCAGCATCGACCTGCTGGCCAATGCCAGCCGTCTGCTGGCCGACCGTGCCATCGCCAGCTTCAAGGTCAACCAGGCCAAGCTCAGGGAGGCGCTGGAGCGCAACCCCATCCTGGTCACGGCGCTGAACCCGATCATCGGTTATCTCAAGGCAGCCGAAATCGCCAAGCAGGCCTACCGAGAGGGGCGGCCGATCATCGAGGTCGCGCTGCAGCACACGGATCTGTCGCGCCAGCAACTGGAGCAGTTGCTGAACCCGGAAAGGCTCACCGAAGGCGGGCTCTGAAGGCCTGACAGGGGCAGCGCGTGGTCGGCCACCACCGTTGCCCTCGATTCGTTCATCGCAACTGCCGTTTCGGCAAGGGGCTGTCATGGAGCACTGGAAGACCGTCATCGAAGCGGGCAATCGCTGCTTTACCGAGGGGAACTGGGTTCAGGCGCGCGAGCTGTACCTGCAGGCGCTGGCCGAGGCGCAGGTGCTGCTGGGGCGCTGGGCCGATCACGAGCAGGCAGTGGCGGCGTTCGTCGTTTCCCACCACAACCTGGCCGACCTGCACCTGACGCTCGAGCAAGCGGAGTCGGCCGCGGAAAACCTCTGTGCCTGCCATGAGCGCCTGCTGAGCATCCTTGGCAATGGCGCGCTGCCCGAAGCACTGCAGCAAGCGGCGCTCAGGCACAGCCAGCGCACCTATCTCGAGCTGCTGCAGTTCATCGCCGAGTACGGCACCTTTCCGCGTACTGATCGCCTGCTCGGTGCTGCCCGGCGTCATGCCTGTACGCCTCATCCGAGCTGCTCGTGCGGCCCGGGCCCTGTCTATCACTGAAGGAGTTCGTCCATGCCGCACAGTCTGCCAGCCCTGCCTTATGCCTACGACGCCCTGGAACCGCACATCGATGCGCAGACCATGGAGATCCACCACAGCAAGCATCATCAGACCTACATCAACAACCTCAATGCCGCGCTGCAGGGCAGCGAGTACGAGGAGGTGCCGGTGGAAACCCTGCTGCGCGAACTGGCTGAGCTGCCCGAAGCGCTGCATGCAGCGGTGATCAATCAGGGCGGTGGGCATGCCAACCACAGCCTGTTCTGGACGGTCATGTCGCCCAGTGGTGGCGGTGAGCCGAGTGGCGAGCTGGCTGCGGCCATCGACAGTCAACTGGGTGGTTTTGCTGCCTTCAAGGAGGCCTTTACCAAGGCTGCCCTGAGCCGCTTCGGCAGTGGCTGGGCCTGGCTGAGCCTGACCCCGGAGAAGCGTCTGGCGGTGGAAAGCAGCGCCAACCAGGACAGCCCGCTGATGCATGGCAACACGCCGATTCTCGGCCTGGATGTGTGGGAGCACGCTTATTATCTGCGCTACCAGAACCGTCGACCGGAATACATCGGCGCCTTCTACCATGTCATCGACTGGGACGAAGTGGCGCGTCGCTACCGCCAGGCCATGGGTTGAGCTGGCAAGGTATGCGCGTGACGCAGGCTGTTGCGCTTGGCCGTAATGGCCGCATCTTCCGCTACCTGCTGGGTGGCACCATCCTGTTCTGTGGTGGCCTGCTGCTGCTGATCCAGGCCCTGGTGCTGCTCGACCAGAGCGCGCAACCTCGTCTGCTGCAAGCGCTGCAGGCTGGCCTGCTGTGCGCTTCCGGCACGGCCCTGGGGGCCTTGCCGGTGTTGTGCATGGGCAACTTGTCCGCACGCATGCGTGACAGGCTGCTGGGCTTCGGCGCCGGGGTGATGCTGGCGGCCACGGTGTTTTCCCTGCTGGTGCCAGCACTCGAGGTGGCCAGGGAACAAGGCTTCTCGGCCTGGGGCGCGGGCGCTCTGGCCAGTATCGGCGTGTTGCTCGGGGTGGTTGCCATGCACCTGTTGGGGCGCCGCCTGGCGCAACGGCAAGGTGAGCAGAGCCTGGCCTCCGGGCTCGTCCTGTTCGTCATCGCCATCACCGCACACAACGTGCCCGAAGGCATGGCGGTCGGCGTCGCCGCTGGTGCAGGCTTGAGTGGTGCGCAGGGGTTGGCCATCGGCATTGCCCTGCAGGACATGCCCGAGGGATTGATCGTGGCACTGGGCCTGGCCAGCGCTGGCATGGCGCGCGGCAAGGCGGTGCTGATCGGTGTGGCCTCGGGCCTGGTGGAACCGTTGTTCGCGGTGCTCTGCGCCTGGTTGGTGGGCATCTCGCAGCTACTGCTGCCCTGGGGCCTGGCGTTGGCAGCGGGGGCGATGCTGTTCGTGGTGATCCATGAAGTCGTGCCCGAGTCGCAGCGCGAAGGGCATGGCAGCGAAGCCTGCCTGGCCCTGACCGCAGGCTTCTGCCTGATGATGGTGCTGGATACGGCCCTGGCGTAGCCCGCATTAATCCGGGGGAGGGCTCCCGGATTGCATCCGGGCTACCTTTGTACATGTGTAGGAGCGAGCTCTGCTCGCGAAGCTTTTGGCGTTACCTGCGTTCGCGAGCAGAGCTCGCTCCTACAGTTCGTAGGGTGCGCTGTGCGCACCGCTTGTGCTTCGGATGCAGCGGCTTGGTGCGCACGGCGCACCCTACGGCGTCGCGTATACCGGGCGCTCCGTGCACGATGGATGTCTTGCAGCTTGCAGCTTGCAGCTTGCAGCTTGCAGCTTGCAGCTGCTTTATTCGCCCTCGTCGAAATAGTTGTCGATCAGCGCGATCAGCGCCTGCATGGCCGCTTCGTCCTGCTCGCCCTCGGTGTGCAGATGCACCGGGGTGCCTTTGCCGGCCGCCAGCATCATCACCGCCATGATGCTCTTGCCGTCCACCAGGCTGTCGCTGCTACGGCCGATACGCACCTGGCAGGGGTACTGGCTGGCAACACCGACGAATTTGGCGGCAGCACGAGCGTGCAGGCCGAGTTTGTTGATGATGGTGACTTCGCGGATTGGCATCGCGGCAGGGATTCCTTAGCTGAGGTCGCGGTGGCGAACCTGGACGTTCTTCAACGAATGCTTGAGGGCTTCGCTCAGGCGTGCGGCCAGGTACACCGAACGATGGTGTCCACCCGTGCAGCCGATGGCGATGGTCACGTAGGCGCGGTTGCTGGCGGCGAAGCGCGGCAGCCACTTCTCCAGGTAGGTGAGGATGTCCTGATACATATCTTCGACCTCCGGCTGCGCGGCCAGGTAGTCAATGACCGGCTGATCGAGACCGGAGAAGTCGCGCAGCTCCGGCTTCCAGTAGGGGTTGGGCAGGCAGCGGGCGTCGAACACCAGGTCGGCATCGACCGGCATGCCACGCTTGAAACCGAAGGATTCGACGAGAAAGGCCGTGCCGCTCTGGGTTTGCCCGAGCAGGCGCAGCTTGAGGGTGTCGCGCAACTGGTAGAGGTTCAGGCGCGTGGTGTCGATCTTCAGGTCGGCCAGGTCGATGATCGGCGCCAGCAACTGGCTTTCGTAAGCGATGGCTTCTGCCAGTGAGCGGTTGTCGTTGGTCAGCGGGTGGCGCCGACGGGTTTCCGAGAAACGCTTGAGCAGGGTGTCGTCTTCGGCGTCGAGGTAGAGCACCTCGCAGCGAATACCGCGCTTGTGCACTTCGTCGAGCAGTTCGGGAAAGCGCCGTAGCTGGCTGAGCAGGTTGCGCGCATCGATGGATACCGCGACCTGAGGCAGCATCAGATCGCTCTGCGGCAGGAAGCGTTCGGCCAGATCCGGCAGCAGGCTGGCCGGCAGGTTATCGATGCAGTAGAAACCGTTGTCTTCGAGTACATCGAGGGCAGTGCTCTTGCCGGAGCCGGAGCGACCGCTGACGATGATCAGGCGCATGGTTATTGACCGTTCTGGATGTCCACGACCACCTGGTAGAGCGCTTCACTGGTCGGCGCCTGGCGCAGGCGTTCGCGCACGTCCTGGCGGTCGAGCATGCTGGCGATCTGGCGCAGGAGTTCGAGGTGGGCGTCGGTGGCGGCTTCCGGCACCAGCAGGACGAACAGCAGATCGACCGGCGCGCCGTCGATGGCGTCGAAGTCGACTGCCGTGTCCAGGCGCAGCAGGGCGCTGATCGGTGCGTTGCAGCCGGCCAGGCGACAGTGAGGGATGGCGATGCCGTTGCCGAAGCCGGTGGAGCCAAGCTTCTCGCGGGCGATGAGGCTCTCGTAGATGTCCTGATTGTCCAGCTCATCGAGGTCGCGGGCGACCAGGCTGGCGATCTGTTCGAGCACACGCTTCTTGCTGCCGCCCGGCACGTTCACCAGGGAACGGCCGGGGGTCAGGATATTTTCAAGTCGGATCATGGAAGGGAAATGTCAGCGGGCTGTGGCGCCTTGCAGGCGATCGAGCTGCTTTTCCTTGTGCTTGATAAGTTGACGGTCGAGTTTGTCTGCCAGCAGGTCGATGGCAGCGTACATATCGTTATGTTCGGCGTTGGCGACGACCTCACCGCCAGCAACGTGAAGGGTGGCTTCGATCTTCTGCTTGAGCTTTTCGACCTCCATGATCACCTGAACATTGGTGATCTTGTCGAAGTGGCGTTCCAGTCGGCCGAGTTTCTCGCCGATGTAGTCACGCAGGGCGTCGGTCACATCCAGCTGATGTCCACTGATGTTGACTTGCATACCGCTTTCTCCTTGTTGCCTTGTGTAAGAGATAGGCCTTAACGAGGCCCACCACCGGAACACTGTGGCCTGCTCGCCATGGACGAGCAGTCGATCTTGCTCACATCAGTCGCTTGCGTTCGCTGGAGGGGGCGATACCGAGGGATTCACGGTACTTGGCCACCGTGCGACGGGCGACTTGGATGCCTTGTGCCTCCAGTAAACCAGCGATCTTGCTGTCGCTCAACGGCTTTTTCGCGTTTTCCGCGGCCACCAGTTTCTTGATGATGGCGCGAATCGCCGTCGACGAGCATTCGCCGCCTTCGGAGGTGCTGACGTGGCTGGAGAAGAAGTATTTCAGCTCGTAAATGCCACGCGGGGTATGCATGAATTTCTGCGTGGTGACGCGCGAGATGGTCGACTCGTGCATGCCCACCGCCTCGGCGATGTCGTGCAGCACCAGGGGCTTCATCGCCTCGTCGCCATAGTCGAGAAAGCCGCGTTGGTGCTCGACGATCTGCGTGGCTACCTTCATCAGGGTCTCGTTGCGGCTCTGCAGGCTCTTGATGAACCAGCGCGCCTCCTGCAACTGGTTGCGCATGAAGGTGTTGTCGGCGCTGGAATCGGCGCGTTTGACGAAGCCGGCGTACTGCGCATTGACGCGCAGGCGCGGCATGGCTTCCTGGTTCAACTCCACCAGCCAGCGGCCGTTGTGCTTGCGCACGATGACGTCCGGCACCACGTATTCCGGCTCGCTGGATTCGATCTGCGAGCCCGGGCGCGGATTGAGGCGCTGGATCAGCTCGATGACCTGCTTGAGCTCGTCTTCCTTGAGCTTGGTGCGGCGCATGAGCTGGGCGTAATCGCGGCTGCCGAGCAGTTCCAGGTGTTCGCTGACCAGGCGCTGGGTGTCGTTGAGCCAGGGCGTGCTGGCCGGGAGTTGGCGCAGTTGCAGCAGCAGGCACTCGCGCAGGTCGCGGGCGCCGATGCCGGCCGGCTCGAACTGCTGAATGCGGTGCAGCACCACTTCCACTTCGTCCAGTTCGACGTCCAATTCCGGGTCGAAGGACTCGGTCACTTCCTCGAGGGTTTCTTCGAGGTAGCCATCGTTGTTGATGCAGTCGATCAGGGTGGCGGCGATCAGCCGATCCTTGTCCGACATGGGCGCGAGGTTCAGTTGCCAGAGCAGGTGGCTGTGCAGGCTCTCGCCGCTGGAGGTGCGGGTGGTGAAGTCCCACTCGTCATCGTCGTTGCTTGGCAGGCTGCTGGCGCTGGTCTGGTAGATGTCTTCCCAGGCGGTATCGACCGGCAGCTCGTTGGGAATGCGTTCGCCCCACTCGCCTTCCTCCAGGTTATCAACCGTCGGAGTGGCTTCCTGGTAGCTCTCTTCCTTGCTCGGCGCGGGAGCAGCGCTTTCGGCGCCGTCGGCCATCGGGTCGCTGTTGTCGAAGTCGTCGCCGTCTTCCTGGCGCTCGAGCATGGGGTTGGATTCCAGCGCCTCCTGAATTTCCTGTTGCAGATCCAGAGTCGACAGTTGGAGGAGGCGGATGGCCTGTTGCAGCTGCGGGGTCATCGTCAGCTGCTGGCCCATCTTGAGGACTAGCGATGGTTTCATTGCAGACCTTAATTTACCGGCGAGTTACGCCTTCCACATCAGGGCGCCGAAGCGCCGCCAGGAAGCAAATTATATGCCTGAAAATCTCGTCCTTGCCTAGGGGCTGTCCTATTTCCGTCATCTAAATATGGATGTTTACAGACGGAACTCGTGGCCCAGATAAACCTCTTTCACCGTCTGGTTGGCGAGGATGGTCTCGGCGTCGCCTTCGGCAATCAGTTGGCCATCGTTGACGATGTAGGCCGTTTCGCAGATGTCCAGGGTCTCGCGTACGTTGTGATCGGTGATGAGAATGCCGATACCCTTGGTCTTGAGGTGATGGATGATCTGCTTGATGTCGCCCACGGAGATCGGGTCGACACCGGCGAAGGGTTCGTCGAGCAGGATGAACTTGGGGTTGGTGGCCAGGGCGCGGGCGATTTCCACGCGGCGTCGTTCACCACCGGACAGGCTCATGCCCAGGTTGCCTGAGATGTGGTGGATGTGGAATTCCTGCAGCAGGTTCTCCAGCTCCGCCTGGCGCCCGGCGCGGTCGAGATCCTTGCGCGTTTCGAGGATGGCCATGATGTTGTCGGCCACCGACAGCTTGCGGAAGATCGAGGCTTCCTGCGGCAGGTAGCCGATGCCGGCGCGGGCACGACCATGCATGGGCTGGTGGCTGACGTCGAGGTCGTCGATCAGCACACGTCCCTGGTCGGCCTGCACCAGGCCGACGATCATGTAGAAGCAGGTGGTCTTGCCGGCACCGTTGGGGCCGAGCAGACCGACGATCTGGCCGCTCTCGATGTTCAGGCTGACGTCGCGTACGACCTGGCGGCCCTTGTAGCTCTTGGCCAGGTGTTGGGCTTTGAGAATGGCCATTACTGCTGTTGATCCGCGGGTTTGTTCTTGGGTTGGATGACCATGTCGATGCGCGGACGCGGCACGCTGACGTTGTTGCCGGTGGCGCGTCCTGCGTTGACGATCTGGCGGCGGGTGTCGTAGACGATCTTCTCGCCCTCGAAGGTATTGCCTTCCTGGATCACCTTGGCCTGGTCGATCAGTACGATGCGTTCGTTGCTGGCGAAGTACTGGATGGTCTTGCCGTAGGCTTTGACGATTTCCTTGTCCACGGCGGGCTTCTGCTCGTAGTAGGCGAGGTTGCCGACCGAGGTGAACACGTCGATGTCGCCGCTGGCGGTCTGGGTGATGGTCACGGTGTCGCCAGTGATCTTCAGGGTGCCCTGAGTGATGATCACGTCGCCGCGATAGACCGCCACGCCCTGCTTGTCATCCAGTTCGGCGGTATCGGCCTGGATGCGGATCGGCTGGTCGCGATCGGAGGGCAGAGCCCAGGCGGCCGCGCTTCCAAATGCGGCGCCGAGGCTGAGAATCAGGGGGAGGGTGTTAACGAACCTCATGCTGGCCTCTTACGTTGGACAGCAGGAGCATCCTGCCGTCATTCAAGTACGCTTTCATTCCTTGTGCCGTGGTCACCCCGTTGGCCGCGACGATTCTAACGGCTTGCTCGGTCTGCGCATATTCCTTGTCAGGAATTACGGTCATGCGGCTACTGGTGATGATGGTGGGGCGGTTCTTGGCATCGGTACGGGCAATGCGCACGTCGTCGATCAGTTCCACCTCTTTGCCGCCGGGGGATACCTCGGCGCGCTGGCTGGTGACCTTCCACGGCAGGTTGGTGCCGCGGTACAGATCCAGTTTGGGGTTTTGCACCTGGGTGATGTCGGTGCTCTTGACGTGCTCGAGCTTGTCGGCGGTCATGCGGTAGTGCAGCTTGCCATCGTCCTGGAACTGCACGGTGTGCGCGCCGATGGCGTAGAAGTCGATGGTCTCGTCGCTGTCCGTCTGTTGCGGCGTGCGGCTGGTTTCCGGAGCGATGTTCCAGTAGCCGAGTGCGCCGACGAGTACGGCGATCAAGGCGAATATCAGCAGGTTGAGCGCTTTGCGTGGCATGTCGTGCCCTACAGGTAAGCGGCTTGAGCCGCGTCCAGCGTGCCCTGGGCACGCATGATCAGTTCGCAGAATTCGCGCGCAGCGCCTTCGCCGCCACGCGCCTGGGTCACGCCATGGGCGTGCTGGCGGACGAAACCGTCGGCGCTGGCCACGGCCATGCCCAGGCCGACGCGGCGCATGACCGGCAGATCCGGCAGGTCGTCGCCCAGATAGGCGACCTGTTCATAGCTTAGGCCGAGTTCGGCGAGCAGGCCGTCGAGTACCACGAGCTTGTCCTCGCGGCCCTGGAACAGATGCTGGATGCCGAGGTTGTTGGCACGCCGCTCCACCACCGGGGTCTTGCGCCCGCTGATGATGGCGGTGCGCACGCCCGAGGCCATGAGCATCTTGATGCCATGGCCGTCGAGGGTGTTGAAGGTCTTGAACTCGCTGCCGTCTTCGAGAAAGTACAGGCGGCCGTCGGTGAGCACGCCGTCGACATCGAACACGGCCAGTTTCACGGCGCGGGCACGCTGCAGCAAGGTATTCATCACATCACTCCTGCGCGCAGCAGGTCGCCGAGGTTGAAGGCGCCCACCGGGCGGTCTTCTGCATCGACCACCACCAGGGCGCTGATCTTGTTGTCTTCCATGATTTTCAGGGCTTCCGCGGCGAGCATTTCACCATGTACGGTCTTGCCGTGTGGGGTCATCACCTCGTCGATCAGCGCCTGGCGTACGTCGATGCCCTTGTCCAGGGCGCGGCGCAGGTCACCGTCGGTGAAGATGCCGGCCAGGCGGCCGTCGCGCTCCAGCACGGCGGTCATGCCCAGGCCTTTCTGGGTCATTTCCAGCAGGGCGTCGCGCAGGCTGGTGCCACGTTGCACCTGCGGCAGGGTATCGCCGGCATGCATGACGTTCTCCACCTTGAGCAGCAGGCGTCGGCCCAGGGCTCCACCGGGATGGGAGAAGGCGAAGTCCTCGGCGGTGAAGCCGCGCGCCTCCAGCAGGGCGATGGCCAAAGCGTCGCCCAGGACCAGGCTGGCGGTGGTCGAGGAGGTGGGGGCCAGGTTGAGCGGGCAGGCTTCCTGCGCCACGCGGGCATCGAGATTGGCCTCGGCGGCCTTGGCCAGCGGCGACTCGGGGTTGCCGGTCATGCTGATCAGACGGATGCCCAGACGCTTGATCAACGGCAGCAGGGTGACGATCTCGGCGGTGGTGCCGGAGTTGGACAGGGCCAGGACGATGTCGTCCTTGGTGATCATGCCCATGTCACCGTGGCTGGCTTCGGCGGGGTGGACGAAGAAGGAGGCGGTGCCGGTGCTGGCCAGGGTCGCAGCGATCTTGTTGCCGATGTGCCCGGATTTGCCCATGCCCACCACGACCACGCGCCCCTTGCAGTCGAGGATCATCTCGCAGGCCTTGACGAAGCTGGTGTCGAGGCGTGGCAGCAGATCCTGCACGGCTTCGATTTCCATGCGGATGGTGCGGCGGGCGGTTTCGATCAGATCGGGGCGTTGGCTCATGTACGGCGGCTGCTTCGGGTGAAAAGGCGGGGATTATACCGATAAAGGATGACGTGCTCACCTTTTCCAATTCGCAAACTGGCTCGCAAAGCTGTCATGAATCTGAACGTTACAAATCCGTACTCTGGGCCCTGGGGGCTGCAAATGCTATAGTCCGCGGCCATTTCGGCCATCCAGCAGTTGTGTCTCCGAGCATGGGAGGTGGCGTCTGCCAGGAAGGCTTGATTCTCAAGGAGTTCAGATGAGCGCCGAACACGATTACGCGATCGAGCTGCAGGGCGTCAGCTTCCAGCGTGGTTCGCGAGCCATTTTCGACAAGGTCGACATCCGCATTCCGCGCGGCAAGGTCACCGGCATCATGGGGCCGTCCGGTTGTGGCAAGACCACGCTGCTGCGCCTGATCGCCGCCGAGCTGCGCCCGTCCGCCGGTGACGTGCGGGTTGCCGGGGTCAGTCTGCCCAAGCTGTCGCGCGATGAGCTGTTCGACATGCGCAAGCAGATGGGTGTGCTGTTCCAGAGTGGTGCGCTGTTCACCGATCTCGATGTGTTCGAGAACGTGGCCTTTCCCTTGCGCGTGCATACCAAGCTGCCGGAAGAGATGATTCGTGACATCGTCCTGTTGAAGCTGCAGGCGGTCGGTTTGCGCGGTGCCGTCGAATTGATGCCGGACGAGCTGTCCGGTGGCATGAAGCGGCGGGTGGCTCTGGCCCGGGCGATTGCCCTGGATCCGCAGATCCTCTTGTACGATGAACCGTTCGTCGGCCAGGACCCCATCGCCATGGGAGTGCTGGTGCGCCTGATCCGCCTGCTCAACGATGCGCTGGGTATCACCAGCGTGGTGGTCTCCCATGACCTGGCGGAAACCGCCAGCATCGCCGATTACCTCTACGTGGTCGGCGATGCGCAGGTGCTCGGGCATGGCACGCCGGACGAACTGATGAATTCCGATAACCCGCGCATTCGCCAGTTCATGAAGGGCATTCCGGATGGCCCGGTGCCGTTCCATTATCCGGCTCCCGATTATCGCGATGACCTGTTGGGGAAACCTTGATGCGTAGAACTTCTCCGCTGGAGCGGGTGCGCCTGTTCGGCCGTGCGGGTATCGATGTGGTGGCCACGCTGGGGCGTTCGGTGCTATTCCTCGGGCATGCCGTGTTCGGTCGCAGTCGGGCTGGCAAGCCCCTGCAACTGCTGATCAAGCAGCTCTATGCCGTGGGCGTGCTGTCGCTGGCGATCATTGTCGTGTCAGGCATCTTCATCGGCATGGTGCTGGCGCTGCAGGGCTACAACATCCTGGTCAGCTATGGTTCGGAGCAGGCGGTGGGGCAGATGGTCGCCCTGACCCTGCTGCGCGAGCTGGGCCCGGTGGTCACGGCGCTGCTGTTCGCCGGGCGTGCCGGTTCGGCCTTGACCGCCGAGATCGGCAACATGAAGTCCACCGAACAGCTCTCCAGCCTGGAGATGATCGGCGTCGATCCACTCAAGTACATCGTCGCACCACGCCTATGGGCGGGTTTCATTTCCATGCCATTGCTGGCCATGATCTTCTGCGTGGTGGGCATCTGGGGTGGGGCGATGGTCGCCGTGGACTGGCTCGGTGTCTACGAGGGCTCGTTCTGGGTCAACATGCAGAACAGCGTTTCCTTTTACGACGATGTGCTCAATGGTGTGATCAAGAGCGTCGTCTTCGCTTTCGTGGTGACCTGGATCGCCGTGTTCCAGGGTTACGACTGCGAGCCCACATCCGAAGGCATTAGCCGCGCCACCACGCGTACGGTGGTATACGCCTCGCTGGCCGTGCTCGGGCTGGACTTCATTCTGACCGCTTTGATGTTTGGAGATTTCTGATGCAAAACCGCACGCTGGAGATTGGTGTCGGCCTGTTCCTCCTGGCCGGTCTGCTGGCCTTGCTGCTGCTTGCCCTGCGTGTCAGTGGCCTGAGCGTCGGTACCGCTGGCGATACCTACAAGGTCTATGCCTATTTCAACAACATCGCCGGGCTCACGGTGCGGGCCAAGGTGACCATGGCCGGTGTGACCATCGGCAAGGTCAGTGCGATCGACCTGGATCACGACAGTTACATGGGGCGTGTCACCCTGGAACTCGATAGCAAGGTCAACAATCTACCGGACGATTCCACCGCTTCGATCCTGACCGCTGGCCTGCTCGGTGAGAAATACATCGGCATTAGCGTGGGGGGAGAGGAGGCCGTGCTCAAGGACGGCAGCACCATCCACGACACCCAGTCGGCGCTGGTGCTGGAGGATCTGATCGGCAAGTTCCTGCTCAATTCGGTCAATAAAGACGAAGCCAAGTGATGAGGGGCAAAACCATGCTCAAGACCCTGCGTAACTCCCTGCTGGCCATGCTGGCGGTATTGCCGCTGCTGGCGTTCGCTGCGCCCAGCGCGCATGAGGTGGTGCAGCAGACCACCGAGACCCTGCTGGCCGATCTCAAGGCCAACAAGGAGCGCTATCGCAGCGACCCCAATGCCTTTTATGAGTCGCTCAACGAGATCCTCGGGCCCGTGGTGGACGTCGAAGGCATCTCTCGTGGGGTGATGACCGTGCGCTATTCGCGCCAGGCCTCGCCGGAACAGATGAGCCGATTCCAGGAAAACTTCAAGCGTAGCCTGATGCAGTTCTACGGCAATGCCCTGCTCGAATACGACAACCAGGACATCCGTGTGTTGCCAGGCGCCGCGGAGGAGCCGCAGCGGACTTCGGTCGGCATGGAAATCCGTGACGGCAAAGGCGTGGTCTACCCATTGTCCTACACCATGGTCGCGGAGGATGGCACCTGGAAGCTGCGCAACGTGATCATCAATGGCATCAACGTCGGCAAGCTGTTCCGCGATCAGTTCGCCCAATCCATGCAGGCCAATCGCAACGACCTGGACAAGGTCATCGACACCTGGGCCGACACCGTGGCCAAGGCGCGTCAGGCACGGGGCCAATCGTGAGTCGGGCCGAGATCGTCGAGCGTGCCCCTGGGCAGCTCGTGCTCAGCGGTGTGATCGATCATCTCAGTGGGCCTGCCTTGCGCGAGCAGGGTGGCCGGCTGATCCTCGCCAGTGGCGCTGCCCGGCTGCAGCTCGACTGCAGTGCGGTGAGCAAGTCCAACAGCGTTGGCTTGGCCCTGTTGCTGGCCTTCATGCGCGATGCGCGGCAAGCCGGGCGTGAGCTGGTGATCAGCGAGCTGCCCGAAGACATGCGCGAGGTGGCCGAGGTCAGCGGCTTGCTGGAGCTGCTGCCGCTGCAGGGCTGAATCTGCGAACGGGTCGGCAGGCCTGCCGTCGCTGGCGCATCATGCGGGCTTCGCAGGCGAGGGGCTTTTTTGTATGATGGCCGACCCGCGGGCCCAGGGCCCAACTGCGTCAAACGAGGTCGAGCATGCAGGCTGCAGAAGTGAAAAGCCTCCTAGAGGAAAAACTCCCGAATACCCAGGTGGAAGTGGAAGGCGAAGGCTGCAACTTCCAGCTCAACCTGATCAGCGACGAGCTGGCCGCTCTCAGCCCGGTCAAGCGTCAGCAGCAGATCTATGCCCATCTCAACGCCTGGATCGCCGATGGCAGCATCCACGCCGTGACCATGAAATTCTTCAGCCGGGCCGACTGGGCCGCGCGTTCCTGAGCCTGCGGGCGACGAGACTCCTATGGACAAACTGATCATTACCGGTGGCGTGCGCCTCGATGGCGAGATTCGCATCTCCGGTGCGAAGAACTCCGCGCTGCCGATCCTGGCTGCTACCCTGCTGGGTGACGAGCCCATCACCATCTGCAACCTGCCGCACCTGCACGACATCACCACCATGATCGAGCTGTTCGGGCGCATGGGCATCGAGCCGGTGATCGACGAGAAGCTGGCGGTGGAAGTCGACGCCCGCGCCATCAAGACCCTGGTCGCGCCTTATGAGCTGGTCAAGACCATGCGCGCCTCGATCCTGGTGCTCGGCCCCATGGTCGCCCGTTTCGGTGAGGCCGAAGTGGCCCTGCCTGGCGGTTGCGCCATCGGTTCGCGCCCGGTCGACCTGCACATCCGTGGCCTCGAAGCCATGGGGGCGAAAATCGACGTGGAAGGCGGCTACATCAAGGCCAAGGCGCCGGAAGGTGGCCTGCGCGGTGCGCACTTCTTCTTCGATGTGGTCAGCGTGACCGGCACCGAGAACATCATGATGGCCGCGACCCTGGCCAAGGGCCGCAGCGTGCTGGAAAACGCCGCGCGCGAGCCTGAGGTGGTCGACCTGGCCAACTGCCTGATCGCCATGGGCGCGAAGATCCAGGGCGCCGGCACCGACACCATCATCATCGATGGCGTCGAGCGCCTGCATGGTGCGCGCTTCGACGTCATGCCCGACCGTATCGAGACCGGCACCTACCTGGTCGCCGCCGCTGTCACTGGTGGTCGCGTCAAGGTCAAGGACGCCGATCCGTCGACTCTGGAGGCCGTGCTGGCCAAGCTGCAGGAAGCGGGCGCGGAGATCACCACCGGCGCCGACTGGATCGAGCTGGACATGAAGGGCAAGCGGCCCAAGGCGGTCAACCTGCGCACCGCGCCTTACCCGGCATTCCCCACCGATATGCAGGCGCAGTTCATCGCCCTCAATGCCATTGCCGAAGGCACCGGCACCATCATCGAGACGGTGTTCGAGAACCGCTTCATGCACGTCTACGAGATGTTGCGCATGGGCGCCAACATCCTGGTCGAGGGCAACACCGCCGTCGTCACCGGTGTCGAGGCACTCAAGGGCGCGCCCGTGATGGCCACCGACCTGCGCGCTTCGGCGAGCCTGGTGCTGGCTGCGCTGGTGGCTGACGGTGACACGCTGATCGACCGCATCTACCACATCGACCGTGGCTACGAGTGCATCGAAGAGAAGCTGCAGCTACTCGGCGCTAAAATTCGTCGCGTCCCGGGCTGATTGCCTGCGTCCGTTGTCGTAGGGCCGCTCCCGTTGGAGTGGCCGCTTCCGCTCAAGGAAACCGTTCCATGCTGACCATTGCCCTGTCCAAAGGCCGCATTCTTGACGACACCCTGCCGTTGCTGGCGGCGGCCGGTATCGAGCCGACCGAGAACCCGGACAAGAGCCGCAAGCTGATCATCCCCACCACCCAGGATGACGTGCGCCTGCTGATCGTGCGGGCTACCGACGTACCCACCTACGTCGAGCACGGTGCTGCCGACCTCGGCGTGGCGGGCAAGGACGTGCTGATGGAATACGGCGGTCAGGGCCTCTACGAGCCGCTGGATCTGCAGATCGCCCAGTGCAAGCTGATGACCGCCGGCAAGGTGGGGGCGCCGGAGCCCAAGGGGCGCCTGCGCGTGGCCACCAAGTTCGTCAACGTGGCCAAGCGTTACTACGCCGAGCAGGGCCGTCAGGTCGACATCATCAAGCTGTACGGCTCGATGGAGCTGGCGCCGCTGGTGGGGCTGGCCGACAAGATCATCGACGTGGTCGACACCGGCAACACCCTGCGTGCCAACGGTCTGGAGCCGCAAGAGCTGATCGCTACCATCAGTTCGCGGCTGATCGTCAACAAGGCCTCGATGAAGATGCAGCACGCGCGCATCCAGGCCCTGATCGAAACCCTGCGTGGCGCCATCGAGGCGCGACACCAAGGCTGACTCCTTCCCGCGACCTCTGGTCGCGGCAGCCTATCCGTGTCATAGCCATTTTTCTTGGGTGCCCGCACGGTGGGCTTGCTACATTACGGGCGCCCGAGAAACCGCCATTTAATGAGGCTTTCGCTATGACCGCTCCCATTGCTGTTCGCCGACTCAACGCCGCTGACCAGGATTTCGCCCGACACCTGGATCATCTGCTGAGCTGGGAGAGTGTGTCCGACGATGGCGTCAACCAGCGCGTACTGGAAATCATCCAGGCCGTGCGCCAGCGTGGCGATGCTGCCCTGGTGGAATACACCCAGCGTTTCGATGGCCTGGAGGTCGCCTCCATGGCCGACCTGATCCTGCCGCGCGAGCGCCTGGAGTTGGCCCTGACCCGTATCAGCCCGGCTCAGCGCGAGGCGCTGGAAGTCGCCGCCGAGCGCGTGCGCAGCTACCACGAGAAGCAGAAACAGGATTCCTGGCGCTACACCGAGGCCGATGGCACCGTACTGGGCCAGAAGGTCACCCCGCTGGATCGCGCCGGCCTGTACGTGCCGGGCGGCAAGGCGTCCTATCCGTCCTCGGTGTTGATGAACGCCATCCCGGCTAAGGTCGCCGGGGTCCCCGAGGTGGTGATGGTGGTGCCGACCCCGCGCGGCGAGATCAACGAGATCGTCCTGGCTGCCGCCGCCATTGCCGGCGTCGACCGTGTGTTCACCATCGGTGGCGCTCAGGCCGTGGCCGCGCTGGCCTATGGCACCGAGAGCGTGCCGCCGGTCGATAAAATCGTAGGGCCCGGCAATATCTACGTCGCCACCGCCAAGCGCCATGTGTTCGGCAAGGTGGGCATCGACATGATTGCCGGCCCGTCAGAGATTCTCGTGGTCTGCGACGGCCAGACCGACCCGGACTGGATCGCCATGGATCTGTTCTCCCAGGCCGAGCACGACGAAGACGCCCAGTCGATTCTGGTCAGCCCGGATGCCGCCTTCCTCGATCGCGTGGCTGCAAGCATCGCCAAGCTGTTGCCGAGCATGGAGCGTGCCGAGATCATCCGCACCTCGCTGGAGGGGCGTGGCGCGCTGATCCAGGTGGCCGACATGGCCCAGGCCATCGAGGTGGCCAACCGCATCGCCCCCGAGCACCTGGAACTGTCGGTGGCTGATCCGGAGGCCTGGCTGCCCGAGATTCGCCATGCCGGCGCCATCTTCATGGGCCGTTACACCGCAGAAGCACTGGGTGATTACGTGGCCGGGCCGAACCATGTGCTGCCCACTTCTGGCACTGCGCGCTTTTCCTCGCCGCTGGGGGTGTACGACTTCCAGAAGCGCTCGTCGATCATCTTCTGCTCGCCGGATGGCGCGTCGGAGCTGGGCAAGAGCGCCTCGGTGCTGGCTCGTGGCGAGTCGCTGACCGCGCACGCCCGTAGCGCCGAATACCGCATCAAACCCTGAGGGTAGGGTGCGCCGTGCGCACCTTGTGAATGTTTTGGTGCGCACGGCGCACCATACGGGATCCCGCTTCGCAGGTTGAACGAAGCGATATCCATCGCCCATGTAACGCATTTCGAGGAGAGAAGGGCAGATGAGCAAATTCTGGAGCCCCTTCGTCAAAGACCTGGTGCCCTATGTGCCAGGCGAGCAACCCAAGCTGAGCAAGCTGGTCAAGCTCAACACCAACGAGAACCCCTACGGCCCGTCGCCGAAGGCCATCGAAGCCATGCAGGCCGAGGTCAACGACAACCTGCGCCTGTACCCCGATCCCAACGGTGATCGGCTGAAGCAGGCGGTGGCCGAGTATTACGGCATCCAGCCGGCGCAGGTATTCGTCGGCAACGGCTCCGACGAAGTACTGGCACATGCTTTCCACGGCCTGTTCCAGCATGATGCCCCCTTGCTGTTCCCGGATATCAGCTACAGCTTCTATCCGGTGTATTGCGGCCTGTATGGCATCGAATACCAGCAGGTGGCGCTGGACGAGCAGTTCCAGATTCGCGTCGACGACTATGCCCGGCCCAATGGCGGCATCATCTTCCCCAACCCCAATGCGCCGACCGGCTGTCTGCTGCAGCTCGACGCCATCGAGCGCCTGCTGCAAACAAACCCGGATTCCGTGGTGTTGGTGGACGAGGCCTATATCGACTTCGGCGGCCAGACGGCGATCGCCCTGGTCGACAAGTACCCCAACCTGCTGGTCACCCAGACTCTGTCCAAGTCGCGTTCGCTGGCTGGCCTGCGCGTCGGTATCGCGGTCGGTCACCCGGATCTGATCGAAGCGCTGGAGCGGATCAAGAACAGCTTCAACTCCTACCCGCTCGATCGCATCGCCATTGCCGGTGCGGCGGCGGCGTTCAAGGATCGCGCCTACTTCGAGAATACCTGCCAGCAGGTGATCGACAGCCGCACAGCGGTGGTAGCTGGCCTGCAAGGGTTGGGCTTCGAGGTGTTGCCGTCGGCGGCCAACTTCGTCTTCGCCCGCCACCCGGGCAAGGATGCCGCCACCCTGGCGGCCGGCCTGCGCGAGCAAGGGGTGATCGTGCGTCACTTCAAGCAGGAGCGCATCGCTCAGTTCCTGCGCATCACCATCGGTACGCCGGAGCAGAACCAGGCCCTGCTGGACGCATTGCAGGGCCTGTAACGGCTCGCTGCAGGAGCGCGCGAAGTCGCTCCTGCAGCGCTCTATCAGTGATGATGACCCTGGCCGACGAAGGTCAGGGAGGCGAACAGACCGCGGGTTTCGATATCGGCGTCATCCTTGACCGGCAGCTCGACCTCGGCGGCGATGATGTTGAGGCCCTGATTGCGTACCAGCACCTTGGCGCGGCCTTCGGCATCGGTGGTGGCGCTGATCTCGTCCGGCGCCCCCCGGTAATCGCCCACCAGCTTGATACCGGCCATGGGCTTGCCGTCCACCAGCACGCGCACCGGCAGCGGTTTGCCCGGGCCAACCTGCAGGGGATCGACTTCCGGCACGATCACCATTTTCAGTTGTTTCAATTCCGGCAGCCTGGCGCCTTCGCTGTAGATCGCCAGGCTGTACTTGTAGGTGTGCAGCGACTGCGTGGAGTTCGGCACCTGGCTGCGCCCCTGGTTGATCCACTGGCCATCCGGGGTCTTCGACCAGGCACCATTATCCAGTGCCACGGCCATGATCGCCGGTGGCTTGAGCGGTTGCAGGCGGGCGTGGTCGGCCAGGCGCTCGACCGTCACCGGAATCATCTTGCCGTTTCTGTCATAGGCCCAGGCGCCACTGATCTTCGTGGCGTCGAAGGCATTGTCTTCTTCACCATGCCCGTAAACCGTTTCGATATTGCCGCGCCGCTGTTCCGTCCACAGACCGTGGGCCAGGACGTTACCGCAGGCGAACAGGCCGGTGAGCAGCAGGCAGGTACTCAGACGCATGAACAATCTCCAGATAGGGGCGGGGCATCAGTTCCTGGTCGGGCTGATGCAGGAATGCAAATGTAATAACGTTTCATTTGTGCTGCAAGCGACCTTGACTGAGGTCAGGTCGCGTTGAGTCAATTACCGTTGGCGGGAGGGCGGACGCCGATTTCGGCAGTCAGGTCGAGGGTTTTGCCATTGCGCAGGACTTCGATGCGGATCTTGTCGCCTGGCTTGGTGCGCGCGACCTGGTTCATCGAGCGGCGTCCATCGCCTGCCGGCTGGCCGTCGATGCTGAGGATCAGATCGCCGGGTTGCAGCCCAGCCTTCTGCGCCGGGCCATCGCGGTAAAGGCCGGCCACCACGATGCCGGGGCGCCCTTCCAGGCCGAAGGACTCGGCCAGCTCGGGGGTCAGTGGCTGCACCTCGATGCCCAGCCAGCCACGAATCACCTGGCCGTGCTCGATGATCGCCTGCATCACTTCCAGCGCCAGCTTGACCGGGATGGCGAAGCCGATGCCCTGCGAGCCGCCGGACTTGGAGAAGATCGCGGTGTTGATGCCCACCAGGTTGCCACGCGCGTCCACCAGTGCGCCGCCGGAATTGCCCGGGTTGATGGCGGCATCGGTCTGGATGAAGTCCTCGTAGGTGTTGAGGCCCAGTTGGTTGCGCCCGGTGGCGCTGATGATGCCCATGGTCACGGTCTGGCCGACGCCGAAGGGGTTACCGATGGCCAGGGCGACGTCGCCGATGCGCAGGCTGTCCGAGCGTCCCAGGGTCATGGCAGGCAGGTTGTCGAGGTCGATCTTGAGTACTGCCAGATCGGTTTCCGGGTCGCTGCCGACCAGGCGCGCGTGGGTTTCACGGCCGTCCTTGAGGGCCACGACTATCTCGTCGGCACCGCTGACCACATGGTTGTTGGTCAGCAGATAGCCTTCCTTGCTCATCAGCACGGCCGAACCCAGACTCGACTCCATGCGTTGCTGGCGGGGCAGGTTATCGCCAAAGAAACGGCGGAAGGCCGGATCCTCGAACAGCGGATGGCTCGGCTTGCTCACCAGTTTGGTGGTGTACAGGTTGGCCACGGCGGGCGAGGCGATGTCCACAGCATCGGCATAGGACACCGGGCCTGCCTGCGCGCGTTTGGAGGCAGGTGCCTGCACCAGTTGCACATCCGTGCTGGGCAGGCCGACCCATTGCGGGTAGCGCTGAATCAGCAGCAGGGCGATGAGCACGCCGACCAGCAGGGGCCAGCCGAGAAAACGCAGTGCCTGTGGCATCGAGACAATCCTGAGGGTTGCGGGGGTTAGAGGCGCCCCTTAAGGTGGCGCATTATAGTGAGGTACGCCGCAATAAGGCAGCGGCCTCGCAATAGCTTGAGAGGAATCTTAATGGCCATTGCCTTGTCTACCCTGGTTGGCGAAGCTGACCGTTTGCTCAATTCATCGCGTATCAGTGATTACTGCCCCAATGGCCTGCAGGTCGAGGGGCGGCCCCAGGTGCTGCGCATCGTCAGCGGGGTGACCGCCAGCCAGGCGCTGATCGAAGCGGCCATCGAGGCTGAGGCCGATGTATTGCTGGTGCACCATGGCTATTTCTGGAAGGGTGAGAACCCCTGCGTCACCGGCATGAAGCAGCGACGCCTCAAGGCGTTGCTGGCCCATGACATCAGCCTGCTGGCCTATCACCTGCCGCTGGACGTGCACCCCGAGGTGGGTAACAACGTGCAGTTGGCGCGCCAGCTCGGCATCGTCGTCGAGGGCCCGCTGGAGCCGGACAATCCGCGTACCGTCGGCCTGGTCGGTTCGTTGGAGGAGCCGCTCAGTGCCGCCGACTTCGCCCGTCACGTGCAGCAGGTACTGGGTCGTGAGCCGCTGTTGGTCGAGGGCGACGGGCCGATCCGTCGGGTCGGCTGGTGCACCGGCGGCGGTCAGGGCTATATCGACCAGGCGATTGCCGCGGGTGTCGACCTGTACCTCACCGGCGAAGCTTCCGAGCAGACCTTCCACAGCGCCCGCGAGAATGGCGTGAGCTTCATCGCCGCCGGCCATCACGCCACCGAGCGTTACGGGGTACAGGCGCTGGGTGACTACCTGGCGCGACGTTTCGCCCTCGAGCACCTGTTCGTCGATTGTCCGAACCCGGTGTGAACCGGGCTTTCCTCCCGATATAACACTAGAACCTTTTGGTCTAACCAGCGTCCTGGCTATAAGCAGACGCTGTGTTAGAGTGCCCGCTCGTCCACGGCCCGCCGGCCCATAACAGCAAACCGTGAGTAGCCATGCTCGACAAACTGACCCATCTCAAGCAGCTAGAGGCGGAAAGCATCCACATCATTCGTGAAGTGGCCGCCGAATTCGACAACCCGGTGATGCTCTATTCCATCGGCAAGGATTCCGCCGTGATGCTGCACCTGGCCCGCAAGGCCTTCTTCCCCGGCAAGCTGCCGTTCCCGGTGCTGCACGTCGACACCCGCTGGAAATTCCAGGATATGTACCGCTTCCGCGAGAAGATGGTCAGTGAATACGGTCTGGATCTGCTCACCCACATCAACCCCGATGGTGTGGCGCAGGACATGAACCCCTTCACCTACGGCAGTGCCAAGCACACCGACGTGATGAAGACCGAGGGCCTCAAGCAGGCGCTGGACAAGTATGGCTTCGACGCCGCCTTCGGTGGTGCGCGCCGCGACGAGGAGAAGTCGCGGGCCAAGGAGCGGGTGTATTCCTTCCGCGACAGCAAGCATCGCTGGGATCCGAAGAACCAGCGCCCCGAGTTGTGGAACGTGTACAACGGCAAGGTGAAGAAGGGCGAGTCGATCCGCGTCTTCCCGCTGTCGAACTGGACCGAGCTGGACATCTGGCAGTACATCTATCTGGAGCAGATCCCCATCGTGCCGCTGTATTTCGCCGCCGAGCGCGAAGTGATCGAGATGAATGGCGCGCTGATCATGATTGATGACGAGCGCATTCTCGAACATCTGACGCCCGAGCAGAAGGCCAGCATCACCAAGAAGATGGTGCGTTTCCGCACCCTCGGCTGCTACCCGCTGACCGGCGCGGTGGAGTCCACCGCTACCACCCTGCCGGAGATCATCCAGGAAATGCTTCTGACCCGTACTTCCGAGCGCCAGGGCCGCGTGATCGATCACGACGCTGCCGGGTCGATGGAAGAAAAGAAACGTCAGGGATACTTCTAAGCCACAAGCTGCAAGCGACAAGCTTCAAGTGGAATGGAGCAAGGCGAAATGGATTTCGAGAAACTGGATGTCTGGCAACGGTCGAAGTCACTGGCCGTGCAGATCTACCGAGGATTTCAGGACTGCCGTGATTATGGCTTTCGTGATCAGCTAGGGCGTTCGGCCTTGTCCATTCCCAGCAATATCGCCGAGGGCATGGAGCGAGGTAGCGGTAAGGAAAAGTGCCACTACCTGCGCATTGCCAAGGGCTCGTGTGCGGAACTGCGAACCCAGCTAATGATAGGCAGTGAAATAGGCTACGTTCCCGATTCGCTTGCAGCAGCGTGGATACAGGAAACCCGAGAGCTTTCCAGAATGCTCAGCGGGTTGATCAACAGAATTTCAGGTTAGCCACCGCTTTGGCTTGCCGCTTGAAGCTTGCAGCTTGGAGCTAAGAAAGATGAGTCACCAATCCGATTTGATCAGCCAGGACATCTTCGCCTACCTGGCCCAGCACGAGCGCAAGGAACTGCTGCGCTTTCTTACCTGCGGCAACGTCGACGACGGCAAGAGCACGCTGATCGGCCGTCTGCTGCACGACTCCAAGATGATCTACGAGGATCATCTGGAAGCCATCACCAAGGACTCGAAGAAGGTCGGCACCACCGGCGATGACATCGACCTGGCGCTGCTGGTCGACGGCCTGCAGGCCGAGCGCGAGCAGGGCATCACCATCGATGTGGCCTACCGCTACTTCTCCACCGCCAAGCGCAAGTTCATCATCGCCGACACCCCTGGCCATGAGCAGTACACGCGCAACATGGCCACCGGTGCCTCGACCTGCGACCTGGCGATCATCCTCATCGACGCCCGCTACGGCGTGCAGACCCAGACCCGTCGGCACAGCTTCATCGCCTCGCTGCTGGGCATCAAGCACATCGTCGTCGCCGTCAACAAGATGGATCTCAAAGACTTCGATCAGGGCGTGTTCGAGCAGATCAAGGCCGATTACCTGGCCTTCGCCGAGAAGATCAACCTGCGTCCGACCACCCTCGAGTTCGTGCCGATGTCGGCGCTCAAGGGCGACAACGTGGTGAACAAGTCCGAGCGCTCGCCCTGGTACACCGGCCAGTCGCTGATGGAGATTCTCGAGAGCGTGGAAGTGGCGGGCGACCGCAACTTCGACGACCTGCGATTCCCGGTGCAGTACGTCAACCGCCCCAACCTCAATTTCCGTGGCTTCGCCGGCACGCTGGCCAGCGGCATCGTGCGCAAGGGCGACGAGGTGATGGCGCTGCCCTCGGGCAAGAGCAGTCGGGTCAAGTCCATCGTCACCTTCGAGGGCGAGCTGGAGCACGCCGGCCCGGGCCAGGCCATCACCCTGACCCTGGAGGACGAGATCGACGTGTCCCGTGGCGACATGCTGGTGCATGCCGACAATCGCCCGCAGGTCACCGACAGCTTCGAGGCCATGTTGGTGTGGATGGGCGAAGAGCCGATGCTGCCGGGCAAGAAATACGACATCAAGCGCGCCACCAGCTATGTGCCGGGCTCGATCCCCAGCATCGTTCATCGCGTCGACGTCAACACCCTGGAGCAGGGCGCGGCCAGCGAGCTCAAGCTCAACGAGATCGGCCGGGTCAAGGTGGCGCTGGATGCCTCGATCGCCCTCGATGGCTACGAGCACAACCGCACCACTGGCGCCTTCATCGTCATCGACCGCCTGACCAATGGCACCGTCGGTGCCGGCATGATCATCGCCGACCCGGTCGGCCATGGCGGTGGTCAGCATGGTCGTCTGGCCCACGTGTCCACCGAGGAGCGCGCCTCGCGCTTTGGCCAGCAGCCGGCCACCGTGCTGTTCAGCGGGTTGTCCGGCGCCGGCAAGAGCACCCTGGCCTATGCCGTGGAGCGCAAGCTGTTCGACATGGGCCGTGCCGTTTACGTGCTCGATGGCCAGAATTTGCGTCACGACCTGAACAAGGGCCTGCCGCAGGATCGCGCCGGGCGTGCCGAGAACTGGCGCCGCGCCGCTCACGTGGCGCGGCAGTTCAACGAGGCCGGCTTGATCGCTCTGGCGGCCTTCGTCGCCCCGGATGCCGAGGGGCGTGAGCAGGCCAAGGCGCTGATCGGTAGCGAACGTCTGGTCACTGTCTACGTTCAGGCGTCGCCGCAGATTTGCGCCGAGCGCGACCCGCAAGGCCTGTATGCCGCCGGCGGTGACAATATCCCGGGCGAGGGCTTCCCCTACGATGTGCCGCTGGATGCCGATCTGGTGATCGACACCCAGACGCAGTCGGTCGAGGAGGGCGTCAAGGCGGTGCTGGAGTTGCTGCGCAGCCGCGGCGCGATCTGACTCGCCGCTGTACCTTCATAACGCCGGGCTCATGCCTGGCGTTGTGCTATCTGCCAGCCGCTAACGAAGGTCACGCAGGCGTTGTCTGTCCGCCTCATGGCTCAGGGCCTGCTCGGCTCGCTCGAGCGCGCGCTGCGCTTGCTCGAAGGCGGCCTGGCGGAAAACCGTATCGCCCATCTGGCTGAGCGCCAGGAGCGTTCTGCGCAACTTCATCTGCACCTCGATCAGGGCGGCGCCGTCGCGGGCGATGGGATTGAAGGCATCCTCGAACAGGCTCTGCGTGTGCAGCGCCTCCACCCAGACCCTGGGAAAGCGTGGTTCCTGGCCGGTTTTCTGATCCCGTGCCCAGGTGCAGAGAATGCGCGCCTGGCGGCCCAGCACGTCGATTGCTGTGCCCGGATCGTTGATCGCCGGTGACAGGGCGCGGGAGGCGATTTCGCTCAATACTGCCAGGCCGAAGCGCGGGTCTTGCTCGAAACTGCGTTCCTTGCCGATAGTGAACGCCTCGCGGATGCATTTCAGCGCGTGCGGGGCTTCGTCGTCCTGGCACGGGCTTGGGATCCAGGCCAGCGGCGTATCGGGATAGACGAAGGTGCCGGGCGCTGCCAGCAGGTGGATATCGCTGTCCAGGCAATCGGCTTGTTCGGCCAGAGCGGCCATGTCGACATGCTGCACATAGCCGACCGTATCAGCCGTCAGGCACAGGGCACTTTCTGGGATCGCCTGGTTGGCGGGCGCCGGGCTGCCGCCCAGGTAGGGATTGGCACAGCGCCAGTCGATGGCGCGTTGGGTGGTCTCCTCGACGCGCTCGGTGGTTTCGCCGACGCGGCCCAGGCGGGTCAGATGATCGATCCAGCGCAGCAGGCTGACCACCACCAGGGCGATCACGACGATGGTCACGATGAACAGGACGAAGCGACCCTTGTCGCCATAGGCGCCGGTCTTGAGCACGACGATGCCGACGATGCTGAACAGGAAGGAGCCGATGAAGCTGGACAGTACGTTCTGCGTCAGGCGGTCTTCGATCAGCAGCTTGATCGCGCGGGGCGTGACGTTGCTGGTGGCAGCGCTGTAGGCCGAGGTCATCACGCTGAGGCTGAAGGTGGTTACCGCGAGCATGCTCGAGGCGATGATATTGAGAATGCCGTCGACCGCATCGGAGCCGATGGTAGTGGGTAAGTCCCAGGGCGCCAGGTGTTCGGTCAGCGCGGCCAGGCCGGCGGCGGCGATGCCCAGTGCACCGATCAGCGTGGCGCGAAACCAGAGCTGCCGGGTCAGTCTTGTCAGGAGCCATTGCCAGCGCGACATGAGGTGTCCTTGGGAAGGGAAACGCTTCCGATCATAGCCGGCCTTGTCCTGCAGAGCATGTATGGAGCAAAAATAAGGTTCTTCGCAATTTCAGGGGAATAGCTGGTTGACTCCGGACTGGCAATTTTGTGTATTGTTTTTGGTACTCAAGCTGCTTATCGGTGTTTAGCTGACGTCTCCCGTTTCGCCCCCCGGCGACCTTCTTTTGTCAAACGCCACAAAAGAAGGCAAAAAGGCTTGCCCCGCCATCCGGCCCCGGCTTCGCCGCGGTTCGTTCATTCCATCGTTGCTCCGAGGGCACGCTGCGAAGGGCCATCCATGGCCCATCGCAGCTCTCGCGGCATCCATGCCGCTCAACCCTCTACACAACGATTCCACTCACCCTCCTGAAGGGGCCATTTGCGCGCCTGAACGGAGAGGTATGCCAGGTTAGTTTTACGTGCTCTGGAGGCTGTAAGGTCGCGATGTGGCCGTCGGGTTAAACCAATAGTTTCATCCGCGTACTCGCGAAGCAGTACGCCGTTGAGGAGTATTGGGCGTGAGCCGTGGTGCCGAACTTGGCATGGCCCGGCGGACTGTTTGCTGGCGCTCCTGAGTCCGCCCTACGGCTGACCAGCACTCCGCGCTACTTCTGGGTTACCTCGGCCTCAGGCGCGTGCAGAGCCCGCCCAGGAGGGCGAACGGAATCGTCGTGGAAGAGGTCGAGCGACATGGATGTCGCGAGAGCTGCGATGGGCCAGGGATGGCCCACCGTCGGTGGGCCGCATCCGGTCGGGCCTCTGGAACGGCGATGGAGTGAGCGAACCCTGGCGAAGCCAGGGCCGGATGATCGGGCGGAGGGTTTTGGTTACTTTTGCCCGTCAAAAGTGACTCGCCCGGGAGGGCGAAACAAAGAACATCAGCAAAAACGCGGCAATTCGGAACAGGCACAAGAACAACCAACACCGTATTGCCAGTCCGGTATCAAGCCTGAATTCCCGAGATTCCTCGAAGAACCAAAAACAACGCCCCGGCAGAGCGGGGCGTTGTTGGTCATGCAGATATGATCAGGGCTTCTTCAGGCCATAGCTTTCATCGAGCATGCCTGGGCCATCGCTCTTGGGCGCATAGTCCTTGGGCATTTCATAATTCTTCGGCGGGGTCAGTCGCTCGCGCTTCTCACCGCTTTCGGCATTGTTGAGGCTGGCCAGCAGGCGTTGCCGGGTCAGCTCGTCCAGGGCCAGGCGGTTGGCGCCGTCGGACAGGTGCTCCTGCACGTCCTGGTAGCTCTGGGTGAGTTTCTTCACCAAGTTGGCGGTGGTGTTGAAGTGAGTCACCACTTCGTTCTGGTAGGCCTCGAAGCGCGCCTGCATTTCATCCATCTGCCGCTGCGTCCGGCTCGGCGCGGCATTGGGCGCCAGACGGGCGAGCACAAAGCCCACGGCAATGCCGACCACCAGGGTCAGGGCAGGTATCAACCAGGCTGTAACGGTCTGTTCCACGAGTCCTTCCTCTCAAAACGGCTTTGCTTTACGTTAGCGGCTTGAGCCTGTGCTGTATATGTTTACCGCGCAGGCAGTTTGCTAGACGAGTCGACCCGTTGCGGGGTCACGGAGTTCAGTGTTGCTCAGTCGCGAAACCCCTCTTTTCATTCAAGGCCCTGTGGGCCAACTCGAAGCCCTTCAACTGGAAGTGCCGAACGCCCGAGGCGTGGCGCTGGTTTGCCATCCCAACCCGGTGCAGGGCGGTACCATGCTCAACAAGGTGGTCTCCACGCTGCAGCGTACCGCGCGCGATTGCGGCTACAACACCCTGCGTTTCAATTATCGTGGCGTGGGTGCCAGCGCTGGCAGCCATGATATGGGCACCGGCGAAGTGGATGATGCCGAAGCCGTCGCCGCCTGGCTGCAGGCACACTACCCGAACCTGCCCATCACCTTGCTGGGCTTTTCCTTTGGCGGCTTCGTCGCTGCTGCACTGGGCGCGCGCCTGGAGGCGCAAGGCCGGGTGCCGAGCAAGCTGTTCATGGTCGCCCCCGCCGTGCATCGCCTGACCGCCGAGACGCCGCCGGCCAGTCAGTGCCCGTTGGTGGTGATCCAGCCCGAAGCGGACGAAGTGGTCGAGCCCCAGGCCGTGTATGACTGGTCGGCCAATCTCGAGCGTGCCCATGAGCTGCTGAAAGTGGCAGAATGCGGTCACTTCTTTCACGGCAAGCTGACGGATCTGAAGGAACTTCTTCTGCCGCGTCTGTGAGCCTGGCGTAGGGTGCGCTGCGCGCACCTGCATTCGTGTGGTGCGCATGGCGCACCCTACGACCAACCTGGCATTCGAGGCATTCCGCGAGGCGACCCGCGCGAGCGCCGAAACAGTTCAAGCAAAGCGAATCTGATCATGACCACCCGTATCCTTACCGGCATCACCACCACCGGCACGCCGCACCTGGGCAACTATGCCGGTGCCATCCGCCCGGCCATCGCCGCCAGCCGCGATCCGCAGATGGACTCCTTCTACTTTCTCGCCGACTACCACGCCTTGATCAAGTGCGATGACCCGGCGCGCATCCAGCGCTCGCGTCTGGAGATTGCCGCGACCTGGCTGGCACTGGGCCTGGATACCGACAAGGCGACCTTCTACCGCCAGTCCGACATCCCCGAGATTCCCGAGCTGTGCTGGCTGCTCACCTGCGTTACCGGCAAGGGCCTGCTCAACCGTGCCCACGCTTACAAGGCCTCGGTGGACAAGAACGTCGAAGCCGGTGAAGACCCGGATGCCGGCGTGACCATGGGCCTGTTCAGCTACCCGGTGCTGATGGCAGCGGATATCCTGATGTTCAACGCGCAGAAGGTGCCGGTCGGTCGTGACCAGATCCAGCACGTGGAGATGGCCCGCGACATCGGCCAGCGCTTCAACCACCTGTTCGGCCAGGGCAAGGATCTGTTCGTCCTGCCGGAGGTGGTGATAGAGGAAGAAGTGGCCACGCTGCCCGGTCTCGACGGGCGCAAGATGAGCAAGAGCTACGACAACACCATCCCGCTGTTCGGCACGGCCAAGCAGCTCAAAGAGGCCGTGGCGCGCATCGTCACCGACTCCAGGCTGCCGGGCGAGCCCAAGGATGCCGAAGGCTCGCACCTGTTCACCCTGTACCAGGCTTTCGCCAGCCAGGAGCAGCAGGCCGAATTCCGCGCCGAGCTGGAAGGTGGTCTGGCCTGGGGCGAGGCGAAGAATCGCCTGTATCAACTACTCGAAGACACCCTGGGCGAGGCGCGCGAGCGCTACAACGCGCTGATCGCCAGGCCGGCCGACCTGGAGGATATCCTCCTCGCTGGTGCGGCCAAGGCGCGCAAGATCGCCACGCCGTTCCTCGGCGAACTGCGCGAGGCCGTAGGCCTGCGTTCGTTCCGCAAGCAGGTGCAGGTTTTCGCTGGCGAGAAGAAGAAAGTGGTCAAGAGTGCGCGCTTCGTCAGCTTCCGCGACGAGGATGGCAGCTTCCGCTTCCGTCTGCTGGATGCCGATGGTGAGCAGTTGCTGCTGTCGAAAGCCTTCGCCGATGGCAAGTCGGCGGGTCTGGTCAACAAGCGCCTGCAGTCTGGCGAGCCACTGGATGTGCGCGCCGAAGGCCTGGCGTTCTCGGTGTGGGTTGATGGTGAAAGCGTGGCGAGCAGCCCCGAGTTCGCCGATGGCCAGGCGTTGGAAGCGGCCATTGCCCGCCTGCGCGAGGCGTTGGTGCCGCAGGAATGAAGTAGCCCGGATGCAATCCGGGACGAGCATCGCCAGCATTCCCCGGATTGCATCCGGGCTACGGGCAGATTGCCAAGCAGCGGGGGCGTCGCTAAAGTGACGCCCCCGTTTTTACTTGCCGGCCGAGAGCCTGTTGAAAGGCTCGCGAGCTAGAGGCATGCAAGGCAGAGACAGGTGAGGAGGCGGAGTGTACTGGTGTACATGAGCACTCCGAGCCTGTTTCTAACGCAGCAGGCCCGACGCGCAGCAGACTTTGAACAGGCTCTAACGAATCATGACTCCCCTCGAGCGTTATCAGGCCGACCTCAAGCGGCCCGACTTCTTCCATGATGCGGCTCAGGAAAATGCCGTCCGCCATTTGCAGCGTCTGTACGACGATCTGATCGCGCGTGACCAGGACAAATCCGGTCTGCTCGGCAAACTGTTCGGCAAGAAGCCGCAGGGGCCGGTCAAGGGGCTGTATTTCTGGGGCGGCGTGGGGCGTGGCAAGACCTATCTGGTCGACACCTTCTTCGATGCGCTGCCCTTCGAGCAGAAGATGCGCACCCACTTCCACCGCTTCATGAAGCGCGTGCACGAGGAGATGAAGACCCTCAAGGGCGAGAAGAATCCGCTGACCATCATCGGCAAGCGCTTCGCCGACGAGGCGCGGGTGATCTGCTTCGACGAATTCTTCGTCAGCGACATCACCGACGCGATGATCCTCGCCACGCTGCTCGAAGAACTGTTCAAGAACGGTGTGTCGCTGGTAGCCACCTCCAACATCGTGCCGGACGGCCTGTACAAGGACGGCCTGCAGCGCGCGCGTTTCCTGCCGGCCATCGCCCTGCTCAAGCAGCACACCGACATCGTCAATGTCGACAGCGGCGTCGATTACCGCTTGCGTGCGCTGGAGCAGGCCGAGCTGTTCCACTTCCCGCTCGGCCCGGAGGCCGAGGAGAGCTTGCGCAAGAGCTTCCAGAGCCTGCTGCCGGACTGCACCCATATGGTGGAGAACGAGGCGCTGATGATCGAAAACCGCACGATCAATGCCGTGCGTGTGTGCGAGGACGTGGCCTGGTTCGAGTTTCGCGAGCTGTGCGACGGGCCCCGCAGCCAGAACGACTACATCGAGCTGGGCAAGATCTTCCATGCGGTGATCCTGGCCAACGTCGAGCAGATGGGGGTGGCCAAGGAGGACATGGCGCGGCGCTTCATCAATCTGGTGGACGAGTTCTACGACCGCAACGTCAAGCTGATCATCTCTGCCGAGGTGGAGCTCAAGGATCTTTATACCGGCGGTCGTCTGAGCTTCGAGTTCCAGCGCACGCTGAGCCGTCTGCTGGAGATGCAGTCGCACGAGTTCCTCACCCGTCCGCACCGTCCCTGAAGGGCACCTCTAAAAACTACCTACGTTGCCATCGCGGCGTTAAAAACAGGCTCAGAATGCTCATTTACAACACGTAAACTGCGCTTCTTCGCCTGTTTCTGCCTTGCGCTGGCTGCCTCGCCTACGTTTTTAGAGGCGCCCTGAAGGAAAACGCCCGCACTGTCCAGTGCGGGCGTAGTGCGATCACTGGGGCAGCAAGCTTCGCCCCAGTTCCAGCGCCTGCGCGCCGTGCTGGACGATCAGTTCACCACCGTAGGTGACGATCAGCAGCGCCACGACCATCACCGCCATCGGCAGGATCCAGCGCTCATAGCGGTAGTAGAAGCTCTTGTCGCGCACCTCCGCGTTGGCGGCGTCTATCTCCGCCTCGCCCACCACCTGCCGGGCCAGTAGGTGGTTGAGTGCCACGGGTGGTGAGAGGTAGGCCAGCTCCATGGCGGTCAGGGTGATCATCCAGAAATGCACCGGGTGAATACCGTTGGCATAGGCGATCGGTGCGATGGTGGCCGACACCAGGATCACCACGCCAAAGGCGTCCATCACCATGCCGATGAGGAACAGCACCAGCATCAATGCGGTGAGTGCCAGCCAGATGCTCTGGAAGTCCTGCGGCATCAGTTCCATGAGGCCGGAGCGTTCGATTACCCCGCCGGTGGAGACCGACAAGGCCATCAGCAGGGTCAGCGCACCGATATGGCCGACGGTGTCGTAGGTCGCTGCGCCCACGGCCTGGGTGAAGTTGCGTTGGCTGTTGCCCTGGTCGTTCTCGACGGCGCTGGGGGCTTCCACCAGCTTTTCGCCACGCAGTTTGTCGAAGATCAGCACCACCAGCAGGATCACTGGCAGCATCACCGGGGCGGTGAATTCGTTCAGGCGTGTGTCGAGCATGTAGCCGTAGATCCAGATCACCACGATGGCGATGAGCAGGTACGGCGCTACTGGCACCAGGGCGCGGGCCATGGCGGGCATGGCGTCACGTGGGTGGGCGATGTTGATGGGCTGTTGACGCAACACCTGCGAGGCGATGAAGAACAGCGTCGAGGTCAGGACGAAAACGGCGATGCCCCAGTTGTACAGTTCGGCCGTAGTCACCTGCTTGTTCAGGGCCGCGACCACCACGATCAGCAGGCAGGGGCGCAGCACCACGCCGAGCGAGCCGGACATCGCCGACACCGCCAGGGCAAACTGACGACGACCGCCTGAGAGCAGCACTTCGCGGTAGATGATGGCCCCGGCGGCGATGACGAAGATACCCGACGCGCCAGTGTAGGCCGTCGGCACCGCTGCGCCGATCAGCAGGATCCAGGTCAGCAGTTCCGGCGACAGACGCCAGGGACGAACCAGATCGAGAAAACGATCGACCACGTTGGTCTGCTTGAGCAGCATACCGGACCAGATGAACAGCGCCAGATTGAGGAAGATGCCCGAGAGCTCGACGAGCTGGCCCAGGTAGATGGCGATGCCGCCATAGTGGCCCTTCATCGAGAATGAGGTGAAGGAACTGATTGCCATGACGGCGTAAAGCGGCGTGGAGAGCAGCGCCAGCCCCAAATTGCCGCCAGGCTCGGCATCTGCCGGTGGTTTCAGGAAGTGATAGACGCTGATCAGGAACAGGCAACTGAACAGGGCGATCCACAAACCATTGAGATAGGGTTTGCTCAGCGGCAGGTCGGCGTTGAGCAGGGTATGCAGGTAGTGGCTGCAGGAAAACACCAGCAAGGCGTTGGCGATGACCATGCCAGCGGACGAAACACGGTGGTCGAGCCGGGTTCTGGCTGGGCGCAGCGAGATATGGTGATGACGCAGGGTGGTGGTGATACCGGCGATGGAAATGAGCAGCAGCAGGAGCAGCGCGCGATTGTCGGTGCCGAAGCGGAATATGCCGAAGAACGAAGTTTCCAGGCCCCGGTACAGCTTCAGCTCGGGGGTGATGTGGGCGACGACGGTGCCGTACATTTCATGGCGTTGGGCACAGAGCTGAGCGGCGCGCTGCAGGGCGCTGCGCTGCGCTTGCGGATCGACCTGGGTATCACCGAACAGGTCGTCGATATCGCTGCTGGCCTGGGCGGGTTGCTTGGCCATCAGGGCATCGATGTCGGGGTTGGGGTCGCAGGTCGGCGCCACCGGGTCGGCGCGCAGCATGAAGTACTGCACGCCGGCAGCCGGATCACCGAACAGGCGCTCACCCATGCGCAACAGTTGGCCATGGAGCATTTCCCCGGTGCCGATAACCAGGGTGAGGGTCAGCAGAAGGAACACTGGCAGGGTGGAAAGCCATCGGCCAAGCCGAGGACGCTCCAGGGCCTGGGGCGGTGCAGGTTGGTCATGACTGGTCATGGTCGAGGCAATGGACATGGCGGGCTCTACGGTCAAGGCAGAGGGGCGCGAGCGCCCCGTTTCGTTGTCGTTATTCGAGGTTCTGCGCGCACTCGGCATCGGCCGGGTTGAGCTGGCAGCGCACGCGCTTCATCACGGCCATCATGCGCTTGTCATAGATGCCTTCTTCGGTCAGCGAAATACGTGCTTCACGCAGCATCACGGTGTACTTCTCCATGTCCTCGGGCGGAATGTCGATCCAGTAGCGGTTGTCGATCTCGCTTTCCGACTGCTTGATGATGCTCATGGCGCGGTCGTACTGGCCGAGGGCATATTCGCGGGACTTCTGCCCGAAACCCTCGGGGAAGCGATCCGGGCGGATGACCAATTGGTAGGTCAGTTGCAATACCGGGAAGCGCGCCACACCGCCGCGTTCACCCATGCCCTTCTGCAATTCCAGCGGTTTGTAGGCGGCTGCCGGTGCGCCGACCACATCCACCGAGCCGTTGTTGAACTTGCCGGCGAAGTTGGTGACGTCGGAGGCGACTGGCTGGGCGCCGATGCGCTGCACCATCTTCGCCTGGGCATTGTCGTAGTCCATGATCGCGAACTTCTTGCCCGACAGTTTGCTGATGTTGTCGATGGTGCGGTCGTTGACGAACAGGTAGGCCGCGCCCATGGGGACGATGCCCGCCACTTCGTAGGGGCCGTTGATCATGAACTTGCTGGCCTTGGGCGCGCTCAGGGTGGTGATCACCGTCTTCAGTGCCGCGTAGCTGGGCAGGGCGCCCAGGGCCTCCAGGCTGCCGGTGAACGTGTTGAACTGGCGGGCGCGCAGGCCCATGATCATCACACCGTCGCATTGCCCGGCCTTGAAGTCCTCTGCAGCGATCTTCTCGTCGGTGTAGGGCTTGAGCTCTATGCTGGCGCCGAAATTATTGGCCGCTAGCTGGTAGTCCTTCATGATGCTGTAGATATCGCCCTGGGCACCGAGGATGTCGAACACGCAAATCTTCTGAGCGAAGGCCTGCGGGGCGGCGCCCAGCGCCAGGCTGAGCAGGGCGGGGGCGACTAGGTTGGCAAACTTCATGGCAGATACTCCGGGTCATGCCGCTGAGGCGGATGGCTTGTGACGACCTGCCTTAGAGCAGGTCGTCGATCTCGATGCCGGTATCGACCGGCTGCTTCTCGTCCCAGAAACGCAGCAGGCCACCGATCGGCGTGCGGGTGCCGGTGTTGGCCGTCCAGTAGCGATCGGCATTGTTCATGACGATGCTGCTGCTGATGGCGTCGACCTGGGCATAGGTCTGGTCTAGCTTGAAGCTGCTGCTCGGCGCTTCGGTGGCGCCGAAGGCGCGCAGGACGGTGCGCAGGTGCTGTTCATCGTTCTTCGCCGTGGCGGAGATCGCATACAGTGCGTGAGCCAGGCGCACGCCATGGCGCTCGGCGATCTGCCGCGACTGTTCGAGTACCTGCCAGGGATCCTGCCCATCGCCGCTGCCCGGCAGCATGTTCCAGACCAGGGCACGGGCTGCCATCGGCGCACCCCACCACTTTTCGTTGTCCAGGCAGGCCATGGCGCGTTCGGTCTTGGCCGCGATGTCCTTGGGCACACCGACGGTGTTCTGCGAGTTGATGTCGTTCTGGATGGCCTGCAGCCCCTGGATCAGGCCGAGCAGGTAGACGAGTTCGTCGATGTCCTTGTCGAAGGCCGGGCAGCCGGCGCCGATGCTGATGTCGAAGCGCTGCTCGTAGTAACGGACGAAATTCTGATAGGACTGGTACTGGCGCCGTGCTGCCAGTTCGGCATAGCGCTTCTGGGTGATGCGTGCGTCCTGCGCCTCTTCGACCTGCTTGCTGCGCGAGGCGCGCAGGTAGCGCAGTTCCTGCTCGAAGGCGGTCTGCTCGGCACAGCTACCGGCGGTGAGGTAGAGCAGGGTGAGCAGTTGATGGTTGTCTGCCCCCAGGCCGCTGGTGGACTGGATCAGAGGGGCGACTGCCGCGCCGGAATAACAGGCCATGTCGGCATCATGACTTTCCAGCATGGGGCCGACCAGATTGTTCTCCACGAAGCGCAACGATTGGTTGGCACCAAAACGTTTGATCGGGGTACAGGCTGTCAGTAGCACCAGGGATACGATGGCACCCAGGCGCAGCGCACGAGAAACTCCCATGACACTCTCCTTCTTTATTGTTGTTGTGAGCGCGCATCCAAGCGCACAGTCGCATGTGTCTACCACGCGGCGGCGGGCGACTTACGGCAATCACTCTACTGGCAGCGGGTTGGGCTGATACCCAATCTTCTGGTGGGTGTGGCCTGTCGGTAGACAGGCTGTCTAGTAGCAGGCGTTACCGAGCCGAACGAGCGCGGCGAGATGGACTGCCGCGCTGCATCTTCACGGTTGCTGCTGGAACTGCCGGCGATAGTGGTTGGGAGACAACCCGGTATGTTGGCGGAACAGGCGGGCGAAGAAGCTGGCATCGTCGTAACCGATCTCGTAGCTGACGGTCTTGATGCTCTTGCGGGTGGAGGACAGCAGGCTCTTGGCGGTCTCGATGCGCAGACGCTGCAGGTAGTGCAGGGGCTTGTCGCCGGTGGCAGCCTGGAAGCGGCGCATGAAATTGCGGATGCTCATGCCGTGCTCGCGGGCCACGTCCTCGAAGCGGAACTTGTCGGCGTAGTGCTCTTCCAGCCAGTGCTGGATCTGCAGGATGGCGACGTCCTGATGCAGCTTCTGACCGCCGAAACCGATGCGCCCCGGCGTGTAGCTGCGCTGCACCTCGTAGAGGATGTCGCGGGCCACGCCTTGTGCCACGCTGACACCGCAATAGCGTTCGATCAGGTAGATGTACAGGTCGCAGGCCGAGGTGGCGCCGCTGGCGCAGTAGAGGTTGTCGGCATCGGACAGGTGCTTGTCCCGATTCAGTTGCACTTTCGGGAAGCGTTCGGCGAATTCGCCGAAGAAGCGCCAGTAGGTGGCCGCTTCCTTGCCGTCGAGCAGGCCGGCCTCGGCCATCCAGAACACCCCCGTGGCTTCGCCACAGATCGCCGTGCCGGCCGCATGCTGGCGCCTGAGCCAGTCCAATACCTGTGGATAACGCTGACGCAGGGCGTCGAAGTCGTCCCAGAAGGCTGGCAGGATGATCACGTCGCAGCTATCCAGGCCGCCGTCCACGGGCACCTGAACCTTGCTGAAACTGTTCATGGGCAGGGCGTCCGGGCTGACCAGGCGGATCTCGAAGGGCGGTTCAAAGCCCAGGCCTTGCTGCCTGGCGTAGCGGATGCCGGCCATGTGGAAGAAGTCCTTGGCCTGCAGCATGGCTGAAGCGAATACACCGTCGGTGGCGAGAATGCTGACACAGCGCAAGGTCGCGTGGGGGGCTGGGGTAACCATGTTTTTTATTCTTGTTGAAGGCTAAGTGGTCATACACTGGCTGGATCGTCTTATTTTTTGGCGCATGTGTCCAGTGTGACCAAGCGTTTGCTTGGCTAAAGTCGAGCAACCCTTCTCTGCCCCCGGATTTCAGGTAGCGCCATGATTCCCAGAACGATATTCAGCTCCGACCATGAACTGTTCCGCGATAGCGTGCGCAAGTTTCTCGAGCGCGAAGCCGTGCCTTATCACTCGCAGTGGGAGAAGGACGGCCATGTCGATCGAACCCTGTGGAACAAGGCGGGCGAGGCCGGCCTGCTCTGCTCGCACCTCCCCGAGGAATATGGCGGCATGGCCGCGGATTTTCTCTACAGCGCCGTGGTGATCGAGGAGATCGGTCGTCTGGGGCTGACCGGCATCGGCTTCTCCCTGCACTCGGATATCGTTGCGCCCTACATCCTGCATTACGGCAGCGAGGCGCAGAAGCAGCACTACCTGCCCAAGCTGGTGAGCGGCGAGATGGTCACCGCCATCGCCATGACCGAGCCGGGGGCCGGCTCCGACCTGCAGGGCGTGAAGACCAGCGCTGTGCTCGATGGTGACGAGTACGTGATCAACGGCTCGAAGACCTTCATCACCAATGGCTGGCTGGCCGATCTGGTGATAGTCGTGGCCAAGACCGATCCCAAGGCTGGCGCCAAGGGCACCAGCCTGTTTCTGGTCGAGGCCAGCACGCCGGGCTTTTCCAAGGGCAAGCGCCTGGAGAAGGTGGGCATGAAGGCGCAGGACACCTCGGAGCTGTTCTTCCAGGACGTGCGTGTGCCCAAGGAGAATCTGCTGGGTCAGGCGGGCATGGGCTTCGCCTACCTGATGCAGGAGTTGCCGCAGGAACGCCTGACCGTGGGTGTCGGCGCGCTGGCATCGGCCGAGGCAGCGCTGCAATGGACACTGGACTACACCCGCGAGCGCAAGGCGTTCGGCAAAGCCGTGGCGGATTTTCAGAACACCCGCTTCAAGCTGGCCGAGATGGCCACCGAGCTTCAGGTTGGCCGGGTGTTCATCGACCGCTGTCTGGAGTTGCACCTTGAGGGCAAGCTCGACGTACCCACTGCGGCGATGCTCAAGTACTGGAGCACCGATCTGCAATGCAAGGTGCTCGACGAATGCGTGCAACTGCATGGTGGCTACGGCTTCATGTGGGAATATCCAGTGGCACGCGCCTGGGCCGATGCGCGGGTGCAACGCATCTACGCCGGCACCAACGAGATCATGAAAGAGATCATCGCCCGCGCTCTTTGAGCCTGCACGTCACGTGGCGAACTCGGCCATCGGCGCAGGGCTCCAAGGCATAAAGGCCTGGAGAACCTCATGACCCGATTGAGTGAACTGGCAGCGTCCCCCTTCGCGGGCTGGGACGGCAGCCCGGCGGCTGCCCGTGAACTGCAGGCGCGCCTGGCCCAGCAAGTGCGGCTGGAGGACGATTATCCGCCGCTGCGGCGCCTGGCGGGCGTTGATGTCGGCTTCGAGGAGGGCGGTGCCATCACCCGCGCGGCGGCGGTACTGCTCGACGCCACAACGCTGGAACCGCTGGCCGAATGCGTGGCGCGTATCCCCACTCGCATGCCCTACGTGCCTGGGCTGTTATCCTTTCGTGAGCTGCCGGCCTTGCTGCAGGCATTGGCCGGCTTGTCGCAGGAGCCGGATCTGATCTTCGTCGACGGCCATGGCGTCGCCCACCCGCGCGGCCTGGGCATCGCTGCGCACCTGGGTGTGGTCAGCGGCTTGCCGACCATTGGCGTGGCCAAGAAGATTCTTACGGGGCATCACGCCGAGCTGGATGAGACGCAGGGTGCATGCGTCGAGCTGCTGAGCAGGAGGGGCGAGCGAATCGGCTGGGTGTTGCGCAGCAAGGATCGTGTACGGCCGCTGATCGTCTCGCCGGGTAATCGGGTCAGCCTCGAGCGTGCGCCTGAGCTGGTGATGGCCTGTGTCAGACGTCATCGCCTGCCCGAACCGACCCGCCTGGCCGATCGCCTGGCGTCGCGACGCGATGCCAGCAGCGATCAGCCTTCACTTCTTTAGGGAGCCGGGTTGGGTTGCTCCTTGTGAATCGCTTCGATGCCGGCCAGCACTTCCTCGGATAGCTTCAGCTCGGCGCTGGCCAGGTTGCTGTCCAGTTGCTCCAGGCTGGTGGCGCCGATAATGTTGCTGGTGACGAAGGGTTGCGCGGTGACGAAGGCCAGCGCCATCTGCGCCGGGTCCAGCCCATGCTCGCGGGCCAGGGCCACGTAGCGCGAGCAGGCCGCCTCCGCCTGCGGGTTGGTGTAGCGGGCGAAGCGGCTGAACAGGCTGATGCGTGCACCGGCGGGGCGGGCGCCGCCTTCGTACTTGCCACTGAGCATGCCGAAGGCTAGCGGTGAATAGGCCAGCAAGCCGCACTGTTCGCGAATCGCCACTTCCGCCAGACCCACCTCGAAGCTGCGATTGAGCAGGTTGTAGGGGTTCTGGATCGACACCGCACGCGGCCAGCCACGGCTCTCGGCCAGTTGCAGGAACTTCATGGTGCCCCAGGGCGTTTCGTTGGACAGGCCGATATGGCGGATCTTGCCTGCCTTAATCTGCTCGTCGAGCACTTCCAGGGTTTCTTCCAGCGGGGTGAAGTCGGCGTCCCGGTGCGTGTAGCCGAGTTGGCCGAAGAAGTTGGTGGGGCGCTCTGGCCAATGCAACTGGTAGAGGTCGATCCAGTCGGTCTGCAAGCGTTTCAGGCTGGCGTCCAGCGCTGCCACTATGTGCTGGCGATTGAATTTGAGCTGGCCGTCGCGAATGTGCGTGATGCCGTTGCCGGGGCCGGCGATCTTGCTGGCCAGGATCCAATCGACGCGGTCACCGCGTTGCTTGAAATAGCTGCCGATGATCTGCTCGGTCTTGCTGTAGGTTTCGGCGCGAGGCGGTACCGGGTACATCTCGGCGGTATCGATGAAGTTGATGCCGCAGGCCTTGGCGCGTTCGATCTGAGCATGGCCCTCGGCTTCGCTGTTCTGCTCACCCCAGGTCATGGTGCCCAGGCAGATGGCGCTGACCTTGAGGTCGGTGCGGCCGAGCTGACGGTATTGCATGGCGATCTCCTCGTTTTTTGCTCATGGAAAAAAGGATCCATCAAAGCAGGTTGCTATTTTCGCTGCAATCGGCATAATTCCGCGGCTCTCGACGCGGGAACGCCTAGCTCGCCGACAGAGAAGGTGGGGATGCCTAGCCCACCGAACCCCCTGCCGTGGCGGACGCGCTGACCCGAGCCCCCGATAGCGTCTGTTTCCGGCTGTCTTTGACTTGTCAAAGCAAGCACTATTCAGTAAGATCCGCCGTCTTATTTTCAGGGCGGCCCCTGAGGCTATAGCGAATGAAGACTTTTACTGCAAAACCGGAAACTGTTAAGCGCGACTGGTACGTCGTCGACGCTGCAGGTCAGACCCTGGGTCGTCTGGCCACCGAAATCGCCAGCCGTCTGCGCGGCAAGCACAAGCCCGAGTACACCCCGCACGTTGACACCGGCGACTACATCGTCGTGATCAACGCCGAGCAGGTTCGTGTAACCGGTGCCAAGGCGAGCGACAAGAAGTACTACTCCCACTCCGGTTTCCCGGGCGGCATCAAAGAGATCAACTTCGAGAAGTTGATCGCTCGTGCCCCTGAGCGTGTGATCGAGACCGCGGTCAAAGGCATGCTGCCGAAGAACCCGCTGGGTCGCGACATGTACCGCAAGCTGAAGGTGTACAAGGGTGCCGCTCACCCGCATACCGCTCAGCAGCCCCAAGAACTGAAGATTTAACGGAATAGTTCACTATGTCGGCGACTCAAAACTACGGCACTGGCCGTCGCAAGACCGCAACCGCACGCGTTTTCCTGCGTCCGGGTACTGGCAACATCTCCATCAACAACCGCAGCCTGGATACCTTCTTCGGCCGTGAGACCGCTCGCATGGTCGTGCGTCAGCCGCTGGAGCTGACCGAGACCGTCGAGAAGTTCGACATCTTCGTCACCGTCGCCGGTGGTGGTGTCAGTGGTCAGGCTGGTGCGATCCGTCACGGTATCACCCGCGCTCTGATCGAGTACGACGAGACCCTGCGCAGCCCGTTGCGTAAAGCCGGTTACGTCACTCGTGACGCCCGTGAGGTCGAGCGTAAGAAGGTCGGTCTGCGCAAAGCGCGTAAGCGTCCGCAGTACTCCAAGCGTTAATCGCGACTACGCTTGTCAGAAGCGCCCAGTTTCCTTACGGAGCTGGGCGTTTTTTATGGGGCTGGAAAAATCCTGCGACAACGTGCCGCATATGCGCAGGCCGCGCCCGACAAGGCTTTCGCTGGCCTTGTGCTAGGTAATTACCTTGTCAGAAAAGGGGGTTTTCTTTACCATTTGGCGAATTTTTTGCGCGGCCCGATTTTTACTTAGTAGAGGCCTGAACAACAGGCCACAAAGCTGATGGGAGACGACTGAATGAGCAATGACGGCGTGAATGCAGGCCGGCGTCGCTTCCTGGTAGCGGCCACCTCCGTGGTGGGCGCTGCAGGGGCGGTAGGTGCTGCGACTCCGTTCGTGGGGTCATGGTTCCCCAGTGCCAAGGCCAAGGCGGCCGGGGCACCGGTGAAGGTGAACGTCGCCAAGATCGAGGCGGGTCAGCAGATGGTTGCTGAGTGGCGCGGTCAGCCGGTGTTCATCGTGCGCCGTACCGAGGAGATTCTGAACAACCTGAACAAGATCGAAGATCGCGTGGCCGATCCGGACTCCGAGGCTTCCGTACAGCCCCCCTACGTCGACAAGAAGACCCGTTCGATCAAGCCCGAGCTGCTGGTGCTGGTTGGCCTGTGCACCCACCTGGGCTGCTCGCCGTCCTTCCGTCCGGAAGTGGCGCCCGCCGATCTGGGGCCTGACTGGGTGGGTGGTTACTTCTGCCCGTGTCACGGTTCCCGTTACGACCTCGCCGGGCGCGTCTACAAGGCCCAGCCGGCGCCGTTGAACCTGCCGGTGCCGCCGTATAGCTACGAGACGGATGACGTCATCGTCATCGGTGTGGACCAGGAGAAGGCCTGATGAGCAAATTCATGGAATGGGTGGATGCGCGCTTCCCCGCCACCAAGATGTGGGAAGACCATCTCTCCAAATACTACGCACCGAAGAACTTCAACTTCTTCTACTTCTTCGGCTCCCTGGCACTGCTGGTGCTGGTCAACCAGATCCTCACCGGCATCTGGCTGACCATGAGCTTCACCCCGTCCGCCGAAGAGGCCTTCGCCTCCGTCGAATACATCATGCGTGATGTCGAGTACGGCTGGATCATCCGCTATCTGCACTCCACCGGCGCTTCGGCGTTCTTCGTGGTTGTCTACCTGCATATGTTCCGCGGTCTGCTCTACGGCTCCTACCAGAAGCCGCGCGAGCTGGTGTGGATCTTCGGCATGCTGATCTACCTGTGCCTGATGGCCGAAGCCTTCATGGGTTACCTGCTGCCCTGGGGCCAGATGTCCTACTGGGGTGCCCAGGTGATCATCTCGCTGTTCGGTGCCATCCCGGTCATCGGCGACGACCTGACCCAGTGGATCCGTGGTGACTATCTGATCTCCGGCATCACCCTGAACCGCTTCTTCGCCCTGCACGTGATCGCACTGCCGATCGTCCTGCTCGGCCTGGTGGTGCTGCACATCCTGGCGCTACATGAAGTCGGCTCGAACAACCCGGACGGCGTCGACATCAAGAAGAAGAAGGACGAGAACGGCGTGCCCCTCGATGGCATCGCGTTCCATCCGTACTACACCGTGAAGGACATCGTCGGTGTCGTGGTCTTCCTCTTCGTGTTCTGCGCCGTGGTGTTCTTCTTCCCGGAGATGGGCGGTTACTTCCTCGAGAAGCCGAACTTCGAGCAGGCCAACCCGTTCAAGACCCCGGCTCACATCGCCCCGGTCTGGTACTTCACCCCGTTCTACGCGATTCTGCGCGCGGTGCCGGACAAGTTGCTCGGCGTCATCGCCATGGGCGCGGCCATTGCCGTGCTGTTCGTCCTGCCCTGGCTGGATCGTAGCCCGGTCAAGTCGATGCGCTACAAGGGCTGGCTGAGCAAGATCTGGCTGCTGATCTTCTGCGTCTCCTTCGTCATCCTCGGCGTACTGGGTGTGCTGGCTCCGACTCCGGGCCGTACCCTGCTGTCGCAGGTGTGCACCGTCCTGTACTTCGCGTACTTCATCCTGATGCCGTTCTACACCAGGATGGAGAAGACCAAACCGGTTCCGGAAAGGGTGACTGGCTGATGAAAAAGCTATTTGCTGCATTTGTATTCGCTGCGATGCCTGTTCTGGCGTTCGCTGCTGGTGGTGAGGATGTGCATCTGGACAAGGTCGATATCGACCTGACCGACAAGGCTGCCATGCAGGACGGCGCACGTACCTTCGCCAACTACTGCATGGGTTGCCACTCGGCCAAGTTTCAGCGTTACGAGCGGGTTGCCAAGGATCTTGGCATCCCCGAAGAAGTGATGATGAAAAACCTGGTCTTCACCGGCGCCAAGATCGGCGACCATATGAAGAACGGCATGCATCCGGAAGATGCCAAGGTCTGGTTCGGTGCCGCTCCGCCCGACCTGACCCTGGTGGCTCGTGTACGTGGCAACGACTGGCTGTACACCTACCTGCGCAGCTTCTACGCCGACCCGACCCGTCCGCTGGGCGTCAACAACACGGTATTCCCGAACGTGGGCATGCCCAACGTGCTGGCTGGTCTGCAGGGCAACCAGGTCATCGGTTGCAAGCAGGTTCAGGTGGTCACCGACGGCAAGAAGCAGTTCGACCCGCTGACCGGCACGCCGATCACCCATGAGGCCTGCGATCAACTCGTCGTCGAGCCCAACACCGGCACCCTGAGCGAGGCCGAGTTCGACGACAAGATCAAGAACCTGGTGACCTTCCTGGCCTACTCGGCCAACCCGGTCAAGCTGAAGTCCCAGCGCATCGGCACCTACGTGCTGCTGTACCTGGCGTTCTTCTTCGTGTTCGCCTACCTGCTCAAGCGCGAGTACTGGAAGGACGTTCACTAAGTCGTTGCGACTCTGCCCGAAACCTGCGCGCCCTGATGGGCGCGCAGGTTTTTGTGCTTGAGGATCCTGGTGCTGCCTAGCATGGCAAGTGCCTGCGAGTCAGGAGTTGCTCGAAGCGTTTGCGTCTCTCATCGCTTGCCGTGGCGGGCGATGGCAAAACCGCTTCTGATCATTTTTCGTGTTTCTGGAATATAAAAGCGAGGAGGATCGCCATGGCGGTGACCAATAGGTTGACCTGCTACTCCGACCCCGCCGACCATTATTGTCATCGGGTGCGTCTGGTGCTCGCCGAGAAGGGCGTCAGCGTCGAGATCATCGAGGTCGAGTCCGGGCGTTGCCCGCCCAAGCTGGCCGAAGCCAACCCCTACGGCACCGTGCCCACTCTGGTCGATCGTGATCTGGCGCTGTACGAATCCTCCGTGGTGATGGAGTATCTGGACGAGCGTTATCCACACCCGCCACTGTTGCCCGTCTATCCGGTGGCGCGGGCCAACAGCCGTCTGCTCATGCATCGCATCCAGCGCGACTGGTGTTCGCTGGTCGACCGGATTCTCGATGCGCGCAGCAAGGAGGCCGACAAGGCCCTGGCGCGCAAGGAGCTACGCGAGAGTCTGACCGGTGTATCGGCGCTGTTCGCCGACAAACCTTTCTTTCTCAGTGAAGAACTGAGCCTGGTCGATTGCTGCCTGTTACCGATACTGTGGCGCTTGCCCGTGCTGGGCATCGAACTGCCACGGCCGGCCAAGCCGTTGCTCGACTACATGGAGCGCCAGTTCGCCCGTGAAAGCTTCCGGGCCAGCCTTTCCAGCGTCGAACGAGACATGCGCTGACGCGCGAGGAGGAGACACCATGAATTCCAGTCGTCCCTACCTGATCCGTGCCCTGTACGAATGGATCGTCGATAACGACTGTACCCCGCACCTGCTGGTCAATGCCGAATACCCCGGCGTGCGTGTGCCGCCAGGTTTCGCCAATGATGGGCAGATCGTGCTCAATGCATCGCCCACTGCGGTGCGCGACCTGCACATGGACAACCAGGCGGTGAGCTTCGAGGGGCGTTTCGGTGGTGTGGCGCACAGCCTCTACCTGCCGTCCCAGGCGATCCTGGCGATCTATGCGCGGGAGAACGGCCAGGGCATGGTCTTCGATGCCGAGCCACATACCGCGCCTCAGGCCGAGGAGCAGGGCCCGGAAGACGATGGCCCGGATGATGGCGGCGAACCGCCACGCCCGAGCGGGCGGCCGAGCCTGAAAGTGGTCAAATAAGCGGCAAGCTTCAAGCTGCAAGTAAAACGGGCGCCCTTAGGCGCCCGTTGTTTTTGCTCTTGCTCTTGCTCTTGCTCTTGCTCTTGCTCTTGCTCTTGCTCTTGCTCTTGCTCTTGCTCTTGCTTGCAGCTTGAGGCTTGCAGCTTGTAGCTATCAGTTGGTGTACTCGAACAGTCGCACCACCTTCTGCACCCCGGAGACGCCCTGTACCACGTTGGTGGCGGCGTTGGCTTCGGCGCGGTTGACCACGCCCATCAGGTAGACGATGCCGTTCTCGGTGATCACCTTGATGTCGGCACTGGGGACGCTGCTGTCGGTCAGCATCTGCGCCTTGATGCGGGTGGTCAGCAGCGAGTCGTTGCTGCGTGCCAGCAGCGAGGCGGGCTGTTGCACCTGCAGTTCGTTATAGACCTTCTTCACGCCCTGCACGCTGCGTGCACGCTGCGCGGCGAGATCCTTGAGCTCGGCGCGCGGCGTCTGCCCGGCCAGCAGGATCACGCCGTTGTAGGCGGTGACCACGATGCGCGAGGTGGGGCTGCTCAGGTCGGGGTTGGCGTTGCTGATGCTGGTGGCCACGTCGGGGCCGAGGAACTGGTCGTCGATCTTGTTGCCGATGCTGCGGCTGCCACAGCCGGCCAGGGTCAGGACAACGGCCAGGGTGGCGAGGATAACTGCGGAACGCTTCATTCTTCACTCCCGAATAATTGACTGTCGATCAGGTCGCAGAGGCAATGGATGGCCAGCAGGTGAACCTCCTGGATTCGTGCAGTGACTTTCGCCGGTACGCGGATTTCCACGTCTTCCGGCAGCAGCAGCGAGGCCATGCCGCCACCGTCGCGGCCGGTCAGGGCCACGACGGTCATCTCGCGATCATGGGCAGCTTGGATGGCCTGGATGACATTCGCTGAGTTGCCGCTGGTGGAAATGGCCAGCAGAACGTCTCCGGGCTGGCCCAGTGCACGAATCTGTTTGGAAAACACCTCGTTGTAGCTGTAGTCGTTGGCGATCGAGGTGATGGTCGAGCTGTCGGTGGTCAAGGCGATGGCCGGCAGGCTGGGGCGCTCACGCTCGAAGCGGTTGAGCAGCTCGGAGGAGAAGTGCTGGGCATCGCCGGCCGAGCCGCCGTTGCCGCAGGAAAGAATCTTGCCTTCGTTGAGCAGCGCCTGAACCATGATCAGGCTGGCATGTTCGATGTAAGGCACCAGAACGTCCATGGCCTGCTGCTTGGTGTCGATGCTGGCTTGGAAGAGTTGGCGGATTCGCGATTGCATGTCCATCGGTTAAAACCTTGAGTGTGCGGCCGTCAGGCGTCGAAGGCGTTCTTGATCCAGTCGAGGTGCGCGGTATCGCCAGTGCTGATGGCGACCACGTCGAAGCGGCAGGGGTGGCGAGTCCAGCGAACGTGTTGCTGGAGAAACAGTTCGGCCGCGCTGATCAGCTTGTTGCGTTTGCGGGCATCGATGCTTTCCAGGGCGCCGCCCCAGGCGCTGTGACGACGGGCGCGGACTTCGACGAATACTACTGTATCGCCATCGAGCATGACCAGATCGAGCTCGCCACAGCGACAGCTCCAGTTCTGTTCGATCAGGCGCAGGCCATTACGTTCCAGATGCTGCCGAGCCGCCTGTTCGGCGGCTCGACCCAGCTCGTTATGGGCGCTCAATTGAGGCTGTCGGGCAGGCGTTGCACCTGACCGTCGTGGAACTCGGCCCAGGGCAACTGACGCTCGATGCGTTGCGTGGCACTCAGGCTGAGGGTGCCGGAGAGGCCGTCGACGCGGGATTCCGGCAGGGCCTTGAGCTGGCCCAGGCGCGGTGCCAGGCGGTAAGCATCGACGCCCATGGCGTACAGGCGGCCCAGGCTGCCACCGGCTTGCGGCCACTGTTCGGCGACCTGCTGACGCAGCGGGTCCTGCGCATCCAGCAGCCAGGGCGTTTCACAGAAGCGGATACCCTCCAGATCCTGGTACTGCGCCTGGCTGTGGGCGCCGGTGAACAGGTGCGAGGTGGCGTACACCGGCACGTCGCCGGCGTACTGGAAGGCCAGTGTGGGCTTGATCTGCTGGGCCTGCTGCGGAGTGGCAGCAAGGAAGATGAAGTCGATGTCCTGGCGCCGTGCCGGCTGCGCGTCGAGGCTGGTGCCGAGGGTATTCTGCAGGCGACGGGCGCGGGCTTCGCTTTCACGCAATTGGAACAGGTCGGCGATCTGCCGGGCCAGCTCGACGGGTTGGTCGACGTGCTCGGCGGCGATCAGGGTGCCGCCCTGGGCCTGCCAGCTCTGGCGGAAGGCATCCAGCACGCGGTCGCCCCATTCGCCACGCGGCACCAGGGCCACGGCGCGGCGCATGCCATCGGCCCAGGCGCGGCGGGAAACCTCACGGGCTTCGTCCTCGGCGGCCAGGCCGAACTGGAACAGTTGCGCCGGGCCTTCCTGACCGGCATCGCTGTAGTTGAGCGCCAGGGTGGTGATCGGCAGCTTCTCGCGTTCACTGAGCTGCTTGACCAGCGGCTTCTCCAGCGGGCCGACCACCAGTTGCACGCCATCGGCCTGCGCCTGTTGGTAGAAGGCGTCCAGCGAACCGATGCGCGAGCTGTCGTACAGCTTGATCTGCGGTGGGTTCTGCCCGGCTTGCTCGGCCTGGAAGTGCGCAGCCAGGAAGCCGTCACGCAGGGCGCGGGCGACGCCGGCCAACTGACCTTCCTGTGGCAGCAGCAGGGCGACGCGAGTCAGCGGCTGGCTGGCCAGCTCACGCAGCTTGACCAGGGCTTGCGGCAATTGCTCGGCGGCCGGGTGTTGCGGGTTTTTCGCCACCCAGTCGTCGATGGCGGCCTGCTGTTGCTCCAGGGTCGGCGTTTCCTTGATCAGGCGGGCCAGCTCCAGCCAGCCGGCCAGGTCGTTGTCGGTACCGGCACTGGTCTGCGGGGGCAGGCTGGAAACCAGTTCCCAGATTTTCTCCTGGTTATCACTGGCGACCTGGCCGCTCAGCAGCGGCGCGATGAACACGCGCTCGCGGGCTGCGGCCAGTATCTGGCCGTCGGCCTCCAGGGCACGGGCGCGAACCAGTTGCGTGCGCACCTGCTGCTCCACCGGCAGTTCTGCCAGACGCTCCAGGCTGGGGTGCTGCAGGGCCTGCAGGGCGCTCTTGGGCTGCTTGCGGGCCATGGCCAGCTCGGCGCTCAGGGTGCTGGCGAAGATCTGCTGCGCCGGTTGCAGGCCATTGAGGTCGAGTTGCTCGAGAATGCGCGAGGCACGCGCGATGTCTTTCTGCTGGTAGGCCTGGTCGGCAGCCGACAGACGCAGCAGGGCGGCTTGTTCCGGCTTGCTCTCGGCAGCCTGTTGCAGCATCTGCTCGATGCTGGCTTGTGGCGTACGCGGTAGCTGGCCCAGGTTGTTGGAGGGCGAGCTGGCGCAGGCGGCGAGCAAGCCCGCTAGGAAGAGTGCTGAGAGAGGGCGCAGGCTAGCGATCATCGGGTCATCCTGATACTTGAGCAAAACGAGCGGCGATTGTACCCAAGGGCTGAGATCGGCGCGATGTCGCTGGGTGTGCAAGCCATCAGAATGAGCACCCATTCAAGCAACGAGTTGTTTCGCGGTCGCGGGCGGGCTGGACGCGCCCTGATGTGCGACCTGCGAATGGCCGAGGCCTTGCGTGCCGAAGGTGCTGGCGGCTATCCGATCGTATATGCCGAAGCCATCGAGGAAGCAGGGTGGTTCGCCGATGGCGCCGGGCGCCATGGGTGTTTCGAGCGCAGAGCCTTGCCCTCAGCGCTCTCTCGGTTCATCGCCTCCCGCGCAGCCCTTGTCGCAGGCCTTTATCCGAAGGTCGAACCTGGCCAGTGCCCGCCTGATCTCCTCAAGTCGTTGCGGTGCGATGCTCGAGCCGCCATAGAGCTGAATCTCTTTCGCTGCCGGGTCGTCGCAGCTAACGCCAATACCTGCCGCCAGGCCTGCGATGATCTCGTTCGCGCGATATTCCACGGCCAATTGGCGCAGGCGAAATCTTGCCACCTTGGCGAACGGGGTCAGGGGGAGTTCATCGAGCATGAACACATGGCGGGGGCGCGCAGGCGGTTCTGCGATCCGGGCAGCGATGAAGGTCATCAGCTCATCCAGCGCGAGCGCAGCCTCTGCTCGGGGCACGAGGTACAGCACTGGCACTTCACCGGCATAGTCATCCGGCATGCCGACGGCGGCTGCCTGTAGCACACCCGGATGCGCCAGGGCGGCGTCCTCGATCATCTGCGGGTCGATGTTATGGCCGCTGCGTATGATCACGTCCTTGGCGCGGCCTACCACTCGCAGTTCACCTGCCGCTGTGACTTCGCCCAGATCCCCCGAGTACAGCCAACTCCCGTTGGGATCCCCCATGATCCCTTCGGCGGTCAGATAGCCTTTGAACACATTGGGGCCACGCACCAGGATTTCCCCTCTGGCCCCTGGGTGAAAACCGCTGTCGGGGCTCCCCAGACAGATCTCGACGTTCGGCACGGGCTTGCCCGTGCTGTGTGAAACGGGACTGCCATCGGTGCGTTGCGCCGTTGCGATGCCGCTGGATTCGGTCATGCCGTAAAGCTGGCAAACCGGCTTGCCGGTCTTTTCCTGCAGACGCAGGAAAAGCTCCTGGGGTAAAGGTGAGCCGCCTGTCATGAGCGCCCTCAGCTCATGGAGATCGGCCCCTTCGGTTGAGGTTTCGGCGATGGCTGCGAGGGTCGTGGGCACTCCGGCGAGCAAGGTGATGCGCTGGGCATCCACGATCTTCCATATGTCATCGATGACCTTGCGGCTGCGCATGCCGAGCAGCGAGGGGAATACCAGGGTCGCACCTGTCGACAAGGTGGCGAGCAGCGCGTCGATGGCGCCGCCGACGTGAAACAGCGGCAGGCCACTGAGCAACCTCTCGCTAGCGCCCAGGCCCAGGCCTGAAGCAGCCATGAGCGAGGCTGAGGCGATGTTGCGCAGGGAGAGCCGGGCCAGCTTCGGCAGGCCTGTCGTGCCGCCGGTATGAATCAGCAACCCCACGCGCTCGGGGTCGTTGGCCGGCAGGGGCGCTGTCGATGGTGCGAGCAGTTCATCCCAGGGTTGCGCCGTGCCGCTGCCGCCGCCAACGGAGACTGCAATGACCTCAGGCGGGTTGCGCATGCCGTCGAGGGCCATCTGCAGGCGCTCCCACACATCCAGCGCCGGATGCGGCCCCATGCTGATCACCACACGACAACCCGAGAGTGCCAATTGACTGCGCAGAGCCTCTGCCGACAGCAACAGGTTGACCGGGAACGCGACGGCTAAGCAGGTGGCGGCAATCAGGGCCGTTACCGCCTGGGGCACGAAGGGCAGCAGGATCGCCACGCAATCGTGGCGCTGGATGCCGCGTGCCGCCAGCGCCTGGGCGACCGCCCGAACCTCGGCAAGCAGTGCAGCATAGTCGAGCGTTGCGCCGGCTCCCATGCCGTCGACACACAGGTACTCGAGAGCTGGGTGATGGGGATGCTGCGCCGCCGAGCAGGCAAGCAGGTCGAAGGGAGTAGGGCACGACTGCATGCGCTGTTGCAGGCAGACGCTGGTGTTCGGGAGGGTCGTTGACACAGAAGTCTCCTTCGTTGCGCAAGGCGCGCTGCGGGCCGTGCAGGCAGGCTGCGAGCGAGCCTTGGTCAGCCCGCAGCGCTGCGTGGAGTGGTCGAACCTGCCGGGGTACGGCATCGCTCAGGGCGGGCAGGCCAATTACCGGGTTATTGGCCCCGGCGCTGGTCGAGTTCGCGGATGCGTTCACGGGCTTCGTCGCGCTCGGGAATCGGTCGGCCGCTATCGCGCCATTCGACGGCAGCCTTGAAGCCTTCGGCCTGGGCGTAGCGGCGGAACCAGAGGCCCTCCGGGTTGTGGCGGGTGATACCGTCGAACAGGGTGGCCATCATCTGGCTCTGTTCGATTCCCATGTTCAGCATCACCTGGTTCACCACCAGCTTGTGCATCGCCAGGTGGGACTTGGGCACTCCGGCGATGCGATTGGCCAGGGCCATGGTGGCTGATTCCAGCTCGCTGTATGGCACCACCTCGTTGGCCAGCCCCCATTGCGCCGCTTGCCTGCCATCGATCACATCGCCAGTGAACATCAGTTGCTTGGCCTGGGCGAAGCCGAGGCGGTACGTCCACATCGCGGTTGTCGGGCAGCCCCAGACACGGGTGGGCATGTAACCGATCCTGGCATCCTCGGCCATCACCAGCAGGTCGCAGCACAGCGCGATATCGCTGCCGCCGGCCACCGCATGGCCATGAACCTTGGCGATGGTCGGCTTGCTGCAGCGCCACAGGCTCATGAAATCTTCGGTGTTTCGCTTCATGGCGGCGTAATCGACCATCGGATCCCACGGATGACCTTCCTGCTGGCACGGGTGGTCGGTGAGCTGTTCGGCGTAGTCGCTCAGGTCATAGCCGCCACAGAAACCCTTGCCGGCGCCTTCGACGATGATGACATGAACCTCCTCTTTGGCCTCCGCCCATTCCACCGCCGCCCGGATATCGCCGGGCGTCTGCTCGGTGATCGCGTTCAGGCGTTCGGGGCGGTTGAGCAGGAGGCGGGCTACGCGGGGCGACTGCGGGTCTTGCTCGATGGTGACGGTAGTGAAGACGGGCATCGGAGGCTCCAGTGTTGTTCGTTCGGGGATGGAACAGTCAGAATTGACTGTAGGAGTCCGCCGGCAAACAGTCAATGCTGACTGTTTGTCTCATTCACTTCTTTGATGAGTCTTCATGCAGAACACCACACCCCTCACTACCAAGGCACAGGCCACGCGCCAGCGATTTCTGGATGCGGCGGTCGCTTCATTGATCGAATGCGGCGTTGCGCGCACCACCACGCTGGAAGTGCAGCGCCGCTGCGGAGCCAGTCGTGGTGCGTTGTTGCACCACTTCCCGACCCATGCAGCGTTGCTGTCGGCCACCATCGCCGAACTGGTGCGGCGCAACGACGAGGCGGTGCGCCGGGCAGAGTCGGCCATGAGCCATATCGAGAATCCTGTGGAGCGGGCCGTCCGCACCCTGGCCAGCATGAGCGTGCAGCCCGCCTATCTGGCGGAGCTGGAGCTCTGGGGAGCGGCCAGAACCGACCCTGATCTGCAGGCCGCAGTCAGAAGCGCGGAGCGCGATGCCCGAATCGAGCGCGAGCGAGTGGTCGACAGCCTGTTCTCGGCCATTGTTGACAATCCCAACTACGCGGCAGTCAAGGCCTTGAGCATCGCTTTCCTGCGCGGCTTGTCTCTCTCGAGCGTCCTGGTCAGCCATCCTGAGCACGACCAGAGACTGATCGGCCAATGGATCTGGGCGGTCGAAGCGTTGCTCCAGACGCCGGCACAGTCATGATGACTGCCGGTATGGCCGCGTCAGGAGAGAATGAGGCCGCTTGCTACGAGGCCACGCTCGGTGCTCGCATGCAGGCCTCGATGAGCCCAGGCTCGTTTGCCATGAATGAGCGCGCATAATAGGCAGTGGTCGGGTCGCAATCGCCTGGATTGGCAGGCAAGCTGTCGCCCTGATGAACGAGGCCGGACGCCTGGATCAGGTAAGCTGCGGCTTCATAGCGGAGAAAGACATGTATCAGTTAGCGGGGCTGCAGGCCCCATGAGTCAGAGCGCCATTACCAGTGCCCAGCCCGGCACCCTCTATGTGGTCGCCACGCCCATTGGCAATCTCGACGATATCAGCGCGCGGGCATTGCGGATCCTGCGCGAGGTGGCGCTGATCGCCGCCGAAGACACCCGTCATTCGGCGCGATTGCTGCAGCACTTCGGCATTCAGACGCCGCTGGCGGCCTGTCATGAGCACAACGAGCGTGAGCAGGGGGGGCGTTTCCTCGCCAGGTTGCAGGCCGGCGAGGATGTCGCATTGATTTCCGATGCCGGCACACCGCTGATCTCTGATCCGGGTTACCACCTGGTGCGCCAGGTACGCGCCGCGGGTATGCCGGTAGTGCCGGTGCCCGGCGCCTGTGCGCTGATCGCCGCGCTGTCGGCGGCGGGGCTGCCTTCGGATCGCTTCATCTTCGAGGGCTTTCTGCCGGCCAAGGCGGCGGGGCGTCGCGCGCGCCTGGAGCAGGTGCGCGAGGAGCCGCGCACGCTGATCTTCTACGAAGCGCCGCACCGTATCCTCGAATGCCTGGAAGACATGCGCGCGGTGTTCGGTGGTGAGCGCCCGGCCTTGTTGGCGCGTGAGCTGACCAAGACCTTCGAGACGCTCAAGGGGCTGCCATTGGATGAGCTGTGCGCCTGGGTGGCTGCTGACAGCAATCAACAGCGCGGCGAGTGCGTGGTGCTGGTGGCCGGCTGGCAGGCGCCGGAAGGTGAAGAAACAGTCAGCGCAGAAGCTCTGCGCGTGCTTGACCTGCTCCTGGCGGAGATGCCGCTCAAGCGCGCCGCCGCGCTGGCTGCGCAGATCACCGGTGTGCGCAAGAACCTGCTCTATCAGGTGGCGCTGGAGCGCCAGAATTAAGCCACAAGCGGCAAGCTTCAAGCTGCAAGAAAGAGCAGAGGTCGGCACGCGTTCCACTTGAAGCTTGTGGCTTGCGGCTTGCGGCTTTGTTACCCTTGGCAGCGGAGAGTCGATCGGACAGTCGCTGCCTTCGCAAGAAGGGGGAGGAAAGTCCGGGCTCCATAGGGCAGAGTGCCAGGTAACGCCTGGGAGGCGCGAGCCTACGGAAAGTGCCACAGAAAACAACCGCCTAAGCACGCAAGTGCCGGTAAGGGTGAAAAGGTGCGGTAAGAGCGCACCGCACGGCTGGCAACAGTCCGTGGCTAGGTAAACCCCACTCGGAGCAAGACCAAATAGGGTTCCATCGGCGTGGCCCGCGCTGGAACCGGGTAGGTTGCTAAAGGCGTGCAGTGATGTACGCCGTAGAGGAATGGCTGTCCTCGACAGAACCCGGCTTACAGATCGACTCTCCTCCCTCCTTCCTTTGTGATGCGCTTCTAGTTCTCGTCGGTTTGATACCGAAAAAATCTTACTCTTAACAAATTACTTTAAGTTTGAAATTCAGCTCTATGGATTGGCTGGATTTTGTACAGTCTTGCCTGTTCTGGCATCGCTTTCTTCCTCGCTTTTATTCGCTAAATCTCCGTCCTGTAAGGATTTTTCCGTTCTGGCGCGCCTTGACTGTGGGGCGGCTGCGTTCCTATAGTGTGCGCGAGTGGTGAAAAGTGGTACGAAGTGGGTATTTATGGGCATGGGAAGCTAATTACAGGGGAAGCGCAGCCGTGTTTCGCGGAGCTAACGCCATCAGTCTTGACGCCAAGGGGCGCCTTGCGATGCCGAGTCGGTATCGCGATGAGCTCGTTGCGCGTTGTGCTGGGCAGCTCATCGTGACCATCGATGCCGTCGATCCCTGTCTTTGCGTCTATCCCCTGCCCGAATGGGAACTGATCGAGAGCAAGCTGCGTGAGCTGGCTTCCTTTCGTGAAGAGAACCGCCGCCTGCAACGTCTGCTGATCGGTAATGCCGTCGACCTCGAACTCGACGGCAGTGGCCGTTTTCTCGTTCCGCCGCGCTTGCGCGGCTACGCCAAGCTGGACAAGCGAGCGATGCTCGTTGGCCAGCTGAACAAGTTTCAACTCTGGGATGAAGATGCCTGGAATGCCGTAGCTGAAGCCGACCTGGCTGCCATCAAGGAACCAGGTGCTCTTTCCGATGACCTCCGTGACCTGATCCTGTGACCATGACCGATAGCGACCTCCGCCATATCACCGTGCTGCTCGACGAAGCCGTCGAGGGGCTGGCGGTGCGCGCCGATGGCTGCTACATCGATGGCACCTTCGGTCGTGGAGGGCACAGCCGGCTCATCTTGCACAAGCTTGGCCCGGGAGGACGGCTGCTGGGGTTCGACAAGGATCCCCTGGCAATAGCCACCGGGAAAGCATTGGCGGCCGATGACGGCCGCTTTGTCGTTGTACAGCGCAGTTTTGCGGAACTTGCCGAGGAAGTTGCTGTCCGTGGGCTGGCCGGCTCTATCTCGGGCATTCTGTTGGATCTGGGGGTTTCCTCGCCGCAACTGGATGACCCTGAGCGTGGCTTCAGCTTCCTCAATGACGGCCCGCTGGACATGCGCATGAATCCGCAGGTCGGGGTCAGTGCTGCCGACTGGATCGCCAGCGCCGACGAGGACGAAATCGCCCGCGTGCTCAAGGAGTACGGCGAGGAGCGTTTCGCCAAGCGCATGGCCCGCGCCGTGGTGCAGCGCCGTGCCGAACAGCCGTTCACACGCACCGCCGATCTGGCCAAGGTGCTGACCGATGCCAACCCAGCCTGGGAGAAAGGCAAGAACCCGGCAACCCGCGCCTTCCAGGGCATTCGCATTCACGTCAACAACGAGCTGGGCGATCTCGAGCGCGGCCTCGATGCGGCGCTGGACGCCCTGGAAATCGGTGGCCGCCTGGTGGTGATCAGCTTCCATTCCCTGGAAGACCGCATCGTCAAGCAGTTCATGAAGCGTCAGGCCAAAGGCGAGGCGGACAAGCTGCCGCGTGATCTGCCGATCATCCCCAAGGCCTTCGAGCCACGCCTGAAGCTGATCGGCAAGCCGGTATTCGCCAGCGAGGCCGAACTCAAGGCCAACCCGCGTTCGCGTAGCGCAGTCATGCGCATCGCGGAGAAGCTGCGATGAGCCGGCGTTTCGGCAAGTCCATGCCCGGCGGCAGCCTGCTGTTGCTGGCGCTGTTTCTCGCCATTCTGGTATCGGCGGTGGCCGTGTCCTACAGCGCCCACTGGAGTCGCCAGTTGCTCAATGACCTTTATGGCGAGCTGAGCGTGCGTGACAAGGCGCAGGCCGAATGGGGGCGCCTGATTCTCGAGCAGAGCACCTGGACGGCGCACAACCGCATCGAGACGCTGGCCAGCGAGCAGCTCAAGATGCACATTCCCGATCCCGCCGCCGTGCGCATGGTGCAGCCATGATCGGTCTCGAAGGCGCGCTCTATCCCTGGCGTTTCCGCCTGGTGCTGGCGCTGCTCGCCTTGATGGTGGGCGCCATCGCCTGGCGCATGCTCGATCTGCAGGTGCTCGACCATGACTTCCTCAAGGCCCATGGCGATGCGCGCAGCGTGCGACACATTCCGATTCCGGCGCACCGCGGCCTGATCACCGACCGCAACGGCGAGCCGCTGGCGGTCAGCACACCGGTCATCACCCTCTGGGCCAATGGCAAGGAGCTGCAGAGCGCGCGCGACAAATGGCCGGTGCTGGCTGCCGCGCTGGGTCAGGATCCGGCCAGCTTCGCCGAGCGCCTGGAGCAGAACAAGGAACGCGAGTTCATGTACCTGGTGCGTGGTCTGACCCCGGAGAACGGTCAGCGCGTGCTCGATCTCAAAGTGCCGGGCGTCTATTCCATCGAAGAGTTCCGCCGTTTCTATCCGGCAGGCGAAGTGGCCGCCCATGTCGTCGGCTTCACCGACATCGACGACCGTGGCCGCGAAGGCATGGAGCTGGCCTACGAAGACTGGCTGGCCGGCGTGCCGGGCAAGCGCCAGGTGCTCAAGGATCGTCGCGGCAAGCTGATCAAAGATGTGCAGGTGGCGCAGAACGCCAAGGCCGGCAAGTCCCTGGCGCTGTCCATCGACCTGCGCCTGCAGTATCTGGCCCATCGCGAACTGCGTAACGCGCTGCTGGAGAACGACGCCAAGGCCGGCAGCCTGGTGATGGTCGACGTGAAGACTGGCGAAGTGCTGGCGATGGTCAACCATCCCACCTACAACCCCAACAACCGTCGCAGCCTGACGCCGGCGGCGATGCGCAACCGCGCCATGATCGATGTGTTCGAGCCGGGCTCCACCATGAAGCCGCTGTCGATGGCTGCAGCCCTGGAAACCGGGCGCTGGAAGCCCAGCGATGTGGTGCAGGTCGGCAACGGCACGCTGCGCATCGGTCGTTACACCATCCGTGACGTATCCCGCACCGAAGGGCCGGCGCTGGATCTGACCGGCATCCTGATCAACTCCAGTAACGTCGGCATGAGCAAGGTGGCCTTCGATGTCGGCGGTGAGCGCATCTACGACACCATGAGCAAGCTGGGCTTCGGCCGTGATACCGGCCTGGGCTTCCCTGGTGAGCGAGTTGGCAACCTGCCCAACCATCGCAAGTGGCGCGAGGCGGAAACGGCCACGCTGTCCTACGGCTATGGCCTGTCGGTTACTGCGGTGCAACTGGCTCATGCCTACGCGACCCTGGCCAATGGCGGCGCCATGGTGCCGCTGTCGATGATTCGCATGGATGGCAAGCCGAGCTCGATGCAGGTGGTGCCCAAGGATGTCGCGACCACCCTGCAAGGCATGCTGCAGCAGGTGATCGAGGCGCCGCGCGGCGTGTTCCGTGCTCAGGTGCCGGGTTATCACGTGGCCGGCAAGAGTGGTACTGCGCGCAAGAGCAGCGTCGGCACCCGAGGATATCGTGAGAACGCCTACCGCTCGCTGTTCGCTGGTTTCGCCCCGGCGCAGGATCCGCGCATCGCCCTGGTGGTGGTGATCGACGAGCCGGGCAAGGGCGCCTACTTCGGTGGTCTGATTTCGGCGCCGGTATTCAGCAAGGTCATGGCTGGTTCCCTGCGTCTGATGAACATCGCTCCGGATAACCTGCCGTCGGACGAGCAGAAAGTGGCCGCAGCTAGTCAGGGAGGGCGCAACTGATGCCCATGCCGCTCAATCAATTGTTGCCTGTTGCCGAGAGCAGTGTGCTGGTGCGTGAGCTGACTCTGGACAGCCGCAAGGTGCGCCCGGGCGATCTGTTCCTGGCTGTGCCCGGCACCCAGCAGGATGGTCGTGTGCATATCGCCGATGCTATCGCCCGCGGTGCCGCTGCGGTGGCCTTCGAGGCCGAAGGGGCTGCGCCCATGCATGCCGATAGTGCCGTGCTGGTGCCGGTCAAGGGCCTGGCTGGCCAGCTCTCGGCCATCGCCGGGCGCTTCTACGGTGAGCCGAGCCGCGCTTTGCATCTGATCGGTGTTACGGGTACCAACGGCAAGACCAGCGTCAGCCAGTTGCTGGCGCAGGCACTGGATCTGCTCGGTCAGCGTTGTGGCATCGTCGGTACCCTGGGCACCGGTTTCCATGGCGCGCTGGAGCAGGGCAAGCACACCACCCCCGATCCGGTCGGGGTGCAGGCCACCCTGGCCTCGCTCAAGCAGGCCGGCGCACGCGCCGTGGCGATGGAGGTTTCCTCCCATGGTCTGGATCAGGGCCGCGTCGCGGCGCTGGAGTTCGACGTGGCGGTGTTCACCAACCTGTCGCGCGATCACCTCGATTACCACGGCAGCATGCAGGCCTATGGCGCAGCCAAGGCCAAGCTGTTCGCCTGGCCGAACCTGCATTGTCGAGTGATCAACCTCGATGACGCCTTTGGTTGTGAGCTCGCCGCGCAAACGCACGAGTCACGCCTGATCGGCTATAGCCTCAGCGATGCCAGCGCCTTCCTTTATTGCCGCGATGCGCAGTTCGATGATCACGGCGTACGTGCCCACCTGGTCACGCCGCGTGGCGAGGGCGTGCTGCGCAGCAATCTGCTCGGCCGCTTCAACCTGAGCAACCTGCTGGCCGTGGTCGGCGCACTGCTGGGCATGGATTACCCCCTCGACGAAATTCTCAAGGTGCTGCCGCAATTGCAGGGGCCGGCTGGCCGCATGCAGCGCCTCGGTGGCGGCGACAAGCCGCTGCTGGTGGTGGATTACGCGCACACCCCGGATGCCCTGGAAAAAGTACTCGAAGCCATGCGCCCGCATGTCGAAGGCCGTCTGCTCTGCCTGTTCGGCTGCGGCGGCGACCGTGATCGCGGCAAGCGCCCGCTGATGGCGGCGGTGGCCGAACGCTTGGCCGATGGGGTGTGGGTGACCGATGACAACCCGCGCAGCGAGGATCCGGCGCAGATCATCGCGGACATCCGTGCCGGCTTCGGTGCGCCGGACAAGGTGCAGTTCATTCACGGCCGTGGCGATGCCATTGCCCGTCTGGTCGCCCAGGCTGAAGCCAGCGACGTGCTGGTGCTGGCGGGCAAGGGGCATGAGGACTACCAGGAAATCATGGGCGTGCGTCAGCCGTTCTCCGATCTGATCGAAGCGAACAAGGCCCTGGCGGCCTGGGAGGCTGCTCATGCTTAAATCCTGGCTGCTCAGCGACGTCGCCGCCGACCTCAGTGCGCGCCTGGTCGGTGCCGATGTGGCCTTTTCCGCCGTCGGCACCGACAGCCGTACCATCGCTGCCGGGCAACTGTTCGTGGCGCTCACCGGGCCGCGTTTCGACGGTCACGATTACCTCGCCGACGTAGCCGCCAAGGGCGCCGTTGCCGCGCTGGTCGAGCGCGAGGTCGCAGGCGTGGCGTTGCCGCAATTGGTTGTTGCCGATACCCGCCTGGCCCTCGGCCAGCTCGGTGCCTTGAATCGCCAGGCCTTCACCGGCCCGCTGGCCGCCGTCACCGGCTCCAGCGGCAAGACCAGCGTCAAGGAAATGCTCGCCGCCATCTTGCGTGCTGGCCTGGGCGGCGCCGTGCTGGCCACCCGTGGCAACCTCAACAACGACCTCGGTGCACCGCTGACTCTGCTGGAGCTGGCGCCTGAGCATCGCGCCGGGGTGATCGAACTGGGCGCCAACCATGTCGGCGAGATCGCCTACACCGTCAGCCTGACCCGGCCGCAGGTGGCCATCCTCACCAATGCCGGCAATGCCCATGTCGGCGAGTTCGGTGGGCCGGAGAAGATAGTCGAAGCCAAGGGCGAGATTCTCGATGGGCTTTCCGAACAGGGCGTGGCTGTGCTCAATCTCGATGACAAGGCTTTCGCCATCTGGCAACGCCGTGTCGCTGGGCACCAGGTGCTGAGTTTCGCCCTGCACGACAGCCGCGCCGATTTCCACGGCGTCGATCTGGCCCGTGACGAGCGCGGCTGCCAGGGTTTCACCTTGCGCAGCCCGGCTGGCAGCGCGCGTATCCAGCTCAATCTGCTGGGTGAGCACAACGTCGCCAACGCCCTGGCCGCCTGCGCCGCAGCCCATGCCCTGGGCATGCCGCTGACGGCGATGGTTGAAGGTCTGCAGGGTTTGCAGCCGGTCAAGGGCCGCGCCGTCGCGCAACTGGCGCCGAGCGGTGTGCGGGTGATCGACGACAGTTACAACGCCAACCCGGTGTCGATGTGCGCGGCGGTGGACATACTCGCCGGCTTTTCCGGGCGCACCGTTCTGGTGCTGGGGGACATGGGCGAGCTGGGCGAGTGGGCCGAACAGGGCCATCGCGATGTCGGCCGCCATGCCGTGGGCAAGGTCGACGCGCTGTATGCGGTTGGCCCACTGATGCGTCACGCAGTCGAGGCATTTGGCGCCGCAGGCCGCCACTTCGCCGACCAGGCCGAGCTGATCGAAGCGCTTCGCGCCGAGCAGGCCGGCAGCACATTACTAATCAAGGGATCTCGCAGCGCTGCCATGGAAAAAGTAGTGGCGGCGCTGTGCGACGTAGCTGGGGAGAATCAATAAATGCTGCTGCTGCTGGCGGAGTACCTGCAACAGTTCCACAAGGGCTTCTCGGTCTTTCAGTACCTGACCCTGCGCGGCATCCTCGGCGTGCTCACCGCCCTGGCGCTTTCGCTGTGGCTTGGCCCTTGGATGATCCGCACCCTGCAGGTGCGCCAGATCGGCCAGGCCGTGCGCAACGATGGCCCGCAATCGCACCTGTCGAAGAAGGGCACGCCGACCATGGGCGGGGCGCTGATTCTCACTGCCATTGCCGTCAGCACCCTGCTCTGGGCCGACCTGTCCAACCGCTACGTCTGGGTGGTGCTGGCCGTGACCCTGGCGTTCGGCGCCATCGGCTGGGTCGACGACTACCGCAAGGTGATCGAGAAGAACTCGCGTGGCCTGCCGAGCCGCTGGAAATATTTCTGGCAGTCGGTATTTGGCCTGAGCGCTGCTGCCTTCCTTTATATGACTGCGCAGAGCCCGGTGGAAACCACCCTGATCCTGCCGCTGCTGAAAGACGTGAGCATCCCGCTGGGCATCGGCTTCGTGGTCCTGACCTACTTCGTCATCGTCGGCTCGAGCAACGCGGTGAACCTCACCGATGGCCTCGACGGTCTGGCCATCCTGCCCACGGTGATGGTCGGTGGTGCCCTGGGCATCTTCTGCTACCTGTCGGGTAACGTGAATTTCTCCCAGTATCTGCTGATTCCCTACGTACCGGGTGCCGGTGAGCTGATCGTGTTCTGCGCCGCGCTGGTGGGGGCCGGCTTGGGCTTTCTGTGGTTCAACACCTATCCGGCGCAGGTGTTCATGGGCGACGTCGGCGCGCTGGCGCTGGGTGCAGCACTGGGCACCATTGCCGTGATCGTGCGTCAGGAAATCGTGCTGTTCATCATGGGCGGCGTCTTCGTCATGGAAACCCTGTCGGTGATCATCCAGGTCGCCAGCTTCAAGCTGACCGGCAAGCGCGTGTTCCGCATGGCGCCGATCCATCACCATTTCGAACTCAAGGGCTGGCCCGAGCCACGTGTGATCGTCCGTTTCTGGATCATCACCGTGATTCTCGTGCTGATCGGCCTGGCCACCCTGAAACTGAGGTAATTACGCGTGTCGTTGATCGCTTCCGACCAATTCCGCATCGTTGTCGGCCTCGGCAAGAGCGGCATGTCCCTGGTGCGCTTCCTGGCGCGTCAGGGCGTGCGCTTTGCCGTGGCCGATACGCGCGCGAATCCGCCGGAGCTGGAAGCGCTCAAGCGTGACTACCCGCAGGTGGAAGTACGTTGCGGCGAGCTGGACGTGGACTTCCTCTGCCGCGCCTCGGAACTGTACGTGAGCCCGGGCCTGGCTGTGGCGACTCCAGCGTTGGCCGAAGCGGCTGCGCGCGGGGTCAAACTGTCTGGTGATATCGACCTGTTCGCCCGCCACGCCAAGGCGCCGATCGTCGCCATCACCGGCTCCAACGCCAAGAGCACCGTCACCACCTTGGTGGGCGAGATGGCCGCCGCCGCTGGCAAGCGTGTCGCCGTCGGCGGCAACCTGGGTACGCCGGCGCTGGATCTGTTGGCCGACGATGTCGAGCTGTACGTGCTGGAGCTGTCCAGCTTCCAACTGGAAACCACCGATCAGCTCAACGCGGAAGTGGCCACCTGCCTGAACCTCAGCGAAGACCACATGGATCGCTACACTGGCCTGCCGGCCTACCATCAGGCCAAGCACCGCATCTTCCGTGGTGCGCGTCAGGTGGTGGTGAATCGTGACGACGCCTTGTCGCGGCCGCTGATCGCCGACCAGGTGAGCTGCTGGGAATTTGGCCTGGGCAAACCCGACTTCAAACGTTTCGGCCTGCTGGAAGAGAACGGCGAAAAGTGCCTGGCGTTCCGCTTCGAGGCCCTGCTGCCGGTGAGCGAACTGAAGATCCGCGGCGCGCACAACCAGTCCAATGCCCTGGCGGCGCTGGCCCTCGGCCATGCCGTCGGCCTGCCGATGGAGGCCATGTTGGCCACCCTGCGCCAGTTCGCCGGGCTACCGCACCGCTGCCAGTGGGTCGGTGAACGCGCCGGCGTGAACTACTACGACGACTCCAAGGCCACCAATGTCGGCGCGGCGCTGGCAGCCATCGAAGGCCTCGGTGCGGATATCGCCGGCAAGCTGGTACTGATCGCCGGTGGCGACGGCAAGGGCGCCGATTTCTCCGCGCTGAAGCAGCCGGCCGCGCGCTTCTGCCGCGCCGTGGTGTTGCTGGGCCGCGATGCCGAGCGCCTTGCCGAGGCGCTGGGTGACGCCACGCCGCTGGTGCGGGTGAAAACCCTGGACGAAGCCGTGCAGCGCTGCAGCGAGCTGGCCGAGCATGGCGACGCCGTGCTGCTGTCGCCGGCCTGCGCCAGCCTGGACATGTTCAAGAATTTCGAGGAACGCGGGCGCCTGTTCGCCCAGGCCGTGGGAGGGCTCGCCTGATGTTGAGCTTCCTGCGTGTTCGTCCTTCACCTTTGCTGGGTCGTGGCTTCGATGTCGACTTCCCCATGCTGGCCGGCTGCCTCGGCCTGCTCGGCCTGGGTCTGGTGATGATCACCTCGGCTTCTTCGGAAGTGGCGGCGGCGCTGTCCGGCAATCCGCTGTACTACATGATCCGCCATATCGTTTACCTGCTGATCGGGCTGGGGGCAGCCGGCGTGGTGCTGATGATCCCCATGAGCTTCTGGCAGCGCTATGGCTGGATGATGCTGCTGGCCGCCTTTGCTCTGCTGGTGCTGGTGCTGATTCCCGGCATCGGCCGCGAGGTCAACGGTGCGCGGCGCTGGATCGGCTTCGGTGCGTTCAACGTGCAGCCCTCGGAAATCGCCAAGGTGTTCGTGGTGGTCTATCTGGCCGGTTATCTGGTGCGACGCCAGGAAGAAGTGCGCGAGAGCTGGATGGGCTTCTTCAAGCCCTTCATCGTGCTGCTGCCGATGGCGGGGCTGCTGCTGCTGGAGCCGGACTTCGGTGCCACCGTAGTGATGATGGGCTCGGCCATGGCCATGCTGTTCCTCGGCGGCGTCGGTATGCTGCGCTTCGGCCTGATGGTGGTGTTGGCCGTGGGCGCGGTGTTCGTGCTGGTGCAGACCCAGGAATACCGCCTGCAGCGTCTGATCACTTTCACCGATCCCTGGGCCGATCAGTACGGCGCCGGCTACCAGTTGACCCAGGCGCTGATCGCCTTCGGCCGTGGCGAATGGTTCGGCGTCGGCCTGGGCAACAGCGTGCAGAAGCAGTTCTACCTGCCCGAAGCGCATACCGACTTCGTGTTTTCGGTGTTGGCCGAAGAGCTGGGGCTGATCGGCTCGCTGGCGACCCTGGTGCTGTTCGTCTTCGTTTGCGTGCGCGGCCTGTACATCGGTCTGTGGGCCGAGAAGGCCAAGCAGTTGTTCTCCGCCTATGTCGCCTATGGCCTGTCGTTCCTGTGGATCGGCCAGTTCCTCATCAATATCGGGGTGAACACCGGCCTGCTGCCGACCAAGGGCCTGACCCTGCCGTTCCTCAGCTATGGCGGTTCGTCCCTGGTGATCTGCTGCATCAGCCTGGCGATCCTGCTGCGTATCGAGTGGGAAAGCCGTCACGTGCTGGGCAATGAGGATGTGGAGTTCGACGAATCGGATTTCGCCATCGAGCCGCCTTCCTTCGTCCTGGAGGAGCCTCGTCATGCGCGGTAACGTCCTGATCATGGCCGGCGGCACCGGCGGGCACGTGTTCCCGGCGCTGGCCTGCGCGCGCGAATTCCAGACCCGTGGCTATGCCGTGCACTGGCTGGGCACGCCGCGCGGCATCGAGAACGAGCTGGTGCCGCAGGCCGGTCTGCCGTTGCACCTGATCAATGTCAGCGGCCTGCGTGGCAAGGGCAAGCTGTCCCTGCTCAAGGCACCGTTCCAGCTACTGCGCTCGCTGCTGCAGGCGCGGCGCATCGTGCGTGAGCTGCAGCCGGTGTGCGTGCTCGGCATGGGCGGTTATGTCACCGGGCCGGGCGGCCTGGCCGCGCGCATGGCCGGTGTGCCGCTGATCATCCATGAGCAGAACGCTGTGGCCGGTACCGCCAACCGTTTGCTGTCGCGTATCGCCACGCGCATCTGCGAGGCCTTCCCCGACACCTTCGCGGCCTCCGCCAAGCGTCGCACCACCGGCAATCCGGTGCGCGAGGAGCTGTTTTTGGAAACGCCGCGCGAGCCGCTGGCCGGGCGCAAGCCCAAGCTGCTGGTGCTGGGCGGCAGCCTGGGCGCCGAGCCGCTGAACAAGCTGTTGCCCGCCGCGCTGGAAAAACTGCCTGGCGAGATTCGTCCGCAGGTCTTCCACCAGGCCGGCAAGCAACACGCCGAGATCACCGCGGAGCGTTATCGCGATGCTGCGGTCGAAGCCGAGGTCGCGCCCTTCATCAAGGACATGGCGCGGGCCTATGGCTGGGCCGATCTGGTGATCTGCCGCGCCGGTGCGCTGACCGTCAGCGAACTGGCCGCCGCCGGCCTGCCCTCGCTGCTCGTACCGCTGCCGCACGCCATCGACGATCACCAGAGCCGCAATGCCGAATACCTGGCGAAGGAGGGCGCTGCCGTCCTGCTTGCGCAACATGCCACTGACGCGGCCAAGCTCGCCGCGCAGCTCACCGAGGTTCTGATGCACCTGGAAAAACTCACTGTCATGGGCGCCACCGCGCGTCGCCTGGCCAAGCCCGATGCCACCCGCACGGTGGTCGACATCTGCCTGGAGGTGGCCCGTGGCTAAGTCTCCCGCTGCGGTCAAGGCCGAAGTCCGGCGCATGCGCCGCATCCGCCGCATTCACTTCGTCGGCATCGGCGGCGCCGGCATGTGCGGCATCGCCGAAGTGCTGATGAACCTGGGCTACGAAGTGTCCGGCTCCGACCTCAAGGCCTCGGCCGTGACCGAGCGCCTGGCGAACTTCGGCGCCACCATTTTCATCGGCCACCGTGCGGAAAACGCCGAGCAGGCCGACGTGCTGGTGGTGTCCAGCGCCATCAACACCGCCAACCCGGAAGTGGCCACTGCTCTGGAACGCCGTATCCCGGTGGTGCGCCGCGCCGAGATGCTCGCCGAGCTGATGCGCTACCGCCACGGCATCGCCGTGGCCGGCACCCATGGCAAGACCACCACCACCAGCCTGCTGGCTTCGGTGTTCGCTGCCGGTGGCCTGGATCCGACCTTCGTCATCGGTGGCCGGCTGAACGCCGCTGGCACCAACGCACAGCTCGGTTCCAGCCGCTTCCTGATCGCCGAGGCCGACGAGAGCGACGCCAGCTTCCTGCACCTGCAGCCGATGGTTTCGGTAGTCACCAATATCGACGCCGACCACATGAGCACCTATGGCGGCGACTTCAATGTATTGAAGAAAACCTTCATCGAGTTCCTCCACAACCTGCCGTTCTATGGCCTGGCCGTGCTCTGCGTGGACGACCCTGTGGTACGCGAGTTGCTGCCGCAGGTGGGCCGCCCCACCGTCACCTACGGTTTCTCCGAGGACGCCGACGTGCGCGCGATCAACGTGCGCCAGGAAGGCATGCGCACCCATTTCACCGTGCTGCGCCCGGACTGCGAGCCGCTCGATGTGTCGGTGAACATGCCGGGTAACCACAACGTGCTCAATGCCCTGGCCACCATCGCCATCGCCACCGACGAGGGTATCGACGACAGCGCCATCGTCGCCGGGCTGTCGGGCTTCCAGGGTGTCGGCAGGCGCTTCCAGGTCTACGGTGAACTGCCGGTGGACGGCGGCAGCGTGATGCTGGTGGACGACTATGGCCATCACCCGCGTGAAGTGGCGGCGGTGATCAAGGCCGTGCGTGGTGGCTGGCCGGAGCGCCGCCTGGTGATGGTCTACCAGCCGCACCGCTACAGCCGCACCCGTGATCTGTACGACGACTTCGTGCAGGTGCTGGGCGAGGCCAACGTGTTGCTGCTGGTGGAGGTCTACCCGGCCGGCGAAGAGCCGATCCCCGGTGCCGACAGCCGGCAGATGTGTCACAGCATTCGCCAGCGTGGCCAGCTCGACCCGATCTACGTCGAGCGCGGCGTGGATCTGGCGCCGCTGCTCAAACCGCTGCTGCGTGCCGGCGACATCCTGCTGTGCCAGGGCGCCGGCGATATCGGCGCGGTGGCGCCGCAACTGATCAAGCACCCACTGTTCGTCGGGGAGTCGAAATGAGCCTGCACAGTACCCTCGATCCCAAGGCCTTCGGTCGCGTCGCCGTGCTGTTCGGCGGCAAGAGCGCCGAGCGCGAGGTGTCGCTGAAATCCGGCAATGCCGTGCTCAGTGCCCTGCAGGCGGCCGGCGTGGACGCCTTCGGCATCGACGTGGGCGATGACTTCCTGGCTCGCCTTGCCAGCGAGAAGATCGACCGTGCCTTCATCGTGCTGCATGGCCGTGGTGGCGAGGATGGCTCCATGCAGGGCCTGCTCGAATGCGCCGGTATTCCCTACACCGGCAGCGGCATCCTCGCTTCGGCGTTGGCCATGGACAAGCTGCGTACCAAGCAGGTCTGGCACAGCCTCGGTCTGCCGACACCGCGCCATGCCGTGCTGAGCTCGCAGGCCGATTGCAAGGCCGCTGCGCTCGAACTTGGCTTCCCGCTGATCGTCAAACCGACCCATGAAGGTTCCAGTATCGGCATGGCCAAGGTCGACAGCATCGAGGCGCTCATCGCGGCCTGGCAGGACGCCGCGCGCTATGACAGCCAGGTGCTGGTGGAGCAGTGGATCGCCGGCCCCGAGTACACCATCGCTGTGCTGCGTGGCCAGGTGCTGCCACCCATCGGCCTGGGTACACCGCACACTTTCTATGACTACGACGCCAAGTACCTGGCCGATGACACCCAGTACCGCATTCCCTGCGGCCTGTCTGCGGAGAAGGAAGCCGAGCTGAAAGACCTCACCGCGCGTGCCTGCGAAGCCGTGGGTACCCAGGGCTGGGCGCGCGCCGACGTGATGCAGGACGCCAATGGCCAGTTCTGGCTGCTGGAAGTGAATACCGTTCCGGGCATGACCGATCACAGCCTGGTGCCGATGGCCGCGCGCGCCGCCGGACTGGATTTCCAGCAACTGGTGCTGGCGATCCTGGCCGACAGCGTCGAGGCGAGGGGTTAAGCCATGGTCACCGCCGTGCGTCATCAGGATTCGCTGAGGGCTCCGCTACGCGGCAAGCCCGTGCCGCGTGGCGCCAGCCGTCTGGTGGCCAAGGAGCCGGTGCGTCTGCGCCTGCCCAAGGCGGACTTCTCCTGGGTTACCCGTCTGGCCTGGCCGTTGTTGCTGGTTGGCCTCGGCTTCGGTGCCTACGAAGGCGCACAACGTTTGCTGCCTTACATGGATCGGCCGATCGCGCGCATCAGTGTGCAGGGCGATCTGGCTTATGTCAGCCAGGACGCGGTGCAGCGGCGCATCGCGCCTTTTACCCAGGGCAGCTTCTTCAGCGTCGATCTGCGCAGCATGCGCGAGGAACTGGAGCGCATGCCCTGGATCGCCCATGCCGAAGTGCGCCGGGTATGGCCGGATCAGATCGATGTGCGCCTGGAAGAACAACTACCCATCGCCCGCTGGGGCGACGAGGCGCTGCTCAACAACCAGGGCCAGGCCTTCGCCCCGCAGGAGCTGAACAACTATCAGCACCTGCCGCAACTGTCCGGTCCCAAGCGGGCGCAGCCGCAGGTGATGCAGCAGTACCAGATGCTCAGCCAGTTGCTGCGCCCCATGGGGTTCACCGTGGTCGGGCTGCAGTTGCGCGAGCGTGGTAGCTGGTACCTCTCGGCCACCGAGAATGCCAGCGGGCAGCGCATCGAGATACTCCTGGGGCGCGACCATGTGGTGGAGAAGATGCGTCGGTTCGCCGCCATCTACGAGCGTGAATTGAAGGAACAGAGCGCGAACATCGCGCGCATCGACCTGCGTTATGCCAACGGCCTGGCCGTGGCCTGGCGTGAGCCGGTGGAGCCGGCCACGGCCGAGCAGAAAGTGAATTGAGAAGAGGCAGGACACTATGAGTAGCGCGCAAAGCGGCAAGATGATCGTCGGCCTGGACATCGGCACCTCCAAGGTAGTGGCGCTGGTGGGCGAGGTGACGGCCGATGGCCAACTGGAAATCGTCGGCATCGGCACTCATCCGTCGCGCGGGCTGAAGAAGGGCGTGGTGGTCAATATCGAGTCCACCGTGGCATCGATCCAGCGCGCCGTGGAAGAGGCGCAACTGATGGCCGGCTGCCGTATCCACTCGGCCTTCGTCGGCGTGGCTGGCAACCATATCCGTAGCCTCAACAGTCATGGCATCGTCGCCATTCGCGACCGTGAGGTCAGTGGCGCGGATATCGAGCGCGTGCTCGACGCCGCCCAGGCCGTTGCCATTCCGGCCGACCAGCGGGTGCTGCACACCCTGGCGCAGGACTACGTGATCGACAACCAGGAAGGCGTGCGCGAGCCGCTTGGCATGTCCGGCGTGCGCCTGGAGGCCAAGGTGCATGTGGTCACCTGCGCGGTGAACGCCGCGCAGAACATCGAAAAATGCGTGCGCCGCTGCGGCCTGGAAGTTGACGACATCATCCTCGAGCAGCTCGCCTCGGCCTACTCGGTACTGACCGAGGACGAGAAGGAACTGGGCGTGTGCCTGGTGGACATTGGCGGTGGTACCACCGACATCGCCATCTTCACCGAGGGCGCCATTCGTCACACCGCGGTGATCCCGATCGCAGGTGATCAGGTGACCAACGACATCGCCATGGCCCTGCGTACGCCGACCCAGTACGCCGAGGAAATCAAGATCCGCTATGCCTGCGCCCTGGCCAAGCTGGCCGGTGCTGGCGAAACCATCAAGGTGCCCAGCGTCGGTGATCGTCCGCCGCGCGACCTCTCGCGTCAGTCCCTGGCCGAGGTGGTCGAGCCGCGTTACGACGAGCTGTTCACCCTGATCCAGGCCGAGCTGCGTCGCAGCGGTTACGAAGACCTGATTCCCGCCGGCATCGTCATGACCGGTGGCACGGCGAAGATGGAAGGCGCAGTAGAGCTGGCCGAGGAGATCTTCCACATGCCGGTGCGCTTAGGCGTGCCACATAGCGTCAAGGGCATGGCCGATGTGGTGCGCAACCCGATCTATTCCACTGGTGTGGGCTTGCTGTTGTACGGGCTGCAGAAGCAGCACGACGGCATTTCCATGTCGGTTGGCAGTCCTTATCAGGACGAAGGCAAGACCCCGGTATTCGAGCGCATCAAGCGCTGGGTACAAGGCAATTTCTGATTTTTGCAGTAGGCGTTACACAACTAGAAGGGAAGGAGAGAGATCATGTTTGAACTGGTAGATAACGTTCCACAAAGCGCGGTGATCAAGGTCATCGGTGTCGGTGGTGGCGGCGGTAACGCGGTCAATCACATGGCGGTCAGCAACATCGAGGGCGTTGAGTTCATCTGCGCCAACACCGATGCGCAGGCCCTGAAGAACATCGGTGCGCGCACCGTGCTGCAGCTCGGCCCAGGCGTGACCAAGGGCCTGGGCGCTGGCGCCAATCCGGAGGTCGGTCGTCAGGCCGCGCTGGAAGACCGTGAGCGCATCGCCGAAGTCCTGCAGGGCACCGACATGGTGTTCATCACCACCGGCATGGGCGGCGGTACCGGCACCGGCGCTGCCCCGGTGATCGCCGAAGTGGCCAAGGAGCTGGGCATCCTCACTGTTGCGGTGGTGACCCGTCCGTTCCCCTTCGAGGGGCGCAAGCGCATGCAGATCGCCGATGAAGGCATCCGCGCGCTGGCCGAGAGCGTCGACTCGCTGATCACCATTCCCAACGAGAAGCTGCTGACCATCCTCGGCAAGGACGCCAGCCTGCTGTCCGCCTTCGCCAAGGCTGACGACGTACTGGCTGGTGCCGTGCGCGGTATCTCCGACATCATCAAGCGTCCGGGCATGATCAACGTCGACTTCGCCGACGTGAAGACCGTGATGAGCGAGATGGGCATGGCCATGATGGGCACCGGCTGCGCCAGCGGTCCGAACCGTGCGCGTGAAGCCACCGAAGCGGCCATCCGCAACCCGCTGCTGGAAGACGTCAACCTGCAGGGCGCCCGTGGCATCCTGGTGAACATCACCGCCGGCCCGGATCTGTCCTTGGGTGAATACTCCGACGTGGGTAACATCATCGAGCAGTTCGCCTCCGAGCACGCCACCGTCAAGGTGGGTACCGTGATCGACGCCGACATGCGCGACGAGCTGCACGTCACCGTGGTCGCTACCGGCCTCGGTGCGCGCATGGAGAAGCCGGTCAAGGTGGTCGACAATACCGTGCAGGTCGCTGCCAGCCAGCCGGTTGCCCAGCAGCCCGTGACCCAGCCGCGCGGCGAGCAGTCGGTCAACTACAAGGACTACGAGCGCCCGACCGTACAGCGTCAGAGTCATAGTGGTGCGGCCACTGCAGCCAAGCTCAATACCCAGGACGATCTCGATTACCTGGATATTCCGGCTTTCCTGCGTCGTCAGGCTGATTGATGGAATGTATCAGGAGTATGAAGGTGATTGGTGTTCAGCAAAGGTCGGTTCTGCTATCATCCCCGACCATTGTTGAAAACAGTTCGCAACTAGCGATATAGCGGCCAAGCCATGATCAGACAACGCACCCTGAAGAACATCATCCGTGCCACCGGCGTTGGCCTGCATTCGGGGGAAAAGGTTTACCTGACCCTGAAGCCGGCTCCTGTGGATACCGGCATCGTGTTTCGTCGCACCGATCTCGACCCTGTCGTGGAAATCCGCGCACTGGCCGGAAACGTCGGCGAAACCACCATGTCGACCACATTGATCAACGGTGATGTCAAGGTAGATACGGTAGAGCACCTGCTTTCGGCCATGGCAGGCCTGGGCATCGATAACGCCTACGTCGAGCTCTCCGCATCCGAAGTGCCGATCATGGATGGTAGCGCTGGTCCCTTCGTATTCCTGATTCAATCGGCTGGCCTGCAGGAGCAGGACGCGCCGAAGAAGTTCATCCGCATCCTGCGTGAGGTCACGGTGGAGGAGGGCGACAAGCGCGCCACCTTCGTGCCTTTCGATGGCTTCAAGGTGAGCTTCGAGATCGACTTCGATCACCCTGTGTTCCGCAATCGCACGCAGAGCGCCAGTGTGGATTTCTCCAGCACCTCTTTCGTCAAGGAAGTCAGCCGGGCCCGCACCTTCGGCTTCATGCGTGACATCGAGTTCCTGCGTTCGCAGAACCTGGCACTCGGTGGCAGTGTGGAAAACGCTATCGTGGTCGACGAGTATCGCGTATTGAACGAAGACGGCCTGCGGTACGAGGACGAATTCGTCAAACACAAGATTCTCGATGCCATCGGTGACCTGTACCTGTTGGGTAACAGCCTGATCGGCGAGTTCAAGGGCTTCAAGTCCGGTCACGCACTGAACAACCGTTTGCTGCGTACGTTGATCGAGCAGACCGATGCCTGGGAAATGGTGACCTTCGAGGACGCCACACTCGCGCCGATCTCCTACATGCGCCCGGCTGCGGCGGTGTAGAAAACTCTCTTTCCAGCTTTATTTGAGGCCACCTTCGGGTGGCCTTTTTTTATGATTCTTCGCGGAGTTTCGGGAAGGGCAGTCTTTACATCGGACTGGCAATTGTGTGTTTTGGTGTTCAAGCTGCTTATCGGCGTTTAGCTGATATATCCCGTTTCGCCCCCCGGCGACCTTCTTTTGTCAAACGCCACAAAAGAAGGCAAAAAGGCTTGGCCCCGCCATCCGAGCTAGGCGCCCCCGCCCTGCTGCGCCGGGGTTCGTTACTCGCTTCGCTCGCCCTTCGGGCCAGCCTCCGGCTGTTACTCCGCTTCGCTACGTTTCGCTCCATCGTTGCTCCGAGGGTCGGCTTACAAGGGCCGTCCCTGGCCCATCGCGGCTCTCGGCTTTGGCATCCTGCGTCGCTCTACCTCCTGCATCCATGCAGTCGTCGCGGCATCCATGCCGCTCGCCCCTCTGCGCAACGATTCCACTCACCCTCCTGAAGGGGCCATTCGCGCGCCTGAACGAACCGGCATTCCAAAGAATGCTCGGCGTGTTCTGGTAACAGTGGAACCACGACGTGGCTGTCGAATTAAACCAATAGTTTCATTCGCGCAATTTCATGCAGTGAACAGCTTGCCGGCTTCCAGCCGGCATCCTGGTCAGGCTTAAGGCTGACCCAGGTTCAAGCACTCCACGCTAATTCTGGGTTACCTCGGGTTCAGGCGCGTGCAGAGCCCGCCCAGGAGGGCGAACGGAATCGTCGTGGAAGAGGTTGAGCGGCATGGATGCCGCGACGACTGCATGGATGCAGGAGGTAGAGCGACGCAGGATGCCAAAGCCGAGAGCCGCGATGGGCCAGGGATGGCCCTTCGTCGGTGGGCCGCATCCGGTCGGGCCTCTGGAACGGCGATGGAGTGAGCGAACCCTCGCGTAGCGAGGGCCGGATGAAAGGGCGGAGGTTTTGGTTACTTTTGCCCCAAAAGTGACTCGCCCGGGAGGGCGAAACCAAAAACATCAACGAAAACGCGGCAATCCGGAACAGGCACAAGAACAACCAACACAAGCTCGCCAGCCCAGCATGAACCGACCCCTGACCATAACGAAATCAGGCCACTAGCCATGGCCAGTCGGCCTCAATCAGATCAATCCGGTGCCTGATGGCGATTTGACGTCAAATTTGCCGACGAGCGGCAACAGCCTCATTCGTCTTCACGAACATGACTGGCCAGCCGCTCGAGAGCCGCGCGCAGTCTGGGGTCACTGATGCCTTCGGCGCTGGTCTGGATACCTTGCGCGGCGCCCTTTGACAGGTAAGGGGCGTGACGAGTTCCACGATTATGTCCGCTTTGTGGTTGCACCTTGAACAGTATTTTCGTTAAGGTCGCGAACTCTTCCAGTAGCTGTAGCTGCCTCTGCAGTCGGCGTTGCTGGTAGCGCAATCGTGTTGCCCAGTGGCCATCGGTCACGATCAACAACAGACAACCGCCTCGCCAGGACGCGACATGACAGTGTTCCCGGGCGGCAGGTTGTAGCTGGCTTTCGACAAGACGCTGCAGATGCGCGAGGCGTTGGGCCTCATCGAACAGCGCTTTCAGGGGCTTGGCTTCGCGTAACAGCGTAGCGGGTGCCTGGGCCGGCAAGGGACGGAACGACATGGCAGGAAGCCTTGAGTTACGGAGTCGCCATGGTAGCAGAACCCTCCATCGGCTGATCCTCCGTCATTAGGGGAAGCCATGCACATCATCTTGCTCAATGGTCGACAGGGTTCGGCCAGATCCATTCATATCAATCTGCGCTGGCTGGCGCTGGCTGCCGTATTGGCGGTGCTGTCGAGCCTGGCGGCAGGTGCCGCGTTGGGCGCCAAGTGGCTGACCGCCGAGCCGCTGTCCGACAGCCGCTTGGCCGCGGCGCTCGATCAGCAGCGCCAGCAGGTTGGTGCGGTGCGCGAGGATGCTCAGCGCCAACTGGACGCCTTCGCCGCGCACGTGGCCGAGCTGCAGGCCCGCCTGACCCGTCTCGATGCCCTGGGTGAGCGTCTCACCGAGCTGGCCGACCTCGACTCCAGCGAGTTCGACTTCTCTCTCGATGTCGGTCAGGGTGGTGCCGAGGATTCGCTCGGCGCTTCGGTTTATGCGCCGCCGCCTTTCATGACTGCACTCGATGAACTGGCGCTGCGCGTGGATAGCCGCGAACAACAACTGGAAGTACTTGAACAACTGCTTGGCGAGCGTCGCCTGAATGAGGCGGAAACCCTCTCCGGGCGGCCCGTGCTGCAGGGCTACATCTCTTCGCCCTTCGGCCGGCGGGTGCATCCGTTGACCGGACGGGTCAGCGTGCACAAGGGCATCGACTTCGCCGCCAAGCCCGGCAGCGATGTGGTGGCCGTGGCAGCAGGCGTGGTGACCTTCGCCGGGCGCAAATCGGGTTACGGCAATGTCGTGGAGATCAGCCACTCCGACGGCTACACCACTCTCTACGCGCACAACCGCGGCAACGTCGTGCAGGTTGGCGATCTGGTGCAGCGTGGCCAGACCATCGCCAAGGTGGGCAGCACCGGGCGTTCCACTGGCTCGCACGTGCATTTCGAGGTGACCAAGAACGGCCGTGCGGTCAACCCGGCGCTGTACATCGCCCGTAACAGCGGCGTCGAGTGATGCCTTGCCCTGTCACGACCTTGAATTCTCCTTGCGCGCCCCCATCTAGAACCCCGTGATCACTCGCCTCGGCGCTACCGAGGCGGTGTGGCGTACCTCGGTCGATGCCTGTAGCGAGCTGAGAACGTCACTTTCCTCCCGGGTTTTTCCGGGTAGAATGCTCCCTTCGTCCAGCAGCCATGCTGGCTGCCAGGTCGCGATTTGCGCCGACCTCCATCCATTTCGCCGGAAGACCCTGCCGATATGTTTGCGCCTTTGTTGAAAAAACTTTTCGGAAGCAAGAATGAGCGTGAAGTCAAACGCATGCTCAAAGCGGTGCAGTCCGTGAACGCCCTGGAAGAGCAGATGATCGCGCTCTCGGACGAGCAACTGCGGGGCAAGACCGAAGAGTTCAAGGCCCGTCTGGCCAAGGGCGAAACCCTCGATCAATTGTTGCCCGAAGCCTTCGCCGTGGCTCGTGAGGCTGGCAAGCGGGTGATGGGCATGCGCCACTTCGATGTGCAGCTAATCGGTGGCATGACCCTGCACGAAGGCAAGATCGCCGAGATGCGCACCGGCGAGGGCAAGACCCTGGTGGGCACTCTGGCCGTCTACCTCAACGCACTCTCCGGCAAGGGCGTGCACGTGGTCACGGTCAACGAATACCTGGCACGCCGCGACGCCAACTGGATGCGTCCCTTGTACGAGTTCCTCGGCCTCTCCGTGGGCATCGTCACTCCCTTCCAGCCGCCGGAAGAGAAACGCGCTGCCTACGCTGCCGATATTACCTACGGCACCAACAACGAGTTCGGTTTCGACTACCTGCGCGACAACATGGCCTTCAGTCTGGAAGACAAGTTCCAGCGCGAGCTGAATTTCGCCGTGATCGACGAAGTCGACTCCATCCTCATCGACGAAGCCCGTACTCCGCTGATCATCTCCGGTCAGGCCGAAGACAGCTCCAAGCTGTACATCGAGATCAACAAGCTGATTCCGCGCCTCAAGCAGCACATCGAGGAGGAGGAAGGCGTGGTGACCCAGGAAGGGCACTACAAGGTCGATGAGAAATCGCGTCAGGTCGAGCTCAACGAAGCCGGCCACCAGCAGGTCGAAGAAATGCTCACCGCAGTCGGTCTGCTGGCCGAGGGGGAGAGCCTCTACTCGGCGCACAACCTCGGTCTGCTGACTCACGTCTATGCGGGCCTGCGTGCGCACACGCTGTTCCACCGCAACGTCGAGTACATCGTGCAGAACGGCCAGGTCATCCTGATCGACGAGCACACCGGCCGTACCATGCCGGGCCGCCGCCTGTCCGAGGGCCTGCACCAGGCCATCGAGGCCAAGGAAGGGGTGAACATCCAGGCCGAGAGCCAGACCCTGGCCTCGACCACCTTCCAGAACTACTTCCGTCTGTACACCAAGCTCTCCGGCATGACCGGCACCGCCGATACCGAGGCCTTCGAGTTCCGCCAGATCTACGGTCTGGACGTGATGGTGATTCCGACCAACAAGCCGGTCGCGCGCAAGGATTTCAATGACCTGGTCTACCTGACCCAGGAAGAGAAGTACCAAGCCATCATCGCCGACATCAAGGACTGCCAGGCCCAGGGCCGGCCAATTCTGGTCGGCACCGCGACCATCGAGACTTCCGAGTACGTCAGCCAGTTGCTGAACAAGGAAGGCATCGAGCACAAGGTGCTCAACGCCAAGTTCCACGACAAGGAAGCCGAGATCATCGCCCAGGCCGGTCGTCCGGGGGCACTGACCATCGCCACCAACATGGCCGGTCGTGGTACCGACATCCTCCTCGGTGGTAACTGGGAAGTGGAAGTCGCCGCGTTGGAAAACCCCACCGACGAGCAGATCGCGCAGATCAAGGCCGAATGGCAGAAGCGTCACCAGCAGGTGATCGAGGCCGGCGGCCTGCATGTGATTGCCTCCGAGCGTCATGAATCGCGGCGTATCGACAACCAGTTGCGCGGTCGTGCCGGCCGCCAGGGTGACCCGGGTTCCAGCCGCTTCTATCTGTCGCTGGAAGACAACCTGATGCGCATCTTCGCCTCCGACCGGGTGAAGAACTTCATGAAGGCCCTTGGCATGCAGTCCGGCGAGGCCATCGAACACCGCATGGTGACCAACGCCATCGAGAAGGCGCAACGCAAGGTCGAGGGCCGCAACTTCGACATGCGCAAGCAACTGCTCGAGTTCGACGATGTGGCCAACGAGCAGCGCAAGGTGATCTATCACATGCGCAACAGCCTGCTGGCGGCCGAGAACGTGGGTGACACCATCGCCGAGTTCCGCGAGGAAGTGCTGACCGCTGCCATCAACGGCCACATTCCGCCGCAGTCGATGCCCGAGCAGTGGGATGTCGCTGGCCTGGAATCCACCCTGCAGAGCGACTTCGGTCTCAAGCTGCCGATCCAGCAGTGGCTGGACGAAGACGACAAGCTGTACGAAGAGACTCTGCGCGAGCGCATCCTCGCCGAGCTGATCGCCGCCTACAACGAGAAGGAGACCCAGGCCAGCGCCGAAGCCCTGCGTACCTTCGAGAAGCAGATCCTGCTGCGCGTGCTGGATGACCTGTGGAAGGATCACCTGTCCACCATGGATCACCTGCGTCACGGCATTCACCTGCGTGGTTATGCGCAGAAGAACCCCAAGCAGGAATACAAGCGCGAGTCCTTCACCCTGTTCCAGGAACTGCTGGATTCCATCAAGCGCGACACCATCCGCGTGCTCTGCCACGTGCAGGTACGCCGCGAAGATCCGGCCGAGGAAGAGGCACGTCTGCGCCGCGAAGCCGAGGCCATGGCCGAGCGCATGCAGTTCCAGCACGCCGACGCCTCGGCCCTGGCCGCTGCCGAAGGTGCCGCCGAGGAGGGCGATGTCGCAGTCGCTACCGCCCCGGTGCGCGCCGAGCAGAAGGTCGGCCGCAACGAGCCCTGCCCCTGTGGCTCGGGCAAGAAGTACAAGCACTGCCACGGTCAGATCGGCTGATCGCGCCACTTGCAGTAGCGGGCGCTTCGGCTATGCTGCCAGCGCCCTGACAACGCCGCGACGGCTTTGCCGCTCGCGGCGTTTTACCATCTCATCCGGTCGCCGAGGCGATCACCGCATACTTGAAGGAGCGCATCTCATGGCTGTTGGTCTTGGCCCGCTGTCTACCCTGCACCCGGTTCCCGGTTTCGAGCTGGGCATCGCCTCGGCCGGCATCAAGCGTCCCGGGCGCAAGGATGTGGTAGTGATGCGCTGCGCCGAAGGTTCGCGCATCGCCGGGGTGACCACCACCAATGCCTTCTGCGCCGCGCCCGTGCTGCTCACTCGTGAGCGCCTGGGTGGTGAGGTGCGTTACCTGCTGACCAACACCGGCAACGCCAACGCCGGTACTGGCGACGATGGCCTGGCCCGTGCGCGCCGTGCCTGCGCGCGCCTGGCCGAGCTGACCGGCGTGGCGGAGAGCGCCGTGCTGCCGTTCTCCACTGGGGTGATCGGCGAGCCGCTGCCGGTGGAGAAGATCGAGTCCGCTCTGCAAGCGGCGCTGGATGATCTCAGAACCGACAACTGGGAAGCGGCCGCCACCGGCATCATGACCACCGACACCCTGCCCAAGGGCGCCAGCCGTCAGTTCCAGCACGATGGCATCACCATCACCGTCACCGGTATCAGCAAGGGTGCCGGGATGATCCGCCCGAACATGGCCACCATGCTCGGCTACATCGCCACCGACGCCAAGGTCGCCCAGGGTGTGCTGCAGGATCTGGTGCGCGACGCGGCGAACAAGTCGTTCAACCGCATCACCATCGACGGCGACACCTCCACCAACGACTGCTGCATGTTGATCGCCACCGGTCAGGCCGCACTGCCGGAAATCGCCGAGGCCAGTGGCGAGCTGTTCGCCAAGCTCAAGCAGGCGGTGTTCGAGGTGTTCATGGAAGTGGCGCAGGCCATCGTCCGCGATGGTGAAGGCGCGACCAAGTTCGTCACCGTGCAGGTCAATGGCGGCAGCACTCATCAGGAGTGCCTGGACGTGGCCTACGCCGTGGCCCACTCGCCGCTGATCAAGACCGCGCTATTCGCCTCTGACCCTAACTGGGGGCGCATCCTCGCCGCTGTGGGCTATGCCGGCGTGCCGCAACTGGACGTGAGCAAGATCGACGTCTTCCTCGGCGAGGTCTGCATCGCCAGCAAGGGCTGCCGTGCCATCACCTACACCGAGGAGCAGGGCGCGGCGGTAATGGCCCGCGAGGAAATCACCATCCGCATCGAGCTGGGCCGTGGCGACTGCAGCGAAACCATCTGGACCACCGACCTGTCTCACGAATACGTCAAGATCAACGCCGAATACCGGACTTAAAAGCAGCTACAAGCTGCAAGCCATAAGCTGCAAGTAAAGGCCTGGATACTTGACACTGAAGTCGGAGTCGCCCTTCGCTTGCAGCTTGCAGCTTGCAGCTTGCAGCTTGCAGCTTGCAGCTTGCAGCTTGCAGCTTGCAGCTTGCAGCTTGCAGCTACTCTGCCATTCCCGCGCCTCATGACCCCATGAGGCGCGGGAATTTGCTATTGCGGCGGCGGACTTTTAACGTCGAATCAGGACTTTCATCTGACAGGGGCGCGAAATGGCTTTGCAATTGGTGGTGGGCGACAAGAATTACTCTTCCTGGTCGTTGCGTGCGGCGCTGGTCGTCGAGCTGGCGGGGGCTGCCTGCGATGAGGTGCGGGTGCGGCTTTACCAGCCTGACAGTCGCGCCCGCCTGCTCAGCCATTCGCCGGCGGGCAAGGTGCCGGTGCTGCTCACCGAGCATGGCCCGGTGTGGGACTCACTGGCGATTGCCGAGTACCTGGCCGAACATTTTCCCGAGGCCGGGCTGTGGCCCCGGGACGTTGCTGCCAGGGCCTTGGCACGCAGCGTCTGTGCGGAAATGCACAGCGGTTTCGTCGCCTTGCGCAGCCACCTGCCGATGGATCTGGCCCGTGACCAGGCATTGGCCGAGATTCCGGCGGATGCCAAGGCCGATATCGAGCGCGTGTGTGCGATCTGGGCTGACTGCCGCGAACGTTTCGCCGATCAGGGTGACTACCTGTTCGGCCAGGCCAGCATCGCCGATGCCTTCTACGCGCCGGTTGCGGCGCGTTTGCGCAGCTATCGGGTGGCGCTGCCGGAGACAGCAGCGGCCTATGTCGAAACCATCTACCGCTGGCCGGCCTTCCAACGCTGGCACCAGGCGGCGTTGCAGGAGATAAAGGGGTGAAGCGTGTACATGTCGCAGCGGCGGTGATTCGGGGTGTCGATGGTCGCATCCTGATCGCCAAACGTCCGCAGAACAAACACCAGGGCGGCCTGTGGGAGTTTCCCGGCGGCAAGGTGGAGGAGGGCGAGGCGGTGAGCCTCGCTCTGGCCCGTGAGCTGGAGGAGGAGCTGGCCATTCGCCCCGCGGCGGCGCGTCCGCTGATCCAGATTCGCCATGACTACCCCGACAAGCAGGTATTGCTGGATGTCTGGGAAGTCACGGCCTTCACCGGCGAACCGCACGGCGCCGAAGGTCAGCCGCTGGCCTGGGTCAGCGAGCGGCAGTTGCTGGAGTACGAATTTCCCGCGGCCAACAAACCCATAGTGGCAGCGGCACGCTTGCCCGAGCGCTACCTGATCACCCCCGATGGGCTGGAGCCGGGCGAGTTGCTGACCGGGGTGCGCAGTGCCCTGGCAGAAGGCGTGCGGCTGATCCAGTTGCGCGCGCCGAAGATGTTCGATGCGCAGTACCGTGACCTGGCGGTGGACGTGCAGGGCCTGTGTGCCGGCAAGGCGCAACTGATGCTCAAGGGGCCGCTGGAGTGGCTGGGGGATTTCCCGGCAGCCGGCTGGCATCTGACAGCCGAGCAGTTGCGCAAGTATGCCGCCGGTGGCCGACCCTTCCCTGAGCAGCGTTGGCTGGCTGCGTCCTGCCACAGCGCCGAGGAGCTGGCCCTGGCGGCGCAGATGGGGGTGGACTTCGTCACCCTCTCCCCGTTGCAGGCGACCGCCACTCACCCCGAGGCGCAGCCTTTGGGCTGGGAGGCAGCCCGCGAGATGCTGTTGGCCTGCAATCTGCCGACATACCTGCTCGGTGGCGTCGGCCCGACGGATATCGAGCGTGCCTGGCAGGTTGGCGCCCAGGGGGTGGCGGGCATCCGCGCGTTCTGGCCGCACGCTCGGTAGGAGCGGATTTATCCGCGAAGAGCGGTTGGCGCCGAGGCCGTGATGATCGCGAATGAATTCGCTCCTACAGGCCTGGCGTGCCGGGCGTAATCGCTTCTACGGTTTGTCTGCGGCTTTCCATAGGACTTCGTCGATGCCCTGGCGCCTGGCAATCAGGCGTGCGGCGACGAACAGCAGGTCGGAGAGCCGGTTGACGTAAGCCAGGCCTGCGGCGCGCAGCGGCTCGACGGCGTTGAGGTGCTGGCAGCGGCGCTCGGCGCTGCGGGCGAAACTGCGGCAGACGTGGGCCTGAGCAATCAGTCGCGAGCCACCTGGCAGAATGAAGTTCTCCAGCGGCCCGACCTCTTCGTTCCAGCGGTCGATCACCGCCTCCAGGCGCTCCACTTCGCTAGGTTGCAATGCCTGGTACTCGGGCATCGCCAGTTCGCCACCGAGGTCGAACAGGCGGTGCTGGCAGGGGCCGAGCACCTCGATCAGCTCATTCAGCGCCGGGTATTGCGCTGTCGCCTCGGCCAGCTCGGCCAGCAACAGCCCCAACTGGCTGTTGAGGGTATCCAGCTCGCCGATGGCTTCGATGCGTGGGTGATCCTTGCCGACCCGGCGGCCGTCGGCGAGGCCGGTTTCGCCCTTGTCGCCTGTACGTGTGTAGATCTTGGAAAGGCGGTAACCCATGGTTCAGAGTCCTGTACTGCTGTCGTGAGGAGCATTCAGGGGCAGGCGCAGGGTGAAGCAGGTACCCTGGCCCTGGCGCGAGTGCACTTCCATCTGCCCCTTGTGGTTGTTGGTGATGATGAAATACGACACGGCCAGGCCCAGGCCGGTGCCCTGGCCGACCTCCTTGGTGGTGAAGAAGGGCTCGAAGATGCGCTTGCGGGTGGCCTCGCTCATGCCGGTACCGTTGTCTTCTACCTGTATCTCCGCCCAATGCCCGACCTGACGTGTACGCAGGGTGATGCGCCCCGGTTCGCTGCGCTGCTCGACCTGGTGAATGGCCTGGGCGGCGTTCTTCAACAGGTTGAGCAGCACCTGTTCCAGTTCGTTGGCGGTGGCCGGTACCGGGCCCAGGTGCGGGTCGAAGTCGCGGACGATCTGCAGGGTCTTGAAGTCGAAGCGATCGGCCAGGTCGAAGTCGTTGCCGGCGATCTCCAGGGCCTGGTCGATCAATCCGGGCAGATCGCAAGGGGCTAGTTGCCGGTCGCTGCGACGGCTGAAACTGAGCATGTGGCTGACGATCTTGGCCGCACGCTGGCCTGCCTGCTGGATACCGTCGAGCAGTCTCGGGATGTCCCGCGCCTGCAGATACTGGTCGATGGCCTGCAGACTCACGCCCGTCTGTTCGGCTTGCTCCAGGTTCTTTTCCAGCTCCGGCGACAGGCGCCTGCGGATGTTCTGCACGTTGTGCAGGATGGCGCCGAGCGGGTTGTTGATCTCGTGCGCCATGCCGGCGGCCAGGCCGCCGACCGAAAGCATCTTTTCCGATTGCACCATCATTTCTTCCAGGGACAGGCGCTGGGTGATGTCGTCGATGCGAATGACCACACCATGGCCAATGCCGCCCATCAGCGGGTAGAACGTCAGGGCGTAGTAGCGTGGTTCATCGTCCTTGGGCCAGGTGATGCGCTCGATCTTTTCCACTCGTAGCTGCTCGGCGGTGCGCTTGAGTTGCGGCAAAAAGGGCTTGAGCAGGGGGAAGGCGAGGAACACCGGCTGATTCAGCGCCTCGTTCATGGGGGTGCCGGAAAGCGCGCTGGCCTCCTGGTTCCATTGGGTGACGTAGAGCTGCTCGTCGAGGGCGATGAGCGCCGAGGGCATGGAGTCGATGATGCTGTTGAGGTAGTTCTGGAAGCCGGTGAGTTTCTTCTCGATCTTGCTGCGCACCTGCACTTCCAGTTCCAGCTTGCGGTTGGAGTGGCGGGTTTCCTCGGCCAGGCTCTGCGCCTGATCGAAGGCCTGCTGGGCATCGTCGCGCGCGCGCTTGAGCTGTTGTTCGCGCGCCTCCATGCGCATCAGCATGGTATTGAAGGCGTCGGCCAGGCTGCCGATCTCGTCCTTGTGGCCACGCTGGGCGCGCAGGGCGTAGTTTTCCTCGCGGGTGACCTGGCGCGAGAGTTCTTCCAGGCGACGGATGGGTTTGGTCACCAGGCGGCGGATCTGCCGCGCTACCAGGAACCACAGCGCCACGCTCAGCGCCAGGATCGCCAGGCTGGCGGTCAGGGTGCCGGTGTAGAAGGCGCCGGGCAGCTCGCTGGAGGCCACCAGCAGCAGGGCGCCCGGGCGGCCGCTGGGGTGCGGCAGCTCTACCAGCAGGTTGGTGCGAAAGGCCGTTTCCCGCCAGCTTTCCAGTTCGCCGAGGTGTTGTGGCAGTTTCAGTTTCTCGCCGCGTTGCAGTTGCGCCAGGCTGTCGCCATTGCTGTCGTAGATCACCGCCGCGCGCAGCGGCGCATAGTCGTCCAGGCGACGCAGCACGGCTTGCGCCGAGTTTGCCGAGTGCAGCGCCTCACCGCTTAGCGCCGGGCTGGCGATCAGCCGGCCGAGGGTGTGCAGGGCTTGTGGTGCCATGCTCTGCTGGGTGATCCAGTAGGCCGCGCTGATGAAGGCCAGGTTGGCGATCAGCAGCACCGCACTGAGCAGTACGAGCAAGGCCGCGAGCAGCTTGCGGCCGACGGGCAGGTTTTCGAGGTGCTGGCGCAGGGTCATGGCTGGGGGCGTCGTCGGGCGAACTGGCAGGTTAGCGCGCTCGCGTCGTCATTGCCATCTAGGGTCTGTTGCCATTTGGCGCAGCAATGCGGCTCGCGTCGAAACGGCAACAGCCCCTAATCCAGGGGCAGGCCGCGTTTGGCCAGGTGGGCACGCAGCCGTTGCAGCAGGGCTTCGAGCCGTGGCAGGTGCAGATCCTGCTGCCGGGCTGCGGTGCAGGCGTAGCCGAGCAGGTAGCTGATCTCGGTACGGCGCCCCTGCGTCACGTCCTGATGCATGGATGAGTAGTTGGCGGCGGTGGCGTCGATGACGCGCAGCACCTCTTCGTGCAACTGCTCGGCGGCGGCTGCCTGGCCGCATTGCTGCAGCAGCTCGCTGAGTTCCTGGCACAGGCCGGCGACTTCGTCGGCATGCTCGTGCAGGCCGCCGTTGCGGCAATCATGCAGCACGGTCAGCGGGTTGAGCGCGCAGTTCAGTGCCAGCTTGCGCCACAGCCGGCCGAGGATGTCCGGGCTCCACTGATGGGGGATGTCGGCGGCCTGCAGATCGGCCAGGCAGGCGGGCGGACTGGCATCCTGCGGGTCGCCCAGCCAGGTATGCCCGGCGCCGGCGAACACCACCTGGAAATCTGCCTGGCGAAAGGCGCCTTCGGTACTGGAGAGGAACAGGCAGCGTTGAGTCGGCAGATGGCGCGCCACGGCGTCCTGACTGCCGAGGCCGTTCTGCAGCAGGAGGATCTCGGCGTCAGGCTGCAGGCGCGGCAGTACTTCGAGGATCGCCGCTTCGGCATCGTAAGCCTTGCAGGCCAACAGCAGGCGCTGGATTGGCGTCTCGGCATCGGCCAGCTCGGCGCCTATGGCATGGCGTTGCACCTGGCCTTGCTCGACCAGGGTCAGGCCACCGGCCTGCGCGAACGCGGTGAGGCGTTGGCGGTCGCGCAGGATCAGGCGTACGGGCAGGCCGACGCGGGCCAGGCGGGTGGCCCACAGGGTGCCCAGGCTGCCGGCGCCGAGTACGTGCCAGCTCATGCCAGCGGCAGGCGCGTGGCGGCGACCCGGCCGCTGGCATAGGCGTCGGGCAGCGCCTTCTCGGCATGTTGCATCAGGTTGTCGGCCTCCAGTGGCAGTGCCTTGGCATCCAGGCCTACCAGGCTGATGCCGGCCTTCAGCGTGATGAAGCCCTCGCTGGTCTTGAAGGCCTTGAGGTTGAGTCCCTCGTGCAAGCGCTTGAAGCTGCTCGGTGAGCACTCGTGGAGGTCTTCGAGCAGGGTCAGCAGGCCGAAGTGGTTGCCGTCCAGGCGGCTCAATACGTCGAGCGGGCGCACCAGTTGCTGCAGGCGTCGGGCTACGCCGTGGATCAGTTCGTTGTAGAAGCGCTCGCCATGCTTGCTGCGCAGTTGCTCCACCTCCTGCAGACCGATCAGCAGGTAGCACAGGGCGCCGCCGCGCGATTCGATCTGGCGCAGGCTGTCGGTCATCTTCTGGCGCAGATAGCGCAGGTTACCCAGGCCGGTAAGCGGATCCACCAGATTGCGCCGTTCCAGGCTGGCGACGCTCTGGGTGAGCATGCGGTTTTCCTGCAGCAGGCGCTGCAGGGTATTGCACAGACGGTCAGCGGCATACACGCGCGGCACCAGTTGCTCGTTCATCGCCGCCTTGCTGATGAAATCGTCGACACCACGGTCGAAGGCTTCGCCGAGCACGTTCTCGCCTTCCTTGCCGGTGAGCAGGATGACGTAGGTGTAGTGATCGGCGGTTTCGTCCAGTTGGCGTACCCGGGTGGTCAGCGCCAGGCCGTCCATTTCCGGCATCAGCCAATCGGCCAGGAGCACACTGGCCGGGCGCTGCTCCAGTTGCTGCAGGGCTTCGGCGGCGCTGCTGGCGAAGCGCACGTCCTGATAACCGGCCTGGGCGAGCGCGCGACCGATCATGGCACTGGAAAACTTGGCGTCGTCCACCACCAGAATGCTGAGATGGGGGTTGGGCATGGGGCTGGCTCACGGCAGAAGGAAGGACGCCAAACGGCGATAATCAGTCCGGGTATAATGAGCCGGCTACAGTTATCGTCAAGTCAGGCGTGCTCCCTCCGTGAAGCGGATCGCGCCGTCCATCAGGAGCTTACTCATGCCTTCGTTCGACGTGGTGTCGGAACTGGACAAACACGAACTGACCAATGCGGTCGACAACGCCATCAAGGAACTCGACCGTCGTTTCGATCTGCGCGGCAAGTGCAGCATCGAGAGCAAGGACAAGGCGCTGACCTTGACCGCCGAAGCCGAATTCATGCTCGAGCAGATGCTCGACATCGTGCGCAGCAGCCTGATCAAGCGCAAGATCGACTGCCAGTGCATGGAGACCAAGGAGCCCTATGCCTCGGGCAAGGTGATGAAGCAGGAAGTCACTTTCCGCGAAGGCATCGACAAGGAGCTGGCGAAGAAGATCGTCGCTCACATCAAGGATGCCAAGCTCAAGGTGCAGGCCGCCATTCAGGGCGAGCAGGTGCGTGTCACCGGCAAGAAGCGTGACGATCTGCAGGAAGCCATCGCCTTGTTGCGTGGTCACGAATTCGGCATGCCGCTGCAGTACAACAACTTCCGCGATTGAACCTTTGCGCCGCTTCGCTATCGCACTCTAGGTTGATAGCACTTTGACCGCCATGGCCTGCCATGGCGGTTTCGTTTCATGTACGGGAAACAGGAGCACCCCATGGAGATGAACGTCGATGAACTGGTCAAGCTGTCCGAAGCCTGGCTGCCCGTGGTGCTGGAGTACAGCGGCAAGCTGACCCTGGCACTGTTCACCCTGCTGATCGGCTGGTGGCTGATCGGCAAACTGACCAGCAACGTCGGCCGCCTGCTCGAGGCGCGCAAGGTCGACCGCGCCCTGAGCAGTTTCATCGGTAGCCTGGTCAGTATCATCCTGCGCATTCTGCTGCTGATCAGCGTGGCTTCGATGATCGGCGTGGAGACCACCTCCTTCATCGCCATGATCGGTGCGGCCGGTCTGGCCATCGGTCTGGCCTTGCAGGGCAGCCTGGCGAACTTCGCCGGTGGCGTTCTGATCATGCTGTTCCGCCCGTTCCGCGCTGGTGACTGGATCGAGGCCCAGGGTGTGTCGGGCAGCGTCGACAGCATCCATATCTTCCACACCACGCTGAAGACCGCCGACAACAAGGTGGTGATCGTGCCCAATGGCTCGCTGTCCAATGGCCACATCACCAACTACTCGCGCGAGGCCACACGCCGTGCCGAGATCGTCGTCGGTATCGATTACTCCAGCGACATCAAGCGTGCCCGCGAAGTGCTGCTGGAGATCGCCAACGACCCGCGCGTGCACCGCGATCCGGCCCCGGTGGTGTTCGTCACCGGACTGGGCGACAACGCGGTGAACCTGTCGCTGCGCGTGTGGGTCAACACCGGTGACTTCTGGCCGGTGACCTTCGAGTTCATCGAACTGGCCAAGGAGCGCCTGAGCGCTGCCGGTATCGGTATTCCCTTCCCGCAGCGTGTGGTGCATATGGCCAAGGCCGACTGAAGACCCTGCTGGGGCTTCCTCGAAAATCCGATGTCAGGTTCTGGCATCGGATTTTTTGTTTTCGGGGTGGGCAAGGTTGTGTGACTGGTTGTTTTAGCCTTTAAGCTGTTTATCGGCGTTTCGCTGATGGCTCTCGTTTCGCCCTCCCAGGCGAGTCACTTTTGACGGGCAAAAGTAACCAAAACCCTCCGCCCGATCATCCTCGCTGCGCGAGGGTTCGTTCACTCCATCGCCGCTCCAGAGGCCCGCCACGGTGGGCCATCCCTACCTAGGCGGCCCCGGCCATCGTGGCTCTCGCGACATCCATGTCGCTCAACCTCTTCCACGACGACTCCGTTCACCCTCCTGGGCGGGCTCTGCACGCGCCTGAACCTGCGGTAACTCAGGTGGAGCTCGGAATACTCTGGCAAGAGCAACAGCGAACGACTGTGGTCGTCGAATCAAACCGATAATTTCAGGCGCCCGAGGGGGCGAAACCCGGAATACCTAAAAAAAACGAAGTAGCGTCAAGAACACCAAAGCAAGACAACGCACAAATCTTCCAAGGGGCTTCATCTGACGCTTGTCATTTCGAGCTCAGGTTTTCTCTACAAGGTCGGGCGTGTCGCTCGGCTGGCTGGGCGCCTGCTGGTCGCGGCGCCACTGCAGGACGATGAGGATGAGCGTGGGAATACCCAACAGCGCAGTGGCCAGGAAGAAGTGGGCATAACCCAGTTTCTCCACCATGACCCCCGAGTAGCCGCCGATCAACCTGGGCAGCAGCAGCATGATGGAGCTGAGCAGGGCGTACTGGGTGGCGGAGAACTTGAGGTTGGTCAGGCTCGACAGGTAGGCGACGAAGGCCGAGGTGGCCAGGCCGGCACTGAAGTTGTCGCAACTGATGGTCACCACCAGCATCTGCAGGTGGGCGCCCATGCCCACCAGGGCCATGAACAGCAGGTTGGTCGCCGCCGAGGCCAGGGCGCCGAGGAAGAGGATCGGCATGATGCCGAAGCGCACGATCAACAGGCCTCCGGCGCCGGCGCCGAGCAGGGTCATGATCAGGCCGAAGACCTTGCTGACGCTGGCGATCTGCTCCTTGGTGAAGCCCTGGTCAATGTAGAACACGTTGGCCATCACCCCCATCACCGTATCCGACAGGCGATAGGTGGCGATCAGCGTCAGCAGCAGCAGGGCCTGCCAGCGGTAGCGCAGGATGAAGTCGTTGACCGGCGTCAGCACCGGCGCCATGCCGCCCCAGAACAGGCTGGAAATCGACAGCCCGGTGAGCAGGGTATAGAGCAGGGCACGGAGGAAGGCGCGGTCGTAGTACAGCAGCTCCTGCAGGCTCATCTGGCCCTGGAACACCAGGCCCAGATCACTTTCGTAGAACTGCGTGAGCATCGCCGGCACCGAGATCAGCAGGATGATCAGCAGCAGCACCGAGAGCAACTGGTGGAAGAAGCCGTATTTGGCCGCCGCCGTCTTCAGCACCGGCGCCAGACCACCCCAGAACAACCCCGAGGCGCAGACGCAGGCCAGGGTGGTGTAGAGCATGGCGCGCAGGAAGGCGCGGTCGTTGTACAGCAGCTCCTGGGCGCTGACGTCGCCCAGCAGCATCGGCACCAAGTCGCTCTGGTAGAACTGGATGAACAGGGTCGGCACGGAAATCACCAGTACGATCACTGCCAGGATCGACAGCAACTGGTGGAAGAAACCGTGCTTGGGTGGCGCTGCGTGGATATGAGGCGGAGCCGCTGGCTCGCGCATCCAGATCGAGGTCAGCAGGCCCGGTAGCATGAGCAGGGCGAACATCAGGTAGGTGCCGGTCCAGGCGCTGAATTGGTAGCTCTGCGCGGTGGAGCCGAAGCCTTCGGCGAAGTACAGGGCGCCGGCCGTGGCCAGCAGGGCGGCGACCCGGTAGCCGGTCATGTAGGCGGCGGCCAGGGCGGCCTGATGCTCGTCGCCGAGAATTTCCAGACGGTAGGCGTCGACGGCGATGTCCTGAGTGGCCGAGGCGAAGGCCACCAGCACGGCCAGTGCGATCAGCCAGGACAGGTGCGTCTGCGGGTCGAAGTTGGCCATGCCGACCAGGCCGATGGCGACCAGGCCCTGCGACAGTACCAGCCAGGAGCGGCGGCGGCCGAGTTTGCCGAGCAGCGGCAGGCGCCATTGGTCGAGCATCGGCGCCCACACCCACTTGAAGGCATAGGCCAGGCCGATCAGGCTGGCGAAGCCGATGGTCTCGCGCGCCACGCCGGCCTCGCGCAGCCAGACCGAAAGGGTGGAGAACACCAGCATGTAGGGCAGGCCGGCGGCGAAGCCCAGGAGCAATAACGCCAGCGTGGCGGGGTTGGCATAGGTAGCGAGAGCTTCTCGCCAGGATTTGCGTGGCATCAGACTCGAATCAGGGCTGGGTCAGCGGATCGGTAGCGCACTCTAACTGCTGTGCTCCATCGGGCGCCAGCCATGACGACGCATATCCACCCGTTCGTTCAGTATGCTGATGCCCTCGGCGCGCAGGCGGGCGCGTTGTTCGGCGCCGGAGGCGCTGCCGGCCGGTAGGCTGAGGCGCCCGCCAGCAGCGATCACGCGGTGCCAGGGCAGGCGTGTGCCTTCCGGCAGTTGGCTGAGGGTGCGTCCGACCCAGCGCGCGGCGCGCCCGAGCCCTGCCAGCGCCGCCAGTTCGCCATAGCTGATCACTCGTCCAGGGGGAATCTGCGCCAGTGCCAGGTACAGGGCTTCGCGGCGAGTGTCGGGGTTGGCGATGCCCAACTCCTGGATGTGTTCTCGTCCTGTCATGTGGGGCGCTCACAGGGCGCAGATGCGCTCGTCTCGGAGGGATTGCGCTTCGATCATACTCTGCACGGTGCCGCGCATTCGACACTGCCATTGGGCGGGCGGTGCTGAACTCTGCTGCGCTACGTCGGTCAGCTCTTGCTCTGCTGCCGGGTATCCGCATAATCCCCGGCTTTTCGCCCAACCGAGCTGATTGTCTCTTATGTCGCGCCCAACTTCGTTATCCCTGCTCAGTCTGAGCATCGTCCTGTTCAGCGCCCCCGTCCTTGCCGATACCGTCTGGATGAAGAACGGTGACCGCCTCAGCGGCACCATCCGTGTCTTCGATGGCAGCAAGCTGCTGCTGCAGACCGACTATGGTGGCTCCATCCCTCTGGATTGGAAGAAGGTCGCCACCTTGGAAAGCGACCATGAACTGCTGGTCAAGATGGGGCCGATCGATGGTGAGCGTGCCAAGTCACTGCTTGCGGCGGAACCGGGCAAGGTCACCCTGGCCAACGGCGAGGCGCCGAAGACCGTGGAACTGGCGCAGATCGAGCAGATCATGAAGCCCAAGCCACTGGTCGAGGACTTCGTCTGGAAGGGCAATATCGACCTGGCACTGGATTACAAGCGGGCCGAGAGCGATACCGACGATTACAACGTCGATATCAACACCAAGGCGCGCCATGGGCTGTGGCGGCACAACGCGCAGGTCGAATACAACCGCGAGCTGAAGAACGAGGTGGTCAGTACCGACAACTGGTCGACCGAATATGCCCTCGATCGCTTCCTGGGGGAAAAGCTCTTCTGGCAGGGGCGTGCCGAATACAAGCGTGACCGGGTCGAGGAGCTGGAGCGCCAGCGCACCCTGGGTACCGGCCCGGGTTACCAGTTCTGGGATGACGAGCTGGGCGCGCTGTCGGTGGCCACGCTGGTCAACCGCAGCGACTACAGCTTCAGCAACGGCGAGCAGAATCGCTTCTACGAGCTCAGTGTGAAGTGGGACTACAACCGTTATCTGATCGGCAAGACGGTGGAGTTGTTCAGCACTGGCGAGGTGGGTAGGCCGCTGAGTGGCGCTGCCGATTTCAGCCTAGATGCCGAGGTGGGCCTGCGCTACAAGGTCACCGACTGGGCATCGCTGAACATGAAGGCCGAGAAGGACGTGGTCAGTGGTGCCGAGGGCGATCTGGACGAGACACGCTACACCCTGGGGTTCGGGGTTGGTTGGTAAGCGTCATGTCGTCTGTAATGCAAAAGGCCCGCGAGTTGTTCGCGGGCCTTTGCGTTTTCAGCCTCGATCTTCTTCCGGCTGGCGTTTGTTCCAGCCCTTGCCGCCGGGCAACAGCAGGTTGAGCAGCAGCGCGCTGATGGCGCACAGGGAAATGCCCGAGAGGGCGAACTCCTCGCCGCCGATGACCATGCCGCCGATGCCGAACACCAACGTCACCGAAACGATGATCAGGTTGCGCGCCTCGGACAGATCCACCTGATGGCGGATCAGGGTGTTGAGGCCGACCACGGCGATGGAACCGAACAGCAGGCAGAGAATGCCCCCCATCACTGGCACCGGGATGCTCTGCAGGGCCACGCCGAACTTGCCGATGAAGGCCAGGGCAATGGCGAACAGCGCCGCCCAGGTCATGATCTTGGGGTTGTAGCTCCTGGTCAGCATCACCGCGCCGGTCACTTCGGCATAGGTGGTATTGGGCGGGCCGCCGAACAGACCGGCTGCCGAGGTGGCCAGGCCGTCACCGAGCAGGGTGCGGTGTAGGCCGGGCTGCTTGATGAAGTTCTTGCCGGTGACGTTGCCGATGGCCACCACGCCGCCGATGTGCTCGATGGCCGGCGCCAGTGCCACCGGCACCATGTACAGGATGGCGCCCCAGTGCAGTTCGGGGGCGATGAAGTTGGGCATGGCGAGCCAGGAGGCTGCCGCCACGGCCTTGGTATCGATCACCCCGAGCAAGGCGGCGATGGCGCAGCCCACGGCGATACCGGCGAGGATCGGCACCAGGCGGAAGATGCCACGGCCGAGCACGGCCACCAGCAGGGTGGTGATCAGTGCCGGCATGGAAATCATCATCGCCGTGGCGTAGGGCACCAGCGCCACGCTGCCGTCACCGGCCTTGCCCATGGCCATGTTCACCGCCACCGGCGACAGCGCCAGGCCGATGGAGATGATCACCGGGGCGATCACCACCGGCGGCAGCAGGCGGTCGATGAAGCTCGGCCCGCGCAGTTTCACCAAGGCCGAGAGCAGGATGTACACCAGGCCAGCGGCGACGATGCCGCCCATTACCGCCGGCAGGCCGAACTGGCCCTTGGCCGCCAGGATCGGCGCGATGAAGGCGAAGCTGGAGGCCAGGAATACCGGCACCTGGCGCCTGGTCACCAGTTGGAACAGCAGGGTGCCGATACCGGCGGTGAACAGCGCCACGTTGGGATCCATGCCCGTGATCAGCGGCATCAGCACCAGGGCGCCGAAGGCCACGAAGAGCATCTGCGCGCCGGAGATGATCTGCCGTGGCAGCGGATCGTTGTACTCGCTCATGCTCAGGCGTCCTTCTGCTTGGTGCCGAAGATCTTGTCGCCGGCATCGCCCAGGCCGGGGATGATGTAGCCCTGTTCGTTGAGACGCTGGTCGATGGAGGCGGTGTAGATCACCACGTCCGGGTGCGCGTCGTTCACCGCCTTGATGCCCTCTGGGGCAGCGACCAGCACCATGGCACGGATTTCCTTGCAGCCGGCCTTCTTCAGCAGGTCGATGGTGGCGACCATGGAGCCGCCGGTGGCCAGCATCGGGTCGATGATCAGCGCCAGGCGCGAGTCGATCTCCGGTGCCAGCTTCTCCAGGTAGGTGTGCGCCTGCAGGGTTTCTTCGTTGCGCGCCACGCCCACGGCGCTGACCTTGGCGCCGGGAATCAGGCTGAGCACGCCGTCGAGCATGCCAATGCCGGCACGCAGGATCGGTACCACGGTGATCTTCTTGCCAGCGATCTTCTCCACTTGTACCGGTCCGGCCCAGCCCTGGATCTCGTAATGCTCCAGGGGCAGATCGTTGGTGGCCTCGTAGGTGAGCAGGGCACCGACTTCCTGAGCCAGCTCGCGGAAGTTCTTGGTGCTGATGTCGGCGCGGCGCATGAGACCGATCTTGTGGCGGATCAGCGGGTGGCGAATCTCGCGAATGGGCATGGGGGCATCTCTCCGGCTGGCTGAACGTCCACCCACGGCCTCACCTGTTCGTACCGGGCGTTCGGGCAGGAGGGAGGTGGTGGGTGGATTTTGAAAAAATCGCGATAGAGTAAAGCATTGCTGCGGCCAAGTGTTGACCGACAGGCCCGGCACACGGCAAAACTCGGGCAAGGCGCTACGCTTGTCCGTCCGGGCTTGTTCAGGGCCGCGCGGGTCTGTACCTTTGCCCGCTTTTATCTGACGGCTCGATCAGCTTTCATGCTGCTCGGCCGCCGCCATTGCCAGCCGAAGAGAGAAAACCTCATGTCCGCCGATCTCGCGCACATACGCCAAGTCATGGAACAAGCCGATTGCCTGTTCAGCGAAGCCCAGGTGGAGGCTGCCATCGACCAGGTGGCGACACGTATCAATGCCGAGCTGGCCGAGTGCAACCCCGTGGTGTTCTGCGTGATGAACGGTGGGTTGATTTTTGCCGGCAAGCTGCTGACCAAACTGGATTTCCCGCTGGAAGCCTCCTACCTGCACGCCACCCGTTATCGCAATGAAACCAGCGGCGGCGAGTTGTTCTGGAAGGCCAAACCGGAGGTCTCGTTCATCGACCGTGATGTGCTGATCATCGACGACATTCTCGACGAGGGGCACACCCTTGGCGCCATCATCGACTTCTGCCGCCATGCCGGCGCGCGTGCCGTGCACACGGCGGTACTGATCGACAAGGAGCACGAGCGCAAGGCGCGCCCGGATCTGAAGGCCGATTACGTCGGGCTCAAGTGCATCGACCGTTACATCTTTGGTTATGGCATGGACTACAAGGGCTACTGGCGCAACGCCGCCGGCATCTACGCGGTCAAGGGCCTGTAAGGCAGTAGGGTGCGCTGCGCGCACCGGGCGCTCGCAAGGGGAGCGTGCGCACGGTGCCCCCCTACGCTTGCCGCAGCGCTGCTGCTCACCCAGCGCGTAGCCCGGATGCAATCCGGGGCCGGCTGCCGCTGGGCTATGCCGGCTGCCGCTCGCCCAACCAGCGCAGGGCCTTCTCCCGCGCTTGTGCCAGGTTGCGCACGTAGGCCAGCTCGCCCTCGTGGCGCTGCACCCCGGCGCGCCGCAGTTGCAGGCGCACCTGCGCGGTGGAGCCGCTGAGAATCAGCGCCACGCCCTGCTGGCGATAGTCCCGTAGCACGTTGTCCAGGGCGGCGATGGCGGTCATGTCCAGCAGCGGCACGGCGCTGATGTCGACGATCACTACCTTCACCCCGGGGCTGAAGCGGCGCAGCACGCTCAGCGCCTTTTCCGCCGCGCCGAAGAACAGCGGGCCGCGAATGCTGTAGGCCAGCACCTGCTCGGGCATGTCGAGCAGTGCCTGGCGTTGTTGGCGATCCAGCGCGGCGGTGTCGGTCAGCTCGCTCATGCGCTTGATGAACAGGCCGGCGGCCAGCAACAGGCCGACGCCCACCGCCAGCACCATGTCGAACAGCACCGTCAGCACCAGGCAGGTGAGCAGCACCAGCACGTCGCCCCGTGGTGCGATGCGCAGGGTGTGGACCACGTGTTGGGGTTCGCTCATGTTCCACGCCACCCGCAGCAGCAAGGCTGCCAAGGCTGCCATCGGCAGGTAGCTGAACAAGGGCGCCAGCAGCAGGATGGCGGCCAGCACCACGCCGGCATGGACGATGGCCGCCAGTGGTGAGAAGGCCCCGGCGCGCACGTTAGCAGCGGTGCGAGCGATGGCAGCAGTGGCGGTGATGCCGCCGAAGAAGGGCGCGGCCAGGTTGCCCAGGCCCTGGCCGATCAGTTCGGCATTGGGGTCGTGCTTGCTGCCGGTCATGCCATCGGCCACCACGGCGCACAGCAGTGACTCGATGGCACCGAGCATGGCGATGGCGAACGCCGGCGCGATAAGCTGGCGGATCAGCTCGAAGCTCACCACTAGCTGTTGGCCATCGGCGCCCGGCAGTGTCCAGGGCAGTGCCAGGCTGGGCAGGAAAGGTGGGATGCCGGGATGTTCGATGCCATCGAGGTTGTAACTGAAACGCTCGCCCAGCGTGGCCACATGCAGGCCGAAATATTCCAGCAGCAGCGCCAGCAAGGCGCCCAGGGTGAGGGCGACCAGATGTGCCGGCACCCTGGGCACCAGGCGCGGCCAGAGCAGCAGAACGGCCAGGCTGCACAGTGCCACCAGGCTATCGCCCAGGCTCAGGCTAGGCAGGCCGCGCACCAGCAGCACCAGGGTGTCGGTCAGGTGGGTGGCACTGCCGGGCAGGGTCAGGCCCAGCAGATCCTTGACCTGCAACACGGCGATGACGATGCCGATGCCGGCAGTGAAGCCCAGGGTGACCGGGTAGGGTACGAATTCGATCAGGCGCCCGGCGCGCAGCAGGCCCATGGCAATGAGGATAAGCCCGGCCATTAGCGTGCACAGCAACAGACCGCCAAGCCCGTGCTGCTGGGTGATGGGCAGCAGGATCACCACGAAGGCTGCGGTGGGGCCGGAGATATTGAAGCGCGAACCGCCGCACAGGGCGATCAGAGGGGCGGCGATCAGCACGGTATACAGCCCATGCTGCGGCGGGGCGCCAACGGCAATGGCCAGCGCCATGGCCAGAGGGATGGCGATGATGCCCACCGTCAGCCCGGCGCTGAGATCGCCGCGCAGGGCCGGCCAGGAATAGCCGACGCGCAGAACCTGGCGCCAGGCGGAGAACAGCGGTAAGGATCGGCGCGACATGAGGGCCCCCTGAAAGCTCGCCGACATTATAAAGCCAGTGGCCCTATAACCTGCATTGACCTGGATCGCCTCTGTCACGGGCGTTGTGGCATGTGGGTGCGTTGAGCGTGGCGGGCGGCGGCGTTACACTGCCGCCCCTTTTCTACAGTTGGCGGAGTGGGCGATGCGTAAAGACAAGAAGCAGGTGATTGGCGAAGAGATCAGCGACGACGCCATCAAGCTGTTCCTCGACGTGGAGCCGGCCGATGCCACGCCCGCGTCCCTGCACAAGCTGATCAAGGCCTATCGTGGCCTGCGCGTCGATGACTTCGAGCGTTTCGTCGGCTTTTTCGTCGAGGCCGGCTACGATCTCTCGGCGCGCGATGCGCAGGGCAACGACTTCGTCGCCCTGATTCAGGATCAGCGCAATGCCGAGCCTTATATCGAGGTGATCGAGGCGGCGCGCCGCTGAAGGGGCTCTCTAGAAACGATCTGCGATGCCGCCGCGCTCGTCGGGATCGCGAATAAATTCGCTCCTACAGGGTTTCCCGCCCGTGGGTGCCTGGGGGCGCGGTTGGTAGGAGCGGATTTATCCGTGAAAGGGCTGGCACCGCGCCCGTCGGGAGCTCGAATAATTTCGCGCCTGCACGGGGTTTACTACGGCCAATAAAAAACCGGCCGCGAGGGCCGGTTTTTCAAGAACCTGCGCGCGACTTAGGCGGCAGCAGCTTCGCCCAGCGCTTTGATGTGCGCGTTCAGGCGGCTCTTGTGACGAGCGGCTTTGTTCTTGTGGATGATGCCTTTGTCAGCCATGCGGTCGATGACCGGAACGGCAGCGGTGTAGGCGGTCTTGGCAAGCTCGAGATCCTTGGCAGCAATAGCCTTGACCACGTTCTTGATGTAGGTACGAACCATCGAGCGCAGGCTGGCGTTATGACTACGGCGCTTCTCAGCCTGTTTGGCGCGTTTTTTGGCAGAAGGTGAGTTGGCCACCGTCAAGCTCCTCGAAAACTGGGGGGTTACACAAATTAAGGCCGCGAATCTTGCCGGGCTGCCGGGCCGATGTCAAGTCCGCTGGCAGTTTTCGCCGCTGGCCTGACCAATGGCGGCTCGCTACACTCGACGCTTTTGCGCGAACAGGGGATTCTCCGCTCTCGCGCTCGATCGGGAAAGCCCCACGTTCATGAATCTGCTCAAATCCCTGGCTGCCGTCAGTTCCCTGACCATGGTCTCGCGCGTGCTGGGTTTCGTGCGCGACACCCTCATCGCCCGTACCTTCGGCGCCGGCGTGGCCTCCGACGCCTTCGTGGTCGCCTTCAAGCTGCCCAACCTGCTGCGGCGGATCTTCGCTGAAGGTGCATTTTCTCAGGCCTTCGTGCCGATTCTCGCCGAGTACAAGATGCAAAAGGGTGAGGAGGCTACGCGCACCTTCGTCGCCTATGTCAGCGGCCTGCTGACCCTGGCCCTGGCGCTGGTCACCGCCCTCGGCGTGCTGGCCGCGCCCTGGGTGGTGTGGGTGAGCGCGCCGGGGTTCGCCGAGGATGCCGAGCGTTTCGCGCTGACCGTCGACCTGTTGCGGGTGACCTTTCCTTACATCCTGCTGATCTCGCTGTCCTCGCTGGCCGGGGCCATCCTCAATACCTGGAACCGCTTCTCCGTGCCGGCCTTCGTGCCGACTCTGCTCAACCTCAGCATGATCCTCTTCATGCTGTTTCTCGCCCCTTATTTCGACCCGCCGATCATGGCCCTGGGCTGGGCGGTGCTGGCCGGTGGCCTGGCGCAACTGCTGTGGCAACTGCCGCACCTCAGGCGCATCGGCATGCTCGTGCTGCCGCGCCTGAACCTGCGCGACACAGGGGTGTGGCGTGTGCTCAAGCAGATGGGACCGGCGATCTTCGGCGTCTCTGTGAGCCAGATCTCGCTGATCATCAATACCGTATTCGCCTCCTTTCTGGTGGCCGGCTCGGTGTCCTGGATGTATTACGCCGACCGCCTGATGGAGTTGCCCTCGGGGGTGCTCGGCGTGGCCCTCGGCACCATCCTGCTGCCGGCCCTGTCGAAGACCTACGCCAGCCAGAATCGCGACGAGTACTGCCGCCTGCTCGACTGGGGGCTGCGCCTATGTTTTCTGCTGGTGCTGCCTTGCACCCTGGCGCTGGCGATCCTCGCCGAACCCCTGGTGGTGTCGCTGTTCCAGTACGGCAAGTTCGGCGCCGAGGATGCGCTGATGACCCAGCAGGCGCTGATGGCCTATGCGGTGGGCCTGCTGGCGCTGATCCTGATCAAGATCCTCGCCCCTGGCTTCTATGCCCAACAGAACATCAAGACGCCGGTGCGCATCGCCGTGATCAGCCTGTTGGCGACCCAGGCGATGAATGCGCTGTTCGTCTTCGGCCTGGAACTGGCGCACGTCGGTCTGGCGCTATCCATCAGCCTGGCGGCCTGTCTCAATGCGGGCTTGCTGTTCTGGCAACTGCGCCGCGCGGGCATCTTCCAGCCGTTGCCGGGTTGGGGGGCGTTCCTGCTCAAGCTGCTGCTGGCGGTGGCGGTGATGGTCGCCGCGCTGCTGGGGTTGCTGCAGGTCATGCCGGCCTGGGCCGAGGGCGAGATGCCTGTGCGCCTGTTGCGCCTCGGCGCGCTGGTGACGGTGGGCGCGGCGGTATACTTCGGCATGTTGTTGCTGCTGGGTTTTCGCCCGCGCGACTTTGCCCGCAAGGCGCTGTGATGCCTGTTGTACGCCACGCGCTGTGCGTATAATCGGCCACTTTGTGAACAAGAAGCCTGTTATGCAGCTGGTTCGAGGTCTTCATAACCTGCAGCCGCCCGAGCGGGGCTGTGTGGTCACCATCGGTAATTTCGACGGCGTTCATCGTGGGCACCAGGCCATCCTGGCGCGTCTGCGTGAGCGTGCGGCGGAGTTGGCCGTGCCCAGTTGCGTGGTGATCTTCGAGCCACAGCCACGTGAGTACTTCGGCCCCGACACCGCGCCGGCGCGCTTGACCCGGCTGCGTGACAAGCTGGCCTTGCTGGCGGCCGAGGGCGTCGACCTGGTGCTGTGCCTGGCCTTCAACCGCCGCCTGCGCGAGCTATCGGCGGCTGAGTTCGTCCAGCGCGTGCTGGTGGACGGGTTGCGGGTGAAGGATCTGGAGATCGGCGACGACTTCCGCTTCGGCTGCGACCGTGCCGGGGATTTCGAGTTTCTCAAGGCCGCTGGCAAGCGCCATGGCTTCAGCGTCGATGCCTCGACCACCATCGAGGTGCGCGGTGGCCGCGTCAGCAGCACCCGCGTACGCGAGGCGCTGGCCGCTGGCGATTTCGACCTGGCCGAAGCCCTGCTGGGGCGGCCGTTTCGCATCGCCGGGCGAGTGCTGCACGGGCAGAAGCTCGGCCGCCAGCTTGATGCACCAACGGCCAACATCCAGCTCAAGCGGCGCAAGGTGCCGCTGACCGGCGTTTATCTGGTGAGCTGTGAAATCGATGGCGTGATTCAACCAGGCGTCGCCAATATCGGCGTGCGCCCCAGCGTTGCCGGCGACGGCAGCGCCCATCTGGAAGTGCACCTTCTGGATTTCGCCGGCGACCTCTATGGCCGGCGCCTCTCGGTGGCTTTCCACCACAAGCTGCGTGATGAGCAGCGTTTCGCCTCGCTGGAGGCCCTGAAGGCGGCGATTGCCGCCGATATTGCCGCTGCCCGTGAATATTGGCAGAGCCACCCGCTGATGAAGAGCCCGACATGACCGATTACAAAGCCACGCTGAACCTGCCCGACACCCCCTTCCCGATGAAGGCTGGCCTGCCGCAACGCGAGCCGCAGACCCTGCAGCGCTGGATTGACATTGGCCTGTACGAGAAGCTGCGCAAGGCGGGTGAAGGTCGCCCGAAATTCATCCTGCACGATGGCCCTCCTTACGCCAACGGCAGCATCCATATCGGCCACGCGCTGAACAAGATCCTCAAGGACATCATCACCCGCTCCAAGACCCTGGCCGGTTTCGACGCGCCCTACGTGCCGGGCTGGGACTGCCATGGTCTGCCCATCGAGCACAAGGTGGAAACCACCTTCGGCAAGAACCAGCCGGCCGACCTGACCCGCGAGCGTTGCCGTGCCTATGCCGCCGAACAGGTGGAAGAGCAGAAGGCCGGTTTCGTCCGCCTCGGTGTGCTGGGGGACTGGAACAATCCCTACCTGACCATGAACTTCGCCAACGAGGCCGGCGAGATCCGTGCCCTGGCCGAGATGGTCAAGAACGGTTTCGTGTTCAAGGGCCTCAAGCCGGTCAACTTCTGCTTCGATTGCGGTTCGGCACTGGCCGAGGCCGAGGTCGAGTACATGGACAAGAAGTCCGAAGCCATCGACGTGGCCTTCCCGGTCGCGGATGCCGACAAGCTGGCCGCCGCCTTCGGCCTGGCCAGCCTGAGCAAACCAGCCGCCATCGTCATCTGGACCACCACGCCCTGGACCATCCCGGCCAACCAGGCGCTGAACGTGCACCCGGAATTCACCTACGCGCTGGTGGACGTGGGCGACCGCCTGCTGCTGCTGGCCGAGGAAATGGTCGAAAGCTGCCTGCAGCGCTATGGCCTCGAAGGCCAGGTGGTTGCCACCGCTCAGGGCGCGGCACTGGAACTGATCAACTTCCGCCACCCGTTCTATGACCGCCTGTCGCCGCTGTACCTGGCCGACTATGTCGAGCTGGGCGCCGGTACCGGCATCGTCCACTCGGCGCCGGCCTATGGCGAGGACGACTTCCATAGCTGCAAGCGCTATGGCATGAGCAATGACGAGATTCTCAACCCGGTGCAGAGCAACGGCGTGTACGTCGACTCGCTGCCGTTCTTTGGTGGCCAGTTCATCTGGAAGGCCAACCCGGCCATCGTCGCCAAGCTCGAGGAAGTCGGCGCGCTGCTCAAGCACGAGACCATCAATCACAGCTACATGCACTGCTGGCGCCACAAGACGCCGCTGATCTACCGCGCCACGGCGCAGTGGTTCGTGGGCATGGACACCCAGCCGAAAGCGGGCGGCACCCTGCGTGAGCGCTCCCTGGCGGCCATCGAGCAGACCAAGTTCGTCCCGGCCTGGGGCCAGGCGCGTCTGCACAGCATGATCGCCGACCGCCCGGACTGGTGCATCTCGCGTCAGCGCAACTGGGGCGTGCCGATCCCGTTCTTCACCCACAAGGAAAGCGGCGAACTGCACCCGCGCACCGTCGAACTGATGGAAGAGGTGGCGGGGCGCGTCGAGCAGGAGGGCATCGAGGCCTGGTTCAAGCTGGATCCCGCCGAGCTGCTCGGCGCCGAGGCCGAGCAGTACGACAAGAGCCGCGACACTCTGGACGTGTGGTTCGACTCCGGCACCACCCACTGGCATGTGCTGCGTGGCTCCCATGCCGAACTGGCGCATGCCCAGGGCCCGGTTGCCGACCTCTATCTGGAGGGCTCCGACCAGCACCGCGGCTGGTTCCATTCCTCGCTGCTGACCGGCTGCGCCATCGACGGCCACGCGCCCTACAAGGAACTGCTGACCCACGGCTTCACCGTCGACGAGCAGGGCCGCAAGCAGTCCAAGTCCCTCGGCAACGTGGTCGCCCCGCAGAAGGTGATCGACAGCATGGGCGCCGACATCCTGCGCCTGTGGGTAGCCTCCACCGACTACTCCGGCGAGATGGCCGTCTCCGACCAGATCCTGCAGCGCAGCGCCGATGCCTACCGGCGCATCCGTAATACCGCACGCTTCATGCTGGCCAACCTCAACGGCTTCGAGCCGGCCCGGGATCTGCTGCAACCCGAGCAGATGCTCGACCTCGACCGCTGGGCGGTGGACGCCACCGCACGGCTGCAGGACGAACTGACCGAGGCCTACGCCGAGTACCGCTTCTGGAACGTCTACTCCAAGGTGCACAACTTTTGTGTGCAGGAGCTGGGCGGCTTCTACCTGGACATCATCAAGGATCGTCAGTACACCACCGCGGCCGACAGCGTGGCGCGTCGCTCCTGCCAGAGCGCACTGTTCCATATCTGCGAGGCGCTGGTGCGTTGGGTCGCGCCGATCCTGGCCTTCACCGCCGAGGAAATCTGGCAGTTCCTGCCGGGCGAGCGCGCCGAGTCGGTGATGCTGGCCACCTGGTACGAGAACCTCCCCCGCCTGCCGCAGGGCTTCGAGCTGGATCAGGCCTACTGGCAGCGCGTCATGGCGGTCAAGGGGGCGGTGAACAAGGAGCTGGAGAACCTGCGCGCGGCCAAGGCGATTGGCGGCAACCTGCAGGCCGAAGTCACCCTGTATGGCGATGACGCCCTGCGTGCCGACCTGGCCAAGCTGGGTGACGAGCTGCGCTTCGTGCTGATCACCTCCGCTGCCGAGGCTGCACCGCTAGCCGAGGCGCCGGCCGATGCCGTGGTCACCGAGGCGCCGGGGCTGAAGCTGAAGATCGTCAAGTCGGCTCACGCCAAGTGTGGTCGTTGCTGGCACTTCCGCGCCGATGTCGGCAGCCATGCCGAGCACCCGGAGCTGTGTGGGCGTTGCGTGAGCAACATCGAAGGCAGCGGCGAGGTGCGCAAGCATGCGTGAAGCCCGTTTCGGCAAATTGCCCTGGTTGCTGCTGAGCCTGCTGATCCTGATCGGTGACCGCATCACCAAGGATATCTTCGAGGGCGGCCTGAGTATGTATCAGCGCATCGAAGTGATCCCCGGTTATCTGGACTGGACGCTGGCCTATAACACCGGCGCCGCCTTCAGCTTCCTGGCCGATGCCGCTGGCTGGCAGCGCTGGTTCTTCGCCGGCATCGCCGTGCTGGTCAGCGCCGTGCTGGTGATCTGGCTCAAGCGCCTCAAACCCAGCGAAACCCTGCTGGCCGTGGCCCTGGCCATGGTGCTTGGCGGTGCTTTGGGCAATCTCTATGACCGCGTGGTACTGGGCCATGTGGTCGACTTCATCCTGGTGCACTGGCAGAACCGCTGGTATTTCCCGGCCTTCAACCTGGCCGACAGCTTCATCACCATTGGCGCCATCCTGCTGGCGCTGGACATGTTCAAGAGCGACAAGTCGGCGAAGAAGGAGGTGGCGCAATGAGCGAGGTACGCATCGGCCCGGATCGGCAGGTGACCCTGCATTTTGCCCTCAAGCTGGAAAACGGCGACGTGGTGGACAGCACCTTCGATAAGCAGCCGGCTACCTTCAAGGTCGGCGATGGCAACTTGCTGCCTGGCTTCGAGCAGGCGCTGTACGGCTTCAAGGCCGGTGACAAGCGCAGCGTGCAGGTGCAGCCCGAGCAGGGCTTCGGCCAGCCGAACCCGCAGAATGTGCAGGTCATGCCGCGCAGCCAGTTCGAGGGCATGGAGCTCTCCGAAGGCCTGCTGGTGATCTTCAATGACGCCGCCAATGCCGAGCTGCCGGGCGTGGTCAAGGCTTTCGACGACCAGCAGGTGACCATCGACTTCAACCACCCGCTGGCCGGCAAGGTGCTGGACTTCGAGGTGGAGATCATCGAAGTCAAAGCGCTGTAAGCGTCAGTAGCCCGGATGCAATCCGGGTGCTGCCATCGATACCTCGGATGCGTCCGGGCCATGCCAAGCGGGAACGATGTTCGCTCCCGCGTTACACTTGCCTCCTCCTGCAACGACCGCGTGCCGAGAGTCATCATGCATATCAAACTCGCCAACCCCCGCGGCTTCTGTGCCGGTGTCGACCGCGCCATCGAAATCGTCAATCGCGCCCTGGAAGTCTTCGGCCCACCGATCTACGTGCGTCACGAAGTGGTGCACAACAAGTTCGTGGTGGAAGACCTGCGCGCCCGTGGTGCCGTGTTCGTCGAGGAGCTGGATCAGGTGCCGGACGACGTCATCGTCATCTTCAGCGCCCATGGCGTCTCCAAGGCCGTGCGCGACGAGGCCGCGCGCCGTGGCCTCAAGGTCTTCGACGCCACCTGTCCGCTGGTGACCAAGGTGCACATGGAAGTGGTGCGCTACAGCCGCGAAGGGCGCGAATGCATCCTGATCGGCCATGAAGGCCACCCGGAAGTGGAAGGCACCATGGGCCAGTACGACGCCAGCAACGGCGGCGCCATCTACCTGGTGGAGGACGAGTCGGATGTTGCCGAGCTACAGGTGCGCAACCCGCAGAACCTGGCGTTCGTCACCCAGACCACCCTGTCCATGGATGACACCAGCAAGGTGATCGACGCCTTGCGTGCCAAGTTCCCCGCCATCGGCGGGCCACGCAAGGACGATATCTGCTACGCCACGCAGAACCGCCAGGATGCCGTCAAACAGCTCGCCAGCGAATGCGACGTGCTGCTGGTAGTGGGCAGCCCCAACAGCTCCAACTCCAACCGCCTGCGCGAGCTGGCCGAGCGCATGGGCACCCCGGCCTATCTGATCGATGGCGCCGAGGATCTCCAGCTCGAGTGGTTCGAGGGTGTCGGCGGAGTAGGGATCACCGCCGGCGCCTCTGCCCCGGAAGTGCTGGTGCGCGGCGTGGTCGAACGCCTGCGCGCCTGGGGCGCGACGGGTGAGACCGAGCTCGATGGCAGGCCGGAGAACATCACGTTTTCCATGCCCAAGGAGTTGCGGGTGAGGGCGGTTTGAATATAAAACGCTGGGCGGGCTGATCTTTCCGGGACATGCCAGCACGGTTATGATCATGAACTCAATAAAAACGCCGCTACTCCTCAGGAGTGCGGCGTTTCTTTTCAGCGTGCAGTCGGTTTCGCTCAATCAGCGCCAGCAGTCACTCACGCTACTGCTACCACTCTTGCCTTTTGTACCTTGCGCGTTGAGCGTCAGGTTCCCGCACTTGGTATCGTTTGTTTGCACGCCTTGCGGCGTGGCGGTCAATACATAGCCGCCTCCACCGCTTCCGATGCTCAGGCTGTATTTGCCTGTTTGCGAGTTGGCACTGGAGAGCCCGAGCTTGCCTATGTCAGCGGTTGCAGTGACATAGGCATTGGTCTGGGCGTAATAGCGTTCCTGGCGAGCAGCAGCGTCATTCAGCAGGGCCATGCCTTCGGCACGATTGCTGCGCAGCACATAATCCTGATAGCTGGGATAGGCGATGGCCGCAAGGATGCCGATGATCACCACGGTGATCATGACTTCCAGCAAGGTAAAGCCTGCTGCAGTTCTAACCTTCATCAATCGTTCTCCGGGAGAATTTGCCAGCTTTGCCGACCTGATACGGTCGGGCCAAAGTTGATATTTACAGAAGCCCCATCGGTGGTGAAGAACTTGTCACCGCTGAGGGTAAAGCCACCCGCTGGGCTCTCGAAGCCCGAAACGCTCTGGCTGTTGTAGTTGTCGCTGGCGTTTACAACGCCATCGTTGTTGAGGTCGAAAACCGCAAAACTGGTGCGTCCTCCAGTAAAGGGGTCAATGCCATAGTTTCGACCTATCAGGCCTGCCTTGCAGGGGTCGCTGGAGGGGGTCAGTGTACTGAGGAAGAGCACCTGGCCTCTGGCTGCCATCTCATTGACAATGCGCTCCCCCTCCGCTGAGCTACCGACGACCAGATCCAGATACCAGCCATATTTTCCGGTACTTCCATTGCGCCAGGCTACGGCATTAGCGCTCAGCGTTCTGACTGTAAGGCTGGTGGTCGTTTGGCCATTCTGGAAGGTAGCGGTAGCATTCGTCAGGGTCTGCTGTTGCAGATCTGAGCGTGAGCTGCTGGGAACATCACCGCTGGCCGTTGCTTGCCCGGTCGTTTTCCGATCCCAGATGCCGTAGAGGGTCTGGATGACAGCATTCTCCTGTCTGGATTTATCCGCCTCCCGGAAGTAACGGCCTGTACCAAACATGACGATATAGCCGTTCATGCTGGGATGACGAACGAGGGAGGGAGGGGCTGTGATGGGCTGAACCTCATCATTGCCGTTGCGGGCCGTGAACAGCGGAGTTCCCCCGTAAGAGACCTTGAAGTTGCTCACATTGATGTTGCTAGTGTGACGCAGAGGATTACGCTCCGTACCGTCTGCATTGGTGCCCGCATTGTCGATCAGATCGAAGCGCCACAGATTGCCTTTCAGGTCCCCTGCATAGACATAGTCGGCGTAGCCATCGCTGTTGTTATCGGCTACCCGAACAGTGGACAGCCCATTGTTGGCATCCGCTGCAGCGGTCGGGATCTTCTTGATCAGATTGCCCGTGGCGATATCGATCAACATCAGCACGGCGCGGCCGCTGTCACTGTCATAACCATTGCCCGTGACCACTGCCCATTGACCACTGTGCAGCTTGGCAATGGTGGGCGTCGGGAAGCTGTAACCCATGTCGCTGGGGGTATTGGCAGGCGCATTGTCAGGGATGTCCTTGCCGACGTTGAACTCCCAGAGCAGTGAGATATTGGCCGGGTCAGTGATGTCCAGGGCGAAGAGCGCCCGCCCACCAGCACGTAGGGTGCCGACCAGAACGGTTCTCCACTGATTGTTGATGTAGACGTCACGCACCACCGGTGAGCCGTCGACATAGAACTTGTGGGCGCCGCCCTGTTCGTTGTAACGCGGGTCAGTCAACCGATAGAGCTCGGGAATGACTGCTGTAGGCACGAAGGCAAACTGTTCCGTGCCACTGTCATTGAAGGCATGCAACATACCATCGTTGGCACCCACATAAATACGCTTGCTGCGATTCGCCTGGGCGGTCACGAAGTTGCCATAGTTGCCGCCTGGCTCGATGCTGTCTGCCAGGTAGGCCAGGTACTGCGCCCCGGCGACGACTGTAGGGTTGGAGTTGATGATGTCGCCGAGTAACGAGTCGCGTGCGCGGAAATTGGCGTTCGCTTCGCCTTTGACGAAGTTGAGTCTGTTCTGACCAAGCGTTTGATTCTCGCTGCTCATCGTGCCATTGACCATTGGCGCCGGGGTACCCGTTGCCAGATCCGTGGCCATCGCTGCTTGCAGGTTGACCCGTTGACCGGCATTGTTGAATGCCTCTCGGTTGGCGAGATTGTTCCAGGTCATTTCCTGAAGGCTTGTACCGTTTGCAGCCGGTATGCGGATCGTACGTCCAGATGCCGTAAGCGCGGAGCTGGCACTCCACAGGCGGGTTCTGGTTCCGTCGACTTTATTGAGCTGCTCCTTGATCAGGTCACCGCTCCAAGTATTGATTCTGTAATCGGTGCGGTAGATGTAAAGATCGTCGGAGGCTTCGTTGCCAGCCACGGAAACGGCAGGGCTGGTTACCGAGTTGTTTGACTGTTCAAGGTTGTTGAAGGCCTTGGTCAATTGTTCTTTCAGGGTCAAGGCATTGGTGACCAGGAAGTAGTTGTCCGGGTCGCCAGTGATCGTGGTCGTATCGCGATCCGGCATGCCGTATTTGGCGGCGTACCACAGCGGGCTCTTCAGCAGCACGGCATTGCTGGCGCTGGCGGACGGGGTGAAGGTTCGCGATGCGGTAGGCGGCAGCCCCTCACATTCCGAGCTGCTGGTATTGGTAACGCACCAGCCAGCCGGGCGGCCAGGTGGGGTATTGAGGCGATAGCGGGTTTGTCCGTCGCAACTGGCTCTGTTGCCGTTGTTGGCAGTTCCGTCTCTCAGGTCGCATATCTCCAGGTAGATGCCATCTGTCTGCGCTCCGGTGCCGGAGATGACATAGCCCATATGTTGCTGCATACCACCAGCGGCATATTCCGAGAGCAGGTTGACCTGAAGTTGATTATCGGCAGTGACTGACAGGGTATAGAGCGCAATGGCATCCATGTCATGGTCAGCGCCTTGCTCGACGTCTTCATAATTGATACGGAAAACCGCATAGGGGCGTCCGCCATTGACCGACATGTCTCGATCGCTGCCATCTGGATCGGTATTGGCAATTCTCTGTACGTAGAAGTCGACGATCTGGTTGGTTGGTTGAAAATTATTATTGCCAACAGATTTAGCAAAAGGAACCAGGGTGATGCGGCTGTTTCCCACGGGGAAGTTTATCTGCGGTAATGGTGAGGCTAGGGCGACCGCGTAGGTTTGCAACATGCGATTCCCGCCGATTGCATTTTTGGCAGCAAAGCGCGCAACACCAGCCGAGTAATAAGTCCCTTGCTTGCTCGGTTCTTCGGGGGCAAGCCCACGAGCGGTCGCCAGGTCAGCGATTGTCTTGGCCGTTGGGGCATTATCGGCAGTACCATTGGACTCACCAATAAAGACGCTCTTGCCAACCAGCCCTTCTGCTACGCCAATCGCATTGGTTTCAGTAGATACATTCAGATTTTGTATGGCGGCTGGGTCATTTGAGTTGGAGAACGCTTCGCCATTGGCTTGCCAGCTAGATTTTCCTCCGGGCAGTTTGTAGTCATAAGACGGGTTGATGTCGCTAATGACAGTCATTGCCGGAAGGGAGCAGGCAGGGTAATTTCCGCCACTTTGGCTATATGGCGAAACCCATGAAGGCTTGGCCAGGCCTAGTGTTTGGTCTGCGCCACTGTTACCTGTGTAGTTGTATAGAGACGTGGGGGCGCTTGCACCAGAGAAGTAGCGTAGCGTCTCATACATCATTTCGCCTACAGGGTTGCCCCACATATAGCAATGATCGTCTTGTGTGATCGTTCTATCAGTAATCCAGCAGCCATAGGTATTGTCGCCATAGCGAAAGTCATAGATGCGTAATTTATTGATGGTCGCGACTATACCGTTGCGCTCAGGCGAGGGATTATTTATCGGGTTCGAGCAATAGTTGGCGTCAGATGAGCAGAACTGCCCAGTGTAAGGATCGACCTCGCGAGTGAAACTGCCCATATTGGCGCGCAATATGCCGCCGCTCATGCTCTTTTCGTAAGAGCCGGTCAGCAAGCCAAAGTGCATCCTGTTGGTTTCGCCGAAATCATGAAGGATGCCGGTGGGTTTTACTGCTCCGCTGCCGTAAACCTTGCAGGTACTGTCTCGCAGCGCTGAATTGCCGGATGGGCAAACCTCAACGCGGACGTTGTAATCCGTCAGTGTGCTGGCCGCCGCATTTGGTAGCTTCCAGTAAAGTCCCCAGTTATCGCCTCCACTACCTTCTTCATGGCGAAAAGTTATTTGATAACTTTGGCCACCTGTCAGGGCAATACTGCCCGAGTGCTGGTTAAGCCCATTGTCAGATTTGTCGTTTCCATGCCCGCCATACCAGGAGGCGACATAAGTGCTGCCGATCTGCAGATCGACAGCATCGTCACCATCCACGGCAAATGTATAGGTGGCTGTGCTTGGGGGTGTAAGGGTTGCGGTAATCAGAGTGTGATAATTATCATCGGTACAACCGTTACCCTTGAACGGGTTTCCGTCTCTATCCTTGAATATCTGGGCGGCCGGGCCGCTTCCACATCGTGCGGAGTTGCCACTATTATTATCAAATAGTGAGTTCATCCCGGATCTGTTGCTAGGACTACCAACGTTATCTTTCCAGGTGGTTACAGTGACATTACTGAGTACCTCGGCTGGAACCAGTGTCCAGCCTGCTGGAGATGGGCCGCCGGATGTACAGCTCGCCGTGCCACCTGTACTGGTTACGCACTCGTCCATAGCAACTGGGCGCTCTTTTGACACCCAGTTCCAGACTCGGAACGTTGTATTGGTGAGAACGCGTAGTTGTGGAATACCTGTATCCTGTGTCTTGGAAACCACCGCGAACATATGATGGAAGCCAGATGCAGGCTGGGATAGCGGGGTAAAATCCGTGATGTTGTAGCCATCTGTGGCTTTGTATTCCTTACCCCATGCGTGTGCATCGCGAGGAATATATGCGCCCTGGAGCAAGGTTTTGCTTTCCGTGTCGGTGACACGGAAACCACCATAGAGCACTTTACGCAGTGCATCCATGCGTGAGGTGGTCAGATAGTTGAGGTAGTCACCGCTCCATTGGCCGCTGCAGCGTTTGTTCGTGGCCAGGGCTGTCGGAACGAAGGTGCCATCGGTATAGGTGTAGCAGACTTGGGAGTTGAAGTAGCCGAAGTAGTCGATACCACCCTGGGCCGCACTAAGATAGCCTTTGTAGCCAACATCAATGATGCCGTCGCCATTGAGGTCGGAGGCGTCATTATAGGCTTCGTAATAAAGCTTGTGATCTCGCCCCATGACCAACATGTTCAGGGGGGGGGTAGCCCGGCTTACAAACAGCGGCGTCTGTGCAGGGTTGTTTGCGCCCGCGAAGGCCTGAGTTGCCAGCGTTGCCATTGCCAAGGCGCTGGCCTGAAGGAGTGCATGAGTTCGCATGGTTTTTTACCTTCAGTTGAATACTTTGGCTGTGGTGGAGCGAAGGCTGGCTTTTTGCTCGGTATCGGTGTTCGTTGCTTTCGTATTGATCTCATAGCGGAAGGTACCGATACCCAGCATCATGTTGCCGTATTCAGGATTTTCTGCTTGGCCTTGTGCTGCTCCTGAGGGGGCTGGGACTGCATACCATTGCACTTGTTGGTTGCTTTCTCCAGTCACAGGTGAGTAGCTCAGGGAAGTGTCAAAGTCTTGAAGGTAGGCGGGTTGTTGATTCAGGAAGCAATAATTGCCTGTGCAGTCATTTTGTTCGCGAGGTTTCATTGGCGAGGTCAGAAGCCGCTCTCCTTGTCGAAGTGCTGCTTCTCCATAGTTCACAAGCTTTTGTTGATCTGCCAGATTGCCGGTGATGCGGCTTTCCAGAGCGGTTTCGCGCGCGCCTGAAAGTGCCAGTAGAGTAATGACCAAGAGCATAATCAAGGCGATGAACAGCGCTGCACCGCGTTCTTTCTCAGGAAAGTGTTGGGTTTTCATGGCATTAGGTTCCTCAACATCACAGTGCTTTGTGACACTTGATAAAGCTGGCCTTTGTCATCTGCTTTCAATGCCGCCACCAGGCTGTCGCTGTTCGCCAGGCCGGTCAGTGCTTGCCAATTTCCGAGGGCATCGCCCACGGCAACCGATTCTCTGAGGTTCACCCCAGCACTGCGTAATAGAGCGGTGTAGCGGACTGCCAGGATGGGACTCGTCGTTGCTCCTGTGGTGTACTGGCTGATGCTGCGCGGATCTGCAGCATTACCCACGCCGAATTCGTAGCGCAGGTCGACAATCCCGGAAACAAGTTCGCCAGTCTGAGCCTCACGGCCGCTGAGAGTAGTGCCTGCAAGATTGGTATGAACCCTAGTGCATTTGAGTGCGCCTGAAAGGTTGCCGGTGTCTTTCTCGAAGAACAGCCGCTCGATGATGATTTCATCTGCATTCCGGTAAGGGCCTGTTTCCAATGCAGCGACTGTTACCGGGCGTTCACCAAGGCAGTTGCGCTCAAGATGATCCTTGGGTTGGTAGCGGATGCAAACCGAGTCCAGTGCGGTTCGTTTGACGGTTTCCCCGGCAGGGAAAGCGCCGCAGCCGGCCAAGTTACCTGCAGCCGGAAATGCGAATGCAGGTTGCTCGTCTGGTCGGCGACGATAGCCGGCCTTGGTCAGTTCCTGTTGCAGCATCAACAACGCATAGCGGCCAGTTTCCAAGTTTTCCGCCTGATTCTGTTGGAAGGAGTAGCTGCGCTTGTTATCGATATAAATCTGGGTGACGCCCAGAATGAGGAAGCTGCTGATCGCGAGCGCGACCATGAGCTCGACCAGCGACAAGCCTGCTTGTGTGCGTTGCTGATTCATCTCGGCACCTTATATCTGAGTCCGCAGGCGGTAGTAGCAGACCGCCGAGCTTGTACCATCGGCGTTTATGCACTCGCCTGATTTGGCGTGCCAGGCGATCTGGATTTCAACGGTACTGCCACTGTTATCGCAGGTGCCGGCCACGCTCGTGCGGCAGATGTGAAAGTCGCTTTCCAGCAAACTCTCACCTTCTTCGCTGAGTGCCCCCACCGGAAGCGTCTTGGCAACCTTGTCTGCCCAGCAGCCGAGTTGTCCGGAAGCGTTACTGGGCAGCGGTGTGCAAGTGTCGGGTTTATCGGGGAAGTCCTTTACTGCGTCCTTGTAGAAGTCAGAGGACCCTGGCATCGCTCGCATCATTTCAACCAGATCATTGGCGAGCATGATGGCGACGTTACGTTGAGCCGAGTCCTGCGTGTACTGGATGGTGCGTGTTTGCAGGGCGACCATACCGAGAACGCCGACACTGATGAGCAGCAGCGTCACCAGAACCTCGATCATGCTAAAGCCACGTTCAGCTCTACGTATCATCGTTGGATTCCTCTGGCTCCGGTTGAGTGCAGCTACTCATGCTATTGCTGGCCTGAGGGCCGTTCTTGCCACGGGGCCAGGTGCGTATGCCCCCGCTCGATCTGACTTCGATGGTGTAACCATTGACGGCATCGTTACCTTTGCAGGTGATCAGGCTGGCCTCTGTGCCGCTGCCGTTGTAACGAAAGGTCAGCTCGCTCGTGCTGGCACTGATGGTGGTGTCAGCAGGTACGCTCATGCTTCTGAGTGCTTCGTCATCCGTGCAATCGGTCTTTACGCTCCATTGCCCATCCTCTTGGCAAGCCTTGACCAGCGTGCGTCGTGCAACCGCCTCGCTGCGAGCAAATTGCAGCAGGGCGAGCATTTCATTGTTGACCGACTGTGTGCGGTTGTTGGCAATGAATTGGGTGAAGCTGGGTACTGCGATCATCGCGAAGACACCGATCAGGGTCACGATGATCATGAGTTCGACCAGGGTGAATCCTCTCTGGAGTAGAGGTCGGCATGTGAACCGCTTGCACGGATTCGCCAGGAAGATAGGCATGGCATGGCTTCTGGTTAGGTAAGGGCAGCGAAATACTGCCGCTCTCAGTTGCACATGTCCGCTCTATCGAGATGACTGGTTCAGCTATCGGTATGATCGGTCTGACAGCAACCTGAATCAGGTGCGACATCCTCGATTTTCAGCCGGCCTTGCCGATTGATCACCAGTTGCCACTGGGTATCGTGGTTGCAAAAGGTGAAGCGACCATTGCTGGCGCTGGTCATGCCGTTGGCTCTGAAAGTGACGTTTTCGCCACCAAAGCCACGCCAGCAGAGATTGTATTGATGATCCAGAGTGAAGCGTTTGAGCAGTTGGTCATCTCTCAGGCGGATCACAAGCCAATGATGTTGCCAATCTCCATCGCAGGTCTGCCCATCACTGGAGCCACAGAGCATGTGTGCCTGTCGCTCGGTGATGGCTTTCATGCGCGTAAGGTTGACGAAGGCGACCAATTCATTGCGAATGCTGTGAGCCCGATTGTGTTCGATGAAATAACTGTAAGAAGGTGGAACCAGGCTGATCAGAATGCCTAGGATCGAAATGGTGACCAGTAACTCGTGCAGGCTAAGGGCGTTCTGCAAATGCATTTTCATGGGTGGCTTCCTCTGCGCGTATGATCCACGGTCTTCCTGACCGCTCTTTTGTTTTACACCCTGGCCGGGTGCTGTCAATTTTTTTCGGGGGTAGGCGTTGCTTAGAGATGTGATTTTGGTCGGCGCAGGTGCCATCGGTCTGCTGTCTGCCGTGATCCTGGCGCGCCAGGGTGTGTCAGTGACCGTGCTCGAAGCCGGCGAAATCGGCCGTGAGTCCTCCTGGGCTGGTGGCGGGATCGTTTCGCCGCTCTATCCTTGGCGCTACAGCGCGCCGGTAACGGCGTTGGCGCATTGGTCGCAGGATTTCTACCCGCATCTGGCCGATGAGTTGCTGGCCATGACGGGCATCGATCCGCAGGTGCATGTCACGGGCCTGTATTGGCTCGATCTGGACGACGAGGCCGAGGCGTTGGCCTGGGCGCGGCAGCAGGGGAGGGCGTTGGATTCTGTGGCGATGGCGCAGGTGTATCGGCAGGTGCCGGTGCTGGGCCCTGGATTTGAGCGCGCCATTCATATGCCGGGCGTGGCCAATGTGCGCAACCCGCGTCTGGTCAGGGCACTGCGCGCGGCGTTGGCGGCCTTGCCCAACGTGCAGGTGCATGAACACTGCCCGGTGCGTGGCTTCATCCAGGAGTGGGGGCGTGTATGCGGAGTGCTCACCGACAGCGGTGATATGCGCGCCGAGCGTGTGGTGCTGGCTGCCGGGGCCTGGAGCGGCGAGCTGCTCAAGACGCTGGGCCTGGCGCTGCCGGTCGAGCCGGTGAAGGGACAGATGATTCTTTACAAATGCGCCGAGGATTTCCTGCCGAGCATGGTACTGGCCAAGGGGCGCTACGCCATCCCACGGCGCGATGGTCATGTGTTGGTGGGCAGCACTCTGGAATATGAAGGCTTCGACAAGACCCCGACCGATAGCGCGTTGGCAAGCCTCAAGGCTTCCGCCGAAGGGTTGTTGCCGGCGCTGGCGGATGCCGAGGTGGTCGGGCATTGGGCGGGGCTACGGCCCGGCTCGCCAGCCGGGGTTCCCTTCATTGGCGAGTTGGTGTCGCACCCGGGACTGTGGCTCAACTGCGGGCATTTCCGCAACGGACTGGTGCTGGCGCCGGCGTCCTGTCGACTGCTGACCGATCTGATGCTGGGCAACAGGCCGATCATCGATCCGCGTCCTTATGCAGTCGATGGCCGCCTGGCCTGACGCATGAAAGAACGCCGTGCCCATGCGCATGGGCGCGGCGTTCTTTGCTTTTACACCAGGGTATTCAGGGCTTCGCGGCTGAAGGGCTGAATGTCCTGCTCGCGACCTTCACGCACTTTCAGTGCCCAGTCCGGATCCACCAGCAGGGCACGGCCCACGGCCACCAGGTCGAATTCCTGCTTGTTCAGGCGCTCCAGCAGGTTTTCCAGGCTGGCCGGTTCGGCCACCTTGTCGGTCTTGACCATGAACTGCAGGAACTCGCCATCCAGGCCGACACTGCCGACGGTAATGGTCGGCTTGCCGGTGAGCTTGCGCGTCCAGCCGGCCAGATTGAGGTCGCTGCCCTCGAACTCCGGCTCCCAGAAGCGCCGGGTCGAGCAGTGGAAGATGTCCACGCCGGCCTCGGACAGCGGCTTGAGGAAGGCTTCCAGCTCTTGTGGGGTCTGCACCAGGCGCGCGCTGTAGTCCTGCTGCTTCCACTGCGAGTAACGCAGGATGATCGGAAAGTCCGGGCCGACCGCCGCACGCACGGCCTGGATCAGTTCGATGGCGAAACGCGAACGTGCAGCCAGGTCACCACCGTACTGGTCGGTGCGCTGGTTGCTGCCTTCCCAGAAGAACTGGTCGATCAGGTAGCCGTGGGCACCGTGAATCTCCACGCCGTCCATGCCGATGGCCTGGGCATCGCGCGCGGCCTTGGCGAAGGCGGCGATCACTTCGTCGATGTCGGCCTGGGTCATGCCGTGCACCACCACCTGGCCGTCCTTGAGCTTTTCCATGGGACCATAGCCGGGCACGCTGGCATCGGGTTCGGTGCCCAGGCGGCGTACGTTACCGACGTGCCAGAGTTGCGGGACGATCTTGCCGCCTTCGGCGTGCACCGCCTCGACCACCTGCTTCCAGCCGGCCAGGGCATCCTCGCCGTAGAAGCGCGGCACGTTCGGGTAACCGTTGGCGGCCTTGTGGTCGACGGTGGTGCCCTCGGTGACGATCAGGCCCACACCCGCAGCAGCGCGGCGACGGTAGTACTCGACGACCTTGGCATTGGGCACGCCACCGGGCGAGAAGGAGCGGGTCATCGGTGCCATGACCACACGGGTCGGCAGTTCCAGCTTACCGAGCTGAAAGGGGGTGAACAGGGCTTGTACGGGGGCGCTCATCATCTTTCCTCTTACTGGTCTGGCTGCGCGGATCGGATGTGCTGGATGCCGGCGAGAATAAGGTCAGTCGCTGCGCTTGGCACAGCACTATTGATGGGAGTGATTAAGGCTCAGTGCATGTGAGGCGTATCGTGGGCCCTGAGCCCCAGGGCTCAGGGCTGCAGCCAGACCAGCGAGGCGAAGCGCCCGGTGCGGGCGCTGCGGCGGTAGGAATAGAAGCGCGGGTCGTGATAGGTGCACAGCCCGCCACCGCTGACGGCCGTGACGCCGATAGACGCCAGGCGGATGCGTGCCAACTGGTAGATATTGGCCATGAACTTGCCTGCGACCGCTCCTGGCACGAACGCCTGCTCGGCCTCGGCATGCTGGCGCAGGAAGGCTTCGCGCACCTCGCCACCCACCTCGAAAGCAGCCGGGCCGATGGCCGGGCCGAGCCAGACCAGCAGTTCCTGCGGCGCAACGTTCAGCGCCTGCACGGTGGCTTCCAGCACGCCCCCGGCCAGCCCGCGCCAGCCGGCATGGGCCGCTGCCACACGGCTGCCGGCGCGGTCGCAGAACAGGGCTGGCAGACAGTCGGCAGTCATCGCCGTGCAGGCGATACCGGGCGTGGTTGTCCAGTTGCCGTCGGCTTCGATCACTGTGGCGGGATCGGCCTCGGCCACCAGGATGCCATGCACCTGACGCAGCCAGGCCGGCTGGCAGCCGAGGGTGTCGACCAGATGCACGCGATTGGCGGCGACGGCAGCCGGGTCGTCGTCGACATGGTCACCGAGGTTGAAACTGTCGAACGGCGCCGCACTGACCCCGCCGCTGCGCGTTGTCACGCAGGCGCGCACATTGGCCGGCGCGGGCCAGTCGGGTAGCAGCCAGTCGTGGGCGCTCACCCGACGAAGGCCTCGCGATCCTGACGCAGCAGGGTGAGCAGCCAGACCAGGTCGTCCGGCAACGGTGACTCCCACTTCATGCGCTGGCCGGTGGCCGGGTGATCGAGTTCGAGGAAGCGTGCATGCAGGGCCTGGCGCGGAAACTCCTTGAGGCTCTGCACCAGGCTCTGACTGGCTGCTGGGGGAATGCGGAAGCGCCCGGCGTACACCGGGTCGCCCACCAACGGATAGCCGACATGGCTCATGTGCACGCGGATCTGGTGGGTACGCCCGGTTTCCAGCTTGACCCGTGCATGGGTGTGCGAACGGTAGCGTTCCAGCACGCGGTAATGACTGATCGCCGGTTTGCCACCATCGGTCACCGCCATGCGTTGGCGCTGGCTGGAGCTACGGCCGATGGGCGCGTCGATGGTGCCGCCGGCGGTGATCACGCCGATGCAGATGCATTCATAGATGCGGCTGACGCTGCGTTTCTGCAACTGCTCGACCAGGTTGGTCTGCGCCTGCAGGGTCTTGGCCACCACCATCAGGCCGGTGGTGTCCTTGTCCAGGCGGTGAACGATGCCGGCGCGCGGCACGTTGACGATGTCCGGCACGTGATGCAGCAGGGCGTTGAGCAGGGTGCCGTCGGCATGCCCGGCGGCCGGATGCACTACCAGGCCGGCCGGCTTGTCGATCACCAGCAGGTGTTCGTCCTCATAGACGATGTTCAGCTCGATGTCCTGCGCCAGCCACTCACCCTGGGCTTCCTGCTCGGCATCGAGCACCAGCTTGGAGCCTGCATGCACGGTGTCGCGTGGGCGCGCCACGGCGCCGTCGACGGTCAGGCGGCCGTCCTTGATCCAGGAGGAGAGGCGCGAGCGGGAGAACTCGTCGAACAGTTGTGCGGCGACCTGATCGAGGCGCTGGCCGCCCAGTTCGAAGGGCACTTCGGCCTGGAGTTGGATGGGCTGTTTGATCGTGGAAGTCATCTTCGGCAACGGCGGGCGCCCGGCCTTTGGTTTCGGCGATAGGCTTGTGGTTAAATACGGCGTCTTTGCCCCAGGGGTTTCCAGGGGGCGCTCATCATAACAGGACGGCCCTGCAGCCGTCACAGGGACGCAAGCCGCTATGCAAGTGAAACACCTGCTGCTGATCGCCATCCTCGCCCTTACCGCCGCCTGCTCTTCCAAGCAGCCGGAGGTCGATGAAAACCTCAGCGAGGCGGAGCTGTACCAGCAGGCCCAGGCCGACCTGGACAGCCGCAGCTATACCCAGGCTATCGCCAAACTCAAGGCGCTGGAGTCGCGCTACCCCTTCGGCCGTTATGCCGAGCAGGCGCAACTGGAGCTGATCTACGCCTACTACAAGAACGTCGAGCCGGAGGCCACCAAGTCCTCGGCCGAGCGTTTCATCCGCTTGCATCCGCAGCACCCCAATGTCGACTACGCCTACTACCTCAAGGGCCTGGCCTCGTTCGACCAGGATCGCGGCCTGCTGGCGCGCTTCCTGCCGTTGGACATGACCAAGCGTGACCCGGGCGCGGCGCGCGACTCTTTCAACGAGTTCGCCCAGCTCACCAGCCGCTACCCGACTAGCCGCTACGCGCCGGACGCCAAGCAGCGCATGATCTACCTGCGTAACCTGCTGGCGGCCTATGAAGTGCATGTCGCTCACTATTACCTCAAGCGACAGGCCTACGTAGCAGCTGCCAACCGTGGTCGCTACGTGGTGGAGAACTTCCAGGAAACGCCGTCGGTCGGTGATGGCCTGGCGATCATGACCGAGGCCTACCAGCACCTTTCCCTGGATGACCTGGCTGCCACCAGCCTGGAAACCCTCAAGCTCAACTACCCGGATCACCCCAGCCTGCAGGACGGCCAGTTCGTACCGCTGGAAGAGGGTGACGACGAGCACTCCTGGCTGGCCAAGGCCACCCTCGGGTTGCTCGATTCCGAAGCGCCGTTGCCGCCGGGCGAGACCCGCGCCAGCCAGGACGTGATCCGTCAGTACGAAGACGCTGTGCAGCAGATTCCGCGTGAGCTGCAGCAGGATGCCAAGACCGGCCAGACCGAGAAGAAGCGTTCCTTCTGGAGCTACCTGACCTTCGGCCTGTTCGACTGATTCAGGCATCACCGCAGACAAAGGAGGCTTCGGCCTCCTTTTTCATGGGCGTGATGAAGCGCCAGTGGCGCGCTGCCTTTGCCGAACTGCGCACGGCTTGCCATTTGGCCTCTGTGCCGACGGCCTGCGCTTGGCTAAACTGCTAGCCTCGACCAAAGGAAAGCATGCACCATGGGACTGTTTCGCCTGTTGTTCTGGATCGCCATCATCTGCGCGGCGGTCTGGGTCTGGCGCCGTTACATCAGCGCGCCCAAACCTAGCCGGCAGGCGCCGCCGGCCGATGCCGCCGCGCCCATGGTGCGCTGCGCTCATTGTGGCGTGCACGTCCCCCAGAGCGAGGCGCTGAGCCAGGATCAGCAGTGGTTCTGCAGCCAGGCACACCTCGAGCAAGGCCCGCATGCCGGTGATCGCTGAGAGCTTCGCAGGCCTGGACAGCGTACCGGCCCGGCGGATTCTCAGGCTTTACCATTTCTATCGGCTGAGCATCGGCCTGGCGCTGGTGCTGCTGATTTCCAGCAAGCTCGACGAGCAGTTGCTCGATCTGGTGCATATCGAGCTGTTTCGCACCGGTAGCTGGATCTACCTGATCACCAATATCTTCATCGCCGTGCTGGTGCACAAACCCCGGCACATGCTGCAACTGTTCAGCCTGGCGCTGGTGGATGTGATCTTCCTCTCGGCCCTGTTCTACGCCGCCGGTGGCACGCCCAGCGGTATCGGCAACCTGCTGGTGGTGGCGGTGGCCATTGCCAATATCCTTCTGCGCGGCCGTATCGGTCTGCTGATCGCCGCCATCGCCGCGCTGGCGCTGATCTTCACCACCTTCTACCTGAGTCTGCGCTACCCCGCCGCTTCGTCCCAGTACGTGCAGGCGGGGGCCCTGGGCTCGCTGTGTTTCGCCGGCGCCCTGTTCATTCAGGGCATCACCCGGCGCCTGCGCCTGAGCGAGACCCTGGCCGAACAGCGCGCAGCGGATGTGGCCAACCTCGAAGAGCTCAACACCCAGATCATCCAGCGCATGCGCACCGGCATCCTGGTGCTCGATACCCAGCATCGTGTGCTGCTGGCCAATCAGGGCGCCACACAGTTGCTGGGGCAGGGCGAACTGGCCGGCAAGATCCTCGACCCGCATTGCCCTGAGCTGGTCAAACGCCTGCAGCAATGGCAGCACAACCCCACCCTGCGCCCGGCAAGCCTGCAGGCCCAGATCGACGGCCCGGTGCTGCAACCCAGCTTCATCTCCTTGCAGCGCGGCATGCAGCAGCACACCCTGGTGTTTCTCGACGATATCTCGCAGATCGCCCAGCAGGCGCAGCAACTCAAGCTGGCCTCGCTCGGGCGCCTGACCGCCGGTATTGCCCATGAGATCCGCAACCCGCTCGGCGCCATCAGCCATGCCGCGCAATTGCTGCAGGAGTCCGAGGATCTGCAGGGGCCGGATCAGCGTCTGGCGCAGATCATTCAGGATCATTCCAAGCGCATGAACCTGGTGATCGAGAACGTGCTGCAGCTTTCCCGGCGGCGCCAGGCCGAGCCGCAACTGCTCGACCTCAAGTACTGGCTGCATCGCTTCGCCAGCGAGTTCCGCAGCTCGGCGCCGGCCGACCGGCAGCTTCACCTGCAGACCCAGAGCGGCAGCCTGCAGACGCGCATGGATCCCCAACAACTGAACCAGGTGCTGACCAACCTGGTGCAGAACGGCCTGCGCTACAGCGCGCAGAAGCACCGGCTCGGCCAGGTCTGGCTGCGCCTGTTCCGCGACGAGGCCAGCGACCTGCCGGTGCTGGAGATACTCGATGACGGCCCAGGCGTGCCGCCCGAGCAGAAGCAACATATCTTCGAGCCGTTCTACACCACGGAGAACAAGGGCACCGGCCTGGGCCTGTACATCTCCCGCGAGCTGTGCGAAAGCAACCAGGCCCGCCTCGATTACAAACCCCGCGAAGAGGGCGGTAGCTGTTTCCGCATCACCTTCGCCCATCCGCGCAAACTGAGCTGACCATGACCCGCCAGAGAGCCTTGATCGTCGACGACGAACCGGATATCCGCGAATTGCTGGAAATCACCCTGGGCCGCATGAAGCTGGACACCCGTAGCGCACGCAACGTCAAGGAAGCGCGCGAGTGGCTGGCCCGCGAGCCCTTCGACCTGTGCCTGACCGACATGCGCCTGCCCGATGGCACCGGTCTGGATCTGGTGCAGCACATCCAGCAGCGTCACCCACAGGTGCCGGTGGCGATGATCACCGCCTACGGCAGCCTCGATACCGCGATCAATGCGCTCAAGGCTGGCGCCTTCGACTTCGTCACCAAACCGGTGGAGCTGGGCCGGCTGCGCGAACTGGTGGCCGCTGCCATGCGCCTGCGCACCCCGGAGGATCAGGAGGCACCCGTCGACAGCCGCCTGCTCGGCGAGTCGCCGCCGATGAAGGCACTGCGCAAGCAGATCCACAAGCTCGCGCGCAGTCAGGCGCCGGTGTACATCAGCGGCGAGTCGGGCAGCGGCAAGGAACTGGTGGCGCGCCTGATTCACGAGCAGGGCCCGCGCGCCGAGCGGCCCTTCGTCCCGGTCAACTGCGGGGCGATTCCCACCGAGCTGATGGAAAGCGAATTCTTCGGCCACAAGAAAGGCAGCTTCACCGGCGCTATCGAAGATAAGCAGGGCCTGTTCCAGGCGGCCAACGGCGGCACCCTGTTCCTCGATGAGGTGGCCGACCTGCCATTGCCGATGCAGGTCAAGCTGCTGCGTGCCATCCAGGAGAAGGCCGTGCGCGCGGTGGGCGGGCAGCAGGAAGTGGTGGTCGACGTGCGCATCCTCTGCGCCACGCACAAGGATCTGGCAGCCGAGGTGGCGGCGGGGCGTTTTCGTCAGGATCTCTACTACCGCCTCAATGTCATCGAGCTGCGCGTGCCGCCCCTGCGCGAGCGCCGCGAGGACATCGCCCAACTGGCCGAAGTGATGCTGGCGCGGCTGGCCGAAGGCAGCGGCCTGGAGCCAGCCAGGCTGCAAGCCGAGGCCCTGGAAAAGCTGAAGAACTACCGCTTCCCTGGCAACGTGCGGGAGCTGGAGAACATGCTCGAGCGCGCCTACACCCTCTGCGAGGACGACCAGATCAGCGCCGCTGACCTGCGCCTGGCCGATGCCTGCAGCCCCGCGGGGGAGGCCGGGGAGGCCAGCCTGGCGCAGATCGACAACCTCGAGGACTACCTAGAGGACATCGAGCGCAAGCTGATCATGCAGGCGCTGGAGGAAACCCGCTGGAATCGCACGGCGGCGGCCCAGCGCCTGGGGCTGACCTTCCGCTCGATGCGCTATCGCCTGAAGAAACTCGGTATCGACTGAGCCGGCCTTCAGCCTCGGGAGACACGGCTGCCGATGGCCGCGTTGCCGTTGGCCTGTGCAGGCGCCTGCAGGGCGCTGTGCAGGTGCTGCTCGAACTGGCTGACGATGCCATCCCAGCTCAGGTGGCTGGCATGCCGCCTGGCATTGAGGCGTACTCGGCGCAGCATTTCAGCATCGTGCAGCAGCCAGATGGCGGCCTCGCAGAAACCCTGCTCGTCGCTGGGCCGGGCCAGGGCGCCATTGTGACCGTGGTGGATGTGCTGGGCCGCTGCGGCCTGATCGAAGGCGACCACCGCCAGCCCCGAGGCCAGGGCTTCGAGCACCACGTTGCCGAAAGTCTCCGACAGGCTGGGGAAGAGAAACAGGTCGCCCGAGGCATAGTGTGCCGCCAGGGTTTCGCCCCGTTGCAGGCCACAGAACAGGGCTTCCGGCAGTTGCGCCTGGAGGCTGCTGCGCAGCGGGCCGTCACCGACCAGAATCAGGCGCATGCGCCGCTGCGGATAGGCTGCCTGCAGGCGCTCGTAGGCCTTGACCAGCAGGCCGAGATTCTTCTCCGCCGCCAGGCGGCCGACATGCACCACGGCCAGCTCATCCGGCCCCAGACCCCAGCTTGTGCGTAGCGCATCACTGCGCCGGCCGGGGTTGAACAACTGGCTGTCGACGCCACGGGCGAGCAGGGCCAGGCGCTCGAAGTCACGCCGTTCCAGTTCCACCTTCTGGCCGACGCTGGGCACCAGGGTCAATTGCGTGCGGTTGTGGAACCAGCGCAGGTAATTGGTCAGCGCGCGGGTCAGCAGGCCGACCCCGTAGTGCCCGGTGTATTGCTGGAAGTTGGTGTGGAAACCGCTGACCACCGGCACCCCCAGACGCCGCGCAGCGCGCAGGGCGGAAAGACCGAGCGGGCCTTCGGTGGCGATGTAGAGCACATCCGGGCGCTGCCGCTGCCAGCGACGCAGGAGCTTGTGCAAGGACGACTGGCCCCACTGCAGGCCGGGGTAACCGGGCAATGGCCAGCCGCGTGTCAGCAGCAGTTCGGCATCGCTTTGCGTGCCTGCGTCGTCCGCCTGGCGCGGGCGCACCAGTTGCACACGATGGCCGCGCCCGCGCAGCCCCTCGACCAGGCGGCCGAGGGTATTGGCGACGCCGTTGATTTCCGGCGGGAAGGTTTCGCTGATCAGCGCAATATGCAGAGAGGATGCGTTCATGGGAGCAGTCTCTGCCTGGCCGATGTAACCAATGTGTCGTTGTCGTGGCGCTTTTGTGACGACGCCGGCTAGCCGCGCTCGCGCACCCAGAACAGCGTGGCACCGGCCACCGCTGCCGGCATCATCAGGATATTCAGCCCCGGCACCAGCAAGGCCAGGTAGGTGATGCCGCCGAAGCTCAGGCTCTGCCAGCGCTTCTCGCGCAGCCAGGCGAGCATGTCCTGCCAGCTCATCTTGTTGTTGTCGGCCGGGTAGTCGATGTACTGCACGGCCATCATCCACACGCCGAACAACAGCCATAGGGGCGCGGCCACCAGGTTCACCACCGGGATGAAACTGAGGATCAAGAGGGCGATGGCGCGCGGCAGGAAGTAGGCCAGCTTGCGCATCTCCCGGCCCAGGGTGCGGGGCACCATGGCCGTCAGCTCGGCAAGGCTGAACGGCGGGAAGTGATCCTCGCCGCGTACCACCACTTCCACCTTCTCGGCGAGAAAACCGTTGAACGGCGCGGCGATGATGTTGGCCAGCAGAGTGAAGGTGAAGAACACCATCAGCAGTACCAACACCACGAACAGGGGCCAGAGGATGTACTGCAGGAAGCTCAGCCAGCTCGGCAGGGTGGGCATGAAGGTATCCACCCAGCCGCCGAATTCGCGCACGGCAAAACCGATCAGCAGGCTGAACAGCAGCAAGTTGACCGCCAAGGGCAGCAGCACGAACAGGCGCAAGCCAGGGCTGAGCACCAGCTTCAGACCTTCGCGCAGGTATTGCGGGCCGGACAGGACGGGAGCGGCGGGCATGATGGCCTCCTGATGATGGTTTGGCGCGACCATACCGACTTCATCGTTGCGGCGAAAGTTCAGCGCGCCAGCGGGCGGCGATAGGGCCGCTCTATGCCGGAAATTGGCAATGCAAATTTCCTGGCGCCAGAGCGGCTCGGTAGCCTTGGGCGCAGCCTCGCTTTCCGGGGGCTCTCACCCCCGCAAGCCTTCCCCAAGTGCTTCGAGAGTCCCCTTTTTATTACGTGCTGGCCGTTCGCGCCAGCCAGGAGTCACTGCATGAGCAACCTTCGTCACGCCCAGGTCATCATCCTCGGTTCCGGCCCGGCCGGTTACAGCGCGGCGGTCTATGCCGCGCGAGCCAACCTCAAGCCCCTGTTGATCACCGGTATCCAGGCCGGTGGCCAGTTGACCACCACCACCGAAGTGGACAACTGGCCGGGTGACCCCCATGGCCTGACCGGCCCGGCGCTGATGCAGCGCATGCAGGCACATGCCGAACGCTTCGACACCGAGATCGTCTTCGACCATATCAATGCCGTGGATCTGGCGGGCAAGCCCTTCACGCTGATCGGCGACAGTGGGCGTTACAGTTGCGATGCCCTGATCATCGCCACCGGCGCCAGCGCGCGCTACCTGGGCTTGCCCAGCGAGGAAGCCTTCATGGGGCGTGGTGTGTCGGCCTGCGCCACCTGCGATGGCTTCTTCTACCGGGGCCGTGAAGTGGCTGTGGTGGGTGGGGGTAACACGGCGGTGGAAGAGGCGCTATACCTGGCCAACATCGCCAGCAAGGTGACCCTGATCCATCGCCGCAACGCCTTCCGTGCCGAGAAGATCCTGCAGAATAAGCTGCAGGCGCGTGTCGCCGAGGGCAAGATCGAGCTGCGCCTGAATGCCGAGGTCGAGGAGGTGCTGGGCGATGCCCGCGGTGTCACCGGCGTACGCCTGAAACACCAGGATGGCGCCCGCAGCGAGCTGGCGGTGGAAGGGCTGTTCGTGGCCATCGGCCATACGCCCAACACCGCCTTGTTCGAGGGGCAACTGACTCTCAAGGACGGCTATCTGGTGGTCAACGGCGGGCGCGACGGCAACGCTACGGCCACCAATATCCCCGGCGTATTCGCGGCTGGTGACGTGGCCGACTCGGTGTACCGCCAGGCCATTACCTCCGCGGGGGCCGGCTGCATGGCGGCGCTGGATGTGGAGCGTTATCTCGATGGGCATTGAGGGCCTGTGCCTCGGTAGGCCGTTGAAAACTACCTCGGCTTTGGCATCCTGCGCCGCACTGATGTCTGCATTCGTGCAATCGTCTGTGGTTTTCAATGGTCTTCGTATTTTTGGGGGGAGTGTTGGGTTGATACTTGATTGGCGAGTTTGTGTTGGTTTCGGTTGTTTTCGGTGTTCAAGCTGCTTATCGGTGTTTAGTTGATATCTCCCGTTTCGCCCCCCGGCGACCTTCTTTTGTCAAACGCCACAAAAGAAGGCAAAAAGGCATGGCCCCGCCATCCGGCCCTGGCTTCGCCAGGGTTCGTTCGCTCTATCGTCGCTCCGAGGGTCGGCGTACATGGGCCATCCCTGGCCCATTACGCCTCTCGCCGCGTCCCTGCGGCTCGCCCCTCTACGCAACGATTCCACTCACCCTCCTGAAGGGGCCATTCGCCCGCCTGAACGAACTGGCATGCCATGGGCTGCCCGGCGTGTCTGGTAAAAGTGGAACCACGACGTGACCGCCGGGTTAAACCAAAACTTTCATTCGCGCAGTTTCATGCGCTTGGATCGCTTGCCGGCTTGCAGCCGGCATTTAGGTCAGCCCTAAGGCTGACCCATGTTCAAGCACTCCGTGCTACTTCTGGGTTACCTAGGGTTCAGGCGCGTGCAGAGCCCGCCCAGGAGGGCGAACGGAATCGTCGTGGAGGAGGTTGAGCGGCATGGATGTCGCGAAAGCCGCGATGGGCCTGGGATGGCCCACCGCGGCGGGCCTCTGGAACGGCGATGGAGTGAGCGAACCCTCGCGCAGCGAGGGCCGGATGAAAGGGCGGAGGTTTTGGTTACTTTTGCCCCAAAAGTGACTCGCCCGGGAGGGCGAAACGGGAAACCTCAGCAGAACGCCGATAAGCAGCTTGAACACCGAAAGCAACCGAACACTCACACAAACTTGCCAGTCCGGTATCAACACTGAAATTCCCGAGTTCCCGCAAAGAATCCTTTCAACGGCCTGTAACCCTCGCCAATCGTTCAGAATCGCTGAACTCTCATCCCAGCTCCGTATCCATTGACCATGTGTCCCCGACTGTCGGCGGGGAAGCGGCAAGGGGAATGGAGAATGACTGAAAACAAGATGACGCAGCCCCTGCGGGTAAGAGTCACGGCCTGGGTGGCCGGTATCCTGGGTGTGCTGATGGCGCTCGGTGGCGCTTATCTGGCGTGGCTGGGTGGCTCCTGGTATTACCTGCTCGCTGGTCTCGGCCTGCTGGCGGTGGCGGTGCTGATCCTCCAGGGTCGCCGCGCAGGACTATGGCTATACGCCCTGTTGCTACTGGCTAGCCTGGCCTGGGCCATTTACGAAGTCCGTTTCGACTGGTGGCAACTGGCACCGCGCATCGACCTGTGGTGCGTGCTGGGGTTGTGGTTGCTGCTGCCGTGGATCAACCGGCATATCGCACCGGGACGTTCCTGGCGCGATGGTGCCAGCGTTCTGCTGGGCCTCGGCCTACTGGCAGGGGCAGGCATGGCGGGCTATTCGCTGACGCAGGACTACCATCGCCTGGCGGGCAGCTTCGAGGCGGAGCGCATGGCCGCGCCTCCAGGCGAGCCCTCGGCCCGAGACTGGACGGCCTACGGCGGCTCGGCGCAGGGTGACCGCTACAGCAGCGCCGCGCAGATCACCCCGGACAATGTCGGCCGCCTGAAGAAGGCCTGGGAGTTCCATACCGGCGATCTGCCCGGTGAGGGCGACCCCTCCGAGCTGACCAACGAGGTGACGCCGCTGAAGATCGGTGACAACCTGTTCATCTGCACCCCGCACAGCATCGCCATCGCCGTGGATGCCGATACTGGCAAGGAGCGCTGGCGTTTCGACCCGGCGATCAACCGCCAGGCCGAGTATTACCAGCACATGACCTGTCGTGGCCTGGCCTACCACGATGCCGCCGCCTACGCTGCGGATAAGCCTGACGCCGTGGCCGCCGCTGGCAGCGCGGCACCGCCACGCTGCACCCAGCGCCTGTTCCTGCCAACCAACGACGCTACCCTCTATGCCCTCGACTTGTACGACGGCAAGCCCTGCGAGGACTTCGGCGAGGGTGGCAAGGTCGACCTCAAGGTGGGGCTGGGCGACGATGCCCTCGGCGTCTACCTGCCCACCTCGCCGCCGGTGGTAACCGAGCACCTGGTCATAGTCGGTGGTTCGATCACCGACAATGGTTCGGTGGATTCTCCTGGCGGGGTGATCCGTGCCTACGACGTGAACAGCGGCGAGCTGGTGTGGAACTTCGATCCCGGCCGTCCAGACGCCACCGAGCCGCTGCCGGCCGGTGAAACCTACGTGCGCAGCACGCCCAATTCCTGGACCATCGCCACGGCGGATGAGGCGCTGGGCCTGGTGTACATCCCCATGGGCAACCAGACGCCCGACCAGTGGGCAGTGCAGCGCAGCCCCGAGGCCGAGCGCTTCACCGCGACGCTGGTGGCCCTCGACCTGGCCACCGGCAAGGTGCGTTGGGAGCTGCGCACGGTCAACCATGACCTCTGGGATCGCGACCTGCCGTCGCAGCCCACCCTGGTCGATATCCAAGGACCCGACGGCCCGGTGCCGGCGATCATCCAGCCGACCAAGCGCGGCGACCTCTACGTGCTCGACCGGCGCAACGGCCAGCCCATCGTGCCGGTGAGCGAGCATCCGGTGCCGCAGGGCACGGTGGAGGGCGATTTCACCGCGCCGACCCAGCCGGCGTCCAAGCTCAGCTATGCCCCGCAGGAGCCATTGCGCGAGCGCGACATGTGGGGCGGCACTCCGTTTGATCAATTGGCCTGCCGTATCCAGTTCCACCGCCTGCGCTACGAGGGCGATTTCACCCCGCCGTCGGAACAGGGCTCGCTGATCTACCCGGGCAACGTCGGCGTATTCAACTGGCCGTCGGTGGCGGTCGATCCGCAGCGGCAGATCCTCTTCGGCGCGCCCAACTACCTGGCGTTCGTCTCGCGTCTGGTCAAGCGTGAGGGGGGCGATGAACAGGCCGTTGCCGGTGGCAGCGAACACGGCCTGCAACCCAATCGCGGGGCGCCCTATATGGTCAGCCTGAAGCCCTTCCTGTCGCCCCTGAGTCTGCCTTGCCAGGCACCGCCATGGGGTTACGTGACGGCGGTGGATCTGCGCAGCATGGACAAGGTCTGGCAGCACAAGAACGGCACCAGCCGTGACAGCGCGCCGCTGGGTATCCCCCTGACCGTCGGCGTGCCGAACCTCGGCGGGCCGTTGATCACCGGCGGTGGCCTGGGCTTTCTCTGCGGCACCCTGGACTACTACTTGCGCGCCTACGACATGCGCACTGGCGAGGAACTGTGGAAAGACCGCCTGCCAGCCGGCGGCCAGGCCACGCCGATCAGCTACGTGTCAGGCAAGACCGGCAAGCAGTACGTGGTGGTGATGGCGGGCGGCCACGGCTCGTTCGGCACCCGCATGGGCGATTCGCTGGTGGCCTGGACGCTGGAGAAGGAGTGAGCGGCACAAGGCCCGCAGCGCGGGCCTTGTTCGCTGGCTTGATCAGTGATGCTCGCGGGTGGCGCGGAATTTCACGTCCGGCCAGCGCTCTTCCATCAGGCTGAGGTTGACCCGGGTCGGCGCCAGGTAGGTGAGGTGGCCACCGCCGTCGACGGCCAGGTTCTCATGGGCCTTGTCCTTGAATTCCTTGAGCTTCTTCTCGTCGCTGCATTCGATCCAGCGCGCCGACCAGACGTTGATCGCCTCGTAGGCGCACTCCACCTTGTATTCCTCCTTCAGGCGGCTGGCCACCACGTCGAACTGCAGCACACCGACGGCGCCGAGGATGATGTCGTTGTTGCGCTCGGGGAAGAACACCTGAGTGGCGCCTTCTTCGGCCAGTTCCTGCAAGCCCTGGCGCAACTGCTTGGATTTCAGCGGATCCTTCAGGCGCACGCGGCGGAACAGCTCCGGGGCGAAGTGCGGGATACCGGTGAAACCGAGGTTCTCGCCTTCGGTGAAGGTGTCGCCGATCTGGATGGTGCCGTGGTTGTGCAGGCCGATGATGTCGCCGGCATAGGCCTCTTCCAGGTGCTCACGCTCGCTGGAGAAGAAGGTCAGGGCGTCGCCGACGCGCACGTCCTTGCCCAGACGGGCGTGGCGCATCTTCATGCCCTGGGTGTACTTGCCTGAGCAGATGCGCATGAAGGCGATGCGGTCGCGGTGTTTCGGGTCCATGTTCGCCTGGATCTTGAACACGAAGCCTGTGAACTTCTCCTCGGTCGGCTCCACGCTGCGCTCGTTGGCGGCGCGCGCCAGCGGGCGCGGCGCCCAGTCGACCACGGCGTCGAGTACGTGGTCGACGCCGAAGTTGCCCAGTGCGGTGCCGAAGAACACCGGGGTCATCTCGCCCTTGAGGAAGGCGTCAGGCTCGAATTCGTGGCAGGCGCCCTGCACCAGCTCCAGCTCTTCGACGAAGCGCTCGTACATGTCGCCGAGGTGCGCGCGGGCTTCGTCGGAGTCCAGCTTCTGGATGATCTTGGCTTCGGTGCGCTCGTGACCATGGCCTGGAGTGTAGACCACGATGTAGTCGCCGCTCAGGTGGTAGACGCCCTTGAAGTCCTTGTAGCAGCCAATTGGCCAGGTGATCGGCGCGGCCTTGATCTTCAGCACCGCCTCGATCTCGTCGAGCAGCTCGATGGGGTCGCGGATGTCGCGGTCGAGCTTGTTGATGAAGCTCACGATGGGCGTGTCGCGCAGGCGGCACACGTCCATCAGGGCAATGGTGCGTGGCTCCACGCCCTTGCCGCCGTCGAGCACCATCAGCGCGCTGTCCACAGCGGTCAGGGTGCGGTAGGTGTCCTCGGAGAAGTCTTCGTGGCCGGGGGTATCGAGCAGGTTGATGATGTGCTCGCGGTAGGGGAACTGCATCACCGAGGTGGTGATGGAGATGCCGCGCTGCTTCTCCATCTCCATCCAGTCGGAGGTGGCGTGGCGGTCGGACTTGCGCGACTTCACGGTGCCGGCCACTTCGATGGCCTTGCCCATCAGCAGCAGCTTCTCGGTGATGGTGGTCTTACCGGCGTCGGGGTGGGAAATGATGGCGAAAGTACGGCGCTTGGCGACTTCGGCGGCCTGGGTGGTCATGGATGCGTGCCTGGGTTGAATCGTTGAGGACGCCCTAGCATGGAACCTGGCGCCCGGAAAACTGGCGATTATACCGATAACTGCAGGCTCTGGCCGAGGGGCGTGGATAGGCCTGCGGTGCGGGCATTGGCAGGCGACTCGCGATGCGTAAAAAACACGTAAATGAATGGTTATGAAAATTATTCTTATATAGAGTAGCCGCCCGTCGTGAGGGTCAGGTAGGGGTGGCTCCGTCGTGTTCAAGAAAATCGTCTTCCAGTTGCACTGGTTCTTCGGCATCAGCGCGGGGCTGGTGCTGGCCATCATGGGTATCACCGGCGCGCTCTACAGCTTCGAGGGCGAGATCACCCGAGCGCTGAACGCCGAGCAGAGCCGACCCAGTGCGCAGGGCTACCTCACACCTGCCGAACTGGCGGCACGGATCGAGGCCGCCACCGCCGACCGTGTTACCAGCCTGTGGGTCGATGGCCGGCATGACGGGCCCGGCACGGCCTTCCTGTCGCCACCGCCGGGCGAGCGGCGCGGCCCGCGTATCGTCTTCGACCCCTACACTGGCGAGGTGCTGGCCGAGCCCGTCGGTCAGGGTTTCTTCCGCCTGATGCTGAACCTGCATCGCTTTCTCGCCATGGGCGAGGTGGGCAAGCAGATCACTGCCGCCAGCACCCTGGCGCTGCTGTTCTTCTGTCTGTCCGGGTTGTACCTGCGCTGGCCGCGCCAGGCGTTGAACTGGCGCGTCTGGCTGACCCTGGACTGGAAGAAGAAAGGCCGCAGCTTCAACTGGGATCTGCATGCCGTCGCGGGCACCTGGGCGCTGCTGTTCTACCTCTGTGCCGGCCTCACTGGCCTCTATTGGTCCTATGACTGGTACCGCGAAGGGCTGACGCGACTGCTCGCCGATACGCCGCAACAGCAGGGTGGCGGTCGGGGTGCCCATAAAGTCTCCAATGGCCCGGTGCCCGAGGTTGACTACGAGGCCATGTGGCAGGGCATCCAGCAGGCGGCCGGGCCTCATCTGGTGGCCTGGAACCTGCGTCTGCCGGCCGCTGCCGGGGAGCCAGCGACAGTCTTCTACCTGCTTGATGACGCCGAGCACCCACGGGCCTTCAACCAGTTGCACATCGACCCGAAGAGCGGCGAGGTCAGCGGCCACGAGCGTTATGCCGACAAGAGCCTCAAGGCACAGTTGCTGGTCAGTCTGTATTCGCTGCACGTCGGCGAATATTTCGGCATGCCGGGGCGCATCCTGATGCTGCTGGCCTCGGCAAGCATGCCGCTGTTCTTCATCACCGGTTGGCTGCTGTACCTGGATCGGCGACGCAAGAAACGTGCGGCGCTGGCGGCTCGCGCCGGGCTGCAGGCTGACGATTCAGGTGAAGGCTGGCTGGTGGGCTTCGCCAGTCAGAGCGGCTTCGCCGAACAACTGGCCTGGCAGAGCGCCGGGCAGTTGCAGGCCGCCGGCATCCCGGTACGGGTCGAGCCGCTGTCGCGGGTCGATGCCGACAGTTTGCGCAAGACGCGCAAGGCGCTGTTCGTGGTCAGCACCTTCGGCGATGGCGAGGCGCCGGACGCCGCCCAGGGCTTCGAGCGCAAGGTACTCGGCGCTTCGCTGCCGCTGGAGCAACTGAGCTACGCCGTGCTGGCCCTGGGGGATCGGCAGTATCAGCACTTCTGCGGCTTCGCCCGGCGTATCAACCACTGGCTGGGGCTGCAGGGCGCGCAGCGGCTGTTCGACAGTGTCGAGGTCGATGGTGCCGATCAGGCCGCGCTGCAGCGTTGGCAGCAGCACCTCAGCGAGTTGACCGGTGCCGCGCCGGTACACTTCGAGCAGGCGCCCTGGCAGCGCTGGACGCTGGCCGAGCGCCGTTTGCTCAACCCCGGTAGCCAGGGCGCGCCGGTGTATTTCATCGGCTTGACGCCGCCGGCACAAAGCACCTGGCAGGCCGGCGACATTCTCGAGATACGCCCGCGCCATGCGTCAGCGCGGGTGCAGGCCTGGCTGCAGCATTCCGGTTTAGCCGGTGGCGAGGCGGTGACGCTGGATGGGCAGCATCTCGAGCTGCGCGAGGCTCTGGCCGAACGGCAGTTGCCGGACAGCTTCGCCCATCTGGTCGGGCTGCATGCCCAGGCTCTGGTTGATGCCTTGGTGCCGCTGAGCACACGGGAATATTCCATCGCTTCGGTGGTGGCCGACGGCGTGTTGCAACTGATCGTGCGCCAGACCCGGCTAGCCGACGGCAGCCTGGGCCTCGGTTCCGGCTGGCTGAGCCAGCACCTGCCCGAGGGCGGCCAGTTGCTGGCGCGGGTGCGGCGTAACCGTGGCTTCCATCTGCCGGAGGACGACTGCCCGCTGATCCTGATTGGCAGTGGCACCGGTCTGGCCGGGCTGCGTTCGCTGCTGCGGGCACGCGCCCTGGCCGGGCAGGGGCGCAATTGGCTGCTGTTCGGCGAGCGCAACCGCGCTTGCGACTTCTTCTGTGGCGACGAACTGCAGGCGGCGCTGGTCGCGGGTGAGTTGCAGCATCTGGATCTGGCCTTCTCCCGCGACCAGGCCGAAAGGCGCTACGTGCAGGATTTGCTGCGCGAACAGCACGAGCGCCTGCACACCTGGCTGGCCGAAGGGGCGGCCATCTACGTCTGTGGCAGCCTGCAGGGCATGGCCGGCGGCGTCGATACGACGCTACGCGAGTTGCTCGGTGAGCAGGTTGTGCAGGAGCTGGTCGAGGACGGGCGTTATCGCCGCGACGTGTATTGATCCCGCTGGTCTGGCCTGTGTTTCGGGCGGGTCGATGCGCTGGTTGAAACGGCACTGCAATGGCATTGAAACACGGCTGCGCCAAACTGGCTGAAAGCCGCGCCTGTTCAGCATTCCAGGGCATTTCGTGCGATATCCGGAACGATGTGAAATTAGCGGGAATTTCCGGTTGATCTGGAGGGGCGCATGGTCTTAAAGTCCGCGCCCGAACGTCCATGCTGGAAACGATCCATCCGGCTCAAGTACTGACGACGAGAGATCGCAGGTGGCTCACCGCGATCGGCGATGCTCGGCGACATGCCTTGGGAAGTAGGCGAACCAAAGTGGGGAAACTGTCAGACGTTCAGGCACGCGCGTTGCGCGGCCACCCCCTACACGTAGCGGAACCTGTCAGGTGTTTCGCTGCCCGAATCCATGTGTTCCCGGTTTAGCCAATGGAGTCCCGCATGTCGATCAAGGTCGAAGACTACTACGCACCCGCCACTTTCCAGCGCATGAAGGCGTTCGCCGATCAGCACGACACCCCTTTCGTGGTGATCGACCGGCAGATCATCGCCGATGCCTATGACCAACTGGGCACCTGCTTCCCCTTCGCCAAGACCTATTACGCGGTCAAGGCCAACCCGGCCATCGAGATCATCGAACTGCTGCGCGACAAGGGCTCGAGCTTCGACATCGCCTCGATCTACGAGCTGGACAAGGTGATGGGCGCCGGCGTCGGCCCCGAGCGTATCAGCTACGGCAACACCATCAAGAAGGCGCGCGACATTCGCTACTTCTATGAAAAGGGTGTGCGCCTGTTCGCCACCGATTCCGAAGCCGACCTGCGCAACATCGCCAAGGCCGCACCGGGGTCTAAGGTCTACGTGCGTATCCTCACCGAAGGCTCCACCAGCGCCGACTGGCCGCTGTCGCGCAAGTTCGGCTGCCAGCCGGACATGGCCCTGGATCTGCTGATCCTGGCCAAGCAACTGGGCCTGGTGCCCTACGGCATCTCCTTCCATGTTGGCAGCCAGCAGCGCGACATCGACGTGTGGGACGCGGCCATCGCCAAGGTCAAGGTGATCTTCGAGCGCCTCAAGGAAGAAGACGGCATCACCCTGCAGATGATCAACATGGGTGGTGGCTTCCCGGCCAACTACATCCAGCGCACCAACGACCTGGAAACCTACGCGGCGGAAATCACCCGCTTCCTCAAGGAAGACTTCGGCGACGAGCTGCCGGAAATCATCCTCGAGCCGGGCCGTTCGCTGATCGCCAACGCCGGTGTGCTGGTATCGGAAGTGGTGCTGGTGGCGCGCAAGTCGCGTACCGCCGTGGAGCGCTGGGTGTATGCCGACGTCGGCAAGTTCAGCGGCCTGATCGAAACCATGGACGAGGCCATCAAGTTCCCCATCTGGACCGAGAAGAAGGGCGAGATGGAAGAAGTGGTGATCGCGGGTCCCACCTGCGACAGCGCCGACATCATGTACGAGAACTACAAGTATGGTCTGCCGCTGAACCTGGCCAGCGGTGACCGCCTGTACTGGCTGTCCACCGGTGCCTACACCACCAGCTACAGCGCCGTGGAGTTCAATGGCTTTCCGCCGCTGAAGTCCTACTACCTGTAACGCCTTGCAGGTCAGCGACGCCCACCTCGTGTGGGCGTTTGCGTTTCTGCCCGTAGCTGTCGGCGTGGATGTTCCGCCGCGCGGCTCCGACCATCGTCGGGATGCTCATGCAGATCGAGGGTCGGCATCGCCTCCAGGCTGTGAGACGATGGCAACCAGCCTTTACGCTTTTCGCCACGCAGGAGCCACGATTCACACCGATGAAGACGCCCAAACGAATCGAACCCCTGGTCGAGGATGGACTGGTGGATGAAGTGCTACGCCCGCTGATGAGCGGCAAGGAAGCCGCGGTCTATGTGGTGCGCTGTGGTGACGAGCTGCGCTGCGCCAAGGTTTACAAGGAGGCCAACAAACGCAGCTTCCGCCAGGCCGCCGAGTATCAGGAAGGCCGCAAGGTACGTGGCAGCCGCCAGGCGCGCGCCATGGCCAAGGGCAGCAAGTACGGGCGCAAGGAACAGGAACAGGCCTGGCAGAACGCCGAGGTGGCTGCACTGTTCCGCTTGGCCAGTGCCGGTGTGCGCGTGCCCAAGCCCTACGATTTTCTCGACGGCGTGCTGCTGATGGAGCTGGTCGACGATGGCGAGGGCGATGTGGCGCCACGCCTCAACGATGTCGAGCTGCACCCGGACGACGCCCGCGAATTCCATGCCTTCATGATCCAGGAGATCGTCAAGATGCTCTGCGCCGGCCTGGTGCATGGCGACCTCTCCGAATTCAACGTGCTGCTCGGCGCCGAAGGCCCGGTGATCATCGACCTGCCCCAGGCGGTGGATGCCGCTGCCAACAACCATGCCTTCGCCATGCTCGAGCGCGACGTGCGCAACATGGCCGAGTATTTCGGCCAGTTCGCTCCGGAGCTCAGGTACACCAAGTACGCCAAGGAGATGTGGGCGCTCTACGAGGCCGGCAAGCTGCAGCCCGATAGCCAGCTCACCGGCGAGTTCGCCGAGCCAGAAGATGCCGCCGACATTGATGCGGTGATGCGCGAGATCAAGGCTGCGCTGGCCGAGGAGGCGCGGCGCAAGGCGTTGCTGGAAGCCGAGGACGCGCCCAAGGATGCCGAGCCCACGCCGCCCTGGATGCGCTGAGCCTGGCAGGCTGCTGAAAACGTAGGCGACGACTGCATGGATGCAGGGAGCGAAGCAGGAAGTCCGAGCCGAGGCCGCCAGTGCAATACCGATGGCGGCCCCGCAAAAACAGGCGAAACGACCAACGGGAGTAACAGCCGAAGGGCGAACGCAGTGAGTCAAAACGGTCGGAGTCGCGCTCGACTTTACGAGCTGTAAATGAGCATTTTTGACGGGGGCGCCTAGCTTGGGCTCGCACACGAGCCTATTTTTATTTTGCGTGGGATCGTTTGCTTGATACCGGACTGGCAAGTTTGTGTGTTGTCTTGTTGGTCTGTGTTGGTCTTCTGGACGCCGCCTTGGGTGTGTCCAGATATTCCGGGTTTCGCCCCCTCGGGCGACTCACTTTTCTTTGAACTGCGCAAAGAAAAGTAAGCAAAAGAAACGCACCCCCGCCATCCGGGTCTCGCTTCGCTCGACTTCCCTCACTCCGGCATCGCTCCGGGGTCGGCTTACAAGGGCCATCCCTGGCCCTTTAAGCCTCTCGCGGCATCCATGCCGCTCGCCCCCTGCGCAATGCCTACGTTCGGCCTCCTGAAGGGGGAGTTAGCGCGCCTGAACGTACAGTTGTTCCGAGCATGCGCGGCGTGTTCTGGTAGCAGTGGAAGCACGACGTGGCTGTCGAATTAAACCAATAGTTTCATTCGCGCAGTTTCATGTATTGAACGGCTTGCCGGCTTGCAGCCGGCATTCAGGTCAGCCCTAAGGCTGACCCTGTACTCAAAACTCCGTGCTAATTCTGGGTTACCTCGGGTTCAGGCGCCTGCAGAGCCCGCCCAGGAGGGCGAACGGAGTCGTCGTGGAAGAGGTCGAGCTACATGGATGTCGCGAGAGCCACGATGGGCCATGGATGGCCCACCGTGGCGGGCCTCTGGAGCGGCGATGGAGTGAGCGAACCCTGGCGAAGCCAGGGCCGGATGACCGGGCGGAGGGTTTTGGTTACTTTTGCCCGTCAAAAGTGACTCGCCCGGGAGGGCGAAACCAGAAACATCAACAAAAACGCGGCAAGCCGGAACAGACACAAGAACAACCAACACCTTATTGCCAGTCCGGTATCAACCAAGCATTCCCCCTGAAAATGCCAAGAACCTGTTTTTAACGCAGCAATGGCAACCTAGGTGGCTTTCAACGGCCTGCTAGTCCGGCCAGCGCCAGACCGGCTCATCCAGCATGCCCTGGCCGCGGATGCAGGTCTGACCGAGTTGCTTGTCCAGCTCCAGGGTGTTGCAGGCGGGGCTTTCTTTCAGCGTGGCGATCAGGCGGCTGGCGTGAGATACCACCCACACCTGCGTGTGGTGCGAGGCGGCGATGATCAGGCGCCCGAGCGCCGGTAGCAGATCCGGGTGCAGGCTGGTTTCGGGTTCGTTGAGCACCATCAGCGACGGTGGCCTGGGTGTTAGCAGGGCGGCGATCAGCAGCAGATAGCGCAGGGTGCCGTCGGACAGCTCGGCGGCGCTCAAGGGGCGTAGCAGACCTTCCTGGCGCAGCTCGACGGCGAAGCGCCCACCGGCCTGGAAATCGATGTGCAGACGGCTGCCAGGAAAGGCGTCGTCGATGGCGGCGTCCAGCGCGGCGCGGTCGCCTATTTCGCGGATGGTCTGCAGCGCGGCGGCCAGGTCGCGGCCATCGTGGTGCAACACTGGCGTGCGCGTGCCCAGTTGCGGCTGGCGCGCGGGTGCCTCGGCGTCGCTGCGAAAGTGATCGTAGAAGCGCCAGCGGCGAATGGTTTCCCGTAGCTGGAAGACTTCCGGGCAATTGGGGTCGTTGCCGATCTGGTCGAACAGGCTGTCGTAGTTCGGCACGTGCTGGGCCAGTACCTGCCAACTGCGTCCTTCGCGCATGCGCACCAGAGGCCCGCCCCGATCCACCAGCAGCGAGGCGGGGCGGTAGTTGGCGCCGGCCCAGATGCACTCGCGCTTGATCTCCGGGTCGAGGGAGAAGGCCGAGTTGCTCGGCTCGGGCAGACCCAGCGCGATGGCATAGCCGAAATCCTCACCGGCAAAACCCAGGCGCAGGCGCATCACGTTCTGCCGCGGGCCGCCCTGCACGGGTACCTCGCCCTTGAGCATGCGTCGGGAAATCTTCTCCGGCCCGGCCCAGAAACTCGACTCCAGCCCGCCTTCGCGGGCCAGGGCGTTGACCACGCCGCCCTGGGCGGTTTCCGCCAGCAGACGCAGGGCGCGATAGAGGTTGGACTTGCCGCTGCCGTTGGCGCCGGTGATCAGGTTGAGCCGGCCCAGCGGCAGGATCAGGTTGTTGATCGAGCGGTAGTTGGCAACGGCAAGGGTGTGCAGCATGAGTGTCGTCCTGACCAGGAGTCAGCGGCCGTAACGTGGCGAGAACGCCAGCCAGGCCAGCAGCGGGTAGCACAGGTAATGCAGGCTGAACAGAAGCAGGCCCATGGGGCTGGGCGTGTCCTGCAGGGCCATCATGCCCAGCAGACCCAGATAGAGCAAACCCAGCATGCCGCCGTAGAGCAGGGTCAAGCGCCAGCGTTCGGCAGCGCTCGGCGCGCGGCCCTGGCGCCAGTGGAACACCAGGGCCAGGCCAGTGGCGATGGCGGCGGCGATCAGCAGGGTGGTGAACACCCCGCCCAGACGCACGAAGGTGCGCAGCAGCAGGTTCAGCAGCACGGCCGCGATCACCCCGGCCAGGGCGTAATGGCGCACCTGCACCGCGGGGGTCATAGCGCGCGAGCCAGGCCGAAGCGTTTGCGCAGTATCCGTTCCAGCAGTGCCTTGGGCACCAGGGTGGCGGTCAGCGGCAGGGCACGGCTGCCATTGCCCAGGCGTAGCAGGCGCGGGCGTTTGTCACGCTGCACGGCGGCCAGAAGCTGCGTGGCGAAATCGCTGGCCGGCGTAGGTTTGTCCTGCGAGGCGTTGGCGCGGGCGCGGATGCCTTCGCGCAGCGGCCACCAGGGTGAGTCCTGGCGGATCAGCGCCTCGGCCTGCTGGGTGGCGTTGCTGCCGAAGCTGGAGGCGATAGCGCCCGGCTGCACTTCCATGACATCGATGGAGAAAGGCGCCAGCTCCATGCGCAGGGCGTCGCTCAAGGCATGCACGGCGGCCTTGGAGGCGCAGTAGGCGCCGGCGAATGGTGTGACCAGTACTGCCGAGACGCTGCCGATGTTGACCACCAGACCACGGCTGCGACGCAGCAGCGGGAAGAAGGCGCGGGTCACGCCGACGATGGCGAAGACGTTGGTCTCGAATTGCTGACGCATGGCTTCCACGCCGCCATCGAGCAGCGGCCCCATGGCGCCGTAGCCGGCATTGTTGATCAGCACGTCGAGGCCGCCGATTTCACCTTCCAGGCGCTTGGCCAGGGCTTGCGCGGCCTCGGCATCGTTGACGTCCAGGTGCAGCGCATGGAAGCCGGCCTGTTGCAGATTGGCCAAATCCGCCTCCTTGCGTGCGGTGGCCCAGACAGCGTAGCCGGCCGCCTGGAAGGCATCGGCCAGAGCGCGACCTATGCCGCTGGAGCAGCCGGTGATAAGGACGTTGGGTTGATCAGCCATGCGCAAGACTCCCTGAAAAAGTGATGGACGATCAGCTTAGCAGGCCGCTTGGGTCGCAAAGGGAAAAATGAGAGCAGACTCAACTTTAGCTGGCAGGCCTCGGGCATGCCCGGCATTGGCTAGCCCCTGTGCAGGTAGGAGCGAGTGTTCGGACCGGCTCGGCAGACGTTCGGCGCGGATCAGCGGACGAACCTGCCCTGCAGGCGTTCGGCGCGGAACTCCAGGGTTTGCGGGCGGTAGCCGCTGCGCAAGTCGGGTAGGGGCAGGCAGTCTTCCCAGGTTTCGCCGGGTAACAGCTCGCCAGGGCCGTCGTAGCGCGGCGATTCGTACAGGCGTTGAGCCAGGTTGGTACTGGTGCCGGGGCGGTAGGCGGCCACTTGCCAATGCAGTTCCTGCAGAGCCGCGTCGCTGCCGTTCTTCAGCTCCACGGCCAATGGTCGGTCAGCCGGGCATTGTTGTGGTGCGTACTGGATGCGCAGTTCGAGATGGGCGAGATCGCGGGCCTCGCGGCTTTCCTGCCAGATCACCCAGGTCGCCACCAGGCCCAGGCCGATGAGCGCCGCTGCCGAGACGGGCAGGGCCTTGCTCGGGTAGCGGATCAGCAGGATCAGCCAGGTGATGACGAGTACGGCACCGAACAGCATGAGAGCAACCTTTTGCAAAGTCTGCCTTCATCCTACACAAGCTGTCAGGTCAGGGTAACCGCATGGGCTGTCGCAGGGTGTGACAGGCCCGGAGGTGGGCATGAACGGTGGGAGAGGCGTAGCCCGGATGCAATCCGGGGCCGGGATCGACCCGGATTGCATCCGGGCTACGAACAGCTCAATGGGCGGCGCCGACGGCTAGCGCATCGCTGCGCCCATAGACATCCTCCAGGCGCTCGATGTCGTCCTCACCCAGGTAGGTGCCCGATTGCACTTCGATGATTTCCAGCGGGATCTTGCCCGGGTTGGCCAGGCGGTGCACCGAGGTCATCGGGATGTAGCAGGACTGGTTCTCGGTGAGCAGGAACTCACGGTCGTCGCAGGTCACCTTGGCCGTGCCGGAGACCACGATCCAGTGCTCGGCGCGGTGGTGGTGCATCTGCAAGGAGAGCTGCGCACCCGGTTTGACGGTGATGTGCTTGACCTGGAAGCGCCCGCCCATGTCCACCGAGTCGTACGAGCCCCAGGGGCGGTACACCTCGCAATGGTTCTGGGTTTCGCTGCGGCCCTGCTTGTCGAGCCTGCTCACCAGCTTCTTGACGTCCTGCACGCGATCCTTGTGCGCCACCATCATGGCGTCCTTGGTTTCCACCACGACGATGTCGTCCAGGCCGAGCACCGAGACCAGCTTGCCGTTGCCGTGGATCAGGCAGTTGCGGCTGTCCTCGACCACCACGTCGCCCTTGGTGACGTTGCCAGCGTCGTCCTTGTCGTGCACTTCCCAGATCGACGACCAGCTACCGACGTCGTTCCAGCCGGCGGCCAGCGGCACCACGCAGGCGCGGCTGGTCTTCTCCATCACCGCGTAGTCGATGGAGTTGTCCGGGCAGCAGGCGAAGGTGGCCGGGTCGATGGCGATCTCGACGTCCTTGCGCTGGCTGCGCTCCAGGGCCAGCAGGCAGGTGTCGTAGATGTCCACGTCGTGATGCTTGAGTTCTTCCAGGAAACGGCTGGCGCGGAACAGGAACATGCCGCTGTTCCAGAAGTAGTCGCCGCTCTTCACGTATTCGGTGGCGCGCTGGGCGTCGGGTTTCTCGACGAAGCTGGCGACCCGCGCCACGCCTTCGGGCAGTTCCTCGTCGGCCTGGCCGCGGATGTAGCCGTAGCCGGTTTCCGGGCGGTTGGCCGGCACGCCGAACAGCACCATTTCACCTTTCTCGGCGGCCACGGTGGCCAGGGCCAGGGCCTGGCGGAAGGCCTGCTGGTCATCCAGCACGTGGTCGGCCGGCAGTACCAGCATCAGCTCGTCACGGCCTTCGGCCAGCAGTTGCAGGGCGGCCATGGCCACCGCTGGTGCGGTGTTGCGGCCGAAGGGTTCGAGCAGCAGCAACTGCGCCTGCTGGCCGATCTGCTCCAGTTGCTCCTGGACGATGAAACGGTGTTCCTGGTTGGCCACCAGTACCGGCGGCTGCATGCCGTCGAACGCGAGGCGCTGCAGAGTCTGCTGGAACAGGGTTTGCTCGCCGGTCAGGGCGAGGAACTGCTTGGGATACAGCTTGCGCGAAAGAGGCCAGAGTCGGGAGCCGCTGCCACCGGAAAGGATGATGGGGGTCATGATGTGTCTCTCCTTAACGTTCATTGCGAGATGGATGCCCGTGTCGTGTCGGTGCGGCGTGTGCCCGCCGTTTTCCTTGTTCTAGAAACCTGTTGCTTCAACCGTCGATGGGGCGCTTGACCCACACTGGCGACAACTTGCCCTGGCCGCCGGTGACGAACAGGCTGACCACTTCGCCGCGCTCGAGGGTGACCGGCTTGAGGTCGGTGATCTTCTTGTCGCCGGCAAACAGCGCCAGGCCGACCTTGACCGGGTTGATCTCGCGCTCACCGCGACCGTTCGGCGCCACGTCGGCGACCACCGGCGTCTTGCCGTCGGCGGTCTTCACGCTGAGCTTGCTGTCGCTGAGGTTCTGCACGCGCAGCATGGCCTTCTGCTTGTTGCTGAAGGCCGGCTCCTCCACCAGGCGCGGCGCGCTGCCGGTCTGGTTGACCAGGGTGTAGTAGTGCGCGGCTTCCAGTTTCACCGGCAGGGCGTTGCTGCCGACCTGAGCCTGGTAGCTACCCGCGGGCAGGAACTTGAAGTCGCTGGAGCCCAGCGGCGCGACCTGCTTGAGCTGCACCTCGCCGACCTTGACGTCCAGCTCGGCATTGCCAGCGTTGTAGGCGCGGACGAAGGCCGAGCCCTTGGGCGCTTTCGGCCCGTACAGGGCCGCGTCACCAGCGTGAGCCTGGAGCATGCCCAGACCGAGAGCCAGGGCGCAGGCACCGAGGGTGAAGCGACGAAGGGTGGTTTGAGTCTTCATGGGTAGTCCTCCTTGGGATGGATCAGCGATTGGCCGCAGCCAGTTTTTGCTGCTCGCCGTCTGCCTTGAGGGCGGCGAGCCAGTTCGGGTCGAAATCGTTCAGGTCACCGGCCATCGGCAGGTAGCGCTCGGGGAATTCCCAGATCACCACCTGCGGCGGGTTGTTCTTCAGTTCATCGCTCTGCAGGTACTTGAGCATCGGCACCAGCGGGCCCTGGCCTTCCTCGGCGTGGTTGACCACATCGCGCTCGAGGTACTGGCGCAGGGCGCCGACGAAGTTCCACGAGGGATTGGCGCTGTAGCTGGTGCCGACCAGGGCCACCGGTATGTCGCTGTCGCCGAACAGATCGCCACCGCCGGCCTGGGCGGCGTGGGTTTCGCGCTGCTGCAGACGGTCGGCGCGCGGCATCAGGCTGTCGAACAGCGGCGCCAGTGGCAGGAAGCGGGTCAGGTCGCCCTGGTGATCGCGGGTTTCCACGGTTTCGGTGACGAACTGCTGCGGCTCGCCGCGCAGCGGTACGGCGCTGCGGATCACCTCGCTGAGGGTGCGGGCGGCCACCTCGGCGCCTTCCGGTGTCCAGTGCGTGTCGGTACGCAGGAACACCTGTTCGTCCCGTTTGGCCGCCTGCAGCGGGCCGAGTAGATCCGGTGCGGCGATGCCGGCAGCCTGCACGGCCTGATGGAAGCTCGGGTAGAGGTTGCGTTGCAGAGCGCTGGGGCTATGGCTGCCGGTGTGCTCCGGGTACAGACGGGTCTTGGCCGGGACGATGGCCAGCAGCAGGTGGATGTCGCGCTGTTCGAGCTGACGCTGCACACCGCGGATCAGCGCCAGGTTGTCGCGGATCTGGCGTTGACCGTCTGCCACCGCATCGAATTCCTCGTCCGAGTACAGCCAGCCGTCCTCACCGATCACCAGGCCGGCGCGGCCCTCGCCGAAGGCCAGGTACTCCAGGGCGGCCCAGAGGTTGATGCCGAACTGCTTGAGGGGAAACTCCTCGTCGTAGTGGTGCTCGATGCTTCTGGCCAGTTCGCCGTCGAGCACCTTGGGGTCTGCCGGCATGTCGTAGCTGGCCAGGCTGGACAGGGCCAGCAGGCTGGTGGGCAGCAAGGCCAGAAGGAACAGGGCGACGTAAAGGGTCTTGAATGAACGTGTCATGACAGGGCCTCCGCTCAGAACTGGAAGTAGAGGAAGGGGGAGTAGCTCTGCGCCGAGAGCTTGAGCAGCGAGACGCAGAACAGCAGGAGCAGGGCGCCTTGCAGCACCAGGGTGCGGTGGTGCACGCGGCTCATCACCCCGACGCCGCTGGGCAGCCATTGCTCGGCCGTGCCCTGGCGTTGGCCGAGGAACTGGCGTGCACCGTTGACGGCGATCACCCCCCAGGCCAGGGCCAGGGTGACCATCTGCAGGCTGCTGATCTGTGCCACGGTCAGCTCGCTCAGGTGCCAGTCGCCGAAGGGCAGCAGTGCGGCGTACATGCGCCCGGCCACCTCAAGGTTCTCGGCGCGGAAGATCACCCAGCCAAGCATCACCAGCAGCAGGGTGAAGGCCCATTTCAGCGGGTTGAAGACGGTCGGTGCGGCCTTCACTCCCAGGGCGCGCTCGATGGCCAGCCAGGTGCCGTGCCAGGCGCCCCAGATCAGGAAGGTCCAGTTCGCGCCGTGCCAGAAACCACCGAGCAGCATGGTCAGGAACAGGTTGCGGTAGGTGTTGAAGGTGCCGTGACGGTTGCCGCCCAGGGGCACGTAGAGGTAATCGCGCAGCCAGGTGGACAGGCTGATGTGCCAGCGCCGCCAGAACTCGGTGATCGACTGGCTGATATAGGGCTGGTTGAAGTTCTCCATGAAACGGAAGCCCATCATCAGGCCCAGGCCGATGGCCATGTCGCTGTAGCCGGAGAAGTCGAAATATAGCTGCGCGGTGTAGGCGATCATGCCCAGCCAGGCATCGCCGGTGCTGGGGTTCTGCAGGGCGAAGCAGTGATCCACCAGCGGCGCCAGGCTGTCGGCGATGAACACCTTCTTGACGAAACCCTGCATGAAACGTGTGGCGCCTTCGCTGAACTTGTCCAGGCTGTGGGTGCGGTCGGTGAACTGGTCGGCCAGATCCTTGTAGCGCAGCACGGGGCCGGCGATCAGTTGCGGGAACAGGGCGATGAAGGCAGCGAAGTTGATCAGGTTGCGGGTCGGCTCGGTGTCCTTGCGGTACACGTCGATCAGGTAGCTGATGGACTGGAAGATGTAGAAGGAGATGCCGATTGGCAGGATCACCGAGGTCAGCACGAAGGGCTCGAAACCCATGGATTCGAGTACGGCATTGATGTTGGCCACCCCGAAGTTGGCGTACTTGAAGTAGCCCAGCGTGGCCAGGTTGCCGACCACCCCGGCCACCACCCAGCGCCGCGCCGCCTCGGTGCCGGCGTTGGCCTGGATGCGCAGGCCGAAGACGTAGTTCCACAGCGTCACGGCGGCGAACAGCAGGAGGAAGTCCACCCGCCACCAGGCGTAGAAGATGTAGCTGCCGATCAGGATCAGCAGGTTGCGCCCGCGGTTCGGGCACAGGTAGTACAGGCCGAGGAAGATCGGCAGGAACAGGAACAAAAAGACGTTGGATGAAAAGACCATCCTTGCTTCTCCGTGAAGACTCGGGGCAGCGCCCCCCTTTCCCCCCGCCTGCGAGGGGCTTGTTTTTGCTACTTCCTGTAGGAGCTGGCTTGCCGGCGACGCTGTGCAAGGCAGATCGCCGGCAAGCCGGCTCCTACGGTTTGCCGAACACCTGGGTCACCTCGCCACCTAAGCGGAAGCTGTTGAACGGCCCCATGTCCTTGTTCAGTTCGCGGGCTTGCGGGCCGCAGTCGTAAAGGCTGCAGTAGGGTGCCAGCCAGGCGTACTTGTAGTCCTTGCGCAGTTCGCCCATGTCCTGCTTGGCGCCGCTGCGCTGGGCGAAGATCTTCGGGTTCTGCGCCCCCTCCAGCACTCGCTCGGCCAGGCGCTGCAGGGCGCCATGGTTCTCGCCGCGCAGATCGACGCCGTTGGCCTGGGCGAAGGCGGCGATCATCGCCAGCGGTGGCAGGGCGTAGTTGTGGTAGGCCAGGGCGCGCTGGCGGCGACGTATCTCGTTGGGCAGAAAGCCTTCGTCGTCCACCTGGTTGGCGGCGACGCGGAACTGCTCCACGGACCAGTCGAACAGGTCGCGCCGGTCACTGACCACCGCCACCGCCATCACCGACCAGGCGGCCCAGTAGCTGTGGTTGTTGATCTTCTTCAGCGGCAGGTCGCTCCACTCGCGCACGGTGTGTTCGGCCAGGTTGAGGAACCAGCGCTCGATGCGCTCGCTCTGCTCGGGGTAGTCCTTCAGCGGCTGCGACTCGGAGAACTTCAGGCGTAGCCAGGCGCCGGCGAGGCTGCCCAGCGCCCATTTGCGGATCGACTTGCCGGTGTGATTGAAACGCTCGGATTCCAGGGCATCGGCACTGGCCCAGCGATCCAGCCACTGGATAGCGCAGTCCAGGCGCTCGCGCTGGCCGGTGCGCATGTAGCCGGTGATCAGCCGCCCGGCTTCCTTCTCCAGGCGGGTGATGTCGGAGGTCTGCTGGCGGAAGCTCTTCTCCGCACGGGCATTGAGCGTGGCGCGCGCGCTGTCGGAGCCGGCGTACTTGCTGGTGAAGTGCATCTCGCCGATGTACGGCTGCGGCGCTGCCGAGCAGGGCGCGGCATGTCCCTGGCGCTGCTCCACGGGGGCGCGGTAACCGGCGGGTGGTTGCAGGGCGGCATGCGCCGCACTGCTGAGCAGCAGGGCGCTGAGCAGGGCAAGTGGCGAGAGTCTGTGCATGGCGAACCTCAGCTTTCGGTGGCGTTGTGGGCGACCTGCTGGGCAGGGCCGGAGGGACGTTGGCACAGGCTGGCCTGCACCTTGACGTCGTCGGCGCTGTCCTCGGGCTTCTGGAGTTCCAGGGCGAAGAAGTTCTCCTCGCCCCAGCCCGGCCCGTCGCGCAGCTCGAAGGTGAAACGCCCGTCGGTGTCGACGGTGTTGGGCTTTTCCAGCTTGAGCTGTTCGCGCTGGCCATTGAGGTACCAGATGGTCGCGTCGATGCGCTTGATCGAGGTGTCGCTGAAACGCAGGTCAAGCTGGTGGCGGTTGCCGGGCAGGGTCAGCAACTTGTTCTGGCCATTGACCAGCACCTCGTTGCTGCCGGGGCGCAGGCGTTTCTCGCTGCTCAGCAACGCGGTCTGGCCGCTGCAGCCATTGTTCAGCGCCGCCATGAGCTGGCGGTGGGTCTTGTCCGAGGCCAGGTCGTAGAGCGGTGAGAATTCCCACACGATGATTTTCGGCGGGTCATTCTGGAACGCATCGCTGGCCAGGTATTCGAGCATCGCCCCTTCCAGGCCGCCGCCGGGGAAGGCGGCGTTGAGCACGTCGGTGCCCAGGTACTGTTCGAGAAAACCGCCGAAGTTGTAGTTCTTGCCGCTGTGGCTGGTACCGATCAGAGCGATCTGCGGGCTGCTTTCGTCGCCGAACAGGGCATCGCCGCCACTGGCATCCTTGGGTTCGGTGAGGAACTGGTCGACGTACTGCACGGCATAGCCGGTGCCGCAGAGCTGGCTGGCGACATTCTGCATGGTGCCGGTCTTGCCCATCAGGCCGATGCGCTCGGTGACGAACTCCTTCTGCGGCAGATCGCTGAAGCCGGGGATGCGCTTGATCGTCTCGGCCACCAGGCGCGCGGTGCGTTCGGCGCCGTAGGGGGTCCAGTGCTGGTCGCGGCGGAAGTAGAACTCCTTGGCGTCCTTCTCGTCGGTCAGCGGCGTCAGATCCGGCACCCAGATGCCCAGTTGCTCGAAGCGCGCCAGGGTCTGGCGGTAGTTGCGCAGGGCCTTGTCGTAATCGAAGCGCTGGTACTCCTCGGGGGCGAGCTTTTCCCGATTGACCAGGCCGCGCGTGGGTTGGTAGACCACCACCAGTTCCACGCCACGTTGCTTGAGGCCGTCGCGCAGTTCCTTGAGGTAGCGGTAGCCGGTCTCGTTGGTGCCGAACTCGGTGCGCAGGTCTTCCACGCTGCGGAACAGCCAGCCATCGCGGGCGTCGAGCAGGGTGACGAAGTTCTTCATGTAGTTGGTGGTGTAGTTGCTGGCATCGTGCGCGGCCGGGCACAGCGAGCAGCAGTCCTGCACCTGATACTCTGGAGCGGGGCGTTCGGCGGCCTGCAGCAGGCTGCCGTAGGCGGCGCAGGTCACCGCCAGGGCGAGGGTCTTGAGTTTGGATACGCTCATGCTTGGGCCTCGTCAGTTGGTCATCTGCGCAGGGCCGACCGGGTCGATCAGCACGGGTTGGCGCTTGCGCAGCAGCAGGTCGAGGATTTCGTCCTGTTTCTCGCCGAGAATGCCGGCCAGCTGGATGCCGGTGCTCTTGCTCGGGGCGAGCATCTTCACGCGGTACAGCTCGACCGACAGCGGCGAGTCGATGTTGATGGGGCTGGAGCCGTTACCGGCCAGGGTGCCGCCGACGATGATCATCGACACCTTGGTGTCGAACGGGTCGAGCTTCAGGTTGCGGTCGGTGTCGGACAGATCCTTGATGTGGCCGTAGACGCCGGTGAGCTGGTTGAGCGCCGCGACGTTCTCGTACAGGCGGATGTTCTCGCTGTTGCGGATGCGTATGCCGTGGCGCTGGTTGCCCAGCACCTGATTGCCCCACAGCAGGTTGTCGCCGCTCTCGTACAGGGTGATGCCGTCGGAGTGGTTGCCGTGCACGCGGTTGTGGGCGATCAGGTTGCGCACGCTGTTACGGTCGATGACGATGCCCGAGAGCTTGTTGTCGTAGCTCTGGTTGTTGATGATCCAGCTATCGTTGACCTCGCGCGAGATGATGATGCCGTGCTTCTTCTTGGTACCGAACACCTCGTTCTCGGCGATGATCAGGCCGTGCGAGCGGTCGTGCGGGTCGATGCCGTAGACGATGTTGTCGCGGTAGGTGTTGCCCTTGATCACCACGTTCTGCGCCTCGTAGCAGTAGAAGCCGTACCAGTGGTCGACGAATTCCGAGTCGATCAACCAGCCGGTCGGTTCCGGGCGTTGCAGGCGTGCATGCATGTTCGGCGTGTACTGGGTGATCGACACGCCATAGGACTTGGAGTTGTCGTAACCCAGGCTGGTGATCACGCTGCTGGCGATGTACAGCTCGCTACCGCCCCAGGACACCAGGAAGGGGCGGAACTCCTTGGGATCGCGGAAGGTGGCCGGGCCGTTGTCGGCCTCGCGCCAGGCAGTGACGCGGGTATCGGTAATGAACATCAGGCCGTCGTTGATCAGGAACGCACCGCGCTCCTGTGACAGGCGCAGTTCGCGGGTGTCCTGGCCGATGTGCAGCGCCGCGCCCTCGGCCACGACTATGGGCAGGCGGGCGATGTACACCCCCGGCGCCTGCTCGGCGAACTGGCTGTCGGGCAGGGCCTTGGCCAGATCCTGCGCGGTGACCAGGCCGCCTTCGATGAAGATCGCCTGGGGCATGCCCTGCTGGCGCTTGATCCATTCGCGCAGACGCTCGTTGCCGCCGGTGAAGTCCTTGAGGGCGTCCTGGCGCAGCATGCGCCGTACCACCACCTTGCCTTTGGCGCCGTGCGGGATCTTCGCCAGCACGGCCTCCTTGGTGTAGCCGGACAGATCCGGCAGCTTGGGCGCTTCCATGTGCAGCTCGTCGGCCGGGGCGCTGCGCACGCGGTAGTCGAACTGTTGCTGCTCGGGGTTGGCCTGGGCCAGCGGCGCCGTGAGGCACAGTGCGCTGAGCAGCAGGGGTAGGGCTAAGCCATTGGGTTGCATGATCCGATCCCTCAGAAGCGCCAGATGAAATCGACGAAGGCGCGGTGCATCACCGAGTCGGTGCCGCTGCCGTAGGCATCGCCCGGGCGGAACACGCCGGCACGCAGGCGTACCAGGGCCGAGCGCTCGTCCAGTTGTTCGGCCACGGCCGCCGGCAACAGGCCCTGCTTGAAGTAGCGGGTCAGCACCAGGTCGACCTCCTGGCCGAGGTCTTTCTCGCCGGCCACCAGGGGCGCGGTGATGCCGCTGTCGCCGACGTCCTGATCGCCGTCGACGCGCCAGAAGCGGTGGTAGACCAGGCTGGCGTCGTAGTCCTCGTTCAGCTCCCAGGAGCTGAAGGCGCTGGCCACCTGCAGGTTGGACAGCTCGCCACGGAAGGCCTCGCCATAACGGTGCAGGCGCGATTCGACGCCGGTGAAATTGGCGCGGTTGCTGTGCAGGCCGGTCTGCATGAACTGCCGCGACTTGTCCTCGTCGCCACCGCCGCTGCCGCGGGAGTAGGCGGCGCCGACCTTCCAGTTGTCGTCGAGGTCGTAGCGCAGGCCCAGATCCACGGCCCAGGCATCCACGTCCTGGCTGCGCGAGCCGGTGGCCTGGCGTTCGTTGCCGACCACCTGCTGTTGCAACTGATCGGTGTCGCCCTTGAGCCAGGTGAACTGCGCCCAGTAGTTGAGACGGTTGCGCGAGTTGCGCTCGAAGAAACCGCCATCGGCATGCAAGCCGTACCAGGTCAGGTCGCCGGTGTAGCGCTTGCTCAGTTCGTCGAGACGCTCGCCGGGCCGCGCCAGATGGCCGTCGTCGCGGCTGTGATGGAGGTTGGCGCCGATGCGGTGGCCGGGCGTCCACTGGTAGTCGAGGCTGGCGAAGTAGTGGCGGCGATCCTCGTCCTCGGGCGCCAGGTCATCGAGGTCGGTGCGGTATTCGGAGAAACGCTCGGCGACGCCGGCCTTGGCGCGCAACAGGGTGGTATCGAATTGCCATTGCACAGCTTCGATATTGGTGTCCATCCAGGCCCCGTCATCGCTGCGCAGGCGCTGGCGGCCCACGCGCAGGTGTTCGCCGGGATAGGCGGTGAGGCCGGCGTAGTCGACCCAGAACTCGCGCATGGCCAGGTAGCTCTTGTCCGGCTGGCGCGCGTCGCCGCGCTGTGTGCTGTCTTCGCCGTCGTCCTGCAACGGGTCGGTTTCGATGGTGTCGGTGGCGGTGACCGCCTGACCCATGGCGAAGGCGCTCCAGTCGCCACGTTCGCCATAGACCCAGGGGCGCAGGTCGAGGCCGAGACCGCTGACGTCGCCACCCTCGCGGGTGCCGAGGTCACGGTCGTCTTCCGATTGTGCGGTGATCTTCACGTCCAGGCCGAAATTCCTCGGTACCTCCGCCGCCCAGGCGGTGCTGGCGGCACTGGCGACCAGCAGGCTGGCACTCAGGCCCAGTTGGCTGACGATCCTGTTTAACTGCATGCAGAAATCCTTGTTCATGGCTGGCTGACCTGCAGGGCGGCCTGCTGCTGCAGGACGTTGCCGCGCACCTCGCGCTCTTCGCGCAGCAGGCGCTGGCCTTCGGCCAGTTGGGCTGGGGTCAGGCTGGCGGCGATGGCGTCGGCCAGCTCCTGGGTCTGCGGCGTCTGGCGGGGCAGGGCCAGTTGGCTGAAGACGTAGGCATTGACCGGATCCGGCTTGATGCCGCGTTTCTGGCTGTACATCTGCGCCAGGGCGAAGTCGGCGCTGAGCTGGCCGGCGCGGGCGGCGCTGAGCAGGTGGTCGAGGGCCTTCTGCGCATAGACCTCACCGAGGTAGCCGCGCAGGTAGATCTGCCCCAGGTAGTAGTTGGCGCTGGGCTCGCTGGGGGCGGCCTTGCGCAGGTGTTCCTCGGCCTTGTGCGGCTGCTTGGGCAGCAGCTTGCCCTCGTAGTACAGGCGTCCGAGCAGCAGTTCGGCGCGCGGCAGGGCGGCTTCGCGGCCCTTGTCCAGGTAGCCGAGCAGGGTTTCGGTATCGCCCTGCTGCGGGTAGTCGTAGAGCAGGCGGGCCAGGCTGACCCAGGCGGCGGGGTAATCCGGGGCGATGGCTTCCAGCAGCTCCTGCGCGCGTTGTGGTTGCGGCTGGCCCAGTTCGGGGTCGCTCAGCACCCCGGCCACGGCCTCGACCTGGTTGGGCGAGACGCGACCGGCGCGGTAGCCGGCCAGCAGCCGCTCGGTCAGGGCATCGCGGGCATCGGCGCGATCCTGCTTCTGATAGACCGTGGCCAGTTCGGCATAGCAGGCTTCTTCCTGAGTCAGGCGCGCCTGGCAGATGCGTTCGATCTCGCCGAGGTGCTGATCGTAGGAACCTTCGCTGCGGTACAGGAGAATCTGCGCCAGTTCGGCCTGCGGCAGGCCCTGCTGGCGCCAGTCATGGATACGCTGGGCAACGTTCATGGTGGGAAAGTCCTGTGGGTAGAACAGGTAGAGTTCGGTCAGGGGCAGCAGCGCGCTGGGCTCGCCAGCGCGGTTGGC